>NZ_RBZN01000031.1 GCF_003628435.1 Ureibacillus endophyticus | reverse complement strand
TTTGATCACGTAACGGAAAAAGAGATGGAACAAGCACTTAAACTTATCAACAATCGACCAAGAAAATGTCTTGGTTGGAAAACTGCATACGAGGCGTTTCAGGAAGAACTGTTGCACTTAATTTGACAAAGTATCAAATGGAAATATTTCAATATCAAATAAATATTATGAAGAAGGGAAAATTAATAACTTCAATCAGTTTGAAAATGGGGATTTATGTTAAAAATTATATTGTAATTATGTTCTAAAAGGGGATTTTATGAATAAAAAAAGTTGGATTATCTTATTGAGTGTTCTAGTTACGTTTTTAAATCTGTTTGATGGGGTAGCAACATTTATTGGATTGGAGAATCATTACATTGATGAGTCAAATCCCTTCATGAAATTCATCTTTACTGTTAGTCCTGTGTTGTTTGTCTGTTTCAAAATTGTGCTATCATTATTAATTTTCTATGTATCCTTTTTAATCTATAAACACAGTAATTCTTCATTCCAAGATTTCTATCTTTTCACCTTAGTAGGGGTTAGTTGCTTGTATATCGGTATCTTTGGGTTGCATGTATTTTGGATTAGTTCCTTCGCATAAAAAACGCCCTAGTTATTAGGACGTTTTTAGTAATATTATTAACCCTTAAGTAAAAATTCATTACCTTCTTCATCACAGAATTGTACAAAAGTACCCCATTGCATCTCTTGCGGTTCAGATTTAAAAGTTACACCATTTTCTTTCAATGTTTGATATGTGCCAAAAATATTGTCACATTCAAATACTATTGATGCCTTAAAGTTTTCATATCCTTGCATCATTTCTTTAGGATAAATTACAAGTCGACTTTTTGCATTTTCCGGAGCTACTTCCAACCAAAAAGAATTTGTTCCCATTGGTTGTTCTGCAACCACAACAAATCCAACTTTCTCTGTCCAAAATTTCTTTGCTTTTCGTTGATCATTCACATAAATTGCTACTGTCCCGATATTTGTAATCACTTTATTACTCCTTCTTATCACCATACTGCTCTTAAAGTTTCTCTAAATAGATTATCCAATTGTTCAGTAGTATCAACATTTTTTATAGCAGTTAGTGAACTTATATAGTCTTGCAAACGGATAAGTTCTGTTTCTATAAATTCATTTGTTGCTAGTAATTTCCCCTCAAAACCTTCCAATTTAGATCTTTTTTTATGTTCAAATAAGATTTCTATCTCTTCCTTTAATTCACCCTGTATATCTAAACTGTGTAATAATTGTTGGAAATCGATAGGAGGGAAGGAGTGGTTTTGCATAATCCATTTACATACAAATAACGACCTTAGTACATAAAAATATAATTTATTCTTTTGAGAACACTTCTGATAATTAGTCTTAGCTATATTGAAATAATGATGCAAACATACTTTTGAATTAAATACCTTAGACTCCAATAAATTTAACCGTTTTAAAAAAATTGAGTTTTGATAATACACAATTTCACTTCTCATCCATTCAAAAAGTGTCGGGTTACTTTTTCGGAATAAGCGTAAAGCTTTTGTAATTTCCCAACCGTTGATATCTAAAAGTTCATCTATTGATAATTCAATTACATCTCTTTTCCCTCCAACTCCTTGTGGGTCAATGGATAAATACCATTCTGGGGGAGGACAGTATATAAAGCGAACATCATAATCACTATTATTTGAAGAGTATCCCCATGCTCGACTACCTGACTCTACAGCAAAAAGTACTTTAACATTCGATTTATCTTCAATTTCTTTTATCTTTTCTATTATCAAATTTTTCATATCATCACTCTTTAATTAATTTAAAGGGACTATAGAGATATCTCTCTAAAGTCCCTCTTGAATCAATGTTTTGTAAGCTGCTAACAATCTTTTTCCGGTTTGAAGGTTTTACAACATGTTTCATTAGAACTTTTTGCTTCTTCAGAAATCATGTCGAAGTCTAAATCGGAAGCAAACTCTGTATTTCTGTTTTTAGAATGGTAATCCATATCAACCTCAATTTTTTCAGCTCCACAAATATTTCCTTCTTTATGGAAAAAACAGTTAGATACAGCACAGTTTACTTGTACATTTGCCATTAGCAGCTTTCCTCCTCATTGATGTTTTTAGAGAATCCAATTGCTATGAATTCTCTTAACATATTTTGTCCATTTTAAAATAAATTATTGATACTGTTTCGTACCAATAAACGTATATTTTTTTAATATAATTTTCGATGTTATTTTAATATAAAAATATGAGGAGTTTTTCGAATCAGTTTTATATGCATCACATAAATAAAAAGGCAATTCGACACTACATGGATTGTAGCGGATTTGCCTTTTTTTAACTCTATTTTAAATTGTTTACTAGTAAATCTTTAATTCTTATGAATGCATCATGTTCTTCACCAGTTGAAAGCTCGCCTTCCAATTTTTTCGTTTCAATATCTATTATCAGGCGAACAATGACATCGATGAAAATATTATTAATTTCTAAACCTTCAGTCAATAAATTATAGAAATTCACCGCTTCTTCCATATTCCCGCTAATTACACTTGCAGAAAAATAATTCCAATATATCTCCTTTTTATCAATAGAGTCATCTTCAGAATTATCAACCACCTGATCCCACTTAACAAAACGACTTATTGTTACTGAGAAATTTAATGGCAACTGATAAACTTTGCTCGTTCCAAGTTCCTCAAGAATAGGGAAATATGGTTGATTATCATGGACATAACGAATACGTGCCTTTTTACCATTTGATAAATTTACAATACTTGAAGTAGGATAAATATTTATTAGCTCCATTAGTTTAATAACGTATTTTATATCGAATTTATTTCCCTTACTCAACAATAGCTCAAATGCTTTTTTTGCAGGAAATGCCTCTCGATAAGCTCTTTGTAACGTAAGTGCAGAGTATGTATCAATAACTCCTAATAAACGAACTTCTTCAGTAAGGTCTTCTCCTTTTAATCCATCTGGATAACCAGTTCCATCTAATCGTTCATGATGATACTTTACAATGTCTAAAAATGGACCGATAATTTTATGTTTTACAATAAAATCTATTCCATAAAGTGTATGTTTTTGAATTTCATCAAATTCCGCTTTAGAAAGGGCACCTTCTTTATGCAATAACTCATTATCTATATCTAATTTTCCAATATCATGAAGTAAACAGCCCATCGCAAAAGAACGAACGTCTCTAATTCCACATTTTTCCGCTAAAAGGGAGCCTAACAAGAAAACATCGAAGGTATGATAATAACTATATGGGTCTTTATTCTTTAAATTATATAGGGCGATTGCTATATCAGTATTTAATAATGAGGAAATAAATAAGTTTTCAAGCCACGATATTTTTGTATCACTGTTTAAAATTAGACCATATCTCGCTTCACTAACTACATTCTGTAAACTTTCAAAGAATAACTTTTTTATATCAAAAAGTTCTTTGGAATAATATATTTTCTCTTTCTTTTTTACGGCAGTTTCGAATGGTTGTATTAGTTCTTCATTTTTATTATTTTCATCTTTTTCAGTTTTAATATATAAACTATTTAGTTTGGTAATACCCCAACTTTTTAAGTTTCTTAGGATGGTATCATCAATTTTAGTTCCAGCTTTAATCAATAAGGTTTTATTAAAATATATATCGTTAGGAATGATTTCCCCTTTTCTTAAACCCCTTATATAATGGATATCTATATTTGACATCATTATCCCCCTTCGGATAGCCGTACATTTAGTTTATTTAATATGGTTATTATAACCTAGTTGTGGGAATAAGTAGTATATTATTTCATACTATATCTTAACAATTTTATATCAATATTCATGAGTATTCCTTCCTTCGATAATAGAAACCTAACAAAAACTAATATTTATTAACATAAAAGAAATGTTGTATTTTAGGATAATAAATCCTAATTTATTTAGTAAAGCGGGAATGAAACAGGGAAATTTAACCTAATTAAGAAGTATACCGTTATGATAATAGAACTACTTTTAAAAAGAGAACAAATTCCAAATTTTAATAAAGAAAAAAACCTGCACTTATAAAAGTGCAGATTTATTATGACTTATTTTTTTGTAAAGGTAGTTATCTATATGTTTTTTATTGAGCTATTTTTTCACGACTTTCCTTTAACCAAAGAACTTCAGATACTGGCTGAGGATTACGTCCATAAATCTCTTCTACTTTATAAGCATGCACTTCTAAATAGATTTCCTGCATTCTTTCTAAAACCCAGCTATCTGAAACTGGTGCTTGAGACCAGCAAAAAATATCCATTTTATTTAATTCGCTTGTTATATTATGGATTCTTTCATACCCAATATTCATTTTTTTAAAGTTATGACGTTCTTCATAGAATCGAACTCGTTTTTCTGAATCCGGATCCTCTTCGCTAACAGGTTCAACCTCAAGGATAATTGCTTTTCCTTTACTTTTTAGCTCGTTTAGTACAATACTGCCTACACCTTTACCTCGACTTGTCCCAGAAACGATAATATAGTCGATGAAAATATAATCTTGCTGCTCAAAATAAACTACGACATAATCTGGGCCTTCCATTAATTTGTACATTGCTTGTTCCTGAAAAAGTATTTCAAAGTGCTTTCTAGATTTCATTTCTCTTTCTGGGAAATACTCTCTCAACCTATTATACCAGTTACTAGAACTAAATACTTCCTCGATTAAGCTTGCTTTTAAACTTTCTCCTCTTTGCATTAGCAATGTAACATACCCCTTTTGTTCGCAATATACTTCAATTTTCAATCAAATCTGAATATTGAGCAAGACCTATTCTAACACCAATTTGGCAATTTGATTTTTAAGAGATTGTTAAGATAATGTTACACAGATTAAATTTTGTAAGAATAATGAAATCATTTGTCGAAACAATTTGAATTTCGAATATTATCAGTAAAATGATAGGTGCAAGTTTTAATTTGCTAGTTTTTACAATACATTTCAAAAGGCAGGTTGAATTATGGAGATGAAACAAATTCACGGAAAAACAACAGCACTTTTAGGATGGAGTTTACAGGCGATTGAGGCGATTGATAAAATGAACCGCCCTTATGTCGTTGTCGGTCCTCCTGAATTTAAGCCTTTTGCTGATAAAAATGGAATACAATTTGTTCCATGGCAATTCGATGTTCCAATTGAGCACTCCATGGAACTTTATGAAAAACTTAAAGAGCTTGATACAAAAGTTGCAGTTCCAATATATGAAGAAACCGTGGAATGGGCAGGTATGTTAAATTCATTACTTTGGGAAAATCCTAGAGTTTTTAATAAATCCTTACTTCTTCGTGATAAATCACTAATGAAACGAAGAGCACATTTAGCTGGACTTCGTGTAGGTGTCTTTGAAGAAGCTTTTAATAAAGAAGATGTAGCACATTTTCTAAAAAGAATGAATGAAGCTTTATTAAATATGGATGAGGAAAATTACGAACCTATCCATGTAAAACCATTTGATAAAGCAGGTACTGTAGGTCACCGAATGATTAAAAAAAGCGAAGATATTGAGGAAATTGATGATTCTGAATTCCCACTTCTTATGGAAAGCCACTTAGAAGGACAAGAATTTTCTTGCGAAGCCTTTGTCCATAATGGAAAAGTACATTTCCTAAATATTACGGAATACGTTAAACTAGGACATTCTAATTTCGTCCCAGCATCTCCTACACTTGAACAATGGCGACCACAAATACGAGAAACGATTGAACAACTGGTAAAAGCTTTTGAAGTAGAAAATGGTATATTGCATCCTGAGTTCTTCATTACACCAAATGGAACAATTTACTTTGGTGAGGTTGCTGCACGTATTCCAGGCGGTCACATTTTTGAGCATATTGAAAGAGTATATGGATTTAGTCCATATCAAGGTCAAATATTATGCTGTGATCCTGAAACAACTGATGAAGAATTAAAAACCTTCTTCCCAGAAGAAGTTGTTTCAGCAAAAGGACACTCCGGAAATTTGATGGTCTATCCAAAAGTAAAATCCATCTCTAAGCTTAATATCCCTGATGAACTGAAGGAACATCCATATTTCTTAAAACACAATATGTTCCTACCTGCGACATCTAAAGTATCTGAACGTGTTGGGTTCGGAAATCACTATGGTTCGATTTACTTTTTCGGGGAAGACAGTACGGAAATGCGAAAACTTTTAGAACAATACGAAAAACATGATTTCTACTTATAAGGAGTGGTTCGAAAGATGAATACAGTAATAAAAGAAAAAAAGACAACTACTGCCACTAGAAGAAAAACAACTGCAAGAAAAAAAACAACTACAACTAAAATCAGCCCTTTAGAGAAAAAATTTGAAACAGCTCTAGAGACATTGAATCAAGCAAAACCTTTTGCAAAAAGCTTATATCAAACAGATGTTTATCAATTAGCAAACGAGCTGGCATCTACTATTGAAGGAATGTCAGTGCTCTTTAAATATGCTCATTTATTTGACCAAGCAGGCGTATTCCTGAATGGAGATTGGGAAGATCCAACAAAGTTACAACCTCCATTTGTAGGTGGCTCCCTAAGACTAAGAGGAATCTACTCAATTCTTGAACTATTAAGTGAAATGAGAATGCTTGCTATTGCAAAAGGAACTTACAAACATGAGAGCTTAAGTTCTGAGCATGCAAGTTCATTCCTTAATGAAGTATTAGCTCTAAACCTCGATTTACTGTTTCCTGAAGAACAAGAATCGGAACTAGAAGAACATCTAATTCGAGCTCAAAATTTATTTACCTACCTGCAACAAGAACTTTCCTGTGAATCAGTGGCAGAGCAAATGGTTCAGGAAATAAAACGTATCACTGTTCAACGACCTATCATTACTAAGAGAATCATTGAGTTAATTGAGAATTCAAAGTTACTAATCAATGACGAGATTGATAGTGAATTTGCGGAGGAGCTTGCAAAATACTCTAGAGCAATTGATGCTCCTACACCTTTAAGTTTAGAAGCAGCTGATCAAAGAGACTATCGATTAAAATTAGAGCAAGCTTCTAGAGAAGAACTGATTAGTGAAGCTGAGCGTTTTGCTGAATCAATGAACGAAACTGGACTTGTATCGCCTTACCATGCGATTCTACTTCGTTTCCTAAACCGTAAATATCAAGAGATTATTCCAAGTGCATTGCATTTAACTGAATCTGGTATCACAAGCTTTAACGAAAATATAGACCTAATTCACGATATTATTCAGCTGTCTATCTATCCTGAAACGAAACAAGCAATTTATGGGCTTACTAAATTGCTCAATCGAGGAGTTCTTAAGCTTGAGACATTAATTCCTGCATTACGTCAGTTATTTGAACTACCTATTCATGCCGAAGTAAAAAATGGCTTATCAAATTATATTGGATTAAATGGTATTAGCATCAATGGTATTTTAGTTGCTGGAGTTGTAAGTGTTATTGGGCAACCATTAGGAATTGGGCAAGGGGTGAACCCAATCTGCCAATCTGCTAGAGCAATCTCACTTTGGGCTCAGTATGATATTGAAAAACTCCTTAAATTGATTACAACAGCTGCTCGCGATAATAATATCGAAATGACATTCGAAGGTGAACTAATCAACTCTAACCTTCTTCTTGATGGGGTTGTAACTGCAAATTTACAAGATTTAGATCCAGTTTCTATTATTCTAGTTCCTCATCTTGATAGAATTTATAATGAAATGATGAAACGTACCCTTCTGCGCGGAGAAGATGGTCATAAGTGGGTAAATCGTGAATTTTATGGGGAATGGATTCCAAGTGGATTTATTAATGTTATCGATCCACTAACATTAAAAGTGACAAACTACCCTACATTCGTAAAACTTTTCTATGCAACACATCATCCTGACTACAATGAAGGTTACAAAATGTTGTATCCAAACCCAGTGGGAATATATTTAACAAATGTCCATGGAGAATTACTCGGACTTCACGCTGTTTCTATCCAAAGAATCGAAAAAGATCAACATGGCGAGTGCAGAATTTACTTCTACAATCCGAATAATGATAGCACTCAAAATTGGGGGCAAGGTATTAAAGCTAGTGTGACTGGCTTTGGTGAACTTGAGGGAGAATCATCCTTACCATTCCATGAATTTGTTTCAAGAATGTATGCATATCACTATAATTTATATGAACAAGGTGATACTTACATGGTTGAAGAATCCATCGTTGAAAAGGTTGAAACTTTAGCCAAAGATAGTTGGGGCAAAAATTATGAATGGGCATAATAAGGTTGCTTCCTAAATCATACATTTTAATAACCAATTTGACAAAAGACCCGAATTTTCTTCGAGGTCTTTTTTATTCCTCATGGTTAAACAATTTGAAATAATATTTATTTCGTGGTACATTAATCGAAATTTTAAAATATTCTAAAATAAGAAGTTTTCAAACAATTTTAACTGTACTTTTGGAAATTGCTGAAAGGAGGACGAACAAATGGGACTTTACCTTTACTCATCAGAGAATTCATTTCAGAAAGCCTTTCAACATCTACTGCTTGCACCGACATCAAGTAAAAAGTTTTTTCAGCAAACCGTTTTTGACCTCGCCTCAGATCTTCTCAAAGAACCAAATGGATTGGAAAAAATTTATAGGTATGCACATCTCTTTGATTCTTCTGGATTATTTATTGGAAAACCATGGGAAGACGTAACGAAATTAAATCCAACCCTTGTTAGAGGGACTCTTCAAGCTGGTGGAACGACAGAAGTTGCAGAAATTCTAAGTGAATTAAGAATTCTTGCAATTGCTAGAGGGGAATATGTACATCCGGAAATGAATGCTCTAGAAGCAACCGAGTTTTTAACGAAGGTATTGGCTTTAAATATCGACTTATTAATAATGAAAGAAACGGAAGAAAACCGAGTTAAACAACTTTATAAAGATGAACAGGCATCTGAAATATTGAGGTTCATTTCAGAGCATTGCTTTTCAGAACGGGTATTTGAAAACCTTTATCAAGAAGTTGATAATCTTGCCGTACAGAGGCCTATTATTACTGATAAAATATTAAAATTAATTACAAGTGCAAAAAAGTTAGCTGGCGGGTTAGAAGAAAAAGACTCGAAGTTAACTCGTTATGAAAATGCTGTTTACTCTCCAACTGATTTGGCAACCGATACTTTGGAGAGTTATGAAATAAAACTAAAAACATGTGATGATACAATTTTAATTAAGGAAGCACATCAGCTAAAAAACACGATGGTACAGACAGGTCTTGTGTCCCCTTATCATGTTGTATTTTTAAAATTTATCGCCAATGAAAAACAACACTTACTTGAAAGTATGTTAACTGTAGATAATATATCAAAGACCAATTTAAATGCTAATCTTCCAATTATTTTATCCTTAATTTCTTCATCAATTTCTATTGATACGCGAAGAAGCATATATGGGTTACTTTGTTTATTACAACGGGACATATTTACAAAGGAATTTGTCCAAGAGTTAGAACAATTAATGTCATCAGCAATCCATGAAGAAATTCTCATTAATATTAATAAATTAAAGGGAATTCAAAATGTTGATTTTATTAAATCCTTAATCGTATCAGAAATGATTAATATTTTAGGGACGCCTTTAGGCATTGGCCAAGGATTTAATCCTACTTGTCAATCAACAAGAGCACTTAGTTATTGGTCTCAAAAAGAGCCAACAATGTTGTTAAATATGATAAACACCTTCTTAAAAACAGCAAACTTGACAATAGAATTTGAAGGGAAAAAAATCTCGTCAAACTCACTTCCACAAATTCCTTTAGAAGATGAGGACCATATTGATTTTATCTCCTATTTGGTAGTACCACATCTTGATTCAATTTACTTTGAAATGTTAAAAGCTGCAGATGGTCGGGGGCAAGATCCTCATAAGTGGATTAATCCTGCCTTTCATATAACAGGGATATGGTCGGGGTTTTCAGATATCTATAGTGATTTGAATTTTCTAGATAATTTTTATTATTATTATCACCCCACTAATAATCCAAATGTCAACAGAGGACTGCCTCAACCGGTAGGCATTACAATTTACAATCGATCAGGTCAAGTGCTTGGTGCCCATGCTATCCTCATTCAACGTGTTGAAAATGATCCAAAAGGCGTAACGCGTGTTTATTTTTATAATCCAAATAACGATAGCTTACAAATTTGGGGTAAATCTATTCGAACAAGTGTTAATGGAAATGGAGAGCTCCCTGGTGAATCCTCCCTTCCATTTGAAGATTTTGTACAGTTCATTTATGCCTTTCATTATCCACAATAATTGTTTGTTTAGGGGACTATTTGGAATAGTCCCCTAAATCAAGCTTACTGGAATTTGCTTATCTATAAATAAGCTATCTTCCTCAACAATTGAATCATAGGCAATAATTTGTACTCCTTGTTGGGCTGCCTGTAAAAGTCTATCAGCGAAATTTGGATCCATTTCTCGATTCGGGGTAAAACTTTTGCATCCTTTCATTTGGATTACAAATAATATTGTGCCTTTATAACCTTCTTGAACTGCTTGGCACATTTCAAGTACATGTTTCATTCCTCTTAAAGTAGGTGCATCTGGGAAACTAGCAACCTCATTTCTCTCTAACGTTACACCTTTTACCTCTATAAATCCCTTCTCATCACCATTTTCATAATAAAAATCAAATCGTGACTCACCAAATGTTACTTCTTTTTTTAAGAAATCAACTTTCCCAATTTCCTTAATTTTTCCTTCCTTTAACGCTTCAAATATTACTGCATTCGGTGCTTGAGAATCGATATTAATCCATTTGTCATTTTTATTAGCAGCAATGATTGAATAATTAGTAGTTCTTTTAGGGTTATTACTTTTTTCCAAAAGCACTTTGTTATCGGGATATAAAAGTTCTTTTAATCGTCCAGTATTTTTCACATGTACCCGCTCTACACTATCGTTAATTGATACTTCTGCAACAAATCGGTTCATTCTCTTAATTAACGTACCTTGTACAACTTGTTTATATCTCATTTTTTCGCTCCTTAAAGATTAACTTCCCTAAATATAGTTTATCAATTTTAATATCTAACATAAAAAAAGACCATCAAGAGATGATCTTTTAAATAATTATGATTCTGTAATAGCTTGTTTCCCGTTTAAACTGTATATTTTCCCAAATACAATTGCTCCAATCATTTGAATCAATGACTTTACGATAAATTGACCTGCTATAGCAAATGGTATTGCTTCCCAAGGTAAAGCTCCTGCTCCTAATGGACTTAACCCAATAACTACGAAAATTACTGAGTCCAGAAGTCCACCAATAATTCCACTATAGAATACACGCCATGCCATTGATACTTTTAAACGTGAATAGATTTCGGTATCCGCAGTTTCAGAAATTAAAAATGATATCGCTGAAGCTGCTACAATCATTAATGTGTCGCCTAACATGGAAGATACAACCGCAGATAAAACTAATGCAATAAAAATAAACAAATAGGTCTTTTTTCGACCATACTTATTTTGTACAAGATCTCGGAAAATGAAAGTTGCTCCAACTAAAAGCGTTCCCATTGGTACAATAAATATCCCTAATTGCATTGGTGCAAATGCTGCAGTTACTACATTGGCAATGACTATTGATAATAAATAAAATAAGATTCTCATATTCACGTCTCTCCTTAGTTTTTTATAGAGGGTCAGCTAAGAACCTCTTTTTTGTTGATTATTTTAACGGTTATCAATTTTTTCCGGGTTAAGGTCATGATTCATTAATCGATAATTAGCCATTTCCTCATATTTCGTTCCTGGTCTTCCATAGTTACACCATGGGTCAATTGAAATACCACCACGTGGAGTAAATTTCCCCCAAACTTCAATATAACGAGGGTCCAATAACTTTATTAAATCGTTCATAATAATATTTACACAATCTTCATGGAAATCCCCATGATTACGGAAACTAAATAAGTAAAGTTTCAACGATTTACTCTCTACAATTTTCTTATCTGGAATGTATGAAATGTACATTGTTGCAAAATCCGGCTGATTTGTTAATGGACATAAACTCGTAAACTCCGGACAATTGAATTTAACAAAATAGTCTCGATTTGAATGAAGATTATCTACCGCCTCTAATACTTCAGGTGCATATTCAAATGCGTATTTTGTATTTTGATTTCCTAGTAAAGTTAAGTCTTTCAAACCTTCTTCATGGCCTCTGCCAGACATAAAAAAGCCTCCCTTATGTATGTTTCCCAATACTTGTAAGAGAGGCGTCTATAAAAAATGATAAAAACATATAAAAAGCCACATCCAATTATGGACATGGCGTAATAGACATGTTTCCATAGTTTTTTATAGAGGGTTTCAGCTATGAACCTCTCCCGTTCAAGTACGGGACATTCTTTTACTAAAATAATAATATATGAAACAGAAATGAACGTCAAATAACTTATAAAATTTTAACTTAGCGTTAAGTTTATATTTAAAGTTTCAGGGTATTTTAATTAGAAAAGAACCTTTAACCATCAGGATGATTAAAGGTTCAAAGTTTATTAAACTGTTTCTAATACTTTCTCTTCATTAGAAGTTGCTTGATCTTTATCTAAACCTAGAGTTTTAGCAGTTGAATCAAGAAGTTCTTTGAAAAGTTTTGGATTTTCTACTAATGATACACCGTAAGATGGAATCATTTTTTTGATTTTTGGTTCCCAGCCTTTCATTTCTTGTGGGAAACATTTTTTCATTACTTCAAGCATTACGTGAACAGCTGTAGAAGCACCTGGTGATGCACCAAGTAATGCTGCAATTGAACCGTCAGCAGCACTTACAACTTCAGTACCGAATTGTAGCGTACCTTTACCAGCTTCAGTATCTTTAATAACTTGTACACGTTGACCAGCAATAACGATATCCCAATCATCTGATTTAGCATTAGGGATAAACTCACGTAATTCTTCAATACGTTGCTCTTTTGAAAGCATAAGTTGTTGAATTAAGTATTTTGTTAAAGGCATTTCTTTAACGCCTGCTGCTAATAACGTTGTAAGGTTATGTGGTTTGATTGAAGCAAATAAATCCATATATGAACCAGTTTTTAAGAATTTAGGTGAGAATCCAGCAAACGGTCCGAATAATAATGATTTTTTACCATCAATATATCTTGTATCAAGGTGAGGAACTGACATTGGTGGTGCACCAACTGCCGCTTTTCCGTAAACTTTTGCATGGTGTTGTTCTGCGATTTCTGGGTTATTACAAACTAAGAATAATCCACTAACAGGGAATCCACCAATATGTTTACCTTCAGGAATACCAGATTTTTGTAGTAATTCTAAGCTTCCTCCACCAGCGCCTAGGAATACAAATTTCGCTTTATAATATTTCGCTTTGCAACCATCAAGGTCATGTACTACAACTTCCCATTGACCATCATTAGTACGTTTTAAGCTATGAACGCTGTGTTTGTAGTTAACTTCAACATTTTGTTGTGCTAAGTTGTCAACAAGCATACGTGTTAAAGCTCCGAAGTTTACGTCTGTACCAGAGTCAATTTTTGTAGCTGCTAATGGCTCGTTGAATACACGATCCTTCATCATAAGTGGAATCCATTCTTTTAGTGTCTCTGGATCATCAGAGAATTCCATACCTTCGAATAGATGACTTTTTGACATTGCATCGAAACGATTTTTTAAGAATTTAACGTTATCTGCCCCATGTACATAACTTAAGTGTGGTAGAGGCATAATAAAATCTTGTGGGTTACGAATTAAGCCTTTTTCAACTAGATATGCCCAGAACTGTCTTGAAAGTTGGAACTGTTCATTGATTTTAAGAGCTTTGCTAATATCTACAGAGCCATCTGGTTTTTGAACAGTATAGTTTAGCTCACATAACGCAGAGTGACCTGTACCTGCATTATTCCATTCGTTAGAGCTTTCTTCTCCAGCTTTTTCGAGCTTTTCAAACACTTTAATTTCCCATTCTGGTACTAATTCTTTTAGTAACGTTCCCAAAGTCGCACTCATAATCCCAGCACCGATTAAGATAACGTCTGTTTGTTCATGTCTGTTACTCATAATAACCTTCCTTATCTCCCCTATTTTTCAAAAAAGATGTAGGCGCTCTCCTTAGGTGTTTCAAAAGTCGACTGTCCTAGAACACACCTTTTCTGTATCTATTAAATCTTCAATATAGTATAACACTAATATTTATAGATTGAAATATCTACTATTATATGATAATACCTATAAAATGCTAGTGAAAAGATGTTTCAAATAAAATCATTAAAAACAAAGTAAAAATTTAAAGTAAGATTACTAACGTGACCTATTATACCATTAATACAATAAAATTTAAGCCATCATTATTTGCACCTATATCCAAAGATATACAAGTAAGAGAAAATTTCATACCTTTTACAGTTTAGTTCAATAAAAAGTGACAATTAATTTGTGACATAGTAATTCAAATATTTAGTATATCTCATTCCTAGTAGAACATCTTATTAAATAGTACACATGTCCATATACAGACAATAAAAAACGTTATTCTGCCCCTTTGGAGCAGAATAACGTTCCTATTAATTAATCTTCCACTATATCTTGTACTTCCTCGATTTGCTGTTTCAATTGTTCTAAATGTGCTATATTTTGCTCGATGATATCCATATGTTCATTATGTTCTATTGCATTCATTTTTGCATTCTCTGCATGTGAAATGGCATTAAATGCATGCTCTACCGCAATTTCTTGTGGGTGTGACATTGCCTGCTTAACTGCGCGGTCTGCCTTTTGAACAGAGTTACTAAATAAAGTACTTGGGTGATCTTGTTTCCAACTTTGATCCGTATGTTTTGCCATATTTCCCTTCCTCTCTTTTTAGATTAGATAATGCTTATCTAAAGCATAGTATTGTAAAGAGGAACACAAAATATGTATACATAGGATTTAGTAATATGGGAAACGGGAGTGTCTGAAAATTTGTTTTGAGACTCTCATCAAATATAAACTACAGTTTCTTTAATTGCTCAACAAAGTGTTTTAAAATTCTTGCTGTTAATCCCCAAATGGTATATTTTCCATAATCAAAGAACCATTCTTCTATAGAACGAGTTCTCCACTGATAATTTGCTCCATTCATAATTTTTTCAAACGGGAAATCAGCTTTAGGAGCAATTTCAACAGATACTGAGTGCATATAAGGCTCATATTGTAAAAGCCATTTAACAGGTACTGTAAACACCTCTTCGACTTCATCTTTATTGAACGAAAGCTGATGATAATCCAGTGTTGCAACAGAAGGATATACGACAAATGAAGGGGATGCAATATAGGGGCTTAATTCACCAATAACATTTATTGTTTTAGGATTTATGCCAAGCTCCTCGGAAGTTTCCCTTAAAGCAGCAGCTAGTGGAGATGAGTCTGTATCATCAATCTTTCCACCAGGAAAACTAATATCCCCAGGTTGCTTTCTCAAAGTGAAGGAACGTACTTCAAAAAGGATATGCCATTCATTTTCTATTTCCACAAGGGGAATCAAAACTGCTGACTTAAAAGCTGTCTCTTCACCGATAAAATGAAATTTATTCTGCTGTATTTGATTTTTCAGTTTTTCTAAGAACATATTCTCCCCCATTACTTTAAACATTTTCATCATTCCTTAATTATCATTTTATTCTAATTAAAAGTAACAAGCTAGGACATACATTAATCTAAATATATATGTAAGTTTTAAAAAAACATACCCACTCGATAGGATTCGAGTGGGTTATTTATTAATATGCAATTACCTGTTCTAACTCAATTGTACTATTATGAACCTTTTCAAATAATTGTTTTAATTTTTCTAATGTCTCTTCTACTTCAATAATCATTGAAAGTAACTCTTCACTATTGGCAGCATTTCTTTCAATACTTTCATTTAAATGGGTAAAGATTTGTTGAACATCTTTTTCATTGGATGATAAAATTGCAAATTGCATATTTAAATTATTAATTTCAGTAGCAGTGTTTTTCGTTTCACTAATCAAGTTTTCAATCTGATCAACAGATGCTTCTACATCCGTATGACTACCTTTTATAAAATCTGTTAGCTCTAAGTTTGCTTCGTTTGTAGCAGCTACATCAATTTGAATTTCGTGTAGAATTTCCCCTATTTTTTCCGTAGCAGCTTTGCTGTCTTCTGCAAGCTTTTTAACTTCTTCTGCTACTACAGCAAAACCTTTCCCAGCTTCTCCTGCTCTTGCTGCTTCAATTGATGCATTTAAAGCTAAGAGATTCGTTTGTTCAGAAATTCCTTGAATCACTGAAATAATGCTACTAATTTCAGTAGAATTATTTTGTAGCTTTTCAAGTCTTCGTTGGTTTGTGTTAGTCTCAAAACCAATCTTTTTAATAAAGTCTGACATTTTTTTAAGTCCCTCAATGCTGTTATTAGCATTATTCGTTGTTTTAACGGAGACATCCTTCAACTTAATGTTAATATCACTTGCTTGATTTACTGCATTGCTCATTTTAGAAACGATTTCATTTCCTAATTCTACATTTTCTAATTGCTTTTGATTAATAATAGCAGAATCATGAACTGCCTGAGAAAGTTGTCCAATATTTTCTAACATGTGGATCATTTTATCTTTAAAATCACTTTGTACATACGTTAAATTTTCTGTGCTTTTTTCAATTGTTTTAAATACATTTTTGCTTTCGTCAATTACATATTGGATAGATTCTTGTATTTTTTTCAATTCTACTTCATCTCTAGTACCTACAGAAACAGAATCTCCCTCTGTTCTCATATTTCTTAAAATTCCAGAGAATCTTTGTAGTTTGTTTGAGAATTTTGTAATTATAAAAATTAATAGACTGATGAATAACACTGTTACTACGATTACTGCAATTGCTATATTTGTACTAGATTTTGTAAATGCTCCTTGCGCCTCAATTAACGCTTCATTAGCTGATAATGATGCAAGAAAATATGGATTTGCATCAATTTGAGAATAAATGACGTATATCGTTTTCCCATCAACTTTTATTGGGTAATAAATCTCAGAAACTTGTTCTTTTTGTACTTTTAAAATGGGTTCGCCATTTTCCATTACGGCTTGTACATTTTGATCATTGATTGTTACGCCTTTTTTCCAATTCCCTTCATAATTACCGTTAATATTTTCAGTTAATACAAGACCAGATGCATCAACTAAAAATAGACTTTGGATCGTATTATCTTGTTGAATAAAAGTTGAGATGGATCTTTCAATTTCTTCAGCATTTAATGCTGTTTCTATAATGCCTTTACCATCTGTTCTAGGGATTGCAGTAAATTTAAAAATTTCTCCTGTTTCCTCTTTAATCTTTAAGTTGGAAGGTAAATAAGTAGATTCCCCTGTAAGAAGCATTTTATATCCATCCCAAATATCAAATAAATTTAGGCCAACTGCCGCTTCTTCAGTAGTTGTTGTAAAAATACCATTTTCATCTGTTAAATAGAGATCTGCCATCCCTGTTTGTTGTTTTAGTTGTTCTAAGTCTTCAGTAGAAAGGCTGTTTGTAGAGTCCATATATTGAATAAGGTAGGCTGTATTTAACATATTCTTATCAATCTCTTGCTCTACAGTCACTATATGATTTGAAATCGAACTTGTTAACTGTTCTAATTGTTGGCTGACTAATTCTTTTGATTGCTGATCAATTTCATTAGTTAGTTTTTGAGAGTTACTCTTCATCTTTGAACTCTCAATAAAAGAAAATAGTATAGTACAAGCAATGATAGCTGTCATTAATAACATCAATAGAATAACTAATTTTTTCTTCAGTGACATCGACATGTTTTTCCACCTTCTTAAGGGTAATTTTAATAAACGTTATTAGAACAATAATATTAAATTAAAAAGATAATACCAAAATATTACATTATCTGTAAGTAATATTTTTACCTTTTTATGGTTTTTAAATTTTTGGACTATTTTACCATTTAAAATATGTTTCTCCTCTTTCTTTCCTACATAAAAACAAATGTTGGTTACATGCCACTTAGTGAAGGTGTGAAATCTAATGTCAGAAATACTGAATTTTATAACTGCAACAACCACGATAGAATAATAAAGTTGTAATAAATAAGCCACCATTCTGAAAATGAATGGTGGCTTCCTTATTAGATCTTTGTTAATACAATTCCTGCAACAGCTGTAAGAATTCCAATAATTTGATAACTTTTAAGTCTTTCTTTAAATAATAGACAACTGCCTAAAACGACAACCAAACAGCTTAAACTTACTATTGGAAAGACGATACTTGCAACACCAGTTTTTAAAGCGAAAAAATAACTACTATAACCTACTACACTAATACAACCAATCATAGTACCTAATGCAAATTCAGTGCGCTGCCATTTTTCCTTAATGATGAAGCTATTTATAAATAAATAGACAGCACCACCACCATACATACTGACAAGAATATTAACTGAATCAATATGTAAGTTAGAAGAAGTTTTCATTAGTATACCAAGTATACCAAATGAACCAATCGATAATAAAATATGATATAGCCATGGCTTATAATCAATTTGTATATTGTTACTTGGTACATATTGAATAATTGCAGCAGAACTCAGCATTACTATAATACCGATCCATTGTAATAGAGTAATATGTTCATGAAAAATAAGTGCCGCGCTTAATAACGGAATAATCGTATTTGTACTAATTAATGGAGAAGTAATGCTTGCTGGTCCTTTTTCAAAAGCCTTAGACATTTGAATATTTCCGTTTGCATTTAATATTCCAATGGTCGCACCAAGAATAATCGTTAATGCGTTAAAGGGTGAAAACTCTACAACTACTCCATAGAAGAGCATGATTAAAAAGGCAGCAAGGTAGAAGGTAAACTGCAAATGTACTTTTGATAAACCTTTTCCTGAGGTAATCTTGAAAATCATATTTGAAATACCAAAACAAAACATTGTCATCAATGCTGCTACAATCCACATGTAAAATCCCTCTCTCTGATGATCGACGTTAGTTTAATATAAATCTATTTTCTATTAAATGAATCCTACAATTAGAGAAAATAATTGTCAATGGACACCCTAAAACTAGAGACAGATTTTAATGAAAACATAAAAAAGCCAGAGAAGTTTACTTTCCGTAAATTTTCTCTGACTAATTATTGCTGTTAAAATAAATCACTTAGGAAGGATTGCATAGATTCAGGTAGCATCTGAAAGAATAATCCTTGAAATTTAATATCTAAAATTCCGGCAATAAGAATGATAATTACACCGAAAAATACAATCCATTTCTTTTTTAAATTCACTAGTTAATCCTCCAACAAAAATATTATAGTTCATAGTTTA
This sequence comes from Ureibacillus endophyticus, assembly GCF_003628435.1. GTDB lineage: Bacteria > Bacillota > Bacilli > Bacillales_A > Planococcaceae > Ureibacillus > Ureibacillus endophyticus. The sequence continues at coordinate 18,033 of NZ_RBZN01000031.1, read as the reverse complement.
TAGTACTTTCTTGATTAAGGCTAACTAGTTTATATCTAATTAATACGGATTAGTTGCAATAAAACTCGCTGTTTTTACATAAATACGTGGATTTAACTTTAATTGATTCACGATAAATTCTGCGATATCTTCAGGTTGCATTAACTTGCTCTCATTATTTTCTTTAATTAAATTTAAGTCGAGGGCTAAATCTGTAGCAACTGTACTTGGAGTTAAAGCAGAAACTCGAATATTATTTCGGCGAACTTCTTGTGCTAGTGATTCAGTGAACCCAATAACACCAAACTTTGATGCACTATAAGCACTTGAAGTAGCAGCACCGCTTAAACCATTTGTCGATGATATATTAATGATATCCCCACCATTTTTCTCAATTAACTGTGGTAATACAGCACGAGTTACATAGTACGTACCCATTAAGTTCACATCAATAATTTTTTTCCATTCTTCAGGATCCATATCTAAAACAGAAGCGAAAGATGCAATACCTGCATTATTAATTAAAATATCCGCAGTTCCTAATGTTTCTGTTAAAAAGGCAATTGCTGTATCCACTTGCTCCTTTGACGATACATCGGCTACAGCATACGCTACTTTCACACCAAAACTTTCAATTTCTGAAGCCACATCTTTTAAAGATGATTCAGTTCTTGCAACTAAACCAATGTTTACTCCTTCTTTTGCTAAAAGTAATGCAGTTGCCTTCCCAATTCCTCTTGCTGCTCCTGTGATAAATGCAACTTTTCCTGTTAATGATTGTGCCATATACTTATCTCCCTTCAGTAGTACGAATTCCGCTCCCATTATACAGCTTTAATTATTATTTGGCATTAATTTGAATTTCGCATTTTCCTTCTATGAATTAAAATTCTATTAAAGCCATTTATAAAGTGAGGCATGTTATGAAAGTTTTGATCGAAGTGATTAATAAAAACCAAGAAGAGGAAATTTGTATTCGATGTCATGAAGTAAATAATGAAATCAATCAGATTGTGAATCAATTAAAATTGAATCTCACTACTATAGTTGGTCATGAAAATGATAAATATCATCAAGTTAAACTTCGAGATGTGTATTATTTTGAGGCAGTAGAAGGGAAAGTTTTTATTTATTGCAAAGACAAAGTATATGAAGTGAAAAACAAACTTTATGAAATTGAAGAAATGTACAAAGGGAAAAAATTTTTCCGAGCATCAAAATCAACTATTATTAATATTGCTAAAATCTCTCACATTTCACCTTCCTTTAGCGGTAGATTTGAAGCACTACTTGATAATGGAGAACGTCTTATGATTTCTCGTAAGTACGTACCAAATCTTAAAACGATGCTTGGTTTATAAGAGGAGGAAAAAAATGCAGTTATCTGAATTTATCAAAAAGGTACTTCAGCAATTCCTAATTATTTTTGCGCTGATTATTATAATCCTTACGTTTTTACGCCAACTATATTATCCAGAAGCCTCTTTCGATTTGAAATCCATTTATATTGTGATGGCATTTTCATTTTTCGCTTCACTACTTGGGTTTATACTATATTCTCCAAATAATTTAAGTGAAAAAAACAGTCGTATAAGAATGGTGATTCATTTCTTAGCATTAGAGGCATTATTAATTACTCTTGCTTCAATAACTGGAATTGTAGATAGTGTAATAAGCAAATCCATTCTTGCCATTCAGATTGCAGTCATTTATTGCATAGTCCGTCTACTCTCTTGGCAACAAGATAAGAAAGTATCAAATGAGATTAATGAAAAGCTCCATTTATTAAGAAAAAGCTTAGAGGAATAGCTGTTATTTTGAGGTGTCTCAACGCATGTGGAACACCTCTATTGCATCTTACATAGCTCAAAATGCATCTTATCGATTTTTTGTAGATTTCCACTCCAAAATTTCCTATTCTCAAATTACCAAATTTGAACTAAAGGGGAATTTGAAAAAATGGGGATTGTATTATTTTGTATTACATTGGTTTTAGAATGCGGTTATGCTATTTACTGCATTGCTACAAAACAACATCATAAAAAGATAAAAAATTGGCTGAGAATTGCTGTACTAATTGTATTTTTAATACTAATTCTTTCACCGATAATTACTTGGAGTTTCCGTTGGGTATTAATTACGACCGTGTTTACAATATCAGCAGGATTGGCAACAATCTCATTAATTCGTCAAAAAGCATATACTAAAGAATTTAAAAATTCTAGAATCATTTTCAATACATTCTTTACAACATGTATCTTCTTTTTGGCCCTTACACCTGCTATCATTTTCCCACAATATCACAAGCCCGAAGTAACAGGGGAATTTAAAGTTGTTACAGCGACTTTCACATATGTGGATGAAAATCGAAAAGAAGAGTTTGAAAACCCTTATAACAATCGAAGTGTAAATGTTGAATTTTGGTATCCTGAAGAAGCAAAAGGTACTTATCCACTATTGGTATTCTCTCATGGAGCGAACGGTGTTAAAGCTAGTAATGCATCAACTTTTAAAGAGTTAGCTAGCCATGGTTATGTTGTCTGTTCCATCGACCATCCTTATCATTCCTTTTTTACTGTTTCCGATATGGGTGAGATTACGACCATTAATAATGAATATATGAAGGAAGTTATGGATTCGAATAAAGGTATTTATACAAATGAAGAGTATTTTGAGCTATTTCAAAAGTGGATGAAACTCCGAACAGAAGATATAAATTTTGTCATTGATACCATTCTTCAAAAGACTGAAACTGATACAAACCTTGTTTATCAATTAATAAATCCTGAAAAAATAGGGGTATTTGGACACTCTATGGGTGGCTCAGCAAGTGTTTGGGTAGGGGGAAAACGAGAAGACATAGATGCTGTTGTAAATTTAGATGCTCCATTTTTCAGTGAATTAAAATTTAATAAACAACAAAATATAATAGAAGCAAGCAACCATACGTATACAACTCCTATATTGAATATCTACACTGACGATGTTTGGAAACAACTTGGAAGTAATCCTACTTATGCTGCAAATAAAGCTGCAAATCAGAATTTTGTAGAATCCTATACAACGCATTTCCTGGGTGCAAAACATTTAAGCTTAACCGACTTATCAATGATTTCTCCTTTCCTTTCAAATCTATTGCAAGGTGGAAAAGCAGATATTGATCCATTGAAATGTCTTGAAAAGGAAAATCAACTTATACTCCAATTTTTTGATTATGCATTAAAAGATGACACTAATTTTGAACTAGAACAAACATATGTACTGAAGTAAAATTTCCCAGGAATTTTTCTGTTAGCACAAGAAAAAAGGCAACCCTTGACCTATCAAGAGTTGCTCATTTTTCATTGTAGACTCATGTGCATTAAGAAGTTCGTTCCTGCAAAATCGATTGAACACTTTGTTTTGAATCCTTCTTTTGTAACATTCGTACATATACATTATTCGATATGAGCGAAATAATAATTAAAATAGTGCCAATAAAATCGAATAGTGTTACAGGATTTCCCTGGAAAATAGAGATTAATAGTGTTGTAACAGGAACAAAGTTAATAAATAATAAGCCATTTAATGGTGTCAAAATACTTACACCGATATTCCACCCAAGCAGTGCAATGACTCCTGGGAAAATAATCATAAACAATAAATGCGGACTTACAATAATAATTTCATTTATAGATGGAATCTCAGTATAACCAAATAATGTTGTACCAACTGTAATGACAATAGCTGTAATCGTTCCAAGTAAACAACTTAATGTGGAATAGCGAAGAGCTGACCATCCACTAAACTCACTTCCACCCATTGTATAAATCACCCATCCTATTACGGCAATAAAGATAAGCATGGATGGGATAAAATGATCAGTTGCACTAAGGAACCCTTGAATATCGCCTTTAGTAATAACTAACACTGCACCGATAAATGATATTAAAACACATCCTAATGTGAATGAATATGGACGTTTTTTTAATATCATCCACACAATCACAATGGATATCATTGGCATCAGTGATTCCATAATAGACGCAACCATTACTCCTGAATGACCTAATAAATCCTCTCCCCAGAAGATAAAGAGATTATAGATTGTAAAGGCCATTGTGCCAAAAAACCATAATTGCAGACCCTTTCCTTCAAAACGAAAAGCACCTTTTCCTTCTTTCCATAATAAAATTGCTACTAAGATAACAGAAACAGATCCATAACGAATAATTGTAAAATAAAATGGATCTATATACTTAAAAGCTGCATGTGCTACAGGAAACATTGCTCCCCATGAAACGGCAGCTATAAAACATAAAACTGCTCCAACTAATACACTATTTTTCAATTTCTTTCTACCCCTTTCACCAGTTTGTCATATTCAACATATTAGCTCCATTTCCATATCTCGTAAAATGAATAAAAGGGATGTTTAATATCATTTTTTTTGATACCATGAATATTTAAGAAGGGGTGAGTAAATTGGAACTTAAAGATTTGGAAATTTTTCAAATGGTTGCGGATAAGGGGACGGTTTCAGAAGTAGCAAAAGAATTGAATTACGTTCAATCAAACATAACTTCAAGAATACAAAAGCTTGAAACAGAACTGAACACTGCATTATTTAATCGGCATCGTCGTGGGATGAGTTTGACACCAGAAGGAAAGAAACTATTAACTTATAGCAAAAAAATACTTCTACTAACTGATGAAATGAAAAAAGCTGTCCAAAGTAATGACGAACCTTCTGGAAAATTAGAAATTGGTACTGTTGAAACAGTCTATCGTTTACCTGAAATTTTATCTGCCTATATGAAAAAATATAAAAATGTCGAACTTTCCTTATTTACTGGGGTTACAGAACTATTAGAAGAGGAAGTACTTAATCACAAGCTAGATGGGGCATTCGTTACAGAGTCGAACTTCCATCCCGATATTATTTCTCATGAAGTATTTCAAGAAGAGCTAGTATTGATCTCTGATTCTCGTGATTATACATTAGAAGAGTTAAAAATCGAACCATTTTTATGTTTCAGTGAAGGTTGTGGTTACCGCGCACGTTTTGAATCATGGTATAAAGACAACAACATTAAACCTCAAAAGGTAATGGAATTTGGTACATTAGAAACTATACTACGCAGTGTCTCCATGGGGCTTGGTGTTTCATTCGTTCCAAGGTCATCAGTTACTTATATGGAGCAAAGTGGACTCATCCAATGCCATTCACTACCTGATAAATATAGTAAAATTAAAACCGTTTTTATCAGAAGAGCAGATACCTATTTAACTTCAACGATTAAAAAATTTATTGAAACAATCGAATTAAATAAGTAATACCTGGCCTCCAAATGGATCGCCAGGTTTTTTATTTTTATCTTATTCCTCCAAATAAATTTTAAATTTTATCTAGAAATATCTTGAACCTCACGTAAGGTGATGTTTTATGATTAAAACAGGAATTAAAAGGGAGATTGATTGAAATGAAAGAGCACCTTTCAATTGGAGAATTTGCAAAAAGAACAGGCGTAAGTATTCGAACGCTTCATTATTATGATGAACTAGGGTTATTGACTCCACTACGTACTGAAAGTGGAAGAAGGGTTTACAATAACACTCATTTTGTAACGATGCAAAAAATCGTTACGTTAAAATTTCTTGGATTTTCCCTAGAGCAAATGAAAAATTTAATACAACAAAACGACTGGAGTGTAAAACAATCTTTAGAGTTTCAAAAAAAACTTATGGAAGAAAAGCTTAGTCAAATTCAAAAAGTTATCAATGCATTAGATCATGCAATCAATCTTGTTGATGAACAGGATGCAATCGATGCAAGTATTTTTGCCTCGATTATTCAAGGGATACAACTACAGGACGAACATAAAGAATGGTTAAAATCGATATACACTGTTGAAAAAGTGGATGAAATTTTTGATATCTCAATAGAAAAACAACAAGCATTAGAAAGGAAATTTGCCAATATCCTAGCTGAGTTAAAAAATAAGTGCGGCGCCAACCCTGCAGATGCCGATGTACAACAGTTAATACATGAATTAATGACCATGCTACAAGAAATAGTCGGGGAAGATTTACATTCATTTTTTGAAAAAGTAGATGGAGCTGAAATAGAAGAAGAAGATCCTATGCAGCCTTTACCACTTTCTGATAGTGAGCTGGAATGGGCACGAGAGGCGATGAAAATTTATTTGAAAGAAGCTGGGATTGAGGAGGAAGCACAATGAGTTTCTATGAGCTATTTTTAATTACGATTATCCTATTACCTGGTATACTACTAATGGTGTTCAATGAAAAAGATTTATATAAAGATCTTTCACAAGAGGTACCATCTTTTGCTCTTCGATTAGTAAATCATGTCATATTATCATTTCCATTTGCCATATTAGGTTTATTTTTTTACAAACATGGTGATTTTAATTTATTTTCATTAAACATTGATAAAATTTCTATTCTACTTAGTCTATTGGTCGCTTTAATTAATGTTGCTGCTTATTATTACTTGAAAAAGAATGACTTAAAGGAAGCCCTTTTAGAAGGGGATAAAACGAGAAAAAAAATATGGATTTTAACTCGTTGTTTTTACGGAGGCGTTGTAGAAGAAATTATTTTCCGCTTTGGTATGATAAGCTTCTTTGTGTGGGTTGGTAACTTATTCATCGCGCAATCAACCGTATCATTTTGGGTTGCGAATGTGCTGACGAGTATCTTATTTGCTCTTGCTCATCTACCAGGGATCTATCAAAAACAGAAAACTGTAACAAAAACAATGCTTCTTTATATTAATAGCATAAATCTATTAGTTGGCATAACTTGCGGTTGGTTGTATTGGCAATATGGACTTCTAACAGCAATAATGTGTCATATGTTATTCCATCTAGTGTGGTATATATTTGAAAAATTTGAATATCAGTTTAATGGTAAGCTTGAAGTATAATGTGTGCTTTTAAGAGAGAAACCAATAACTAATTTAAAGCAAGGGAGAAATCTCTTGCTTTTTTTATTGTAAAATATCCCATAAAAATTTGAACAATTTTCAGAAGTAATAGCGTCTAAGATTTACAATACAAAGGAGGTGGTCTGAGTTGGAACTAGAAGAGATAATCGAGAATTATGGTGAATATCTATATCATCTTAGTTATTTATACGTTAAAGATTGTCAACTTGCAGAAGAAATTACCCAAGACGTCTTAATGAAATATATGATAAATCGTACAAATTTCCGGGGAGATTCCTCTATTAAAACCTATTTAACTCGAATTTTAATTAACTGCTGTCATGATAAACTCCGAAAACTAAAACGAAAAACCATGTTAAGTCAGTTAATGTTTTTTAGAAAAAATGAACCTTCTATTGAAAAAATGTATGTGCAAAAAGAAGTTTACAAAACTTTAAAAGATAGTGTCCTTGCTTTACCACTACATTATCGAGAAGTAATTATACTATTTTATTACGAAGAATTTGAAGTAAAAGAAATTGCAAATCTTTTAAATGTATCGCCTAACACCATTCGAACAAGGTTACGCCGCGCACGTGAACTATTAAAAACAAATGATTCTTTAGAAGAAATGTATGCTGAGTTAGGAGGGGAATTTTATGAAGGAGTTTAAGGATAAATTAAAAGAGGAATTACAAAGTGAAGTACCTTTTTCAGCTGATGTAAAAAAGCGTTTAATGCAAATTCCACCAAAAAGACAACAAACAAATTGGAAGGTACAGACTATTGCAGCATCGGCTTGTATTTTACTAACGTTCTTGATCATTACTCAATTTCCACAACTATCTAAACAGGCATTTTCAAGTGAAGTTGAACCTCTTTCAATCATAACAACAGATTCTTCTAATGTAATTGACCCTGAATATGCATTTCTATTAGGAGACCAATGGATGCTGAGGGGGCTACCAATGATTGTCGAAGAAAATGCGCAATTAAACTATGGAGATTATGTTGCCTATTATTCGACAAATGGAATTGTTGTTTCGACCGTTTTAGGGTTATCAGGGGATAAAGTACATATGGACCAAGGACAAATTTTAGTAAATGACAAAATTTTACACGTTCATGGATTAGGAGAAAAGATTACTAATGATAATGAAGACAATCCTCTTCAAAATCCATACTTCTTCCATAATATTAGTAAAGTAATTGATGATTTTATTAATAAAGAGGTAATGACTAAAAAGGGTGAATTCGTTATATATGATAATCAAAGTGGACATACAATTACAACGATTACGGATGCCCAAATAATAGGAAAAGTCATCGGTGTTCAAAATTTCAAACCAACATTTAGCTTAAGTACGGATGAAAAAAAATTGTACGATGCATTTAAGGAAAGTCTGGATATTGAATTATTTAGAGGCGTATCTCCACTATCTATCGCTAAAATTTATATTGTAGCTGAAATGGAGCTTGATTATGAAATATATAATGCATTATTTACTACTGTAGAAGACCCTTCTACTAAGCAGATAAGGAAATACAACGAAAAAGCACAAAAAGTACGGGAAGCTTATTTTACTAAGGAAATTCAACAACTAATTAGCGCTTATGTATTTGCAGGATTAGAAAATGGTACCTTTAGAGAAATTAACGATACTTTAGGCGAGATCAGTTACATTTCACCAATCAATGGCAGTGAAACATCCTTCAATATGAGAAAAAATAAAAAAGGCATTTGGCAACCAGCATTCTCACGTGCCTTATATTAACCATAAGAGGGCGAAATACAAGCCCTCTTCTTTAATTTTAAAAAAAAATTAAATTCGATGTTTACAATTGGTAATTAATTGCATATGTTGGCTTACCAGTTACTTTTTATACAGCAGTGTCTTTTATGCATGAACTGTCTTTAGAAGAAAAGCTTGCGGGACTTGAGGATCAGCTTCAGCTTTTAGAAAAGGAATTGGCTGTTCTTCAATCTGGACAAAAAGCAAAAGAGCAACATATTAGCCTTGATCCAATTGCCAAACTCCAATTTGAAAACATGTTTAATCACTATCAGCTTCAAATTGACTTTATCAATAAAATGATAGAAGAATTGAAAACTCAAGAAAACGCACAAACCAAATTAACAAAGGAAGACTTACAAAAGTATTTTGACTAGATAATATTTTTTAGCAACAGGGTGTGAGCATTTAATATTGGACGCTCACACCCCTTTAAAAATATACTACTGCATTATACTTTACTATTCAAAACGAACATCATTCGAATAAAGTTTAACCTTTCCCCAATTTAAAACTTGTACTTTATCTCCCTCTCGATGAATAGTTCCTTCTTCATTCCATTGCTTTAATATACGGTTTAAATGTCTCTTCGTTGTGCCAATTAGAGAGGCTATTTCATCTAAATTATTTGTCGTTATGTATTCACTATTTGCTCTAGAAGATTCGATTGTACAATAATATGCAGCTAACCTAACAGAAACCGGAGATAGAGCATTTACTCTTGAAGAGATTGTACATGTCTTTAATTTATAAGCCATTTCTTTTAATAATAAATGAGTAAAACTACTATCCGATTTTAAATAATTATTATAAATATGTAATGGTACAAATATAAATTCACAATTCTCTGCGGCAATACAATTTGATTGAATTTTACATTGTTCAAAAATCTCAATATCCCCCAAGATGGACGGTTTTTTACTATACCTCAACAACAATTCTTTACCAGTTATCTCAAGACTTGAAACGTAATATTTCCCTTCTATTAAAAAATATAATCCATCAATTTCATCACCTGTTTTTAAAATACACTCATTCTCTTTATAGGTTTTCAATTGAAGTTTGCTTATTATGTCATTGCGAAATTGATAGTTATATATTTTGTAGAACTTCTCTAAATTCATAATTGGAGACACCTGTCCTTTCAACAGCGATTCATTCTCATTATACTAATTACAGGAGGCGAGAGAATGAACTTTGTTTTTGATATTGATGGAACATTATGTTTCAATGGCAAAACGATTGACGAAACTATTATTGCAGCATTAAAAGAGCTTATAGCAGAGGGGCATGAAATTATTTTTGCTTCTGCTAGACCCATTCGTGATTTAATACCTGTATTACCTGAACAATTTAAGAAGGGGAAACTTGTTGGTGGAAATGGTTGTTTTATTTCTCAAAATGGAAAAATTACAGCTAATTTTTTCACACCTAATTTGACACAGGAGCTACATACAATTATTCAACAGCATCAGCTTACATATTTAGCAGATAGTGAATGGGATTACGCTTTTACGGGTAGCTTTGAGCACCCAATCTATCAAAATATAAATCATAGTTCTGCAAAAAATACCCCACTTTTAGAGTTACAAAAAATTTGTAAATTAGTATTATTTAAACCTAATTCAGCTGTTATTGATGCACTTAGCAAATTACCGGTTAGTATCACATCTTATAAAAATGAAGATGCAATCGATATAAGCCCATTAGGTATTAACAAAGTGTATGGTCTTGAAAAGCTACAAATAAAAGAATTCATCGCATTCGGAAATGATAGTAACGATCAATGCTTATTTGAAAAAGCTCAATTTAGTGTCTGCGTGGGAACTAATGACGTACATAAATACGCTTCAATGACCATAACAAAAGAGGAAGTTGCTAAAACCATCATTCATTTAAAAAACAATATTCTAATTAAACATTTCTGAAATACTGCTAATCACAGTATTTCTTTTTTTTTACCTTGAATAGTATTCGATACCTTCTATTAGATTTTTACTGGAATTAACATGCCAGATTCGTTTTTAAATAACATGGTTAAAATATCTATTGTATTCACGAAAAAAATCGCGATTGCGTAGTAATTTTGCGGTTTATCATCAGGAGGTTACAGATGCAATACGTTATATCTGTTTTAGGAATTCTTATAGTATTGTTCTTAGCGTGGTTGGTAAGTTCCAATCGTAAAGAGATTAAATACAAACCCATTATCATAATGCTTGTCATTCAATTCCTCTTATCTTTACTATTGTTAAATACAGAATTTGGCTTAATCATTATCAAGGCTATAGCTACTGTTTTTAGCAAGTTACTTGAATATGCGAGTGAAGGAATTGCCTTCGTATTTGGTGGTATAGCAAACGAGGGAGAAGCACCATTCTTTTTAACTGTGTTATTACCAATTGTATTTATTTCTGCTTTAATTGGGATTCTTCAGTACCTTAAAATTTTACCTTTTATTATGAAAGGAATTGGTTTTCTTTTAAGTAAGGTAAATGGGATGGGAAAACTGGAATCCTATAATGCGGTTGCTTCATTGATGGTTGGACAATCCGAAGTTTTTATCACATTGAAGAAACAACTCGGTCATATCTCAAACCATCGTTTATATACGCTATGTGCCTCAGCAATGTCGACTGTATCCATGTCCATTGTCGGTGCATATATGACCATGTTGGAACCGAAATACATTGTCACAGCCTTAGTTTTAAATTTGTTTGGAGGATTTATCATTGCAACTATTATTAATCCATACGATATTGATCCTAAGGAAGATATATTAGAAATACAGGATGAAAGAAGACAATCCTTTTTTGAAATGCTTGGTGAATATATCCTAGATGGTTTTAAAGTTGCCATTATCGTTGGCGCTATGTTGATTGGATTTATTGCTTTAATGGCTGGTTTCAATCATGTATTTGAGTTAATTTTCAATATTTCCTTCCAAACAATATTAGGCTATCTTTTTGCGCCAATAGCCTTTATTATGGGCATTCCTTTATCAGAAACAGTAAGTGCTGGAGCAATTATGGCAACTAAACTATTAACGAATGAATTTGTTGCGATGTTAGATTTGTCAGAGGGCAGTTATAACTTTACCGAACGAACAATGGGCATTCTCTCTGTATTCCTCGTTTCCTTTGCCAATTTTTCATCAATCGGAATTATTGTAGGGGCAGTTAAAGGGCTAAATGAACAGAAGGGGAATGTGGTTGCCCGTTTTGGATTGAAATTGTTATACGGGGCTACCCTTGTAAGCATTCTTTCAAGTATTATTGTTAGCTTCGTTTTATAATAAGGCATACAGCAACACCACAGCTTATCGGGGAATATCAAGAAAAAAAGGAGATGTCCAAAAGTTTTTACTTTTTGGACACCTCCTTTCTTATTTACCTTGAATAAAGAAAATAATATCAATATATAATTTAGTCATTTCTTCAGGCGTTTTGTCTAAATCATTTTGAACCCATTGTTCGATTAATCCTAAAAATGCAGATGTGATAAACGCTAAAAAATAATCCATTGGAACTTGTAAATTCTCATTGTAGTTTTTATTTTTTTCTAAATTAATGCGTACCTTTTCTAATATTGCCAATTTAAATCGAAGGTGAAATCCTGCTCTACCATGATCACTTAATAAAATTTTTAATAATGGTGAATGCATTTTAATTGTACTAAATAATGTTGCTGCTAATTGCTCTTGCCCTTTTTCAAATGAATGAATCGATGAATAACTCGATTGCAGCTCATCAATATGATTCCCTAAATCCTCAAATAATTGTAGTTCTATTTTGTCTAGCAAATCAAATTTATCAACATAGTGTAAATAAAATGTCCCACGATTAATGTTTGCAGTTTTTGCAATATCCCCTACTGTAATCGATTCAAATGGTTTACTCTGCAGCATTTCCAAAAAAGATTCTTGAATAAGTTTTTTGGTTTTACGATTTTTTTCTATATAAACACTCATCAAAAACACCTTCTATTTTTCAAAATTCAACAATATGTTTATTTTGTTGATTGCTTGTGCGTACTCTTAGATTATAAAATAATCACGTAGCAAACAACAACATGTTGAAAATTGAGAAAGGGGAAAGAAATTGAGATTATTTAAAGAAAAATTAGCATGGGCTGCTCCCATTGCCGTTATATTAATTATTGCGTTATTCTCGGTAAACTTATTCGCTCAAGGGAATCCACAAGTAAAGAACTTACCAGCAGCATTAATCATAAATGATGAGGGAGAGCATGTAGAAACTGTAAAAGCTGCAGTCGAACAAATGAGTAAAGGTGTAGACGGCGCTCAGCCAATGTTAGCTTTTACAACTGAAAAAGAAGAAGATATTGAAGACTTATTTAACGATAAAAAGTATTACGCAGCATTAGTTATTCCTGAAGGCTATAACGATTCATTACAGAATGTGATGACAAATAATATTCCAGCAACATTAAAAATATATATCAACCAAGGATTTAATTATACTGGTGCAAACTTCGCAAAAACAGCTTTAAATGGATTAATTACACAGTTAAGTGGACAATATTCAGCTAACTTCATTCAAAATATGAACGGTCAACAAATTGATGCCACTAAAGCATCTGTTCTTGTAAGTCCAATTGTGCCTGAAGAACAAATATTCAATCCAATTACTGCTTCTACAGCAAACGGTAGTGCTCCAACATTAATGGCTGTACCTGCATGGGTTGGTGCTTTAATTGGTGGTTTCATTCTATTCTTAACAACATCAAGCATCTTAAAAAGAGAGCTATTTACACGTAAACAAACTTTACGTTTAATGGGTGAACAAGTGCTGTTCGGCGTTATTGTTGCATTATTCTCTGGTTTTACAGTTGCAACATTAGGGCAGCTAGCTGAAATTAACATGCCAAGTTACTTATTAGTTGCATCTTTTGTATCCTTTGCTGCATTCTGTTTCTTCTTATTAGTATCAGCAATTACAGCTTGGATTGGTAAACCAGCCATTACATTGTTCATGGTTGTAATGCTTTTAGGTATGGGTGTACTAATGACACCACAAGAAATGCTTCCAAGTTTCTTTGTAAACTTCATTCGCCCATGGGTGCCACTTCGCTTTGCGTCTGAAGGTTTACGTGAAATTTTCTACTTCGGTAGTGGTTTCTACACTGGCGGATCATTCAACACAATTTTAGGAATTGGTATTGTAGGTTTAATAATTTTTGTACTGTCTATTTTCAAACCAGTAAAAGTACCAGTACAAAAAGAAGACTAATAGAAAAAAAGCTAACCTTTTGTGGTTAGCTTTTTGCATAATGTATCTATTTTAATTAAATTCCAATTTAACTGTTTATATAGACAATAATGTATACAGGTGATATGCCATATAGATTGCCATAACCCAAATAATTATTGCTGAAGCTTGGTTCATTCGAGTTAAGAACTTACCGGTTTTATCAATTTGACCGATCTTTCTACCAGAAAAGGCTAAAGAAAAGAACCAAATCCATGAAACCAATATACATGCCATAGTAAATATCCATTTATCATATCCTATGTAAGCCAATGAGCTAGTGCCAATAACACCAATAGTGTCCATAATTGCATGAGGATTCAATAAAGATACTGAAGCTGCGAAAGTGATTTGACGTCGAGCTGAGAATTGGCTTTTCTCTTGATTTGTGTTTACTTCTGGTGTGCTTTTCCACATAACCCAGCCCATATAGGTTAGGAAAAAGAAGCCTATTAAAAATAATAAGATTTTTAACCATTCAAAACTAAAAACAATCATTGATACACCAGCTACGGCCAAGTAAATGAGTATTGTATCACAAACTCCTGCTGTTATGATTGCTGGTAAAGCATTAGTAAATTTGTTATGTGTAGCACCTTGGTTAAATATAAATACGTTTTGAACTCCTAAAGGTAATATTAAACCGAATGCCAATATGATTCCATGAATAAACGGTTCCACTGTTATTCCCCCTGTTCTTATATAGAATAACGGTAGATGTAAAAAACTACTATCATTTTGTCAAAAAGAAAAGTTTTCCATTAGGATGCTATACTGAAAATAGAATATAAAGGAGGAAGATTATGAAAATTATTGTATTTGGAGCAACTGGTGGTGTAGGAAAATCCGTTGTGAAGCAAGCGTTAGAAAAGGGATTTGAAGTAACTGCATTTGTTCGTACTCCATCAAAGGTAGAATTAAAACATGAGCAGTTACATATTCTCCAGGGAGATGCCTTCAATAAAGAAGAGGTCGCTGCGGCAATTGCAGGACATGATGTAGTCGTGTCTTGTTTAGGATCCAGTCAAGGAATGAAAAAATCAACAGAGCTTGAACAAATGACGAAAAATATAGTAGATGGCATGAGAGAAAATAAAGTCAATCGCATCATCTACACAGCTTCTGCTGGAATTAACAACGAAATACCAGGAATCACCGGTAAAATGGTTATGAAAATGCTAAAAAATGCTTTAATAGATCACCGCAATGCTGTTGATTATATTGAAGCAAATGGATTGAATTTCACAATCGTTAGACCAATGGGATTAACAAATGACCCCTTAACTGGCGAGTATAGAGAAGCAAAAATTGGCGTACCAGAAAAAGCAAAAAGTATTCCACGTGCAGATGTTGCTCATTTTATTGTGAAAGCATTAAGCGATAAACAATACGAAAACGCATCTATTAGTATAGCTAAATAAAGAATAATCAACTTACCGAATACCGAGATTATTTTCCTTCTAACTTTTAAAGAACTGACTTATGATATCTCCTCATAAGTCAGTTCTATTGTTTTTTCCCATCTTAATATGTAATTTTTAATTTGATTTTGATAGCTTTTTACTTAAATGTTAGCTTTACAGTATACCCAAGGTTACTAAAAAAGTTATCCAGAACTTTCTCTGCATTCTCTTCTGCTGTTTCCAATAAACCTATTTCAACGGCTTCTTTTTTGATTTCCTCTTGTGCTACTGCTGCTAGATCAAAACCTTCATCCCATTTTACTTCTCCACGGAATAACCCCTCATCCGAGAATGTTTTGATATGATCCATCTGAATTGCGGGCTCCTGTATAAATGTTGCTCGTGGTAGTGTTATTTCTAATTTCTTTTGTTCATCATCTACTTTTATCGCATCTGAAGTAATACTTTTAAAGTCAACGCCGGCAATGACTGTAGCAGGAACGATTAATAATATTTCTCTTTTTGTGCCTGGTATATTAAGCGAAATATCCTTTCCGAACAACTTATTATCTTCTTCTTCGATTATTACTTTAAGATGAGCTTCCGCTGTGGCAAGTGTTGCTAACTGTTGAACCTGTTCTACAAATGTTGTACTTTCCTTTTTAACTGTACTTCCAGATAATAACCAAGTAACACCAGCTGTAATAGCAATGAGAAATAGTGCAATTAAAAGTATCTTTCTCCCCCAAAATTTAAAAGTAAGCTTTAATAATACTCCAGAGATACTTTTATTTCTTCTACTTTGTCCTATCAATGCCGTAGCAGCACTTTCATTTTTACCTTTGTTAAGTTCTTTTAATACATGTTCAAAATTTGTTAATGCTTCAGCTCTTTTATTCATCATTTCCCCCTACATATTACATCTTCATTTCTACTAGACTCATATTTTAAAAGTAGGTGAAATTGTTAAATTTATCAAGTTATTGACACAAACGTTGAAATTAATGAGAAATCCTTTACTTAAATTTACTTCACTGTATGGAGCTATATGCAAACCAAAAGCCAGTTACTCTTTAAAAGAATAACTGGCTTTAGATAGCGATAGTATAAAGTAGACCTTATTCTTTTTCAAAACGAGCCTTTTGCAAAGCATCTAAATCGATTTTTTTCATTTTAAAAAGCACCTTTTGAACTTTTTGGATTTCATCTTTCGAACCATTAGTCATAAACTCATCTATGTTATCCGGAACAATTTGCCATGAAACACCATACTTATCCTTCAACCATCCACATTGTTCTGCTTCAGGTACAGCTGAAAGTTTACCCCAGAAGTAATCAATCTCATTTTGATCTTTACAGTTTACAATAAGAGAAAATGCTTCATTAAAATTGAAATCAGCACCAACTCCATTATCCATTGCCGAAAAATTCATGCCCGCAAGTCGAAATGCGGCATAATTTACTTTTGCCTTTGGTGTTGCGGCTTCACCAGGCCGATATTTGCTGATAAACTCGATTCCAGAGTCCTCAAATATCTCCGTATAGAACTCTATTGCTTCTTCAGTCTTCCCACATGAATCACCTGAGAAAAGTAGGTTGGGTGTAATCTTTTGAGCAGTCTGATTATTGTCTATCAGCATCAACTGCCATGACAAACCATATCTATCTTGAACCCAACCATAACGCTTATTAAATGGATATTCACCTAAGGGCATTAATTCAGTACCGCCTTCTGATAAAGCCTTCCATTTAGTATTTACTTCATCTTCAGACTCACATGCTACCATCAATGATATAGAGGAATTAAATTTGAAGTAAGGTCCTCCACTTATAGCTTGGAATTGCTGTCCGGCCAATTCAAAGTTAACTAAGTCTGCATCTCCAGAAGGGGTATTTTCCAAAACGTTCACATTCATTATTTTTGAGTCTTCAAACAAACTTACATAAAAAGATGCAGCTTCTTTTGCTTCTTTGTCATACCATAAATGTGGAATTATTTTTTGCATAAGTGGCCTCCTTAATGGTGGTATATTAATTCTACCTAATTATCCCCTCCTACAAAAAACTCAAACATAGAAAGGTAATATAAGAAATCTATCTCTAAAGCAAAATACATAAAAAAAGTATGTGAAGTTCACTTTCACATACTCTATTAAAATACTAAATTACATCGATTTAGTAGTTAATCGTAATGGACGAAGCACACGCTACTGGTGTACAACATCTAGCATTCTATACTTTTATCTCAAAGTGAGCGCCGACTAATTCATGTATGCAACGTAATCATTCTGTCGTTTAACTTATTTATGATACGGTTCAACGTGACTAATAAAAATAAATAAGTTTTTCTAAAAAATACCATCATTAAATTCAATTATTAATTATTCATTAACCAAATAAAAGCTTCAGGGAACCGCTTACTCCATGATTCTATTCTATGTATACCATCGGAATCTATCACCACGTTTACATGTTCTTGATTAAAACCAACATTAAGTAGTAGTTCCTCCATTTCCTTTACATCTTGAGCAGCCAATTGTGTATTGCATAATAAAAGTGCAGACTAGTGCAACGAATTTGTACAGAGTCTAGCACTTTTTTAGTGCAAAAAAATAGACTTGCCAGCCACCCCAAGTCACTCTACTGTTAAAGTGTCG
>NZ_RBZN01000030.1 GCF_003628435.1 Ureibacillus endophyticus | reverse complement strand
CTTTAGTTTTAGGTATTCAAATGGATTTCTAGAAGGCATTAATAATAAATCGAAGGTAATGAAACGAAATGCTTATGGTTTTAGAAGTTTTAAGCATTTTAAAGCAAAGATTTTATTAAATGATTTATATAAAGAAATCGGGATTCATTTAGGTTAACAAGGGTGACGTGCAAGAACACATCACCCCAACATTTGACTAAGAACCAAACTTAAAAACGTTAACAGATGAAAGGTTTTAAAATTACATAAATTTACTAATAACGATTGAAACCTTTCTTGTGTTAATATACAAGTCTACTAGTTTAAAAAATATAAGTGTCCAAGGGAGTGAACACATTGGAATATGTGATTGAGATGCTTGGAATCCGCAAACAATTTGGGGATTTTGTAGCAAATGACAACATCACCCTTCAACTTAAAAAAGGCGAAATTCATGCACTACTTGGCGAAAATGGTGCAGGGAAATCGACGTTGATGAATGTACTCTTTGGGTTATATCAACCGGAAGCAGGAACAATTAAAGTTCACGGTAAAGAAGTTAAAATAACTGACCCAAATGTTGCAAATAAACTTGGAATTGGTATGGTACATCAACACTTTATGCTAGTTGAAAATTTTACGGTGACGGAAAACATTATTCTAGGTGCGGAGCCAACGAAAATGGCGACGATTAATATTAAAGATGCATCAAAAAAAGTTCAAGAACTATCTGAAAAATATGGCTTGAATGTAGATGCCAATGCAAAAATAGAGGATATTTCTGTTGGGATGCAGCAACGTGTGGAAATTTTGAAAACGCTTTATCGAGGTGCTGACATATTAATCTTCGATGAACCCACTGCATCACTAACGCCTCAGGAAATTACAGAATTAATTCAAATTATGAAACGTCTAATTGAAGAAGGTAAATCCATTATTTTAATTACTCATAAATTAAAAGAAATCATGGATGTTTCTGACCGAGTAACGGTAATCCGTAAAGGGAAAGGAATTGGCACTGTTATAACAGCAGAAACAAATCCAAATCAACTAGCGGAATTAATGGTTGGACGTCAAGTAGTATTTAAAACAGAGAAAAAAGAGGCACAACCAAAAGATGTTGTTCTACAAATTGATAAATTAGTTGTTGCCGATAACCGTGGAATCGATAAAGTCAAAGGATTAAATTTATCGGTACGTGCAGGTGAAATCGTAGGGATTGCAGGGATTGATGGAAACGGTCAATCTGAACTTATCGAAGCAATTACTGGTCTTAGAAAAGTAAAAGAAGGAAAAATTACTCTAAACGGCCAAGATATTACAGGTTTAAAAACACGTAAAATTACTGAGTCAGGTCTTGGACATATCCCTCAAGACCGTCATAAACATGGACTTGTATTAGATTTTCCTATTGGACATAACATTGCTTTACAAACATACTACCAAGCGCCGATTTCAAAAAATGGTGTAATTAATTACAAAAAAGTGAGCGAGATTGCTCGTAAGATAATTGAAGAATATGACGTTCGTACTGGACATGGCGAATCTTCAATTGCACGTTCACTATCTGGTGGTAACCAGCAAAAGGCTATTATTGGGCGTGAAATTAATAGAAATCCAGATTTATTAATTGCAGCTCTACCTACTCGCGGACTTGATGTAGGTGCCATTGAATTTATTCATAAACGTTTAATTGAACAACGTGACAAAGGAAAAGCTGTATTACTTATTTCCTTTGAACTTGATGAAGTAATGAATGTTTCTGACCGAATCGCTGTAATTTATGATGGTTCAATAATTGATACAGTGTTCCCAAATGAAACAAATGAACAAGAACTAGGTTTATTAATGGCAGGTCAATCGCTACAAGAAAACGGAAATAAAGTAGGTGGCGAAAATGAATAAACGACTAATTAATATTCTTGTTCCACTAATTTCAATTGTACTCGGGTTAATTATAGGTGCGATTGTAATGGCTGCAAGTGGATTTAATCCAATTGATGGCTATGCGGCATTGTGGAACGGTATTTTTATGGATTCTTATACACTTGGTGAAACTGTTCGTCAGATTACGCCATATGTGTTCTCAGGTTTAGCGGTTGCATTTGCTTTTAGAACAGGGCTTTTCAACATCGGGGTTGAAGGTCAGCTTATTATGGGATGGTTGGCTGCTGCCTATGTAGGACAGGCTTTTGAACTACCTGCAATCATTCACTTACCATTAGCATTGATCGCAGCTGCTGTTGCGGGTGCATTATGGGCATTTATTCCAGGTTTATTAAAAGCGAAGTTACAAGTGCACGAAGTAATTGTAACGATTATGTTGAACTATACTGCATTACATGTGGCAAATGCATTGATTGACGTTATTTCTGGTGGTGGAGAACGTACTGAAAAAATTCATGCAACGGCATCTCTACGCTCTGAATTCTTTCAATCCATTACAGATTACTCTCGTTTACACTGGGGATTCGTCCTTGCATTAATTGCTGTAATGGTTATGTGGTTTATATTAGAAAAAACTACGCGCGGGTATGAACTAAAAGCAGTAGGATTTAATAAACACGCTTCACAATATGCTGGAATGAACGTTAGTAAAAATATCATTCTTGCAATGGTTATTTCAGGTGCCTTTGCTGGTCTCGGTGGGGCAATGGAAGCATTAGGAACGTTTGAAAATATGACAAAGTTACATGCAAGTACAGGTATCGGTTTTGATGGAATTGCGGTAGCCTTACTTGGGGCTAATCAACCATTTGGAGTACTTCTTGGTGCAATCCTATTCGGTTCACTAAAATATGGTGGATTAAATATGCCTAGTGAAGCAGGAGTCCCTACAGAAATCGTTTCGATTGTTATTGCATTAATTATTTTCTTTGTAGCTTCAGGCTATGTTATTCGATTGGCGCTTGAACGTCTTAGTAAGAGAAAGGAGGTAAAATAACATGAGCTTTTTAGAAGTGTTATATTTTATCATTCCTTCTGCAATTTTCTACGCGGCGCCATTAATTATGACAGCTATTGGTGGGGTATTCACTGAACGATCAGGTGTTGTAAACATTGGTCTTGAAGGCATTATGATTGTTGGAGCAGCAAGTAGTATTATTTTCAATCTTACATTTGCAGATCAATTCGGCGATGCAACACCGTGGATTGGATTAATCGTAGCCATGTTATTCGGAATTTTATTATCAGCAATTTTAGCTGTTGCAGCGGTATCTTTACGAGCAGATCAAACAGTATCTGGTGTAGCCTTAAATATGTTAGGGTTAGCTGGAGCAGTATTTACTGTTAAAATGATTTATGATAAAGGTCAAACAGATTCAATTACAGAACGTTTTTCACGTTTCGATATTCCACTTTTAAGTGATATCCCTGTTATCGGAAAAATGTTCTTTGTAGACGTTTATGCAACATCTATTTTAGCCGTTGCTGTAGCAATCATTGCATGGTTCATCATAACAAAAACACCATTTGGATTGAGATTACGTGCAGTAGGTGAACACCCAATGGCTGCTGATACAATGGGTGTAAACGTAACAAAAATGAGATATATGGCTGTACTTATTTCCGGAGCATTAGGTGGAATTGGTGGAGCAATTTATGCACAAGCGATTGCAGGTAACTTTGGTGCTTCAACAATTAGTGGACAAGGTTTCATGGCAATTGCAGCGATGATTTTTGGTAAATGGCATCCAATTGGTGCACTTGGGGCAGCACTGTTCTTTGGTTTTGCTCAAGCATTAAGTGTTGTGGGTTCGTCCATTCCTTATATTAAGGATGTACCAGATGTATTTTTACACATCCTACCATATGTATTAACAATTTTAGCTCTAGCAGGATTTATAGGTAAAGCTAACGCACCAAAAGCAAGTGGTGTACCATATATAAAAGGAAAAAGATAATTTTCCTAAAAAGATCACCTCTCACATATGTGGAGGTGGTCTTTTTTATTGTGCATGAATTAAACAACTGTTGTAGGGCAAAATATAGGATGAATTATTAAATTTTTCACATAATGAGAAACAAATTGGATTATTTTTGCATAAACACCAATTATACATGTATAGTAAGTATAGTTACTTCTAAAGATTGATGTCAGGAGGAATTTTTTTGTTTCTAACAACAAAGATAGCGGAAGGTGTAAATCTTCATATAAGACAAACTACCCAATTTAAGACAGTTAATTTTTCAATAAAATGGAGAGCCCCATTAACGGAGGAAACTGCAGCAGCACGAGCAGTTTTGTCAAACGTATTACACCATAGTAATGGAAAATATAAAAAATCAGCGCAGTTTCGTAGTTATTTAGACGATTTATATGGAACTGTTTTGTATTTTGATGCTTCCAAGCGTGGTAATGAACATACGGTATTATTAAATATTGAAACAGTCAACGATCAATATTTAGCTAATAGTAATGTATTAAACGATGTTCTAGATTTATTAAAGACAGTTGTTTTCGAACCAAATTTTGAAAATGAGAAATTTGTATCATCTATTGTAGAACGTGAAAAAGAGATGATTATTCAACGTATTCAATCGATTTTTGATGACAAAACCCGTTATGCTCAAACTCGCTTGGCACAAATTATCCGACCAAATCATCCTGCTTCAATTTCCGCAAATGGAACGATTGAAACAGTTAAGAAAGTAACTCCAGAATCCTTAACGGATAGTTATTATTCAATGATTAACGAAGACCAAGTTGATATCTATGTAGTAGGAGATATTGATGTAGAGGAAGTACAAAACAAGTTAATTCAAGTTTTACAATTTAAAGACCGTACACCAAAAAAACTAGAGCAACAAAATCAAGAGTCAAAACCAGAAAAAGAATATACAAAAGAACAACAAGATATGAAACAAGGTAAACTTCATATTGGTTTTAGTACGCCAGTCTTGTTTGGCGATGAAGACTTCCCTAAAATGCAAATTTTCAATGGTGTATTTGGGGGGTATGCACATTCAAAATTATTTATGAATGTTCGTGAGCGTGAAAGTTTAGCTTATTATGCATCTAGTTCTTATTCAGCGCAATATGGCTTAGTATATGTAGTATCTGGTATTGAACCCGCTAATGAAAAGAAAGCAACAGATGTTATTTTTGAGCAATTAGATGCTATCAAAAATGGAGAAATTACAGATTTAGAACTAAATCAAACAAAAGCTATGTTAACTAATCAACTGAAAGAAGCCCTTGATTTAGCGAGAGGTCAAATTGATATATATGATCAATATAAAAATTTAGGAGAAACATTCTCTGTTGATAAATGGAAAGAACGATGGGCAAAAGTTACAAAGGAAGACGTGCAAAAAATGGCATCACAAGTAAAACTAGAAGCAATTTATTTCTTATGTGGAAAGGAGGCTTAAGCCGTGAAAGCAATTGAATTCAATCAATTAGATGAAACGTTATATTATAAAAAATTATCAAACGGTTTAGATGTATATATTTTACCGAAAAAAGGATTTTCAAAAACTTTTGTGACATTTACAACGAAATACGGTTCTATTGATCGTACTTTTGTGCCAATCGGTGAAAATGAATCAATTACAGTACCAGATGGAATTGCACACTTTTTAGAACATAAAATGTTTGAAAAAGAAGATGGGGATGTTTTCCAACAATTTAGTGAAGCTGGTGCATCAGCCAACGCCTTTACTTCCTTTACTCGTACAGCTTATTTATTCTCTGCAACGGATAATATTTATAAAAGTACTGAAACATTATTAAACTTTGTTCAAGAACCTTATTTTACTGAAGAAACAGTAAATAAAGAAAAAGGGATTATAGGTCAAGAAATAACGATGTACGATGACCAACCGGATTGGCGTCTATATTTCGGTGCAATCGAAAATATGTACCATACACATCCAGTAAAAATTGATATTGCAGGGACAATCGAATCAATTGATAAAATCACTGCCGAGCATTTATATACATGCTATAACACGTTTTATCACCCATCGAACATGTTATTATTTGTAGTTGGTGCAATTGATCCTACTGAAATGATGGCATTTATAGAAGATAACCAAAATAAAAAAGAATTCCCTGAACCAACACCAATTGAACGTCATTTTGAAGATGAACCATTAGATGTTGCTGTTAAAGAACGCGAACTGAAAATGGATGTTCAAAAACCAAAAGTATATGTTGGCTTAAAGGCTAAAGAAACAGATTTAAGCGGGGAAGAAATGTTAAAACATGAACTTTCTGTCCAAATCGCTTTAGAGTGTCTATTTGGTCGTGCATCTGATTTCTATACAGAAGTATATGAAAACGGTTTGATAGATGAATCTTTTGCCTATGATTTCTCATTAGAAAAGGGATATGGATTTGCTTTAATCGGTTCAGATTCAACAAGTCCAGATGAATTAGCACAGCGTATTAAAGAAGAAATCAATAATGCAGAACAATTATTATCTTCAGAAGCCATTGAAAGAGTAAAACGTAAAAAAATTGGTTATTTCTTAAGAGCATTAAACTCGATGGAATTTATTGCAAACCAATTTACGAGATATAAATTTAATGATATGAATTTGTTTGATGCAGTTCCAGTTATCGAGACAATTACTGAAGAAGATGTCAAAAATGCATTCAAAACAATCCAGGGTGAGTCACAACAAACAGTATTTAAAATCTTACCTTCAAGTGAGAAAGAAGCTTAAAATGAAGAAGTTTGCCCTTGTAATAGGTGCTTCAGGTGCAATAGGTAGTGCAATAGTTAAGCGACTAGCAGATAGAGGTTGGTCGCTCTATTTACATTTCAATTACAATCGTACTAAGGTAAATGAATTGCAAATGGAATTGTCCGAAAAATATAAAGACCAAGAGTTTCTAGTGGTACAATCAGACTTTTCATTAAATAACGCAGCTGAACTATTAGCTTCTCAACTTTATTCACTTCAAGCAATTGTCTTTGCTGGTGGCCATGCATATTATGGACTTATAGAAGACACACCTGTAGAAGAAATGGATAAATTATGGAAAGTACATGTGCAAAACCCAATGCGTTTACTTGCATTAGTATCGAGTAAATTGAGAGCGAATAAAGTAAGTTATGTACTATTTATTGGTTCTATTTGGGGTGAGGCAGGTGCAGCTTTTGAAACAGTTTATAGTGCTGTAAAAGGTGCACAACATGCTTTCGTAAAATCCTATGCAAAAGAAGTCGCCTACAATCATATACTTGTTAATGCGATAGCACCTGGATTAATTGAAACTAAGATGAACGCACATTTATCAGAAGATGAACAACTACAATTACAGGACGATATTCCATTGGGAAGACCTGGTAGTATTG
Organism: Ureibacillus endophyticus; assembly: GCF_003628435.1. Lineage (GTDB taxonomy): Bacteria > Bacillota > Bacilli > Bacillales_A > Planococcaceae > Ureibacillus > Ureibacillus endophyticus. Next base: position 33,773 of record NZ_RBZN01000030.1, on the reverse strand, counting down.
AAGATGTTGCAAATTTAGTTGCTTTTTATCTAAGTGGTGAAGCGGATTATATAACTGGACAAATTATTCGAATTAATGGTGGATGGTACATATAATCTCCGAAGCTGCACATAATAAAGTGCAAAGGAGGAGATTACAATGTTATTAGAAAACTGGGAAAAATGGACATCATTTTTAGGTCAACAAGTTGAAGAAGCAAAAGAACACGGAATGAGTAAAAAAGTGATTGAAAAAACTGCTGTTCAAATTGGTGACTACTTAGCTAAAAATGTTGATCCAAAAAATGAACAAGAGCGAGTACTTTCCGATTTATGGGGAGTAGCAGATAGCGAAGAAAAACATGCGCTTGCTAACTGTGTAATTAAACTTGTACAAAAAAATCGTGTACAATAAACACAGCTTTCGAAAGGCGTCCGATACTTTTGCAAATTAGCAACAGTTAAGGACGCTTATTACAATTTTTTCATAAGGAGGCTAGTCCTCCTTTTTCTTCTATCAATCTTTCTGAAATACAATTATTCATCATTTTTCGACAAAGAAATTTCCTTTTTCTCGTTTTTTAACGTCTTTTATTTCCGTTTTAATAAAATTTTATAAAATGGAAGAAAATCGCATGTTTCTAACTTTTCAATACATATAAAATCCGCTATGATGAAACTTATAAAAGAAATAATCGTTTCGTTTATGGAGGGCGGTTTCATGGGAGAATGGTATTTTGAATATGAGATTCAAGTAAATCGTCCAGGTTTATTAGGAGATATTGCATCTTTACTCGGTATGTTGCGTGTAAATATTGTTTCAATTAATGGTATTGATGAAGACCGTCGTGGAATGCTATTAAAAGCAGAGAAGCAAGAATCAATTGAACGGTTCATGTCAATTGTTTCAACGATGGACAATATTCATGTAACAAAATTTCGGGAGCCAAAAGTCAGGGATCGACTAGCTGTTATGCATGGTAAATATATTACAAGGGATGCGGACGAAAAAAACACCTTCCGTTTTGTTCGTGATGAACTCGGAATATTAGTCGATTTCATGGCAGAATTATTTAAAAAGGAAGGGAATAAATTAATTGGTATCCGTGGTATGCCTCGAGTAGGCAAAACGGAATCTGTTGTTGCTGCCAGTGTATGTGCCAATAAAAAGTGGATTTTCTTATCATCAACAATGATTAAACAAACCGTCCGTAATCAATTAATAGGTGATGAATTTAATCAAAACAATCTATTTATACTAGATGGTGCAGTTACAAGAAGAACAACAGACGAACGTCATCAACAACTTGTTAGGGAAATAATGCGATTACCTGCCACAAAAGTTGTAGAGCATCCTGATTTGTTTGTCCAACACTCAGAATATAAACTTGAAGATTTCGATTACATTATTGAACTACGTCACCATCCAGACGAAGTGATTACGTATGAGATAATTGAGAAAAATGAGATGATGTCACAGAATGACCAATTTGGTGGTTTTGGTGGATTTAATTTTTAGTAATTTAGAAAGAAGTAGGTGTTATTGTTGACAGAACTCGGTACTCGCCTTAAAGAAGCGAGGTTATCAAAAGGATACAGTTTGGATGACTTACAAGAGATTACAAAAATTCAAAAACGATATCTTGTAGGTATAGAAGAAGGTAATTACTCGATTATGCCTGGATCATTTTACGTACGGGCATTTATTAAGCAATATGCAGAAGCAGTAGGTTTAGATGCAGATGAAATTTTAGCAGAATTTAAAAAAGATCTCCCGAATCAACCAACAGAAGAGGTTGCTCAATCGATTTCACAAAGTCCTACGCGTAGAAAGCTTAATACAAGGTCAACAAATCGTTTATTAGAAACAATGCCAAAAATTATTGTGGCTTTATTTATTGTTGTCATTATTTTGGCTATTTGGTTTTTAAATCAACAAAAAGTTTCCAATACACCGGATGATTTAGAAGATGATGTTTCCGAAGTGGAATATGATAAATCACCTACTCCTACGAAACCTGTTGAAGAAGAAACAGATAAAGAAGACAACGAAGTGACAGAAGAGCCTGTTGAAGAAGAGGAAGAGGAACCGGTTGTAACCCAAACGATTACTCCAGGTGAAGTAAGTGGCGAAACAACGAATTATACTTTAACAGGAACAGATACAATGAAAATTCGAATTGAAGTCTCAGGTGAAACTTGGGTAGGAATTCGAAATGCTAACGGTGATGAGCAAGTGGATGCCCGTGTATATCAAGCAGGTGAAGTTGTAGAGCATGACTCAACAACAAATGCCTATGCACGTATTCGACTTGGAAATTCGAAAGCCGCAAAAGTATTTGTAAATGATGAAGAACTTAAGTACGTTCAAGATATTACTACACAAAATATAATTATTACATTACAACAAGAACAGTAGTCATCTCTAAGATGGCTATTTTCTTTCGAATGAAAGGTGTTAAAAAATGAATTTACCGAATAAGATTACAATCTCTAGAATATGTTTAATACCATTATTTGTGATTGTAATACTATTTGATTTTAATTGGGGTTCTATGGAGTTATTAGGTGCAGAAATGCCTGTCAATCACTTTGTTGCGGCGATGATTTTTATCATTGCCTCAACAACGGATTGGGTGGATGGTCACTTTGCGCGGAAATATAACTTAGTTACAACTTTAGGGAAATTTCTAGATCCATTAGCAGATAAATTACTTGTAAGTGCAGCATTTATCGTGCTTGTTGAATTAGGGATGGCTCCTTCTTGGATTATCATCATTATTTTAAGTAGAGAATTTGCTGTTACTGGCTTACGAGCAATTTTAGCTGGTGAAGGTGAAATTGTGGCAGCAAGTCAATTGGGTAAAATCAAAACATGGGCACAAATTGTCGCGATTTCTGCTTTGTTATTACACAATATTATTTTTGAATTACTAAACATCCCATTTGATATGATTGCCCTTTATGTTGCATTAATTTTTACTATTTGGTCAGGTTGGGAATATTTCTATTTAAATCGTCGTGTGTTTGTCAACTCTAAATAAGCGAGGTTAGTGTATGAATGCAGAAATCATAGCAGTAGGCTCAGAGTTACTTTTAGGACAAATCGCCAATACCAATGCAAAATTTATCTCTAATCAATTGTCTGAATTAGGGATAAATGTGTATTATCATACGGTTGTAGGGGATAATGCAAATCGATTAAAGTCGGCAATTGAGATAGCGGAATCACGGGCTAATTTGATTATCTTTTCAGGTGGACTTGGACCGACTAAAGATGACTTAACAAAGGAAACCATTGCAAATCATTTAGGTGTTTCGTTAACCTTTGACGAAACTGCTTTAAACTATATTGAACAATTTTTTGCTAAAATAAATCGTCCAATGACAGAGAATAATCGAAAACAAGCGCTGATTCTTGATGGTAGCGAAGTGTTAGCAAACAATCATGGCATGGCTCCAGGTATGATACTAGAAAAAAATAACCATACATATATCTTACTACCTGGACCACCAAAAGAGCTTGAACCAATGTTTCAATATGAAGCAAAGCCAAAACTAGTAGCTAGACTTAATGGTGAAAGTGTGATCATGTCTCATGTTTTACGATTTTACGGAATCGGTGAGGCAGAACTAGAACATAAAGTTCAACATATTTTAGATACTCAAACAAACCCTACAATAGCTCCCCTTGCTTCTGATGGAGAAGTTACATTAAGAATTACTGCAAAGTCAAACTCAGAGCAAGTAGCGAAGGATTTGATTAAAACTAAGGAAGACGAGATATTAGCAATTGTAGGAGAGTTTCACTATGGAAATAATGATGATTCATTAGCATCAAAATTAGTTGAAATGCTCTTGCATAATAAACTGACGATATCAGCTGCAGAAAGTTTAACTGCTGGGTTATTCCAATCTGAATTAGCTGAAATTTCAGGAGTAAGCGGTACTTTAGTAGGTGGTGTTGTTACATACACTGAAAATGCAAAGATTAACCAACTGGGTATCGAAAAATCTTTATTAGATCAATTTGGCATTGTTAGCCAAGAGTGTGCGGCGGAAATGGCTGTAAAGGTGAGAGAAAAATTCGGAACAGATATTGGTGTCGGATTAACTGGTGCAGCAGGTCCTGAACCTCATGACGGTCAACCTGCAGGAACGATTTGGATTGGTTTTAGTATTAAAGGTTATGAACCGGTAACACGTCAATTAAAACTGTCAGGAATGCGTAATACAAATCGTTTAAGAGCTGTCAAATTAGCATTTAGTTATTTAATGCGTCTATTAGCTGAAAAGGGTTACGAAAAAAAATAACTGGTAACACCTCTTATTTTCTATTTCCTGAAGAAGAATAGATTGCCAGTTTAAATTCGCCTTTATTTATAGTATTACTTCTAAAATTTGAGTTATAATAAATAGCTCAAATTTTTATTTTGGTTAAAAATCGAAAATATGTTCGCTTTTTTCTTGAAACTTGTCTCAAAAAGAAGTATAGTAGAGACATAAGAAAAAGAGAGAGAAATTATAAACGTGTTCTATAAGGAGGAAATCTTTTGAGTGATCGTAAAGCTGCCTTAGATATGGCGTTAAAACAAATTGAAAAACAATTCGGTAAAGGTTCTATTATGAAGCTTGGAGAGCAATCTGACCGTCAAATTTCAACTGTTTCAAGTGGTTCGTTAGCACTTGATGCAGCACTTGGCGTAGGTGGTTATCCACGTGGACGTATTATTGAAATATATGGACCAGAGTCTTCTGGTAAAACAACAGTTGCGCTACATGCAATTGCAGAAGTACAAGCAAAGGGTGGTCAAGCTGCTTTTATCGATGCCGAACATGCACTTGATCCTGTCTATGCACAAAAATTAGGTGTTAATATAGATGAACTTTTACTTTCACAACCAGATACAGGGGAGCAAGCATTAGAAATCGCTGAAGCTCTAGTTCGTAGTGGAGCTATCGATATTATTGTAATTGACTCTGTTGCTGCCCTTGTACCAAAAGCTGAAATTGAAGGTGAGATGGGTGACTCTCATATGGGGTTACAAGCTCGCTTAATGTCTCAAGCGTTACGTAAATTATCTGGTATTATTAATAAATCAAACACATTAGCCATTTTCATTAACCAAGTACGTGAAAAAATTGGTGTAATGTTTGGAAACCCTGAAACAACAACTGGTGGTCGAGCACTTAAATTCTATGCTTCTGTACGTCTTGAAGTTCGTCGTGCTGAAACAATCAAACAAGGCACTGAAATGGTCGGTAACAAAACAAAAATTAAAGTTGTTAAAAATAAAGTTGCGCCACCATTCCGTACTGCAGAAATTGATATTATGTTTGGTGAAGGGATTTCAAAAGAGGGAGAAATTGTTGATTTAGGTGTTGAACTTGATATCATCCAAAAAAGTGGTTCTTGGTATGCATACGGGGACGAACGTATTGGACAAGGTCGCGAAAATGCAAAACAATTCTTAAAGGCAAATCCTGAAATTCGTGAGCAAATTTCTAATAAAATCCGTGAATCATATGGTTTAGCGGCTGCATCATACACAATTGGAGCTCATGATGAAGATGAAGACATGGATGAAGAATTAGCATTGCTTTTAGAAGATGAATAATAATTCTACGTTTACTCTTAAAGTTTTTACTTTGGAGTAAACGTTTTTTTCTATAGATGAGTTTACTAGTATTTGCTTAAATAAAGGGATGTTGGATGCAAATAGAGTTGAATAGAAATAATACCCAATATTGAATAGATTTCACATTATTTGCCTAAAATAATTAATAGGTAAAATCCTGTTTTAAGTGGATAAAAAACATATAAAATATTATGTATAAAAAACTTCTTAAGTAGTGGGAATCCTTGACATACCTAGTATTGAACTATACAATAAAAGTTGTATAATTTCTAAATTATGAAATGAAATAGGCAGTATGTTGAAAAAATTACTAAAAAGTCAATGTATGAGCCGACTGAAAATGAAACGAATATAGCAAGAGGAGGTGTTCGAATGATTGAAATTATTATCTCCGCTTTGCTTGGACTCATCGTCGGTGCCGCTGTTATCTATTTCTATATGAAAAAAGTGAATGAATCAAAAGTAAATGGTGCGAAACACGCAAGCGAACTCATCATAGATGAAGCTAAGCGTGAGGCGGAAGCGCTTAAAAAAGAAGCACTACTTGAAGCAAAAGATGAAACTCACAAAATTCGAACTGAAGCAGAAAAAGACATCCGTGAACGCCGGGCAGAGCTTCAGAAACAAGAAAACCGGTTATTGCAAAGAGAAGAAAATCTTGATCGCAAGGATGATGCTCTGAATAAGAGAGAATCAGGCTTAGAGCGAAAAGAAGAAGCTCTAACTGAAAGACAACAGCATATTGAACAGATGGAAAGTAAAGTGGAAGAGCTAGTACGCGAACAAACGTTAGAGCTTGAACGAATTGCAGCCCTAACACGAGAAGCTGCGAAAGATATCATTTTAAAACAAGTTGAGAATGAACTTTCGACAGATATTGCAATGATGACAAAAGAAGCTGAAACTCGTGCTAAAGAAGAATCTGACAAAAAAGCTCGTGAAATTCTGTCACTGGCACTACAACGTTTTGCAGCTGACCATGTTGCAGAAACAACTGTATCAGTTGTAAACTTACCGAATGACGAAATGAAGGGCCGTATTATTGGTCGTGAAGGTCGAAACATTCGAACACTGGAAACACTGACGGGAATCGATTTAATTATAGACGATACACCAGAAGCTGTTATTTTATCTGGATTTGATCCAATTCGCCGTGAGACAGCACGTTTAGCTCTTGAAAAATTAGTGCAAGATGGACGTATTCATCCAGCACGTATTGAAGAAATGGTTGAAAAGTCACGTCGAGAAATGGACGAGCAAATCCGTGAAACAGGTGAACAAACTACTTTCGAAGTGGGAATTCACAATTTACACCCAGACTTAATGAAGATTTTAGGTCGTATGAAATATCGTACAAGCTATGGACAAAATGTCTTAAAGCACTCCATAGAAGTAGCTCATTTATCTGGACTTCTTGCAGCAGAGCTAGGGGAAGATGTAACTTTAGCGAAACGTGCAGGATTACTCCATGATATTGGTAAAGCAATTGACCATGAAGTAGAGGGAAGTCACGTAGAAATTGGTGTAGAACTTGCTACGAAATACAAAGAACATCCAGTTGTAATTAATAGTATTGCATCACACCATGGTGATACTGAACCAACATCTGTAATTGCTGTAATTGTTGCGGCTGCAGATGCACTTTCAGCAGCTAGACCAGGAGCTCGAAGTGAAACGCTTGAAAATTATATTCGTCGTTTAGAAAAACTAGAGGAAATTTCTGAAAGCTATGATGGTGTTGAAAAATCATACGCTATTCAAGCTGGACGTGAAATCCGCATTATCGTACAGCCAGATAAAGTGGACGATTTAGCCTCTCATCGTTTGGCTAGAGATATTCGAAAACGAATTGAAGAAGAACTTGACTATCCAGGCCATATAAAAGTAACAGTTATTCGTGAAACTCGTGCGGTTGAGTACGCGAAATAACATTTATAAAGGCCTTTATGTAATTATAATAACCCCCTTATGACAATTGTCATAAGGGGGTTTTCTATTTCTTTTTGTAAATAATACATTGATTCTTTTTTACTAATAGTTCTATTTTTCGTCCTTTAACATTATGTTAAATGTAGAACATTATAATGGGGGAAAGAGTCGGTGATTGATTTACATAGCCATTTATTATGGAATGTAGACGATGGTCCCACAACAATGGAGCAGACTATAAAAATGTTAAATCGTGCTGTAGAAGAAGGAATTTCTGAAATAGTCGCCACATCCCATTACCAACATCCACTTTATTCAGTTGATTTTAGTGAAGTACATCAAAAAGTAAGTATTCTTCAATTAGAACTTCTAAAGAACAATATACCCTTAACAATCCATCAAGGCCATGAAGTTAGGCTATCCACTAATATCCTAAGTCAATATAAACAACTAAGCATTCATTCGTTAGCAGGATCAGATTATATGTTAATCGAACTTCCTTCAAATTCTGTGCCGTATTATACATCACATATTATACAAGAGTTAACTTTTGCAGGCATTATTCCAATTATTGCTCATCCTGAGAGAAATAGAGCAATTTATGCAAATCCTAGACTTCTAGAAGATCTAATAAGAATGGGGGCTTTCACACAGATTACAGCAGGAAGTTTAGCAGGTAACTATGGGCGTAAGATTCAAAAGTTTTCATTAAAACTAATTGAAGCAAATTTAATTCATACGTACGGGTCAGATGCACATAACTTAACCACCCGACCATTTCTTTTTAATGAGGGGTTAAAGGTTTTAGAAAAAAGGGGATTAACTGACTATGTAAAATTATTGCTTGATAATAATCGTTGTGTGATTAAGAATAAACCTTTAACTGTTCTTGAACCAGTAAGTGTGAAGAAAAGTAAATGGTTATTTTAATAACTATCATAAACTTTTTATTGAAGTAAAATCAGTCATTAATATATCTATTTGCGATTAGAGTGAATCATAAGGGTTAATCATGCCTGAAATTCTACTAATATTCCTGTTAAATAATAACTTAATCTCTTGATTTATAAGAATTATTTTTTGATACTATTTTATTTTTTGTTGCAATAGGTATTTTGTATTTTTTAATAAAAGCTTATTAAGTAATGGGATAATGGGAAATATTGGGGGTGAGGCATTGAATATTCTAGTTACAGGTGGTGCTGGATATATAGGCTCACATACGTGTGTTGCTTTACTCGAAGCGGGGCATACAATAATTATTGTAGATAATCTTTGTAATAGTGAACCCGATTCTATAAATAAAATAAAGCAAATAACAAATAAAGCAATTAGATTCTATCAGATAGATGTAACTGATGAAGAAGCAATTGACACCATCTTTTCCAGTCATGAATTAGATGGAGTTATTCATTTTGCTGGTCTTAAAGCGGTTGGTGAATCAGTGAAAAAGCCCTTAGACTATTATTACAACAATATAGTTAGCACAATGGTTATTACAAAAGCTTGTCAGAAATATGAGGTAAATAAATTTGTATTTAGTTCATCAGCAACCGTGTATGGAGACAATAGAGTGCCTTTTGTAGAGACAATGGATCTCTTGCCAACAACTAATCCCTATGGTGAAACAAAGGCTATTAGTGAGCGAATTTTAACAGATATAGTGAGTGCAAATCCAGCATTTTCAGTATCAATTCTTCGATATTTCAACCCAGTAGGAGCTCATGAGAGTGGTTTGATTGGTGAAGCACCTAATGGAATACCAAATAATCTTATGCCATATATAACTCAAGTGGCAAAAGGTAAACTTGAGAAATTACGTATTTTTGGAAATGACTATCCAACTGTGGATGGTACAGGTGTTCGAGATTACATTCATGTAGTAGACCTGGCTGAAGGGCATCTTGCCGCTTTAGAAAACTTAACAGAAGGTGTTCATATTTATAATTTGGGGACTGGAAAAGGTACTAGTGTACTAGAATTAGTGAAAGCTTTTGAAAAAGCAAATGACATTGAAATCCCTTATGAAATTGTTGAAAGGAGACCTGGGGATATCGCTTCATGCTATGCTGATGCTTCAAAAGCCAAAAGGGAGCTAGGGTGGACAGCAAAGCGAGACCTTGTTACAATGTGCCGAGATGCTTGGCGATTTGAGAAAAATAAATTGTGGGATATAACATAAATAATATGTTGTAATCTATGAAAAAGGTTAAATTACAAAATAAGGTCATCAGTTTAGAGAGGTAATACTGACTGAGTTTAACCATTAACTAGAGTACAAGTGAAATAATATCACTTGTATTTTTTGTTAAATAAAAGAGCGCTCAATAATAATCATAAAATGCTCCAGTGGCGTTTTTATTAGAAGATAGTGAGATTATACAAAAAATCTCTCTATACTTTAAGGCACGTATTGTGAATATTGAAAAATTCTTCAAATGATTTTTTTGAAGAGTATTCAATACTTTTATAAAGGTAAAAGGAGATTTTATGCGTATAAAAAGTTCGTTAAAAAACCTATTAGTAGCTTTTCTTGGCCAATTAATTGGTATATTAATAAGTTTTATTGCAAGAATAGTATTTATTGGCGAACTAGGGGTTGATTACTTAAGTCTAAATGCTTTATTTGCAAATATAATTAGTTTGTTATCATTGGTTGAGCTCGGAATAGGCCCAGCCATGATTTTTAGTTTATATAAACCGCTTGCTAATAATAATATTGAAGATGTTAAATCCCTAATGAAACTTTATCAAAAGGTTTATATAATTATAGGGATTTTAATAATAGTTTTGGGGACTATATTTACTCCATTTATTAGCTTATTTATAAAAACTATGCCGGATATTCCTAGTGTGCATTTAATTTTTTCTTTATTTGTTGCAAATACAGCGATTTCTTATTTTTATTCATATAAACGTTCTTTAATTATTGCAGACCAAAAACGCTATATAGCAACCTTTTACAGTTATAGCTTTTTTGCTATTTTGAATATTATACAAATTTTCATATTACTTTTAACACACAATTTTATATTATTCCTTACTTGTCAGTTAATAGTAACCTTTATGGAAAATATTATTGTTTCGAAAACTGCAAATAGACTTTATCCTTATTTAAAAGATGTATCGGTTCGGAAGTTAAGTAAGGAAGTTATGAATGAGATTTCTAGAAATGTTCGTGCAATGGTAGCTCATAGATTAGGAGGAGTTGTAGTAAATTCAACAAGTAATATTGTAATTTCTAAATTTATAGGTTTAAATTTAGTAGGTTTATATTCGAATTACCAACTTATTATAAATGCATTAAATACAGTATTAGGACAAGTGTTTTTATCAATTACTGCCAGTGTTGGTAATTTAGGAGCTACTGAAAAAGATGATAAAAAAATATATATCTTTAATATAGTTTTATTTATGAACTTTTGGATATATGGTTTTTCCGCAATATGCCTTGTAATTCTATTTAATTCATTTATTCAATTATGGATTGGGAATGAGTATATTTTAAATAAATTTACAGTCTTATTAATAATTTTAAATTTTTATTTAAGTGGTATGAGAATGTCTGTTTTGACTTTTAAGGATGCATTTGGATTGTATTATTATGACAGACATAAGCCAATATTTGAAGCAATTATAAACCTAGCTTTTTCCTTAATATTAGTAAAGTCATTCGGGATAAATGGAGTTTTATTAGCAACAACTATAAGTACCTTAACAACTTGTTTCTGGGTTGAACCTTTTGTTCTTTATAAACATGGATTTAAATCATCTGCTATACCATTTTTTAGGAAATATTTATTATATGGAATAGTAACATTTGTTACTTGTATAATAACGTATTATATAGCAAATATATTTAGTGATAGTTCTATTGTCAACTTTATTCTTCAACTAGTAATTTGTATAACAATACCAAATTTTATTTTCCTAATATTATTTAATAAAACTATGGAATTTAAATATATTAATGAATTATTAAAAGGATTAATAAGGAATAGAATAAAATTGGTGAGTTAGTGGAAAAATAATTAGAATATTATTAAAATACCGTAAGTGTTATGCATCTTACTAGAGTTTGTTTGGATTTAGAGTGAGTAAATTTTGATTTGAGAATTTAAAAGTAGTTAGCATCATACAAGCGCCCACGTAAAATGCGAGGGCGCTATTATTTGTTAAATGAAACCCCTTCTATGTAGGGGTATAAATGTCCGTATCAAAGTGTACATTTTTGATTGTCTAAGCATGTACACTTTCGTTCGAAATGCGTTTCTCTATACATGTTTATGAATAATTACAACTTGACATGGAGACCTCTACTCGCATGATTCGTCAGCCAAAAGCCAGCTATTACAAGGGCTGGCTGACCAAACAAGGCTATCATACTCGCCCCTCCAAGTAAAGTTGTAATATACACTGGGGATCAAAAATGTACATGGTTAAACGAGCGTTTTTGTACATGATTAAATTGACATTTGTATAGGGGTTCTAAAAAGGTTAGCTATGAACAAAAAATACTCCAAACGTACCAATGATCTAGTCAACTAATTATGTACGGAAGGAGATTTATATGGATATGGATAGTACAAGTGTAGCTCATTAAACACGGAAATGTTAATAGCTATTGTGTTCGTTTCTAAATATAAAAGACGATTATTTAACAATATTCTTAATATCAACATAATTTTTTTTATTTGATGCAAAATAAGTCAATAATATAATGATTGGTGATAAATGTGAATCAGAGAAAAGGGTTAGTCATGCGAGAAATTCGAATGGATGAGATGGCACAATCCATTGAATTATTAAATTATGTTTTTCAAATGTCTTTGTCTATCAAGAAAGATCGCAAATATGTTAGTGAAAAGAGTAGACAGTTTCATGTCGGACATGCTTTAGGGTGGTTTGATGGTGATCAACTGGTTTCCCAAATTTTAAGTTTACCTTTTCAAGTAAATGTATTTGGTGAATGTTATGAAATGGGGGGGATCACCGCAATTGGTACGTATCCTGAATACTCCAAAAAGGGTTTAATGGACCAACTAATTAAAAAAACTTTGATTATAATGCGACAAGAGGGACGTTATATATCCTATTTATTTCCCTTTTCAATTCCTTATTATCGGAAAAAAGGATGGGAGATAATATGTGATATTGTAGAGTTTCAAGTAAAGGATACACAATTTCCACACTACGCTGAAGTGTCGGGAAAAATGCGACGAGTAGAAACATTAAGTGAAGAAGTAATTAGTGTATATGAGCGATATGCATCTAGAACCCATGGAGTGATGATTCGTAATTCAATTGCTTGGAATGAAAAATTCCATGAGGATTATTGGGAAGAAAAATTTGTCGATACCAATGTACAGTTGCAGGCAGCAGTATATTATGATGAAAATGATATTCCTCAAGGATATCTGTTTTATCGAATTATGGAAGAAAACTTTTACATTGATGAAATTGTGTATTTACAAGAAGAAGCGCGGAAAGGATTATGGAATTTCGTTTCTGCCCATAAATCAATGGTATATAATGCATACGGAAAAACAGCAGGAAATGAGCCAGTTGCGTTTTTATTAGAGGATAGTGAGATTATACAAAAAGTCTCTCCGTACTTTATGGCTCGTATCGTGGATGTTGAAAAATTCCTTGAACGATTTCCTTTTGATGAGCCTAATTTCCACATTCAATTAAAAATAACAGATCGGTTAGCAGAGTGGAATAATGGAATATATGAAATTACATCAAATGATTGGAAAGTTAAAGTGAAAAAAATCGATGAGGGAAATGAGAAGTCGGATATTTTGGTTATGATGTCGATTCAAACATTAACTACGATGATTTTAGGATACAAACGACCAAAATATCTTGAAAAAATTGAACGATTAAAAGGTAAAAGTGAAATAATTACGGTGTTAGAGGACATCATTCCAGTTGGGATTCCTACATTTATCGATTACTTTTAAAGAGAGCAAAATTTTAATAAGGTAGTTACAAAGCATTCCAAAAAGTCTTTAATTAAGACTTTTAGGGATGTTTTATTTTTTGTCCAATAATAGGTTTTTGTACCTATTACTCATTTGGTATAAAATATTTTTTTGAATTATTAGATATTTTTTTATTGTACTTAGGTAACTTTTTTAAAAAAATAAGCCATTTTTGATGTATCGAATGATGAAATAGTAATTTTTTGATATCTGTAAGCATTAATATATTTATAGTAATTTTTTGATTCATTTGGGTATTTGGATTAGTTAGGTATCAATTTATTATGGGTGAGGAAATTGATCAATGCTACAGGAGTGATGATACTTGAACATTTTTACTGGAAAGTTTTACGAAAAAGTTATTAAAAGATTAATTGATTTACTTATTTCATTTGCAGCTATTGTATTCCTTAGTCCTCTTTTTTTACTGGTTTCGATTTTAGTTAAAACAAAACTTGGTAGTCCAATTATTTTTAAGCAAGAAAGGCCAGGGAAAAATGGAGAAATCTTTACTTTGTATAAATTTCGAACAATGACTAATGAACGGGATGCATTCGGTGAATTACTTCCTGAAACGATAAGATTAACAAAATTTGGACTGTTATTAAGATCAACAAGCTTAGACGAATTGCCGCAGCTTTTTAATATTTTGAAGGGTGAAATGTCATTAATAGGACCTAGACCTTTACTTGTAGAGTATCTGGAATTATATAATGATTATCAAAAAAGACGTCATGAAGTAAGACCAGGATTAACTGGGCTCGCACAAGTAAGGGGGAGAAATTATCTATCGTGGGATGAAAAATGCAATTTGGATGTAAAGTATATAGATAATATTAGTTTATTAAATGATTTAAAGATAATGGTTTTAACAATAAAAAAAGTGATTAAACGGGAAGACATATGTGCAGATCCACATAAAATAATGGAGTACTTTGAAGGAGACAAAAATAAAGAGGAATTTCACAATAACATTTACAAAGGAAGTGCATAATTGCTTTCAGTTATTAAAATCAATGAAAAAGAATTAAAATGAGAACTTGTCGCCGTCAAGTCCAAATGAACATTTTTTGCTCGAATCGTTTGAACACTTTTAGCTAATTAAAAACACGTTGTTGATGCTTTAATCTGTAACTATCACTGTTCATATGAATTACCTCAACTCGGTGTAACAGCCTGTCTAATATGGCCGTCATAATTCCCTGATCACCGACTAACTCCGTCCATTGCTCAGGACCTTTATTAGAAGTTAAAATAATCGAACTTCTTTCATAAAGCTGATTGACTAGTTGAAAGAATAGATTCGCTTCTCGTTGATCCATAGCCATATACATAATATCGTCAATAATGATTAAATCCGAGGATTGGAGCCTCTTTAATTGCAGCTGGGCCTTACGCGTAAACTCCTGCGTTTTTAAGAGCTGAACGAGTTCTCCCATCGTCACAAAAGTCACTTGATATCCCTTGCGAATAGCTTCTATTCCTAATCCAATTGCTAAGAATGTTTTACCAACACCAGGTGGTCCTAATAAAATTAGATTACAAAATTGCTCTAGCCAGTTTAGCTCACTAAGCTGTTTTAATTGTCTTTCAGTTAATGCTGTTTGTTCTTCTATTTGAAATTCCTGAAGTGTTTTTTGGTATGGAAATTGTGCCCATTTCATTCGCTTTTCAATACTCTTTATTTCACGTTTTTGAATTTCATATGTTGTTAGTTGTTCCAAAAGCTCTAAGTAGGTCCATGAAGATTGCTCTGCTAAGCGGATGAGCTCTGGAAGCCCCTCTGCTGTTTCAGCTAGTCGCAATTGTTTAAAATAAATCTGGATATCTGAAACACTTTTACTCACCTCAAACACCTCCCATAGCTTTTAAATATTCTTTAAAATCTCTCGTTTTAACCGAGATGGACGGTATTGTTCCTTTGCCTGATTCTATACTTGCTGATTCCTTCAGTTTGGTTTTCTTGAGATAATAGAGTACATCCCGAAAATCATTTGCACTATACAGTTTTTCTTGGATACACTTATCAAGTGCTACAGGAATCATTTCGGGTTCTTCTTCCGCTAATTTCTTTAAAATGGCTAATTGATCCCGACGATACCTCCCATATTTATCGCATATTTGCTGAATGTAAGAAGATGCAGATTCATAGGGGAATAACTGAAGCACTTCTTTTTTTAGAACTTCAATTGTGTGTGAACGATCACGCTTATGATTCGAATTCTTAATTAATTTTCCCTTTTCCCGACAAATTGAATGTTCCGCAATCGATTCACCTGTAGGTGAAAGGCGAATGACTAACCGTTTGCCATCTTTTATCTCGATAAACACTTGTTGTTGCTTATTAAATGTCCCCAGTGGAACTGAATAACGGTTCGATTCAAAGCGTATGGTGTTGTCCTTTGCTACGTTCCTTGTTATACTTTGGTTAGTTATATTTTCTGTTAAATTAAGCAGGGATGAGACTGGTTGTAGGTGTTGCTTTTCGACGACAAACACTTCTACTGGTCTCTTTTTTGTTGTGTTATGTATATTGTAATTGCCTGTTCGTGCTAACCATGAAATGGCACGTTCATTCCAATCTTCAATATCTTTAAATACCCGACTATCCGCAAAATTCCCCTTAATATATTTCACTACATTTTCTATCATACCTTTTGATTCTGGATCTGCTTTGCGGCATAGATAAATCCTGAACTTTTGTTGCTTTACATACGCTTGAAATTCTTTTGTTAATATAATATCCCCGGCATTTTCACTTACTGCAATCAAGTTATCTTGATCATAGACGATTTCATCTGTACGTCCTCCAAAAAATTGGAAAGCATTTTCATGACATCGAATCGTATCCTGTGTTGTAAATGGTCGATCTTGCCACTCCATATATTTGTATCTAGAGTGAGCTAAAACGAATGCGATAAAATAGAGCTTCAATTCTTTTTTATCGATTGTTTTCTGTTTTGTTTGTCCCCAATCGACTTGTATTTGTTTTCCAGCTGGTTGTTCATCCACAGACTCGTAATCTCTTTTCTGTAATGACTTTTCAATTTGATATTTTTCCCGTATCTCATTTACATAGCTTCGAACGGTACTGTCCCCAACCTTTATATTAGGATAACGCAACGCTCCAACAACCAGTCTTTAATTTGTGCTGCACTCAAATGCGGGAATTCTTGTAACCAATTCACAATCCAATCTTTATAAGGGTCTAATTTTTTTGCTTTATGAGGAATGACAAATTCATTTTGAGCCTCTTCAAATGTCATTTCCAAATATTTATAAACTGTATTTCTAGCAACATTTAAATGTTTTGAGATTTGTGAAATCTTCAATCCTCGCTTTTTTAATTGTTGAATCTCAATATATAACACTAGTTTCTCCTCCACTGATACAGCCTCCTATAAACAGAATATATCTAGTTTATAAGATTTGGCGAATTTTGGCGAAAAGTGTTCATTGCATTCAAGCAGTTTCTGTTAATTCTATTCTAGCGGTTACAGAACTGCATAACTTTAGATACTATGATACTTATTATCTATTAAATATTTACTAGAGCTTTTTACAATTAATATAATAAGGAAATGTTACTGAGGAAATATAAACGTTCTAAATGAAGATTAGATTTTGTTATACCAAAAGGGATAATATCGTAAGTTGTCCGTTATCACCCGGTTCTCAAAAATTATGTGAATATAATGAAATGTATGATATAAAACCATATAGTATGAAGATTGCAATTGAAACAGATTCATTTGAATAAATACATAGTAGAAAACAATAAATATTGGAAAAAATTTTAAAAAGTGGTGTGGGCATATATGATTAAAAATAATGACCAGATGGAAGAATTTATCACGTTATATATTATACAATAATGAAAAATAATGCTGTTACAGATTATTATTTCTTAAAAAAAGATTTCTATATTAATGTATTAGAAGTATTAAATGATCGCCAAAATAGAATGTATTGAATACATGCTCTTGCCCCAATATGCGACTTTAAAGATTAATAGATTCACTGTTTTATATTTCCAAAATCCGTTCTAAAGAGATAAATGATAATGAAGATTTTGATTTCAATAAGGAGAATAATCGCCAAGAAAATCTTTATGAGTTTAATTTAGAAAGAAGCTGGACATAAATTTTTCTAGAATATAGGTTTAGAAATAATAATAAGATATTATATTTGAAAATCAATTTTCACTACATTAAAAACACCTCACTTTTCTCAATGGAAAAAATGAGGTGTTTTTGTTTTTCCCAGCTTCAATGGATAGAAGATAAAAGACAAGTAGTAGAGCATGGAAAAAATCAATTAATTAGGCAAAAGAGTATTTATAGTAATATTTTCATCTTAATAATAAAACATCAAAAAATGAGGCTTTTTCAGTTCTAACAGAATGGAGAAATAATATAATACTACTAAAAGTAAAGAATCAGGTTCCTTTTACTTCCTTATTTTTATGCTTTATGTATTATGTAACATACCCATTCATAAAGAGGTGCAAAATTGAATCTGAAACTTAGGTACTCAATTTTTTTTATAATTGACTCATTTATAGTACTATTCTCAATTTTTATAAGTCATTGGTTAGTGAATTCCTCTACAAATTTAGATTCAGTAATTACAATTAGCTCTTTTATACTGCTAGTTACCTTCCACGTTATAAGCAATTTTTTCCACCTTTATAATCGTATATGGAGTATGGCATCTGTTAATGAACTTCTTATAATAGGCTACTCAGTAACTATTTGTATATTAATAACAAGTTTCATTCAATTCATTTTTCAAGGCGGCATCTATTTTAAGGTAATGTTCATTACATGGTTATTACATATAGTGCTAATTGGCGGTTCACGCTTCTTATTAAGATTGTTCCACGATTATCGTAATACCGTAAAACCACAAAATAATATTAAACGTGTGTTAATTGTTGGTGCAGGGGAAGCAGGAACATTATTAATTCGGAGTATAAAAAGAAATATCAAACCTGAATATTTAGTGGTTGCAGTTGTCGATGATAATCCAAATAAACAAAATTTAACATTAATGAATGTTAAAGTCTGTGGCACAACAAAAGATATACCGAGAATTGTGCAAGAGAAAGATATTGATGAAATTATTTTAGCTATACCTTCATTAGGAAAAGAAGAAATGAGTAAAATTTATGAGCGCTGTGTAAATACAAAAGCAACTATTAAAACAATGCCTAAGATTGAAGATATTGTAATGGGTAAATCCACTGTAAATGATATTCAAGAGATAAAGTTTGAACAGTTACTTGGTCGAGAAGAAGTAAAGTTAGATATGGATGGAATTTCTAGCAAACTACTAAATAAAGTTATCCTAGTCACAGGTGCTGGGGGATCTATAGGTTCAGAAATATGTAGACAAGTACTTCAATTTAATCCAAGGGAAATCATCCTTTTAGGTCATGGGGAAAATTCAATTTATAAAATTCATATGGAACTAATAGAAAAAATAGGAGATAAAACGATTCGTATCTTACCAATTATCGCGGATATACAGGATCGTGAAAAAATATTTGAAGTTGTACAACAGTATCGACCTGACGTTATCTACCATGCTGCTGCACATAAGCATGTTCCATTAATGGAATTTAATCCACGTGAAGCAGTAAAAAATAATATTTTTGGTACAAAAAATGTTGCAGAAGCAGCCCACACTTTTAATGCGGAAAATTTTGTAATGATTTCAAGTGATAAAGCGGTTAATCCAACGAATGTAATGGGGGCAACAAAAAGGATAGCTGAAATGATTATACAAAATATGGCTCTTAATAGTAATACTAACTTTGCAGCAGTACGCTTTGGCAATGTACTCGGATCCCGTGGAAGTGTTGTACCTCGTTTTAAAGCACAAATTAAGGCGGGAGGACCAGTCACTGTTACTCACCCTGAAATGACGCGATATTTTATGACGATCCCAGAAGCATCAAGACTTGTCATACAAGCTGGAGCACTTGCCGAGGGGGGAGAAGTGTTTGTGCTTGATATGGGTGAGCCAATTAAGATAGTTGATTTAGCTAAGAACCTCATTTCACTTTCCGGATTTACAGAAGAGCAAATTGGCATCGAATTTTCTGGTATTCGCCCAGGCGAGAAAATGTACGAAGAGTTATTAAATGAAGAAGAAATACAGGAACAACATATCTACCCCAAAATTCACGTTGGTAAAGCGAATGCAATGGAAGAAAGTCAGTTATTAACTTTCCTTATGGAACTAGAAAATTTTGAAGTGGATGAATTAAAAGCAAAAGTTATTGAAGTTGCAAATGGAAATTGGGAAAGTAAAATTCGTAAGCCTAAAACAATAGCCTAAATCCATAAAGAAAGAGGAATGAATTTGTCATTCTCAAAAAATAACTTGTTAAAAGCTGAATTAAATTCTCGGATTGCTAATAAAATCTATCTTTCATCGCCACATATGAGCGAAGAAGGGTACGAATTAAATTATGTAAAAGAGGCTTTTCAAACAAATTGGATATCTCCATTAGGTCCAAATGTTGATGAATTTGAGAAAGCATTTGCAATAAAAATTGGTACAAAATCTGCTGTGGCACTTTCTTCTGGCACTGCTAGTATTCATATGGCATTAAAAGCAGCAGGAGTTGGGAGAGGGGATATTGTTTTTTGCTCATCCCTTACTTTCTCGGCAACAGCTAATCCAATCATTTATCAAAATGCGATTCCTGTTTTTATAGATAGTGATTTGGAAACTTGGAATATGTGTCCACTTGCTTTAGAAGAAGCATTTCAAAAATATCCTAACGCAAAGGCAGTTTTAGTTGTGCATCTTTATGGTTTATCAGCAAATTTAGATCGAATAATGGAAATTTGCGACAAATATAAAGTCCCATTGATAGAGGACGCTGCGGAAAGTCTGGGCACCTTCTATAAAGGAAAACATACAGGAACTTTTGGCGACTATGGTATTTTCTCTTTTAATGGTAATAAGATTATTACTACTTCTGGTGGTGGTATGCTCGTTTCAAACAATGAAGAACGTATTAAGAAAGTTAAATTTTGGTCAACACAATCTAAAGATCCAGCAAGGTTTTATCAGCATAGTGAATTAGGTTTTAATTACCGAATGAGTAATGTGGTTGCTGGGATAGGTAGAGGGCAATTGCAAGTATTGGATCAACGGATACAAAAAAAGAAATTCATTTTTGAATACTATACACGTGAATTATCAGGACTTGATGGGATTGAATTTATGCCGATCAATGATTGGAATGAGCCGAATTATTGGTTAAGTTGTATCACATTAAATAGCAAGGTAAAACCACTTGATTTAATTGAAGCTCTTGAAAATGAAAACATTGAAGCAAGGCATGTATGGAAGCCCATGCATATGCAGCCGTTCTATAAAAACTACGACTATGTAGGAAACGATATATCCGAAAAGTTGTTTGATAGAGGGGTCTGTTTACCTTCTGACACCAAAATGACAGATGAGGATATAGGGAGAGTAGTTGATACGATTAAAAGACTGTGGATAAAGTGAAGCAAACTGAGGGTGCATTTTATAGAAGCTATATAAAGAGATTATTGGAAAGTGTATTAACCTTAATTAATTTAATATATTATAGCCTGCTTATCCTATTGGTTGCAATTTTAGTAAAGGTTAAACTGGATAGCTCAACTATATTTAAACAAGAGCGGCAGGGTTAAATGAGAAAATATTTACAATTCATTAATTTCGGACAATTATGGATAAAGAGATGATAAAGGAGAATTACTTATTGATAATTTTGGAATTACACGGTTTGTAATAGTGTTACAAAACACTTCTATTGATGAACTTCCACAAATGATTTAGATGTGTTCTTTATTGGAACAAGACCTTAAGTGGTTAAACATATTCCACAATTTATTAAAAGGACAAAACAGAGACAAGATGCAAAACCTGGATTATCTGGATTAATGGAAGAATAAACTTATCATTTAGGAAACTATTAAATTAGATATTTAATAAATAGAAAATATTACATTATTTATTGACTTGAATATTTTGATAATCAACATTTTGAAAGTCATTAAAATAAAAGGAACTATTATTAAATTCTTGAGTAAATAGATATGAAATTTTAAATAGTTATCACATCTAAATGTTAAAAATGAGGTGTCTAAATAGTTGAATATAATGATATTAAGCTGTGGCTCAAGAAATAAAATAGTTCAATATTTTAAAAAGGAATTGAAAAAAAAAGGAAATGTTTTTGCGACAGACTGTAATGAATTAGCGCCTGCACTGTATGAAGCAGACAAATATTTTATAGTTCCAAGAATTGATGAAGTTAGCTATCTAGATTCAATTTTATCACTTTGTAAAAATCTTAATATTCATGCGGTATTTTCCTTAATTGACCCAGAAATATGTATAATCGCTGAGCACGAGCAAAAATTTAAAAACATTGGCACTATCCCAGTTGTATCATCCGTTAAATCTGTAGAAATGAGTTTTAATAAATTCAAAATGTACCAATATCTACGTAAAAGAGAGATCAATACTATTCAAACCTATCAAGATAAAGATTTATTTTACAGAGATTTAGAGTCGGGTCGTATCCATTTCCCTGTAATTGTAAAGCCATTATATGGAAGTGGAAGTGTTGACATAAATAAGGTGAAAACTAAAGAAGAAATCGAAATTTTGTATGCAAATCATGATAACTTGATAATTCAAGAGTTTATGCATGGTGTTGAATATGGGGCAGATGTTTATGTCGATTTAATTTCAAATGAACCTGTAGCGATATTTACAAAAGAAAAAATAAGAATGAGAGCAGGGGAAACTGATAAGTCGGTTTCCGTAAAAGATCCAAAACTTTTTCAATTAATTCAAAAGGTTGTGAAAAGTATTGGGTATAAAGGGATGATAGACATTGATATATTTAAAATAAAAGATGAGTACTTTATTTCAGAAGTAAATCCTCGTTTCGGTGGAGGGTACCCACATGCATATGAAAGTGGTATTAATTTTCCAAAGATGCTAATAAATAATTTGCAAGGTATTGTTAATGAAAATGTGATTGGTGAATTTGAAGAGGGTATTTATATGATGAAATATAATGAAGTGAAGGTTGGAAAATTAGAATCAAATTAAAAGAATTCATATGTAGGTGAACAAATGAAGGTATTGTTTTTAACCATTGGAAGTTTCACAAATGTTGAAGAGTCAGGATTGTACACAGATTTGTTGAGGGAGTTTCGAGATTGTGGACATCAAGTTTATATAGTTAACTCCATCGAAAAAAGAATGAATAGACCGACTGAATACGAGAGAAATGATGGTGTACATTTTCTTAAAGTTAGAACAGGTAATTTAACAAAGAATAACCCTGTCGAAAAAGGGATTTCAACAATTATGATAGAGTATCAATTTTTAAGAGCTATCAAAAGATACATGAATAATGTCAAATTTGATTTGGTTTTATATTCAACTCCACCTATTACCCTTGAAAAAGTGATTCGCTATATAAAAAAAAGAGACAATGCATTGTGTTATTTGCTACTGAAAGACATTTTTCCACAAAATGCAGTTGATTTAAAATTGCTCCGTAAAAGTAGCTTAGTCTATAAATATTTTAGATATAAAGAAAAAAAATTATATAGAGCATCGGATATAATCGGTTGTATGTCTCAGGCAAATGTAGATTTTATACTAAATCATAATCCTAGGATTGCAAAGAAATGTGTAGAAGTTTGCCCTAATAGTATTGATCCATTTAGAGTTGAAGTAGACGACAGGAAAAAAATAGAGATAAGGAAAAAATACAACATTCCTTTAGATAAAACAGTATTTGTATATGGGGGAAACTTGGGGAAACCTCAAGGAATTGATTTCCTAATCGAATGTCTAAAGGCGAATCAATCTAATGAAAAAGTTTTTTTTACAATAGTTGGATCTGGTACAGAGTTTAATAAACTAAGAAGTTTTGTAGACAATAAAAATGTATCAAATATATTACTATTAAATGAATTACCAAAAGAAGAATACGATTTACTAGCTAATTCTTGTGATGTAGGTTTAATTTTTTTAGATCATCGTTTCACTATTCCAAACTTTCCTTCAAGGATCTTATCTTACATGCAAGCAGCAATGCCTGTTTTAGCCGCTACAGATTCTCATACAGATATTGGGAAAGTAATTGAACAAGGTGAATTTGGTTATTGGTGTGAAAGTATAGATGTAGAAAAATTTTCCAAACTCATAGTGCGTTTTTGTAACAATGAATTAAGAAATAAGATGGGAACTAATGCACGAAAATATTTGGAGAGAAATTATACAACTAAACATTCTTATGAGATTATACTAAATCATTTTAAATAATTTGGAGAGGTTGTATTTTATGTTTACAAATAAAACCTTATTAATTACAGGTGGTACCGGTTCATTTGGTTACGCAGTTACAAAGAGAATGATGGCTACCAATATTAAAGAGATTCGTATTTTCTCAAGAGATGAAAAAAAACAATATGATATGCGGAAATACTTTAATAGTAATAAATTAAAATTTTTTTTAGGCGATGTCAGAGATATTGAAAGTGTAAAAAATGCCATGCATGGAGTGGATTATATTTTTCATGCGGCCGCTTTGAAGCAAGTACCTTCGTGTGAATTTTTCCCTTTAGAAGCGGTAAAGACGAATGTATTAGGAACAGATAATGTACTTACATCTGCCATTGAATATGAAGTGGAAAAAGTCATCTGTCTATCAACAGATAAGGCTGCATATCCTATAAATTCAATGGGCATATCAAAAGCAATGATGGAAAAAGTATTTGTTGCTAAATCTAGAACAGTTTCTTCTGAAAAAACACTTATTTGCGGTACAAGATATGGGAATGTTATGGCTTCACGAGGGTCCGTAATTCCATTATTTATTGAACAAATAAAAAATGGCAAACCATTAACAGTAACAGATCCAAACATGACTAGATTTTTAATGAATTTAGAAGAAGCAGTCGAATTAGTATTATTTGCTTTTGAACATGGGAAAGCTGGGGATATTCTTGTTCAAAAAGCACCAGCCACAACAATCGGCGATCTTGCTATTGCGTTAAAAGAAATATTTAATGTGGAAACAGAAATACAAATAATTGGAACACGTCACGGAGAAAAGAAATATGAAACTTTGTTAACAAAAGAAGAATATGTTGTTTCAGAAGATTTAGGTGAATTTTTCAGAGTTCCTGCAGACCATAGAGATTTATATTACGATAAGTATTTTATTGAAGGAAATCAGTTGCTTACTATTACTGAAGAATATAACTCTAATAATACACGGATCCTAAAAATACCAGAGATTAAGGAGAAATTATTAGAATTAGACTATATTCAAAATGAATTATTTGTGTGGAATAAAAAAAATAATTGTGAGGTTTAGGGGAATTATAATTTTAAAGGTTAGTAATATCGAATTTGTAGAAAATGTAGTGCACATTTAATAAAAAAGGGGTGTATAACTTTGAAAAAACTACTTATGCTGGGGGGAGCTTATTCTCAAATTCCTGCCATAAAAAAGGCAAGGGAAATGGGCTATTTTGTAATTGTTTGTGATTCCAATAATAAAAGCCCTGGTCAAAAGTATGCTAATCAATTTTTTAACATAAGTACAACAGATAAAGAGAGTGTTCTAAAACTCGCAAAATCATTAAATATTGATGGTATTGTATGTTACAAAGCTGATTCGGGAGCCTCTACAGTAGCTTATGTTGCTGAACAATTAGATCTACCTTCAAACCCCTATGATTCTATAATGATACTAACTAATAAGGACCTCTTTAGGAGATTTCAAAAGGATAATGGTTTTAATGTTCCAAGAGCTATTGGCTATCAAACATTAGACGAAGCAAAAGCAGATTTTCACAATTTTAATATGCCTGTAATGATTAAACCTGTTGATTCTGCTGGTAGCTTAGGAGTTTCAAAGATTGATACACATGAACTTTTAGAAGAAAAAGTTTCTTATGCGTTAGCTTTTTCGAAAGTAAAGCGATTTATCATTGAAGAATATATTGAAAATCATGGCCCACACGTTGGAGGAGATGGGTTTTCTGTTGACGGCAAACTTGTATTTCGATGTTTTTCTAATGAAAAATTTTCAGAAGGGTATAGTAATCCATTTTTATCAATTATAGCGAGTTGGCCATATATAATGCCTGAAAGTATCCAAAATAAAATCCATGCAGAAATTGATAGATTATTGAACTTACTAAATATGAAAACTTGTGCATATAATTTTGACATCCGTATTGATGAGAATGAAAATGTCTACTTAATTGAAGTAGCTCCGAGAAATGGTGGTGACTGGAATCCAAATGCAATTAAATATGCAACTGGGGTTGATCTCATTGAATATACATTGAAAGCTGCGTTAGGGGAAGACTGTAGTGATTTATCCGTGGTTGAGCCAGAGGGATACTGGGCAACATATGTAATTAATAGTAAAGTTAACGGTATTTTTAAAGGGATTAAATTTCATAGCGACATAAAAACTAATATAGTAGAATATGACTTATTTGTTAACCCAGGGGATAAAATATATGAACTTAATAGTGCATATGAAAAAGTTGGAATAATGATATTAAATTTCTCGACTTTTGAGGAAATGGAAGAAAAGATGGAGAATATTTCTAAATTAATAAAATTAGAGATTGAAAGTGTATAGTAAAAAAACTTATTTGATATTGTATAGATTATGGCATCAAGAGTACCAATTCAAATTTTCATTAAAATCCGAGTGAAAGGTGGTATATATGAAAATTCTTGTAACAGGTGCACATGGATTTATAGGGAAAAATCTTGTTACAGAACTAAGAAATATAGGTTCTTACGAAGTATTTGAATTTACAAAAGAAAATGATATTTCATTACTTAGTATATATACAAAAAATTGTGATTTTGTCTTCCATCTTGCTGGGATAAATCGTCCTCAAAGTGATAATGAATTTTTTAGTGGAAATGTAGATTTTACATTTCAGCTCTTACAGTTATTAAAAGAACATAAAAATAAAGCCCCTATACTTTTTACTTCTTCAATACAAGCTGAAAATGGAACTTCTTATGGGAGAAGCAAATTAGAGGCAGAAAAATTAATTTTTAACTATGCAAAGGAAAATTGCGTTACTGCGTATGTATATCGATTACCAAACGTTTTCGGAAAGTGGAGTAAACCAAACTATAATTCGGTAGTGGCAACATTTTGTCATAATATTGCAAGAGGCTTAGAAATCCAAATCAGTCATCCAGAAACTGAACTAACCCTTTGCTATATTGATGATGTGTTAGAAGAATTTATTTGTGCATTAAATGGTAACCCGTCGAAAATATCTAATTATTTCATTGTACCCCAAATACATACTATCACACTAAGTAAATTAGCGGAAACAATACAAAGTTTTAAAAAAACAAGAGACAGCTTAAATATACCGAATATGGAAAATAAACTTGTAAAAAATTTATATAGCACATATTTAAGTTATTTACCCGAGGATAACTTTTCCTATGATTTAAAAATGAATTGTGATGAACGTGGTTCGTTTACTGAATTTCTCAAAACAAAGAATCAAGGTCAAGTATCGATTAATGTATCGAAACCAGGAATTACAAAAGGAAACCATTGGCACCATACGAAAAACGAAAAATTTTTAGTAGTAAGTGGAGAAGGTCTAATTCGATTTAGGAAGATTGACTCTGAGGACATTATTGAATATAGAGTAAGTGGAGAAAAGCTTCAGGTTGTTGACATTCCTGTAGGTTACACACATTCCATCGTCAATGTAGGTAAAAATGATTTAGTAACAGTAATGTGGGCAAATGAACACTTTGATCCTGATAAGCCAGACACTTATTTTCAGGAGGTTTAAATCTTGAAAAAGCTTAAAGTAATGACAGTTGTCGGTACTAGGCCAGAAATTATTAGGCTCTCTGAGGTAATTAATAAACTAGAAGAAACTAGTGCCATTGAACATATACTTGTACACACTGGACAAAATTATGATTATGAGTTAAATGAAGTTTTTTTTAAAGATTTTAATTTAAAAAAACCTGACTATTTTTTAGATGCTGCAAAAGGTACTGCAGTTGAAACCATTGGAAATATATTAATCAAAATCGATCCCATATTGGAGAAAGTTCAACCAGATGCATTTTTAGTATTAGGAGATACAAATAGTTGTTTATGTGCTATTGCTGCAAAAAGAAGACAAATTCCAATATTTCATATGGAAGCCGGGAATCGATGCTTCGACCAACGGGTACCTGAAGAAACTAATCGAAAAATTGTCGACCATATAGCGGACATAAACTTAACTTATAGCGATATTGCAAGAGAATATCTGTTAAAGGAAGGGTTTTCTGCAGACCGTGTAATTAAAACAGGAAGTCCTATGCTTGAGGTGCTAAATTCAAGAAAAGTTGATATAGAAAAGTCAAATGTGATAGAAAGAGTAGATATTGAAAAAGGGAAATATTTTGTTGTATCTGCTCATCGAGAGGAAAATATAAATAATAATAGTAATTTTAGTAATTTAATAGGTAGTATTAATGCAATCGCTGAAAAGTACCAACTTCCAATCATTTTTAGTACTCATCCTCGAACAAAAAAAATGATTGAGATGAAAGAAATTAAATTTAACCCATTAGTTAGGATAATGAAGCCTTTAGGGTTTAATGATTATATAAAACTGCAGATGTACGCTAAAGCTGTTCTTAGTGATAGTGGAACAATAAGTGAAGAAGCGACAATACTAGGATTTAAAGCTTTAAATTTACGAGAAACTCATGAGAGACCAGAAGCAATGGAAGAAGCGGCTGTAATGATGGTAGGGCTTAAGAAGGAAAGGATAATACAAGGGTTAGAGATATTAGAAACACAAGACGTTAATACTATTAGAATGGTTAATGATTATAGTATGCCAAACGTGTCTGATAAGATAATTAAAATTATTGTTTCATACACTGAATATGTTAATAGAGTAGTTTGGGGGAAATAATGCCATGAAAATTGCACTTGTATGTCCTTCAAACAAATTATTTATGCCATATGTAAGTAATTACGAACTAATATTAAGTCATCTTAATATACCTTATGACATTATTAATTGGGATAGGTTTAAAATTGAGAATAGTCATATTAGTTATAAAGATAAGAAAATTGGCCACAAGAGAAGCTATTATGATTATTTAAAATACAAAAAATACTTATTATACAAACTAACATATGAGAAGTACGATAAAATTATCGTATTTGGAATACAGTTAAGCTATTTTCTAAAAAATATTTTAATAAAAAAATATAAAAAGAATTTTGTGATAGATATAAGAGATTACAATAAGATAAAACATTTTTTTAATTTAAAAAAGTTAATACAATACACTTCGTTTACAGTTATTTCTTCCGCCTGTTATAAGGAATGGCTCCCTGAAAATCTAAATTATTTAATTAATCACAATACACAAATAACATGTATAAATGAATTAAAGGAAATCCGACCTTTTAACCAGCAAAAAATAGGTATTGCTAATATAGGTGCTATTAGGGATTTCGAAATAAACAAAGAGTTAATACAGTCTTTAAGTAATAACAATCGATTTGAAATGTTTTTTCATGGTGAAAGTGAGATTAACGAAAATATACAAAAGTTCGTAGAAGTAAATAAAATTAAAAATGTATTAATTACTGGTAGATATTTAAAAGATGTTGAGGAGCAGTTGTATAACAATTGCGATTTAGTCAATGTTCTCAGATATAACGATAGCATAAATAATAAGACTGCGTTACCTAATAGAATTTATAATTCAGTAATACATGGAAAACCCATGATAGCTTATGAAGGTACTTATTTAGCTGATCAAATATCTAAATATAATTTGGGAATTGTACTTAGTTCATTTAGTAATGTAGACCAGAACATAATAAAGTATTTAACACAATTTAATACAGAGGAATTTAATGAAGGCAGGAAACGTTTTATTTCAAAAACAATAAATGAAAATAATCTTTTCAAAAAAAATCTTATCAAGTTTATTAATTCGTAGTTAGCTTGCTTTTTAGATTGAAATTTTAGTTAAAAAATTCGTAAAGAGGTATTCCTTTATGACTAAAAAGAAGAAAATAATTATTGTAAGCAATAATTTAGCTTCAGGAGGGATCCAGAAAGCACTCGTTAACCTATTAAATGAAATAAAGGATAAGTATGAAATTGCTTTATTTTTATTTAGTGATAGTGGTAACTACAGTGAGGAAATTCCGAAAAAAGTTAATGTTATACACGCAAATTCATTTTTAAAATTATTAGCTATTTCACAAAAGGAGTCGAAAAAGGAAGGGTTATTTTATTATCTTCTTCGAGCAATATTGGTTTTATGGACGAAATTGATAAATAACGAAATTCCAATGAAAATTTTATTTTTAACTCAAAGGAAATTAAAAAAGTTTGATGTAGCTATTTCTTTTGTCCAAAGCCCAAATGAAAAATCTTTTTATGGCGGATGTAATGAATTTGTACTTAACAAAATTGAGTCGACTAGTAAAATAGCATTCATACATTGTGATTTTTTAAATTATGGTGGTAATACCCATAAAAATAGAAACTTATATTTAAAATTTAACAGTATTGCTGCAGTATCAGAATCGTGTAAAAACAATTTTATAGAGGCTATACCTGAGCTAACACAGAAAACTTATTGTATTAGGAATTGTCATGATTATGAATGCATTAAAGAAAATGCAAATCAATTTCCAGTAGAATATAATACTAGATATTTTAATATTGTAACTGTGGCACGCTTGAGTGAAGAAAAGGGGCTTATTAGAGCACTTGAAATTATTAATCGATTAATTAAAAGAGGTTATAAAATAACCTGGCAAATTATTGGGGATGGTAGGCAAAGAAAAGAAATAGAACAAAAAATACAAGATTACTTATTAGGGGAATTTGTTATTCTCCATGGTGATCAAAAAAATCCGTATAGGTTTATGAAAAATGCAGATATTTTTTTCCTTCCTTCTTATCATGAAGCAGCCCCAATGGTTTTAGATGAAGCTAGAGCGCTTGCTTTACCTGTCCTAACAACAAATACATTATCAGCTATAGAAATGGTTGAATCCAATAACTGTGGATGGGTATGTGAAAATTCAATAACTGGTATTGAAGAATCACTAATCGATCTATTAAATAATCAGAATGCTCTACTCAAAATTAAAAACAATTTAATGACACAACATTTTACAAATGAAGTTGCGCTTAAACAGTTTGATTTTTTGTTAAATGGAGCAACTAATAATGTTAAATAACAGAAAAGTATTAATAATTTTTATACTTATGTTTGTAGATATTTCCCTAATATCTATAGGTCATTATTTAAATATGAATAGTATTATTTTATTGAGTTTGCTACTGTTAATCACAATACTATTAATAAGTCCGTATTCATTATTTTTAGCTATCTTGCTATTTTATTTGCCATGGTCACCTGTAATGAAGTTTAATGCAGAGGATCACTCATTCTATACAATATGTTTTGTATTGTATTTTATCTATTTTTTAATCGTCAATGAGTTAGAAGGAAAAATAAGTATACTAAGGATAGAATCTTTAATATTAACTTGTTCTATATTTACGTATACTATGATAATTAAACTATTTTTTGGTAATAGTTTTTCATTAGGTTACTTAGTTTTCATATTTATGGTAATTTTAATTCCTACTTATATAAAAGTTTATCATCGCAAAATATCTTTTGAAATATGCATTGTGTTTTTTTCTTTAGGGATAGTCTTTGCAGGGCTATCTTCTAAAATTCTTATGAATTATTCACACATGCTTCCGTTTATAAAAGTTTCTAATTGGGAAACTATTGGATTAACTAGATTAAGCGGTTTTTATGGGGATGCAAATTTTTATTCAGCACATATTTTAGTTGCAGTTTCTGGGTTACTTATTATTATGCTAAATAAAAGCTTTAAGAATGTAGTTTTATTATCTATTCTAGTGCTTACTTTATTATATTTTGGTTTATTGTCAGTCTCTAAAATGTTTTTAGTGGTTTTACTTTCCATTATAGTAATTTGGTCTCTAGTTGCACTTATTAGTAAAGGGAAAATAACAACTAAAATATCCATCTTTATAGTAATTAATTTAGGATGTTTGATTATTGCAACATCAGAATTATTTGCAAAACAAATAAATATGTATTCAATACGCTTTAATATGGTTAGTGATATATCAACACTAACAACTGGAAGAAGTGATATTTTATCAGATTATTTTACTTTTTTTAAACAAAATCCCACGAGACTGTTATTTGGCCAAGGTTATTCAGAAGTCTTTAACGGTGGAATTACCGATGCAGCACATAATACGATCATTCAAATTATTTATCAGTTTGGGATAATCGGATCAATTATTTTACTCTTTTGGATTATTCACTTGTTTAATATTCTTGATAAAACTCAAATTGATTCTGTTAATAAAAGGATAAAAATAAATCTTAATATTTTTATCTTTGCTATTGCATGTTTTGCTCCTTGGTTAACGTTAGATATTTTATTTGCAGATGAATTATTTTTTATAACGTCTCTATTTCTAATTGGTATAAATTATATTAAGGGTGCAGAAAACGTTTAAAAGAGAGGGATTAGGTTTTTATAAATTTATTGAAGGGGTGAAAGAAGCTGCGGTTTTATTAAATGTGGATAACATAGAACTAAATGATGCTTATCGATATGCCGTCATACGAAATGAACTATACAAACAAGGATATCAGGTTGAATTACTTGCATCGTTTGAGCCAAGTCTTGCTTTCTTTCATGAATGGTGGAAGCAGTTATTTGGTGAAAGTGAAGGAAAAAATAAAAAAGGTATATTTCCTTCTGCTGTAACGTATTCCACTGATTTACATTCAATTGGTCAATATATTCAAGAGGGAAGCCCAATCTTATTTGAAACATTTTTACACTTTAAGGAGATACAAGATGATTATCCAATTCCTTTCGATATCCGAAATGAGGATCAACTAAATGATTTATCAACTTATAGCTTTAATGAAATAAATCGCATCGCAAAGGAAGGTAGTATATTGGCCCATATTGAAGGTGGGATTCCTGTGATCCAATTAGAGCTGAAAAAATTAGATGCATACCATATGGGATTTTTAATGTATTTTTTTATGAAGGCTTGTGTCATGAGTTCCTTTTTATTAGATGTGAATCCTTTTGATCAGCCTGGTGTTGATATATATATAAATAAAATGAATGGTTTATTAAAAAAGAAATAATGAGAGAATTCCATTCATAATACCGTTCAATTAGCAATAAATTTATGAATATAGAATAATATGTCAATGTAAAAATTCATGCTTCAGGGAGGCAAATACTGTGGAAGAATCAATCAGTTTAATAGAAATCCTGAAAATAATACAGAAACGGCTATTTTTAATTTTATCCCTCGTATTCGTTTGTTCTGTCATTTCTGCAATCATCAGTTATTATGTGCTTCCTCCCATTTATGAAGCTGAAACACAAATTTTAGTTAACCAAAAGAATAGTGGACAAGAATACGGCTGGTCCCAGTTAGAAACGGATTTACAATTAATTGATACGTATAATGTTATCATTCGATCTCCTGTTATTTTAACGAAGGTGATTGAAAAATTAAATTTG
This sequence comes from Ureibacillus endophyticus, assembly GCF_003628435.1. Classification (GTDB taxonomy): domain Bacteria; phylum Bacillota; class Bacilli; order Bacillales_A; family Planococcaceae; genus Ureibacillus; species Ureibacillus endophyticus. The sequence continues at coordinate 541 of NZ_RBZN01000030.1, read as the reverse complement.
GATACAACACCAGAAAGTTTAGCAAGACAAATTAATGTATCTAATGCGGATAACTCGAAGGTCGTCAATATTCGAGTAGAAGATGAGAGTCCTTTAAAATCCGTTGAAATAGCAAACACGGTCGCAGAAGTGTTTAAAGAAGAGATTCCTTCTCTCATGAATGTTGATAATATAAGTATTTTATCAGTTGCTAAATTAAGTGAGAATCCTAGCCCAGTTAAGCCGAATAAACTGATAAATGTCGCAATCGCGGCTATTATTGGATTAATGCTTGGAGTTGGGTTGGCATTTTTATTAGCATTTTTAGATACTACAATTAAAACTGAACAAGATATTGAAGAAATTTTAGCTCTCCCAATTATGGGAATTGTAAAATCGATTTCAGAGAAGGATTTAGAAATACCCTTACCATCCCGAACAGGTAGTGTAAAAACTTCTATGAAAAACTGAAAATCACAAAGTATTAGGCTCAAAATTACTCTTCGAACGAGATGACAATCGCTCTTGACAAACATTCCGAAAAGGTTGCGCCTTGTTTTTG
>NZ_RBZN01000002.1 GCF_003628435.1 Ureibacillus endophyticus | reverse complement strand
ATATTGCACGTATCACCTTTCATAACTTGTTTCTCGTCAATTCAAGTATATCGAAATCGGTGGTTACGTGCTTTTTTATTGTCAAAAATTGTAGTAAAACCCCAACAAATATTATAGAACCTTAAGTTTCTAAACATTAAAAGAACATGAAGACTAGCTAGGCTAGCCTTCATGAAAACCTAAAATTATTTCTCAGGTTGTTCTGGAACTTTAATTGTTCCATCAATAATTTGTTGTTTATATTCTTCAATTTTTGCTAAGTTTTCTTCAGAAATAGCACCGCGAGAATCAGCTAAGTCTACACCTTGGTCTTTTAAACCATAAGTGATTGTTTGTCCACCAGGGAAGTTACCTTCTTTAGCTAATTTTGCAACTTCTTGAGCTGCAACGTCAACGCGTTTTAATACAGATGTTAATACGATGTTTGTATTATCATCAACTTTACCTTCATCATATTGGTCACGGTCTACACCGATAGCCCAAATATTTGCATTAGGATCTTTTTGTTTACGTTCTTTTGCTTCTGTAAATAAACCGTTACCTACACCACCAGCAGCGTGGAAGATAATATCTACACCTGAATCATACATGCTTTTTGCAATTTGTTGACCTTTTGCTGCATCTGTGAAAGACTCTGCATATTTTACATCAACTTTGATATCTGGATTAATTGCTGCTACACCAGCTTCGAATCCAGCTTGGAATCCACCAATGATAGCACCTTCCATACCACCGATGAAACCAATTTTGTTTGTTTTTGTTTCAAGAGCTGCAGCTACACCTGCTAAGTATGAAGCTTCGTTTGCACGGAACATAATTGATGCTACGTTATCTCTACCATCAACAACTTCGTCAATAATAGCGATTTTTGCTTCTGGTTTTTGACCAGCAATTTCATCAACTGCATCATGTAATGCGAAACCTACTGCAAATACTAAATCAAAGTCACGACGAATTAAGTTATTTAAGTTTGTTACATAATCTGATTCTGATTTTGATTCTAAATAATCAATACCACCATCGCCTTTTTCAAGGCCATTTTCTTCACCAAATGCTTGGATACCTTCCCAAGTTGATTGGTTGAATGATCTGTCATCTACCCCACCAGTATCTGTTACCATTGCAACAGAGAAGTTTTCAGCAGTTTCTTCAGTACCAGTGTTCGTATCTTTTTCTTCTGTTTCATCTTTTGTACCACATGCGCCAAGGATTGTACCAAGTGCTAATAACCCTGATAACGCAAAGGCAAATTTACGTTTCTTCATGAGATAACCCCCCAAGATTTTGTAATTAGCAGGAATTTTTGAACCTTGCTCTACACTCTTTTACGAATTACATGGAAACTGAACTTATCAGCCCGGAAGTAATTCTTAGAGTAGAGAACAACACAATCATTATCATCATAATGTAGTTGTTTTAATACAAGTAATGCTGTTTCTCGACCGCAGTTTAATATAGGTGATACTTGTTCATGATATCCAATTGGATCAATGTAAGTTACAGCATAGGCCACGTGAATGTCACCAGATTGTTCAAGCGACGAGAAAATGGATACTTCTTTTTTCTGAACGAAATCTTCTGGAAGATGTTTAGCCAATACCTTGTCCACACAGTAGACTACAGGTTCATCATTAGCTGTTCTTACTCGTTCAATTGTAATTACCAAGTCATTTGCGTCACAGCCAAAGCGTTCTAAATCATCTTCTGTTGGAGTGTCTTCAGTTGCCTTAATGAAAATTGTTCCTGGTGTCATCCCAGCTTTTTCAATCATGGATGAAATACTCGATAATTGTTCAATACCTGAAGAAAAGACAGGTTTTGGATTTACGAATGTTCCAACTCCATGGCGGCGAACGATAACATTCTCTTCTTCTAATAATCTTAGCGCTTCACGTAATGTTGCACGACTTACCCCAAGTTCTTTTGAAAGTATAAATTCGGAAGGAAGTTTTTCATTTTCTTTATATATTCCTTTTTCGATATCCGATTTTAAACGATCAATTACTTGTAGGTATAAATGACGATGGTCTGCTTTTATTGACATTTCATCACCACCACAACAAAAGATCAGACATCTGATGTTGAACATTCCTACTAATCGTTCATACTATACCATTTTTATTCATTAAAGGAAATAGATTTGCATACAATTATTCTTTAATAAAAGTAGATTATTAACGTTTTTTGACATTAATATGCTATTATTAAAGGCTATCCATTTTCGACTCCTGCTTTTGTAATAAGTACTTGTCGAGGTCTACTACCATCTGGTGGACCAACTACTCCCCTCAATTCCATCTGATCGACAATACGTGCTGCTCTTGAATAACCAATTCTAAAACGACGCTGTAACATCGAAACGGAAGCGGTCTGCATCTCAACTACAAGTTGTACAGCTTCGTCATATAATTCATCAGTTTCATCTTCAAAAGTTTTATCTGGTTCGTCTGTTGGAATCATAGTTTCATCATATTGAGCTTTTTGTTGTTCAATTACAAAATCAACAACTGCCTCTACTTCAGCATCTGAAACAAACGATCCTTGGACACGAATTGGCTTTGAAGAACCAGCTGGTAAAAATAACATATCACCTCTCCCTAATAATCGTTCAGCACCACCCATATCTAATATTGTGCGCGAATCGACTGCAGATGATACTGCAAAAGCAATACGTGAAGGAATGTTTGCTTTAATAACTCCAGTAATTACATCCACTGATGGTCTTTGTGTTGCGATTATTAGGTGTATACCTGCTGCACGTGCCATTTGCGCTAATCGAGTAATCGAATCTTCTACATCATGGGAAGCAACCATCATCAAATCTGCTAACTCGTCAATAATAACAACGATATAAGGTAATTTTGGCTGTTTTTCATTTTGAGTTCTATTAATCTGTTCTATATGGTCGTTGTATCCTTTAATATTTCGAGTACCTGTATGGGAAAACAAATCATATCTGCGTTCCATTTCAGAAACTACTTTTTGCAATGCTTGTGACGCTTTTCTTGCATCCGTTACTACAGGTGCTAATAAATGTGGAATTCCGTTATATACATTTAATTCAACCATTTTTGGATCGATTAACATCATTTTTACTTCATGGGGAGCTGCACGCATTAAAATGGATAAGATAATTCCATTAATACAAACACTTTTCCCACTTCCTGTAGAACCAGCTACAAGTAGATGGGGCATTTTATCAAGTTCAGATAAAATTGCTTGCCCAGTAATATCTCGACCAAATCCAATTAATAATTTTGAATTTGGCTTATTATTTTCTTTTGCCTCCAGTACCTCCCTTAACGTAACCATGGCAATCTCACTATTTGGTACTTCAATACCGATTGCTGACTTACCTGGAATCGGTGCTTCCATCCGAATATCCTTCGCTGCAAGGGCTAATGCTAAATCGTCTTGAAGACTTACGATTTTACTCACCTTTACCCCAATATCAGGCATTACTTCATACTTTGTAACAGCTGGACCTAGATGAACTTGAGTTACTTTCGCTTTTACACCAAAACTATAAAAAGTTTGTTCAAGCTTTTTCGCATTAGATTGAATAATGGAATATTCACCACTTTGATCATGGGAGGGAGGAAGTTCTAACAAGTTCATCGATGGTAATCGATAATTTATGTTTTCAACATTTACTTCTACAGCTTGTTGAAGGGATTTATCAAATTTTTCAATGTCTTCCCTGTTTTCTTCAGGTACTTCTTCAACATTTACTTTTTCTTGTTTTGGTTGTTCCTTATGGATATTACGTGTAAATGCCTGTATGATCGGTTCTTCTATTTGCTCCTCTTCTTCAAAATAATGTGAGGGTTGATTAATTGGGACTTTTTCATCCGTAGTCATCGCTATTTCATCTGCTATTGATTTCTCTTTAGCCTTTCTACGCCGTTTTGGTTTTTCGTCTTTTACTACGGATCTTTTACTTCTTTTTCTTCTTCTAGGGAAACTTTTTTTAATTTTTGGTGCTTTTTCTATTATTAAAGGAACAAATGCTTTTCCAGTAATTAAAATGATACCAATAAATAATATAAACCATGCAGCAATTTTTGCTCCTGCAGAATCAAACAAAATATGGAACATGCTAAAAAATAGTGCACCAATCATACCACCACCTAATGCACTACTACGATTTTCGATGCCATCCATTTCAATAAGTAATCGCCAAGTTTCCCTCAAAACGGAATCTGTTAGTAGTTTGTTGCTTTTATATAATTCTTCAAATAATACACTATGTCCAAATATCGATAAGCTTAATAGAATTAAAATAGATCCCTGTACAACTCGATCTTTAAAGGAAATCCCTTTTCTTTGGACCATTAATAATACTGCAGTGAATACTGCAAAAAATGGAACTGCAATATATAGGTTTCCAAAAAGAAACATCGATATTGTCTGAATTGTGCGACCTACAACTCCATATTCAAAAAATACGATAATTGCAAAGGCAATTAATAATAGGCCAATAATTTCATAAGCTAACGGATGAAGTCCTGTTTTTGCTTTTGTACTCGGCTTTTTCTGTGCCACTTTTTTCACCTACTTTTCTATTACAACTAAACTATCATATATTTTAGCGAAAAAAAGGATTTCCTTTACCGTTAATTCGGCTAAGAAAATCCTTCTCGGTTGATGACGATTAATCCTTCAAGTTTTAAACTATTTTTTTGTCGACAACCTGTTTTAAAACTTTTGTGCTTAATATTCCATAATAATTGGGATAATCATTGGGCGGCGCTTTGTTTTTTGGAATAAGTAAGCGTTAAGCGTATCACGGATTTCTTGTTTAATGTTTGTCCACTCGAATGTATCTTTATCTACATACTTTTCAATAACACCACGTGCGAGGTCAGTTGCTTCTAGTATTAACTGTTCGGACTCACGCACATAAACAAATCCGCGAGATAAAATTTCTGGGCCAGATGCAATTTTCTTTTGAGCTCTGTTCAAAGTTACAACAACTATGAAAATGCCATCTTGTGAAAGTAATTTACGATCACGTAAGACAATATTTCCGACATCTCCAACACCGATACCATCAATTAGTACATTACCAGCTTGTACACGGCCGCTCATACGCATTTTGCCATTTTTGTATTCTACAATATCACCTTTATCGGCAATAAAAATTTGTGATTTTTGTAATCCCGTTGCTTGTGCTAACTTAGAATGGGCGATTAACATTCTATATTCGCCTTGTATTGGGATAAAGTATTTTGGTTTCATTAGGTTTAACATCATTTTCAAGTCTTCTTGACTACCATGACCTGATACATGAACTTTTTTATCCGATGTTAAAACCGTAGCACCCAGTTTAGCAAGATTGTTCATTGCACTTGCCATCTGAATTTCCATCCCCGGTGAAGGAGTGAAAGTGATTAGCACAGTGTCTGTTTCTTTAATTCGAATGTCGCGATGTTGTTTTCGAACAATCTTATCTAACGCTTCTAAAGGTTCACCTTGGTTACTCGTAATAATAATGATTAATTCTTCATCATTATATTTTTGAATTTCACTAACAGGAATTAGTGTGGATTCATCGATTGTTAAATAACCAAGTTTTACACCTATATCGATTACTTTTTCTAAACTTTTTCCAATCACTGCGATTTTGCGATTCGAATCTTGTGCTTGGTTAAATACTTGTTGAATTCGGATAAAATTCGATGCGTAAACTGCAACAATAATTCGTGCAGGTGCTGAATAGAAGTATTTTGCTAACTTTTCTTCAATTACCGTTTCACTTGTTGTATATCCTGGTCGCTCTGCTTCTGTTGATTCAGAAAGTAAAATAAATACACCCTCTTCACCAATTTGTGCCATTTTTGATAAATCAGGTTTGTACTTTCCTTTTGCAGATTGGTCAAATTTAAACTCTCCAGTATGCACGATAGCACCTTCTGAAGTATGGAATACAATTCCTAGAGAATCAGGAATGCTATGTGTTACATGGAAGAATGTCACATACGTAGAGTTGAAGTTCATTCGACTTTTGTTCGTCACTTCAAAAAATTTAACTGGGTGTGGCACTGGTAAGTCTTTAATATGTTCCTTAGCCAATGCAATTGTTAACTTCGATCCATAGACTGGTGCTTTAATTTTTTGTAGTAAATATGATATTGAACCAATTGCGTCTTCGTGTCCATGAGTTAAGAAAATACCTTTAACACGCTCTTTATTTTCTTCTAAGTAAGTAATATCCGGAATGACAATATCGATTCCAAGCATTTCATCTTCTGGAAACATCAAACCACTATCAACGACAAATAGTTCGTCATCTATTTCAATTACGTACATAGATTTTCCGATTTCTCCCACTCCGCCAAGGGGGATTACACGGATTACTTCATTTTTTGTTTTCGTCACTTGATTTCCTCCTAAAATATCCCGAACGCACAACCACTTAAATTCATTATACGGTGTCCAGTAATGAAGCACAAATAAAAAAGCGTAAATTTTAATAATAGCTACCAGATATGGAGAATTCGCTATTAATCTCTTGTTTTATTCTCAGTGAACAATAGCTACCAAGTTTTACTTAGCAGCAATGAAAAAAGACTGTAGACAAACTCAATGCTATGAGTTTATATACAGTCTAAATGTTTAGGAATTTATGTTTAACTTTTTCATTTTTTCTTGGAATGTGTTCCATACTTGATCAAACGCTGCTTTATCTTCGTCTGTCAATTCAACTAATGGAAGTCTTACCTTTTCTACATTAAATCCTACTTTACTCATTGCGTATTTAACTGGAACTGGATTAGGGTTTGCGAATAATTGTTTTATTAATGGTAATAACGCTTGATGGATTGCTGCTGCTTTCTTATGATGACCTTCTTCAAAAGCGCGAATCATTGCTTGCATTTCATTGCCAACAACATGAGATGCTACAGAAATAACTCCACGCCCTCCAATCGCAATTAGAGGTAGTGTTAACGAGTCATCTCCACTATAGATAAATGTATCATCAGAAACATTTGCTAATATTTCTGTCATTTGATCTAAATTACCACATGCTTCTTTCACAATACGAATATTCGGTATTTTGCTTAAAGTAATCGTCGTTTCAGCTGCAATATTTACACCTGTTCGACCTGGTACGTTATATACCACGATTGGTAAATTCGTTACCTTTGAGATTGCCTCAAAGTGCGCATAAATACCGCGCTGATTTGGCTTATTATAAAATGGAGCAACAACCATAATGCCATCAGCCCCAAATGACTCAACCACTTTAGTTGCTTCAATTGTGTATGCTGTATCGTTCACTCCAACACCAGCAATTACTGGAATTCGTTTATTTACTTTTTTAATTGTAAAATCAATAAAGTCCCTTTTTTCCTGAATTGATAATGTTGGGGTTTCACCTGTCGTCCCACATACAACAATTGTATCTGTACCATTTTGAATTAAATATTCAATTATTCCCTCTGCTACTTCATAATTAATATTACCATTTTCATCAAATGGGGTAACCATGGCAGTAGCAATTCTACCTAAGTCCAATCAATAACACCCCTTAGAGTAGATTATCCTCCAACATGGCTTCAGCAATTTGAATTGAGTTTAGTGCAGCACCTTTTAATAAGTTGTCTGCAACAATCCATAGGTGGAATCCTTTTTTGTTTGCAAGGTCTTGACGAATACGCCCAACGTAAACTGGGTCTTCCCCTTCAACAAATAAAGGCATTGGATAATCTTGTGAAGTAATATCATCTTGTAAAACAATACCAGGAGCATTTCTTAACACATCAAAAATATCTTGAACGCTAGCATCTTGCTCAACTTCAATATAAACTGATTCAGAATGTCCAGAAACAACTGGTACACGAACACAAGTCGCAGCTACAGGTAGTTCTGGCATGTGCATGATTTTTTTCGTTTCGTTAATCATTTTCATTTCTTCGTATGTAAAGCCATTGTCCGTAAATACATCGATTTGCGGAATGACATTACGTGCGATTGGATAATGCTTTTTATCTGATTTCGCAGGTAAAATATTCGCTTCTACATTTTTACCAGCATCCCATTGTGCGCTTTGTTCACGTAGTTCTTCGATTGCAGAAACACCAGAACCAGATACTGCTTGATATGTTGAAACGATAACACGAGTCAATCCAAATTTTTCACGAATTGGTTGTAGTGCTGCTACCATTTGGATAGTAGAACAGTTTGGATTTGCAATGATCCCTTTATGTTTCTTTAAGTCTTCTCTGTTAACTTCTGGCACTACAAGAGGTACTTCTTCGTGCATACGGAAGTGACTAGTATTATCAATAACAACTGCACCACGTTTTGCAGCTTCCGGAGCTAATTTAGCTGACACAGAACCACCAGCAGAGAATAATGCAACATCTACACCTTCAAATGCCTCTGGTGTTGCTTCTTCGATTTTGTACCTTTGACCATTAAATTCGATATCTTTTCCAGCTGATCTTGCTGAAGCTAAAAATTTTATATTTTTAATCGGGAAATTTCTTTTAATTAGTTGTTCTTTCATTTTGCTTCCAACAGCGCCTGTTGCACCAACAATAGCAACTGATAATTCTTTAGCCATTCTACTCATCTCTCCTCAAAAACTAGTAACATAATGGTGTTGATTGTATCATAAAAATAATAGTTTGTGTTAGAAAATTTGATTATTTCAAATATTGTATAAATAATGGTTGTAATTGTTTTTTGTGATAAATAGCATGTTCTACTGTTTCCACCATTTTTGTGAAATCAGAAATCAAAGAGTTTGGTTTGTTATAAGGATCATCTTGACCGAACGGAATGAAATAAATATTTTTTGAATTTAATAATCTCATTATATTTACACCATTTAAACCAAGTGCATCATTTGTAGAAATACCTAAAACTACAGGTGAACCATTTCGCAATGTTGCTTTAGCAGCCATTAAAACAGGACTATCTGTTGCCGCATTGGCAAACTTACTGATAGAATTCCCTGTCATTGGTGCAATAACCATGCAATCTAATGGATTTTTTGGTCCAAATGGTTCTGCTTCAACAATAGATGAAACAACTTTTTCACCTGATAAAGCTTCTATTTTTTTAATCCATTCTTCTCCAGTACCAAAACGTGTTGCTGCTGTTAAAACTGAATGCGTAATAATTGGTACTACGGTAGCACCTGCTTTACGCAGATTCTCTATTTTTGGTACAACATCCTCATAAGTACAATGTGATGCTGTTATCCCTAGACCAATTCTTTTACCTTGTAGCAACATTTCTCCTCCTTAACTGTTCAACAATTGATTCATATAATACGTTTCCTGCGTCTTCAGGGAAAAACTTTCCTGGAAGTGCAGGTAACAATTCATATTGATTTCTTTGAACTTGATCTTGTAAACACCCTGGAAAGGAGGCTAAATCGAAAATTTTCATCGTTATTCTTTTGTTAAATTCTTCATCTAACCATTTTGCAGGAATTGTATTTATAAGGTAATCTCCTTTTATCTCTCCTACATCTAATAAATCGACAGTTTCGTAACGAAATGCTTTTGCTTCATTGAGCTGTACATTTGATCTCACCGCAATACACACTTCAGCCCCAATACTTTTTAAAATATGAGCAACCATTTTCGCTACTCGACCAAATCCTGTCACAATAAACTTTTTCCCTTGTATTGCACGTTTTGTATTATAAAAATGTGACACAAAGCCTTCTGCTGTTAATGCCGCATTATGCCAAATAAATCCTTCATCTTCTAGATAATAATGAACTTCATTTTCTTTTAAAATGTGTCGCCATTCGTCATTTAGTTTTCCTGAGAAAACAACTGCATTGGATAGGCCCAGAACGATTGGAACTTTAATTGGTAGAGGGTGAATCGGTAGCACAACAAAATGAGGATGAAAATCTAAAACAGTTTTGTTTAGTTCCTCATCCCACTCACTAAAATTTTTAAAATAAACTGTTCGATATCCGTTACTTAACTGTTTTGCTAGAACCTTCATCCTTGCATCTGTTCCAATTACTAACCATTTTTCATTTTTCATTTGTCAAACTGCCTTCTACTTGTTGATGTTTTGCGGAACAATATACGATCCTCTCCAATAAGATGAATCTCTTCCCACGGAATAAATAATGGTGAAGTGGTTTTTTTCTTTTGGAAAGGCATTTTACTAGATTGATTATCTAATTCAAATCCATAAATTTTACCTGTCTTTGGATCAAATAAACATTCCGTTTCTGATAGATAACCATATCTCACACCATTTTCCATTTCAATCAGTTCTTTTTCCGCAAGCTCCGATAGCAGCATTGTCTCCCTCCTCCATGAGCTTATTGATACTATATGCAAAGTAAGAAATGAAGGTGCCTATAATTCACTATTGACACAATCTGTTATAACTGTATATATTGTATATATACAGTTATATAGGTGGTGCAACGATGCAAATCCGTTTAAGTAATGCAAGTGAAAAACCAATATACGAACAAATCACTCAGCAAATTAAACAAGCAATCTTATCAGGTGATCTAAAATCAGGTGATGCTCTTCCTTCTATTAGAAGCTTAGCAAAAGATTTAAAAATTAGTGTCATGACGACGAAAAGAGCCTATACAGATTTAGAACGAGATGGTTTTATTGAAACGGTTGCAGGAAAAGGTAGCTTTGTTGCTGAACGTAATCAAGATTTTTTAAGGGAGGAACTACTGCGGCAAATTGAAACTCATCTACAACATGCAATACAAACTGCAAAAACTGCAGGGATGATGAAAAATGAATTGTTAGAATTAGTAACTTTACTTGTAGAGGAGGAAATGGAATGACTTATGCAATTGAAGTGTCAAATTTAAGAAAAAAGTTTAATCAATTTCAACTAAACGATATATCCTTTTCTTTACCTACGGGAACAATTATGGGATTCGTTGGTGAAAATGGTGCAGGAAAAACTACAACTATTAAATGTATTTTAAGTTTGCTAAAAAAAGATGCAGGAACGATAAAAATATTCGGTTCAAATATAAAGGACGACAATTTAACGATAAAAGAACAAATTGGGGTCGTATTTGATGATATTCATTTTCCAGAAACGCTAACCGCTCAGCAAATTAATAAATTTCTACAAGAGACTTACGTAAACTGGGATACATCCTATTACTTCGATTTACTCAAACAATTAAAGGTCACAATCAATAAACCCATCAAAGAACTTTCTCGAGGGATGAAAATGAAATTATCCATTATCATCGCATTAGCCCATCATCCCAAACTACTTATTTTAGACGAACCAACAAGTGGTCTTGATCCTATTGTACGAGATGAAATACTCGATTTATTTTTAGAATTTATGCAAGACGAAAAACATAGTATTTTGTTTTCATCGCATATTACGAGTGATTTAGAAAAAATTGCTGATTATATTACATTTATTCATGAAGGTGAAATATTATTTAGTGAAAATAAAGATGTTTTATTATATGAGCTTGGTATTTGGAAGGGTTCGAAGGAACAATCTTTAGAGTTACCAACTAATGCTAAAATCCGTTCAAGAGAATCTGCCTATGGAGTAGAGATACTAGTTAAACGAAATGAAGTTAGTTCAGCTTTTCAATTAGACCAACCTACTATTGAGGAGATAATGCTGTTTTTTGTGAAAGGAGTACGTGTATAATGAAAGCTTTATTATTAAAGGACTTCTTCTCAATGAAGTCCCAAATAAAATGGATCTTTTTCATCGTACTGATTGTTATTGGCATGTCATTTTATTTTGAAGATGCAATGATTCTTTTAGCCATTACTTTAATATTCGGAACAATACAAATTACTTCAATTTTTACATTTGATGAAATGAGTGGTTGGGATAAGTTTGCCAATACTCTTCCGTTTAGAAAATCAGAAATTGTTAAAAGTAAATACATTCTAAGTTTACTTCTTACTGTGGGTATCTTATTACTTGTTTGTCCTTTTGTTGTATATTCTAATTATGTTACGGACTCTTTCAAGATTAATGAATTATTCTCAATCATTTGTTTAGTTGTATCTTTAAGCATTATTTTGTTATCTTTTATAATTCCGACTTTTATTAAATTTGGCACACAAAAGGCGCGAATTGTGTTATTCATCCTCGTATTTTCACTTAGTTACGGCCTAAAATTTGTATTAGATATAATCGCACTCCCTACATTACCATCCGTAGAAACTTTACAAAGGATGAGCTATGTTAGTCCAATTTTTGCATTAATCATCTTAACTATATCCTATTTACTATCCGTAAAATTATATGAGACAAAGGAATTTTAAAAAGGCTTGTGCCAACACGATTAACTTAATTCAACACGTGCTGGCACTATTTTTATTTAGTTAAACTTTAGTTTTTTATTTTACTCCTTGACCAATTATCGAAATAGCAGGATCAGTACCTAAAATGGTTTCAATCATGTAATTCACTTTTTCCATTGATACAGCATCAATATCTGCTATGATTTCATCCATTGTTTTATGCCGTTTTGTATTCAGTTCATTACGACCATTACGGCTCATACGTGAATTAGTACTTTCCAGCCCAAGGACAAAGCTTCCTTTTAACTGTTCTTTTGCATTCAGGAGTTCGGTTTCAGTTATACCTTCTTTTCGTACTTTGTTTAATGATTGGTCAATCGTATTTTGCAACAATTGCAATTGCTGATTATTCGTACTGCTGTAAATCGTAAACGCACCAATATCTTGATAACAGGATTGGTAGGAATAGATTGTATATGCAAGCCCCAAATCTTCTCGTACCTCTTGGAACAGTCTTGATGACATATTTCCACCTATTATATTGTTTAAGGCAATAAAACTATATAAATCTGGATCTTTAGCGCCAACTGCTGGATAAGACATAGCTAAATGAGATTGTTCCACATCTCGTTCTTTGACCATTCTTCCTGAATGAAAAGGTGGATATGTTAAAATCGATTCTTCAGCCTTAGGGGAACGTTTCATTTCACTAAAAAGCTTCTCAATATATAGAAGAAGCTCCTTTGTAATATTTCCAGCAACTGAAATCACAATATTTTCCGGATAGTAGTGTTTATCCATATAATTTCTTATCGTGTCATCCGTAAATGTTGAGAGTGTTTCACTTGTCCCTAATATCGGTAATCCCAAAGCATCGTTCGGATACATTACTCGCCATAATACTTCATGTACATCATCATCAGGTGCATCTTCACTCATTAAAATTTCTTCTAATACGACTTGACGCTCTTTTTCTAATTCTGTTTTTGTGAATGTAGAGTTATAGAACATATCTGCTAGTATCGAGATGGCTAATGGACCATGATGATCTAACACTTTTGCATAATAACAAGTGTTTTCCTTTGATGTAAAAGCATTTACCTCTCCACCGATACGATCAAACTCTTCAGCAATTTGTCTTGCTGTTCTTGTATTTGTTCCTTTAAAAAGCATGTGCTCAATAAAATGAGTAATCCCATTTTCTTCTGGCAATTCAAATCGCGATCCTGCCCCTACCCAAATCCCAACAGATATAGAACGAACATGGGGGATGTGCTCAGATACAATTCGAACACCATTTTTACATGTATAAACATTCACCAATAATATCCACACCTACCTATTGAAATTACATTTCATAATCATATGCTAATCTTTTACAATCATCAACTTTGAAGAAAATATTAAATTCGTTTTATTCAATTCTTAAGAATTTCTTCACTTTTACACTTCTACTTTCTTCAGATTTATTTCCTACAATTTAGCTATCACATAAAAAAGGAATGACATTATGATAAAAGTAGATTCATTAAAACATACTTTTACAATCGGTAAAAAAGGAAAAGAAAACCGAGTTGAAGTATTAAAAGGGATAAATTTTAATATTGAATCCAAAGAAATCGTAGCCATCGTTGGTAAAAGTGGATCTGGAAAATCTACATTACTCCAAATCCTTGCTGGTTTCCTGAAAGCAGACTCAGGATCAATCATTATAAATAATACGGAAATTGCCCATTTTTCTGAAAAAGAAAGTGCAGCTTTTCGAATGAATCATTTCGGTTTCGTCTTTCAAAACTTCCAGCTATTACCGGGACAAACAGTATTTGAAAATATTGAACTCCCTCTAAAGTTAAAAGGAATTAGACAACCTGTTCGAAAAAAGAAAGTACAAGAAATTCTTAAAAAGGTTGGATTAATGGAAGTAGAAGATCACTATCCAAATGAACTTTCAGGAGGACAACAACAACGCGTTGCTATCGCAAGAGCAATGATTACCAATCCTCCTATTATTTTAGCAGATGAACCAACAGGAAGCCTAGACTCACAAACTGAACAAGACATCTTGTTATTAATTCAACAATTAAATAAAAATGAAGGAATCACTTTTGTCATTATTACACATGACGAAGAAGTGGCATCCATTGCAAATCGTAAACTGCGTATGAGTGATGGATTTCTTGTAGGAGGTACAAAATATGCTTTTTAAAGACCAAATATTATTCGTATTGCAACATATGAAAAAAAATAAACTCCGTGTCACAATGACCGTTCTTGCAACGATGATTGGCTGTTCCTTTCTAATTGTCCTTGCCTCTATTGGTTTTGGGATACAAGAAACGATGAGAAACGAAATATTGAATCAAGAACAAATTACCCAAATTGAATTATGGGGCAATGAAACATTATCAGATGAAGATAAGACTTTTATTGAAAAAATAGAGCATGTCAATGTTGTATTAAAAAAGGAAAGTATTAATGGGTATATTCACTCAAAATTTGAAGACCGAGAAGGAGATTCTAACGGTGTATTCATTGATATGGCTGCTCAAAAGAAACTTCCAACAAATTTGAGTGAAGGACGCTTACCTGAAGCGGAAAATGAAATCATTGTCGGTTATCATTATGCTCAAAGTTTATTTAATGAAACAGATAACGCTGAGATTGAACGAAAATCAAAGGCTGCGCAAGAACAAGGAAGCTACTATGATGGATCAGAAGAAGGGTATAAAGGGGAAATTTTAAACAAAACTGTGGAACTTCAATTTGTTGATGATGCTACTGAAGAATATAGTGAACCTAAACCTTATACAATCGTTGGTATTTTGAAAAAACCTTCTTATGATTGGTATATTGATTCGTCTATTATGTTTAGTGATACATTAAAAAATGCGTATCCTTCTATAACTACATCCTCTACTACACTCATTTATGTTGATAGCTTAGAGCATGTACTACCAGTTTTAGATATATTAAAAGAAAATAATTATCAAGTGTATTCCCAAGTGGAGCAATTAGAAGAATTGGATTTATTTTTCCTTATTTTTAAACTTGGTCTAGTTTTCATTGGAACAATCGCCATTTTAATTGCCTCTATCGGAATCTTTAATACGATGACGATGGCTGTAACAGAAAGAACACGAGAAATTGGTGTTCTTAAAGCAATCGGTGCTTCTCCAAACTTAATCCAACGATTATTTTTAATGGAAAGTACGTTTATCGGAATTTTAGGTACGATTTTAGCAATTGGTGTTTCCTATTTCATCAGCTTTTTAGCCAATGCCATCTTACCACATATAGTCTCCTACGCATTGTCGGATGAAAGTATCATGGAACATGACATTACGTTTTCAATAATACCATTTAGTTTAATCATCATCGCTGGTAGTATTAGTATACTTGTAGCTATTTTTTCGGGATGGCGACCAGCACGAAAAGCTACAAAAATCCAAGTAATCAATGCATTACGACAAGAGTTATAAAATTAGAAAAAGTACAACTTCACATTTGATGTTGTACTTTTTTGTTTCTATTATTCTTGAGCTTGTGCTGCGCGCTCTTTTTCTTCTTTGATGACTACTTTACGTGATAAGTTAACGCGACCTTGGTTATCAATCTCGATACATTTTACTAAAAGTTGATCGCCAATTTTTAATACGTCTTCAACTTTATTTGTGCGTTCTTCTTGGATTTCAGAGATGTGTAATAAACCATCTTTACCTGGGAAGATTTCACAGAATGCACCGAACTTTTCAATACGTTTTACAGTAGCCATGTAGTATTCGCCGACTTTTGCTTCACGTACGATTGATTCGATAATTTCTTTTGCACGTTTGTTCATTGCTTCATTTGCTGAAGAAATATAAATTGTACCATCTTGCTCTGTATCAATTTTTACGCCTGTTTCATCAATAATTTTATTGATTGTCTTACCACCTGAACCAATTACATCACGAATTTTATCTGGATTGATATGAATTACTTCAATTTTTGGTGCATATTTTGATAAATGTTTACGTGGTTGGTCAAGTGTTGCAAGCATTGATTCTAAAATGACCATACGACCAACTTTTGCTTGTTGTAGTGCTTCTTCTAAAATGTTGCGTGATAGACCATCAATTTTAATATCCATTTGAAGTGCAGTAACACCTTTTGCAGTACCTGCTACTTTAAAGTCCATATCTCCAAGATGATCTTCCATTCCTTGAATGTCCGTTAAAATTGTATAATGTTCACCTTTTTTAACAAGACCCATTGCAATACCAGCAACTGGCGCTTTAATTGGTACACCTGCATCCATCATCGCTAAAGTACTAGCGCAAATCGAAGCTTGTGAAGTTGAACCATTTGATTCTAATACTTCTGATACACAACGAATTGCATATGGGAATTCTGATTCATCTGGTATTACTGCTAATAGTGCACGTTCACCTAATGCACCATGTCCAATTTCACGGCGTCCTGGTCCGCGCATTGGTCCTGTTTCACCTACAGAGAATTGTGGGAAGTTGTAATGGTGCATAAAACGTTTTGACTCTTCTAGACCTAGTCCATCGATAATTTGTACGTCTCCTAATGGACCTAATGTACAAATTGATAGTGCTTGTGTTTGTCCACGAGTAAATAGACCTGAACCATGAGCACGTTGCAATAACCCAACCTCAGAAGAAAGAGGACGAATTTCATCAACTTTACGTCCATCTGGTCGAATTTTTTCTTCTGTAATCAGACGACGAACTTCATCTTTTACCATTTTATCTAAAATTGTTTTTACTTGTTTTAAAGTTTCTTCATCTGCTTCTTGTTCTTCATAAGCAAGAACCACACGTTCTTTTACTGCATTAATTGCATCTTCTCTTGCGTGTTTTTCAACAGTTTGAATTGCAGCATTCATATCTTCTTCACACATTGCTTTTACTTTTGCAGTAATTTCTGCATCTAACTCAAATAGTTCTACAGCAATTTTTTCTTTACCTACTTCAGCTACAATTTGTTCTTGGAATGCGATTAATTTTTTAATTTCTTCATGACCGAACATAATTGCTTCAAGCATGATTTCTTCCGGTACTTCTAGAGCCCCTGCTTCTACCATGTTAATTGCATCTTTGTTCCCTGCCACTGAAAGGTGAACCGTACTTTTTTCCGATTGTTCTACTGTAGGATTGATAACGAACTCGCCATCGATATAACCAACGTGTACTCCAGCGATTGGCCCGTTGAAAGGAATATCTGAAATTGCTAATGCTAATGAAGAACCAAACATCGCTGCCATATCTGTTGGGCAATCTGGATCTGATGACATAACCATTGAGATTACTTGTACTTCGTTACGGAAGCCATCTGGGAACATTGGACGAATTGGACGGTCAATTAAACGAGATACTAAAATCGCATGTTCGGATGGTCGACCTTCACGTTTAATAAATCCACCTGGAATTTTTCCGGCAGCATAAAGACGTTCTTCATAGTTTACTGTTAATGGGAAGAAGTCAAGAGCCTTTGGTGTTTTTGACATTGTTGCAGTTGCAAGTACAGCGGATTCACCATAGCGTACTAATGTTGCTCCGTTTGCTTGTTTAGCTAGCTGACCAACTTCAACAGTTAAGGTACGGCCAGCCCATTCATATGAAAAGACTTTTTTTTCGGTCATTAAATGAACCCCTTTCTCTTTGAAACACACTACGTCACGATTTATATATCATAGTTAGTGTATCAAAAAAGCACTTTCTATGCTAAATATTTTCAATATAATTATGGCTAATTCGTATAATTTTTACAAATTATTTAGGTTAACCAGTTCTTTGATAAAAATAGTCTCTATTTGACCTTTTTTATGTACAAATTTTTATTAACAACTCTACTTTTAAAATTAGAAATTATCATTGAAAGTATTGCCAAGAAATTTAATTTTTACTATCGTTTTTGCATAAATAAAAAGCGGGATAAATCCCGCTTTTTACTGTCTGTTCGTACGCTTTTCTATTGTCCAGCTGCAGCGGCTAGGCTCTCGCGTCGCTTCGACTCCTTCTAGGAAGGCAAAAAGCGCCTTCTTGTCGGAGTCTCCAGCGCGTGTCGAGCCTAAACGAGCCGCTTCCGCTTTTCTATTGTCCAGCTACGAACGCTAGCTCTTTCGGACACTTCAACATCCTCCTACGCGTGTAAACACGCTTGTCGGATGTCTCCAGTGCCGTCAAGAGCTGGGCGAGCGTTCTCCGCTTTTCTTTATTGTCCAGCTGCAGCGGCTAGCTGCTCGAAAACTTCAACTTCTTCCAGCGTGTGCAAGCACACTCGTCAGAAGTTTCCAGTTTTTTTCGCAGCTAAACGAGCCGCTTCCGCTTTTCTTTATTATCGACGTAATCCAAGACGTTGGATTAATTCACGGTAGCGTTGTACGTCAGTGTCACGTAAGTATTTTAATAAGTGACGACGACGACCTACTTTTTTAAGAAGACCACGTTGAGAGTGGAAGTCTTTTTTATGAGTGCTTAAGTGATCGTTTAATGCATTGATTTCAGCAGTTAATACTGCGATTTGTACTTCTGGAGAACCAGTATCTCCTTCGTGAGTACGGAACTCAGCGATAATTTCGTTTTTACGTTCTTTTGTAATTGCCATTTGAAATGGACCTCCTAAAAAATAGTTTTAACACCGTTAGCACAGCAATCGTTGGAGATTCGAAAAGCCGAGCTAAGGAATTATATGCATATAGCACTTAAAGAATAGTACCATACTTTATGTAATCAAGCAACTTTTACGATAGGTTTAAAAAGTATTGAATTGCTTCATTTTTATCTTTTTCAATTTGAGCTTTTAACGATTCTATCCCATCAAATTTTTGTTCACTACGAATACGCTTGTACCAACCAACAACCACTTCTTCACCATAAATATTTTTATTAAAATCTAAAATATGAACTTCGATAGATAATTGTTTATCGTTCGGGTTTTTGAAGGTAGGTTTGTAGCCCACATTACATACCCCGTCATACCATTTATCTTGAATTTTAATGCGCACTGCATATACACCTGTGCCTGGAATAAAGGAACCTTCAGAAGGTTGAATATTCGCTGTTGGGAATCCAATCGTACGTCCACGTTTGTCTCCATGTACAACAATACCTGGTACTTTAAATGCTCTACCTAACAATCTAGCAGCACTTTCCATATCACCATCTTGTAAATATTGACGGATTCTTGTTGAACTAATTTTTTCTTCTTCATCAGCTTGTTTATTAATTACGGATACACCGTAATCACCATTACTTAGTTGCTTCATCATTTCCATATTACCTTTGCCAAATTGACCAAAAGTAAAATCAAAACCTGCTGACACATGTTTTACATTTAAATCACGAATAAAATATTGGATAAACTCTTCTGGTGAAAGTTTCGCAAAATCCGATGTAAAGTGTACAACAAAGACATTTTGTACACCCATTTTACGAAAAAGATCTATTTTTTGTTGAAGTGGTGTAATATAAAATACTTTTTCTTTTCTACCACCTAGGACGATGGATGGATGAGGATCGAAAGTCATTACAGCACTTTCAATATTTAATTCTTGTGCTTTTTCAATTGCATTTTTAATTACAGCTTGGTGCCCTTTGTGAACTCCATCAAAAAATCCAACTGCTAAAGAGTAGGCAGCTGTTTGGTCATTTGGATCTAATTGATGTGGGTATCTTAAATGTTCAACATTCAAGTGAATTGCCTCCTTATGATAGTTCCGGGAACATTTTTTCAGGCTTCATTAGTCCTTCTTTCGATGGATGGGGAACATAGACCGCTAAAGCCTTATCACCCTTACTAAAAACAATTTTATCATTTTCTTTTAATAATGCATGTATAGGAAGTATTTGTCCATTCAAAATTTGTTTTTCAATAGATTGTGTAATTTCAATAAATGGATAAGAGGACAGTGCATATTCAATTGGTAAAATGATTTCATTGATTTTATCCTCTTTTACAGCTTCTTCTACTTGTTTTAATGTAACACAATTCTTAGCAGAAAATGTACCAGATGCTGTACGAACTAGCGATGCCATATGAGCTGGGTAGCCTAATTGCTCACCAATTTGCACTGCTAATGTACGAATATAAGTCCCTTTGCTACAAGCTATTCGAATACGAAAAGTGATTTCATTTCCTTCATAAACCTCTTCATCACTAAGTAACTCCAATGAATAAATTGTTACTTTTCGAGATGGTCTTTCTACTGTCTCACCTTTGCGTGCATATTCGTATAGTCTTTTTCCATTTACTTTTACTGCTGAATACATTGGAGGAGTCTGCTCAATAACACCTGTTAATGTAGCAAGAGCATCTAAGAGCTGCTGTTTCGTTACTTTTTTGTACGAAATATCCTGCTCAACTGTTTCCCCTTCTGCATCTTCAGTTTCTGTTGTTCTACCTATCGACACTACTGCTTCGTAAGTTTTCCCTGCATCTGTTAAATATTCTGCAATTCTTGTCGCTTGTCCAATACAAATCGGTAAAACACCTTCAACTTGCGGATCGAGTGTTCCAGTATGTCCAACTTTTTTCGTTCTCAATATTTTTCTCAATTTAAAAACACAATCATGACTAGTCATGCCTTTTTCTTTCCAAAGAGGTAAGATACCATTCATGTTAGTTCTCCTTTAGATGAAATAGAAAAAGTCTACATTGCACTTATAGTATGCAGATGTAGACCTCTTCTAAATAATATTTTTTCGCCCAATAACTAACGACTAATCGTTATGAAGTGAACGTAGTAGCGCATCAATTTTATTTCCGTACTCAACAGATGAGTCATACTCAAATGTAATTTCAGGCGTACGGCGCAAACGTATACGTTGTCCGATTTCAGTACGAATGAATCCTGATGCTTTCATTAATGCTTTTAGTGTATCTTCACGTTCGCGATCACTTCCGAGAGATGAAATATACACTGTAGCTTGTTGAAGATCGCCAGTAACATCTACATCCGTAACTGTTACAAATCCTACACGAGGGTCTTTTAACTTACGAGTAATGATGTCACCAAGCTCTTTTTTCATTTGTTCTGCAATACGATTTGAACGTAATGACATAAATGAGTCACCTCTTTACTAAGATGATGAAAACTCGTTAAACAATTATTATTAAATTTGCCACACTATTATTATAAATAATCGCGCCAAACTTCTAGTTGTTCCCAAGCAGGATTCGATTGTAAATAATGAAGGGCATTATTGATTTCTCGATCTGCGCTTGCCTTTGAGGAAGACACAACAGCAAGCGCTAATCTTGTTCTTTGCCAAACATTTTGATGATCTATTTCTGCAATTGAAACATTAAATTTTTGTTTTGTACGAGTAATCATTCGCTGGAGAACTGCACGTTTTTCTTTTAACGAATGGGCATCGGGTATTTGATATTCCACTTCTACGTAAACAATCACTATCGTTTAATTTCTTCCATAATGAAGGCTTCAATAATGTCGCCTTCTTTAATGTCGTTGAAGTTTTTAATCGTCATACCACATTCGTACCCTTTCGCCACTTCTTTCGCATCATCCTTGAATCGTTTTAGTGAATCTAATTCACCTTCGAATACAACGATACCATCACGGATTACACGAACACCAGAATCACGTGTAATTTTTCCTTCTGTTACATAAGAACCAGCAATTGTACCAACTTTAGATACTTTAATTGTTTGACGAACTTCCGCTTGACCAATAATTTTTTCTTCATACTCTGGATCAAGCATACCTTTCATAGCAGCTTCGATTTCTTCAATTACTTTATAAATAATACGGTGTAGACGAATATCTACGCCTTCTTCTTCTGCAGCACGTTTTGCATTAGCATCTGGTCGTACGTTAAATCCAATAACGATTGCATTCGATGCAGCAGCTAATGATATATCTGATTCTGTAATTGCACCTGCACCAGTGTGGATAATTTTAACGTTAACGCCTTCTACATCGATTTTCATTAAAGATGCAGCCATTGCTTCTACTGTACCTTGAACATCTGCTTTAACGATTAAGTTTAATTCTTTTACGTCACCTTGAGACATTTGCTCAAATAAGTTATCTAATGTAACACGTTGTTTTTCTGAACGGCTTGCTTGAATCGCTGTCATTGCACGTGATTCACCAACAGAACGAGCTGTTTTTTCATCTTCAAATACAACGAAACGATCGCCCGCTTGAGGTACTTCATTAATTCCCGTAATCTCAACCGGAGTAGCTGGACCCGCTTCTTTAACACGACGACCAATATCATTCACCATTGCGCGGACACGTCCATACGCATGGCCAACAACAATTGGATCTCCAATACGTAAAGTACCATCTTGAACTAGTAATGTTGCAACTGAACCTCTACCTTTATCAAGTTGCGCTTCAATTACAGTACCAATAGCTGAACGCTTAGGACTTGCTTTTAATTCTGCTACTTCAGACACTAATAGTATCATCTCTAATAGCGTATCAATACCTTCACCTTTTAAAGCAGAAATTGGAACAAAAATTGTATCTCCGCCCCAGTCCTCTGGAACTAATCCATGTTCCGTTAGCTCTTGCATTACACGATCAGGGTTTGCTGATGGTTTATCCATTTTATTAACTGCAACGATAATTGGAACTTCAGCGGCTTTAGCATGGTTGATAGCCTCAACAGTTTGTGGCATAACACCATCATCTGCAGCTACAACAATAATTGCTATATCTGTAATACTTGCCCCGCGCGCACGCATTGTTGTAAATGCAGCATGCCCTGGTGTATCTAAGAAAGTAATCTTCTTATCATTTACAACAACTTGGTATGCACCGATATGTTGTGTAATCCCACCTGCTTCACCAGCAGTAACTTTTGTATGACGGATTGAGTCAAGTAAAGTTGTTTTACCATGGTCTACGTGTCCCATAATTGTTACAACAGGAGGACGTTCTTCTAATTCGTCTTCACTAACTTCTGCAGACTGTTCGAAGTAAACATCTAGATCTGTTATATCTACACGTACTTCTTCTTCAACTTCAACACCGTAATCTGCACAAATTAGTTCAATTGCATCTTTATCTAATTCTTGGTTAATTGTTGCCATAACACCAAGCATAAATAATTTCTTAATGATTTCAGATGGTTCGCGATGAAGTTTTTTGGCAAGTTCTGCAACTGTTAAAGATTCATAAAATGTAATTTTTTCTGGTAGTTCTTTCGGTGTTGCAGGAATTGTTGGTTGGTGAGTTTTCGGATGACGTCTTTTCCCACCATGAATTCCTGGTTTTTTACGTTGGTTAAATCCACCTTTTTTATTTTGATCCATATTTTTATTATTTTGGCTCACTTTCTTATTCGATCCTTGAGTAGATTGTTTATTTTCGTTATTTGAGTTATTTGTAGGTTTTTTTTGTTTAGTCATTTGTTGTTCTTTCGATGTATTTTTTGGCTTTGGTGCTACATTTGTAGCAACTTTTTGAGTAGTCTTTGCATTACCTGCATTAGTATTAGAATTAAATACAGTATCTAATTTCGAAACTGCATCACCTTCTAGCATAGACATATGGTTTGTTACATTAATATTTAATTTATTCAGTTCTTCGATAACTTCTTTACTCGATTTATTTACTTTTCTTGCATATTCATGAACTCTGATTTTGGTCATCTGCTCACCCCCGATTATATTTCGTTGAGTAGATTAGACATCTTTCTCGCAAACCCGCTATCTGTAATTGCGATAACGACACGTGCTTCTTTGCCAATAGCATTTCCGAGCTGGTAACGATCACCAAAGACATGATACTCAACGTTGTAAAACGTACACTTATCTTGAATTTTCTTACTTGAATTATGAGCGGCGTCATTAGCTAACAATACAAGTTTTGCATTATTGTTACGTATTTCTTTTACAACTAACTCTTCGCCAGAAATTATTTTTCTTGCTCTTGCAGCGAGACCTAGTAATTGGAGCACTTTTTGACTCATAAAATAGACTCCCTACGAATCAATTTAATAATTTCATCATAGATTTCGTCTGGTATTTTAACTTCTAAATGGCGCTCTAATATATTTTTCTTTCTTGCTAATTCTACAGCTTCTTCAGACTTTGAAATATAAGCACCACGACCTGATTTTTTCCCTGTTTGATCGACTGATACTTCACCTTCTTTAGAGCGAACGATTCGTATCATTGATTTTTTAGGCAAGCTTTCTCCAGTTACGACACATTTTCGTAATGGTACCTTTCTTTGAGTAGCCATGAGAACTTCACCTTCCCTCATAAAACAAAAATCTATAGCGTATGTCGTTTTTTATTCCTCATCGTCTTGATATAGATCGTATTCTACATCTTCATCATATAAAGAATCATTGTCATCTTCTTGTGCTTGAATGAGTCTGCTTGATTCGGAAGGATAAATACCTAACTCACGAGCATCAGTTTCACTTTTAATATCAATTTTCCAACCTGTTAATTTCGCAGCAAGTCTTGCATTCTGACCGCGTTTTCCAATTGCGAGGGATAGTTGGTAGTCTGGCACTACAACAGTTGTAGACTTTTCTTCTTCATTTACTTGTACATCTAAAACTTTAGAAGGACTTAAAGCGTTGGCAACAAAAACAACAGGATCTTCTGACCATTCTACGATATCAATTTTTTCACCATTTAGTTCGTTTACGATTGTTTGTACGCGTGCGCCTTTTGCTCCGACACAAGCACCAACAGCATCAACTTCTTCGTTATGAGCATAAACAGAAATCTTAGAGCGGTCCCCAGCTTCACGAGCAATGGATTTAATTTCAACAATGCCTTCATAAATTTCCGGCACTTCCATTTCGAATAAACGACGAAGTAGACCTGGATGTGTACGAGAAACAATCACTTGCGGTCCGCGAGTAGTACGTTCTACTTTTGTAATATATACACGAATTCTTGATTGTGGTTTATAAACTTCGCCTTGAATTTGTTCATTTACTGGTAATGCAGCTTCTACTTTACCTAAACTAATATAAATGTTTCTAGAATCTTGGCGTTCGATAATACCATTTACGATATCATCAGTACGGTCTACAAATTCCTCAAAGATTAGTCCGCGTTCTGCTTCACGTACTCTTTGTGTAACCACTTGTTTCGCCGTTTGTGCAGCGATTCGGCCGAAATTACGAGGAGTAACTTCTTGTTCTAATACATCCCCAACTTCATAGGCAGGATTAATTTCTTTAGCGTCTTCAACAGATATTTGAAGGCGATCATCTTCAACTTCTTCTACAACATCTTTACGTGAATAAACGATCATTGAGCCATTCTCTAAATTTAAATCAACACGAACATTCTGTGCTTGATTAAAGTTTCGTTTATAAGCTGTTACTAAAGCCGCTTCGATTGCTTCAACTAGTACCTCTCTAGAAATTCCTTTTTGCTGCTCTAGAGCAGTTAAAGCATCAAGTAAATCACTACTCATTTTGTTTTCACTCCTAAATATATGCGTTATGAAGAAAAATCGATGGCAAGTCGTGCTTTTGCGATTTTTTCTTTTTCAATTGTAATATTAATTTTACGTGTTTTTATACGAACTTCTAGCTCTATATCATGTTCATTATATGCTTTTAGATAGCCTTGGAATTCTTTCATATCTTTTATTGGCTCGTATGTTTTTACATAAATAAATTTACCAACTGCTTTTTCAAAATCAGATTCTTTCTTTAACGGTCGTTCTGCACCAGGAGAAGACACTTCTAAATAATAGTTTTGCTCGATAGGGTCTTTTTCATCCAAAACGACACTTAAACGCTCACTAACTATAGCACACTGGTCGATATCTATTCCGCCTTCAGGTGTATCGATATATACTCGAAGGAACCAGTTACGACCTTCTTTCAAAAATTCTATGTCGACTAATTCAAGTTTTAGCTCTTCTAAAATAGGTGTAACAAGCTCTTCAATTACTGACGTTACTTTACTCATAGTATCCTCCCAACGTAATTTGGCGCTTATTAAAATTGAATGTTGCAAGCTTGCTGCAAATATGCAATATTAGCTTCTAACTTTACTATCCCCTATAAACGCAAAATTCCACCATAAATGGTGAAATTAAAATTTGAACACAGTTCAGTGGGATAATTTGGATAATCTTACAAACAGAAAAGAGCGGGAAAATAACCCACTCTTTGCTGTAAAAACTATCAACAAATTATTACAATAACAATAGCATAAACTTTTATTAAATGCAAATTTACACTATTTTGTGTCTTAATTGACATTTACAAAACTTAGAATAATGAGAGTTGGTTAGCATCTGGAAGTCCATCTAAACAACCAAGCGTATCTAAATATTCAATAATTGTTTTAGAAACCCTACCGCGCTGTTGTAAATCTTCCTTCGATAAAAATTCTTTTTCCTCTCTTGCTGCAACGATTGCTTTGGCAACGTTTGTACCAAGTCCAGGGATTGCATCAAATGGAGGAATCAATGAATTTCCATCAATTATAAATTCACTCGCTTTAGAACGGTAAAGATCCACTTTCTTAAAGCTCATTCCACGCTCACACATTTCTAGAGCTAGTTCTAGAACCGTTAATAAGTCTTTTTCCTTTTTCGATGCTTCTAGCCCTTTTGCGTTAATCTCATCAATTCGTGAACGTATCACCGCAGAACCTTGTGTCATTGCTATTAGATCAAAGTCACTTGCACGAACAGTAAAGTAAGCAGCGTAATATAAGATAGGATGATGCACTTTAAACCAAGCTATACGTACTGCCATTAAAACATAAGCAGCTGCATGGGCTTTCGGGAACATGTACTTGATTTTTTTACATGAATCAATGTACCATTCAGGAACTTTTTGTGCACGCATTTCAGCTTCCATTTCTTCTGTTAAGCCTTTCCCCTTACGAACAGATTCCATAATTTTGAAGGCAAAACTTGGCTCTAATCCTTGATAGATTAAATAAACCATAATATCATCACGACAACCGATTACTTCAGATAATACACAAGTTCCGCTATTAATCAGTTCCTGTGCATTTCCAAGCCATACGTCTGTACCGTGTGAAAGTCCAGAAATTTGTACAAGTTCACTAAATGTTGAAGGCTTTGTTTCTTCTAACATTTGGCGAACAAAACGAGTTCCGAATTCCGGTATCCCTAAAGTTCCCGTTTTACAACCAATTTGTTCTTCTGTAACACCTAATGACTCCGGTGTAGAGAAAATTTTCATTACCTCTGGATCATCTGTTGGGACAGTTTTCGGATCAATACCTGATAAATCCTGTAACATCCTAATCACTGTCGGATCATCGTGCCCTAGTATATCAAGTTTTAATACATTATCGTGGATAGAATGGAAATCAAAATGAGTTGTTCTCCACTCCGCATCCTGGGCATCAGCTGGATATTGAACCGGGGTGAAATCGTAAATATCCATATAATCTGGAACAACAATAATACCACCCGGGTGCTGTCCTGTTGTTCTTTTTACCCCTGTACATCCTTGTACAAGTCGATCAACTTCAGCCCCACGATATGTAATATTGTTATCTGTTCCATACCCTTTTACATAACCATATGCTGTTTTCTCTGCAACCGTACCAATCGTTCCTGCACGATACACATAATCTTCACCAAACAACACTTTTGTATAGTTATGGGCATGGGGTTGGTATTCCCCAGAGAAGTTTAAATCAATATCTGGTACTTTATCTCCTTTGAATCCTAAGAAAGTCTCAAACGGGATATCTTGTCCATCTTTCTTATATTGCGCACCACATTTCGGACACTCTTTATTTGGCAAGTCAAAACCACTACCAACTGAACCATCATCAAAGAACTCCGCATTTTTACAGTTTGGACAAATATAGTGCGGTGGCAATGGATTTACTTCGGTAATTTCCATAAACGTTGCCACAAGGGATGAACCAACAGATCCACGAGAACCTACTAAATAACCATCTGATAATGATTTTTTTACGAGTTTAGCAGAAATTAAATAAATAACTCCAAAACCATTACCTAAAATAGATTTTAATTCTTTTTCAATTCTGGCCTTCACAATTTCAGGTAATTCTTCACCATAGATTTTATGTGCCATTTCGTAGGTTAAATTAGTTACCTCTTCATCCGAACCTTCAATTTTAGGTGTATACAATTCATCTTTAATCGGTTTAACATCGCCAACCATATCCGCAATTTTTTGAGTGTTTGTTACGACGATCTCTTTTGCCAGATCTGGTCCTAAAAAATCAAACTCCTTTAACATTTCATCTGTTGTACGGAAATGAACAGCAGGTAATTTATAGCGATTTAATGAATTGGCCCCACCTTGAGAACCAACTAAAATTTGTCTAAATACAGAATCAGTTTCATGTAAATAATGGACGTTACCAGTTGCAACAACAGGTTTCCCCATTTTTTTGCCTAGTTTCACTAATTTACGAATAATATCTTCTAAGTTCCATTCATCATGAATGACTCCACCTTCAATTAATTGGGAGTAAACCGGCTTTGGTTGAACTTCAATGTAATCATAAAACTCTGCTACTTTTTCCGCTTCTTCTGGTGATTTGTTCATCATCGTTTCAAAAAGCTCACCATTACTACAACCAGAACCGATAATCAATCCTTTTCGAAGATTAATTAAATCAGATCGTCGAATTCTCGGAACCCGGTAATACGTTTGTGTATGGGCAATAGAAATAAGCTTAAATAAATTTTTCAATCCATCATTATCAGTAGCTAAAATTGTACAGTGATATGGACGAGATTGTTTGTAACTTTCATTTTTATTAATCTGCTTATTAAATTCATCATGATAATGAATTCCTTGTTCTTTTGCATCCTTCAGTAAATGTAGCATTAATTCACCGGTTGCTTCTGTATCATAGATAGCGCGGTGATGTTGAGTTAATTCTATACCATAACGTTTACAAAGCGTATTTAAACGATGACTTTTCAACGTAGGATTTAAAAAACGAGACAATTCTAACGTATCGATAACAGGGTGTACAACGCCTGTAATGCCCGCTTTTTCATATGCCGTATATAAGAAGCCAATATCAAAAGATGCATTGTGGGCTACTACAATAGCGTCTCCGATAAATTCTTTAAACTCTGTTACAACTTGATCCACTTCTGGTGCATCTCGAAGCATATCATCTGTAATATGTGTTAATTCGATAATTTTCGCAGATAAAGGTCTATGTGGGTTAGCAAATCGTTCGAATCGTTCAATAACTTTTCCCTCTTTAATTTTTACTGCTGCAAGCTCTATGATTGTATCGTATGCAGTTGAAAGACCAGTTGTTTCAACATCAAATACAACAAATGTTGCATCATCTAAATTAATATGCTGTTCGGCATAAGCAATGGGTGACCCATCATCCACTAAGTTTGCTTCCACACCATAAATAATTTTAATGCCATGTTTTTTCCCAGCAGAATATGCTTCTGGGAATGCCTGTGCTACTGCATGATCAGTAATAGCGATGGCAGGGTGCCCCCATTTTGCAGCTTGGCCAACCAGCTGATCAACAGGAGTAACTGCATCCATTTGACTCATTGGAGTATGAAGATGTAGCTCAACTCGTTTTTCTCCTTCTGGTGCTAAATCCTTTCTCGACTCCTTATGAATCTCGTTAATATCATTCGCCATAATTACTAAGTCACGAACAAATGTATCGTTTTGAACAGATCCACGAACTTTAATCCACATACCCTTTTTCAATTTATTCATCATTTCAGGATCTTCTTTATCCCTAGAAAACATTTTAACTAAAATGGAATCGGTATAATCTGTCATTTTAAGTTCTAATAATGAACGACCACTCTTTAATTCTTTTATTTCAACCGCAAACACATAACCTTCAATGACTACACGACGCTCTTCTTCAATAATACTTCGAATTTCTCGAATTTCAGTATCTTTAATATGTTGACCAAGTTGGAACGGCCCAGTTGGTACAGCTTCAGGTGTATCATTTTTAACTTGTTCTCTATTTTGGAAATCTTCCATTGCTTGTCTAGCAAGTGCTTCCTCTTCTAATTGTCTTTGTTCCATATATAAGGCTTGAGCTTCTTTCATTTCATCTGTTGCCTCTATTAATTGAACATCAACAGACAGAGGAGGAAACCCAACACTTTGAAAAGCTTCAGAAATCTTTTGCGTATATTTTGATTTCAACGTTAACTGTTCCATTTCTAACATACATGTCACAATTAATTTATTACCGTTCCATGTGGGAATTTGTGAAATTAATCGTTCCTTAATCGGTGGAGAAGCATCTAGATGTTCAAGGGATGTTAACCAATAGTCAGTAACTAACTGTTCATTGATTTCTGGATTTCGTGCTTCAATTTTAAACTGCACTTGTGCTATATGAGAGAATTGTTCATTTAATCTAGTTCGAAAAAGTTGATAAAGTTGAAAAGGTAATATATTTTCGAGTTTAATGTGGAAACACCAATTTCTCTTTTTCTGATGAACAGTGAGTCGAGTGAGTTCTCCATGTTCAAAATAGGACATATAGACGTCTTCCGTTAATTGTAATTGTTGTAATAAGGTTAAAAATCTATCTCTAGCTTCTTTAACTTCTGACAAGAAACTCACCTCTTCTTTTTAAATAATTATAGAAAGGAAGTACAAGGTTGTACTTCCTGAAAGTTTAGTTATATGAATTCGTTCGGAAGAATTCATTTAATCGGTCAATCAATTCTTCTTTTGCCCATTCGAAAGTTTCACCTGTCGAACGTATTTTAACTTCTACAATACCTTCGTTCGCTCTTTTGCCAATCATGACTCTTACTGGAAGACCAATTAAATCAGCATCTGTAAACTTTACCCCCGGACTTTCATGTCGATCGTCAAAGAGTACATCAAAATGATATGAACTTAAAATATTGTATAGCTCAGTTGATAAGTTCCATTGAACTTCATCTTCGCGGTTAATCGGAATTAGATGAATATCATATGGAGATAAATGGGTTGGCCACACAAAACCATTATCATCTTGGTATTTTTCAGCCAAAATAGCAAGTAACCTAGAAACACCTAATTGGTAGCTCCCCATTAAAATTGGATTTGAATTATCATTTTCATCAACAAAGTTCGCATTAAACTTTTCTGAAAAGAATGTTCCTAATTTTATTACACGTCCAATTTCATGTCCATATATATATTGTGTAATTCCAACCCCGTCTGGTGAAATTTCACCTTCTTTAATATATCGTAAATCTGCGTAGGTATTAATGGCAAAATCACGCTCTGGGTTTACATTCATATAATGATAGCCTTCTTCATTTGCTCCTGTTACTGCATTGTTTAATGTTTGGATTGCAAAATCTGCATACACTTTTATGTTAATTGGCAGCTTGATTGGGCCAATTGAACCCGGTGAACAATCAAGAAGCTTAATAATTTCATCTTCAGTTGCTAAGCGCAAAAATGTTGCATTATGAACTTTTTTTAATTTAAATTCATTTACTTGATGATCTCCCCGTACTAAAACAACAACAAACTCATCATCTATTACATATACAAGCATTTTAATACAACTTTCAGGTGAGATATTAAAGTATAAACAAAGATCTTTAATAGTTTTTACTTCAGGTGTAGAAACTTTTTCTAATGATTTCTGTACTTCTTTTATCTCATCCGTATTTTGAGTCACTTTTGCAACTTCAATATTTGCTACGTAATTTGATTCATTTGATTTTACAATTATGGTATCACCAAACTCAGAAGGGATAATAAATTCCTGCGATTGAATTTCTCCTTTAATTCCTGAATCAGCATCTACAATGTGGTAGTTTAATCTTAATCGATTTAAAATATTTGTATAAGCTTGTAATATTCGTTCATAGGTTGCACTTAAACTTTCTTCATTCTCATGGAAGGAATATATATCATTTATATAAAATTCACGACTTCTTAATAAACCAGTTCGTGATTTTTTTTCATCACGATATGCCATTTGAATTTGATATAGAATCAATGGTAATTTTTTATATGTTTTAATTTCATCACGAACTAACATCGTTACTACTTCTTCGTGGGATGGTGCAAGTAAAAGATCACGTTTATCTTTGTCCGTTAATGTGAATAACTCATCTTTAAAATGATGGATTCTTTCAGATAGTTCCCAAATGTCATGGGATTGAAGTGTTGAAAGGGAGATTTCAATCGCCCCTAAAGCTTCAATTTCCTCTCGAACAATATTTTCAATTTTTGTGAGCAACCGTTTAGCTAAAGGTAAGTACGAATATACCCCATATGTACTTGGTTTTAAAAACCCTGCACGAAGTAACATTTTATAGGATTTCACTTCAATGTCGGATGGTACTTCACGCATGGTTGGAATTAGCGTTAAACTTTGTTTCATAAGTGCTCCACCTTTTTTCCTCACTTATTTACACCCATTAGTTCTTAAGAAATATGCATTACACTCGTTAATGGAAAATGATTATTTTATATATGTTGATAAAAAAGATAAACCTTATTCATTTGGATTTTACCATAAATGAATAAGGTTTAGTTATAGATTCGTGCTAATTAGAAGAAGAACAGCTTAATATCTTTCCAAGTTACAATGACCATTAAAATCATAAGCAATACAATACCGACAAAGTGTACAAGTCCTTCTTTTTGTCGATCAACAGGTTTTCCTCGTAATGCTTCGATACCGAAGAATAATAGTCGGCCACCATCTAATGCAGGCAATGGTAATAAGTTCATAATTCCAAGATTAATACTTAATACTGCAGCCCAATTCATTAAATTGTAGATTCCATACTGAGCAACTTCTTCTGTTGCCTTATAGATTCCCACTGGACCAGATAGTGCATCAATGTCAAAATTAACAACGATTAAATCGTATAACAATGTAAAGATTAATGTTGAAAATTCCACAGTTTGTTTAGCACCAAATACAATGGCGTCTAATATATTCGCATCTTTTATCGGACTATAAACACCAATTTGGCCAATAGTTTGTCCATCTTCTGTTTCAAATGGTTTAGGAGTTATATTCAGTTCTTTAGCTTGTCCATCTCGATCAATTTCAAATGACAAAGCTTTTCCTGGATTTTGTTGGACAATACCAACTAAATCATCCCAACTCGAAACTGATTTACCATTAATTTCTTTAACGACGTCACCATCTTGTAATCCTGCCACTTCAGCAGGAGATCCATCAACCACATTTTTGATAACAGGATCTGAAATTGGGATTCCTGTTAAAAGTGCAAGAGCAATAAAAATAACAAATGCAAGGATGAAATTAAATAAAGGTCCGGCAAAAATGGCCATTGCCCTTTGCCCAACAGTTTTAGAATTAAATTGACGATCAAGTGGAGCAATAATTGTTTCAGTTCCATTTTCAACAATAATCGCTTCTCTTGAAACATCAATTCTCACTAAATTATCCTCTTCATCATAACCTTCTATCCATAAACCATCTTCTAAATCTGAACGTTCAACTTCTAAAAATAAAACATTGGGATTTTGAACTTTTTGATTCAAATAGATTTTTTCTGCAACATTATCTCTATTTAATATTAGGCCAACACGATACCCTGGCTGAAGTTCAATTTTATCTACATCTTCTCCAGCCATTCGTACATAACCACCAATGGGTAATAAACGAATGGTATACATCGTTTCACCCTTCATCATTCCAAAAATTTTTGGACCCATTCCTATTGCAAACTCTCGTACTAATATTCCCGCTCGTTTGGCAAATATAAAGTGACCGAGTTCATGGAAAAATACTAGTGATCCAAAAACGATGATAAATGCTATAACGGTTTGCATACTATCCCACCTTTAAAGAGCAAGTTTACATATTCTATGCTCACTCTATCTATTTTACCATGCTTTCTACTGTTTTTCTTGTTTCTCTATCTACGTGTAAAATCGTTTCTAAATCTGGTTGTAAGATATTATGATGGTCATTCATAATTTGTTCTATCATTTCGTCTATCTGTAAGAATGTTATTTTCTCTTGTAAAAATAACGCGACAGCAGCTTCATTGGCCGCATTCATAGCAGTTAAGATTGTACCTCCTGCTCGTCCAGCATCATAAGCAAGCTTTAATGCACGGTAACGGTCAAAATCAACTTCTCTAAAATGCAATTGTCCAATTTCAGCTAAATTTAATCTTTTTCCACCTACTAAAGGTAAACGGTCTGGATAACTTAAAGCGTATTGAATTGGAACACGCATATCTGGTGTACCAAGTTGAGCAATCACACTTGTATCATGATACTCAACTAATGAGTGAATAATACTTTCTCTATGTAATAAAACGTCAATTTTTTCAAATGGAAGATCGAACAAAACGTGGGCTTCGATAACTTCTAGCCCTTTATTCATCATTGTTGCAGAATCAATTGTAATTTTAGCCCCCATCGACCAATTTGGATGGTTTAATGCATCTTTTACTGTTACATTTTTAAGTTCTTCACGTGTTTTGTCGCGGAATGAACCTCCTGATGCAGTTAATATAATACGTTCAACTTGTTTCGGATTTTCACCATTCATTGATTGGAAAATAGCTGAGTGCTCACTATCAACAGGCAAAATTGGTACATTATATTTTTTAGCCTCTGCCATTACAAGGTGACCTGCTGTAACTAAAGTCTCTTTATTCGCAATCGCTATTGTTTTTCCCATACGAATTGCTGCAAGGGTTGATTCTAAACCTACACTACCTAAGACCGCATTAACCAACACTTGTGATTCTGGATGAGTAGCTACTTCTACTAATCCCTTTGATCCATAAGTGAAATGTATTTGTGGAAACTCTTTTTGTAATGTTCTCGCATCTACTTCATCCTGAACAGATACTAGTTCTGGATTTAAACGATTAATAATTGAACGTGTTTTTTCGATGTTTTTCCCAGCAGAAAATGCAACAAGTTTGAACTCATCTGGGTGACTACATAAAATATCAAATGTTTGCCATCCAATCGAACCTGTTGCACCTAAAAGGCTAATTTTTTTCAAAATCTTTCTTCCTTTCAACACTGACATTCGTGCAGTAATTATTTATACAAATTGTAAAAAATGCAACAATGGTAGTACAAAGATTAAGCTATCAAAGCGATCTAGTATTCCACCGTGTCCAGGTAATATTTTTCCTGAATCTTTTACATCATAATGTCTTTTAATTGCAGACTCTACTAAGTCGCCTAACTGACCAAATATTGAGGCAAAAATCGTAATAACAATTAATGCAATCCAAGAATCAGTTAATGGATAGATAAACTGCATGGCACAAGCAAATACAACAGCTACAATAATACCACCTAAAAACCCTTCGATTGTTTTATTTGGAGAGATTTCAGGCCATAGTTTCTTTTTGCCTAATTTACGACCAATAAAATACGCTCCTGAATCTGTAGTCCATACAATAAGTAACGCAAATATAATGAATTGTAATCCTGCATTACGTGTCTCAATTAAATAATAAAAACCTATTCCAACATATAGAGCACTAAGTAAAATAAACCCTACTTCATCAAATGTAAAATGATTTTTAACAACAACTGTGTAAATTAATAGTAGTACAACAGCAATCATTAAAAACTCTAATTTAGAATATGATGTCAAATCCATTAATTTAATTGTGTATTTTTCAGGTAATAAAATTGAAAATACAGTCAGAAGGCCAATAATGCCTGGTATGGATACAATCGGAATTTCCTTCATCCTTAAAAGTTCATATAAACCAACAGCTGCAATAACATAAACTAAAATTGTAAAAGGTAAGTTACCATAAATTACAAATGGTATAAATAATGCTGCAGCTATAATTGCTGTGATAATACGTTGCTTCAATTAATTTCTTCCCCTTTCAACCCACCGTAGCGACGATTACGCTTTTGAAAGGCGTGAATTGCTTCCATTAGAGTTTCCTCATTAAAATCAGGCCAAAGCGTATCAGTAAACCAAAACTCCGTATAGGCGAGTTGCCATAACATAAAATTACTAAGTCGAACTTCACCACTAGTACGAATAAGCAAATCTGGTTCAGGTAACTGCGATGTCATTAAATAATTAGTAATAGTACTTTCATCTATTGAGTCGACATTTAGATTTCCCTTACTCACTTCTACCATTATATCCTTCATTGCACGTACTATTTCAGCTCGACTACCATAATTCATAGCAAAATTTAAAATTAATCCACTGTTATTTTTCGTTCTTTCCATCGCTTCATTTAAAACTGTTTGGGTACTTGTAGGTAATGCCTCTTTTTCACCCATCATTTGCACTCGAATATTTCGTTCCATTATTTCCGGCATAAATGATTTTAAAAACTTTTCAGGTAACCCCATAAGATAGTCTACCTCGGATTTAGGACGTTTCCAGTTCTCCGTTGAAAACGCGTAAAGTGTTAACACTTTAATCCCTAAATCATCTGCGCATCGAGCAATTTTACGAACGGTTTTCATACCTTCATGGTGCCCAGCAACTCTAGGTAGCGCTCTTTTTTTAGCCCAACGTCCATTTCCGTCCATAATGATTGCGATATGAGATGGGATTAAGTCATTATTAGAAAGATTTTGTTGTTCCTTCAAAGATTTCTTTTCTTTTTTGGACTTTCCAAATATATTTTTGAGCATTCTATTCCCCCACCTGCCAACATTTTGGACGTATTCTTAATAATCATATCAAAAACAAATGTTTGTGTCGCTTTTTTCTTATAAAACATTACGTAAAAATGTACGAATTGGTTTATATGTATGAAAAATTTAAAACTTGTATAACAAAACAAATATTTAAAGTTATGGTTCATTTTATACTTTTTACAAATTGGATATTGTGACATTTGATTCGTTTTCTTAACCAAGAAAAAGACGTCCTAATAGAAAGGACGTCCTCATCTAAAAATTGTTCACTTTAAGTCCTGCTCTACACCTAAAAAGGTATAGAGAGATTTATCCTATTAAGAATTTATACTGACAAAATTTCTTTTTCTTTTTCTTTAGTTAATTGATCAACTTTTACAATGTAATCGTCTGTCAATTTCTGAATATCGTCGCCATAGCCACGTAAATCATCTTCTGTAATTTCGCCATTTTTCTCTAATTTTTTCAAATCATCATTAGCATCACGACGAACATTACGAACTGCAATTTTCGCATCTTCTGCTTCTTTTTTAACAACTTTTACAAGTTCTTTACGGCGTTCCTCTGTTAATGCTGGAATCGCTAGACGAATCACATTACCATCGTTCGTTGGTGTAATTCCGATATCAGATTTCATAATTGCTTTTTCGATTTCACCTAAAATTGATTTATCATAAGGTGTAATTACAAGTAAACGTGCTTCTGGAGTAGCAACACCAGCCAATTGATTGATTGGAGTAGGAGCTCCGTAGTAATCAACTGAAATGCGATCTAAAAGTGATGCGTTTGCACGACCTGCTCGAATTGAAGCTAATTCACGACTAAATGCAGCAATTGATTTTTCCATTTTTTCTTTTGCTTGTGCTAATACTTGTTTAGGCATTAAACATTCCTCCTAACCACTGTACCAATTTTATCACCTAGTACGGCGCGTTTAATATTTCCTTTATCCATAATAGAGAATACTATTAAAGGTATGTCGTTGTCCATACATAATGTGGATGCTGTGGAATCCATTACTTGTAATCCTTGTTGAATTACCTCTAAATATGTGAGTGTGTCATACTTAACAGCAGTACTATCTGTTTTAGGATCAGCAGAATATACACCATCTACATTATTTTTTGCCATTAAAATTGCGTCCGCATCGATTTCAGCAGCACGTAAAGCAGCTGTTGTATCAGTTGAGAAGAATGGGTTTCCAGTACCTGCAGCAAAAATGACAACACGTTTCTTTTCTAAATGACGTACAGCTTTTCGACGAATATAAGGTTCTGCAACTTGTGTCATAACGATAGAAGATTGTACGCGCGTTTCTATGTTTAGTTTCTCTAACGAATCTTGTAATGCTAATGAGTTCATAACTGTTGCAAGCATACCCATATAATCAGCAGAAGCACGGTCCATACCCATTTCGCTTCCGACCTTACCTCTCCATATATTACCGCCGCCAACAACTACTGCAACTTCTACACCTAATTCAACTACTTCTTTAATATCTTCAGCAACAGATTTGATTATTTTTGGTGATAAACCAAAGCCTGCTTCACCTGCTAATGCTTCACCGCTAATTTTAATTACTACTCGTTTATATTGTGGCACACTCATAGGAAACCTCCGTTAACTCTAATTTAAAATTCGACCAAAATCTAACAATATCTTGAAAAATAGGGAACACGAAAAATGTGCTCCCTATTTCTTTTGTGCTAAAACACAATATTAGATTGGATTAGTTACCTTTAACTTGGTTCATTACTTCTTCAGCGAAGTTATCTTCACGTTTTTCGATACCTTCACCAACAGCATAACGAACGAATGATGTTACGTTTCCGCCAGTTGTTTTTACGAAATCACGAACTTTTTGGTCAGAATTTTTAACGAAAGTTTGGTCTAATAAGCAAATTTCTTCGAAGTATTTACCAAGACGACCTTCTACCATTTTTGCAACGATATTTTCAGGTTTTCCTTCGTTTAATGCTTGCTCTGTTAAAATTTTACGTTCGTGAGCGATTTCTTCTTCAGAAACTTCATCACGTGAAACATATTTAGGATTAATTGCAGCGATGTGCATAGCAACATCTTTAGCAGCAGCTTCATCAGTAGAACCTTCAAGAACTACTAATACACCAATTCTTCCGCCCATGTGTAGGTAAGAACCAAATGCATCGCTGTCGTTTTTAGTTTTGATTTCGAAACGACGAAGAGTAATTTTTTCTCCGATTGTAGCAACTGCTGTAGAAATTTGGTCAGCAATTTTTACACCCTCTGCATTTTTAACTTCTAATGCAGCTTCTACAGATTCTGGTTTAGCAGCTAAAATTTGTTGAGCTAATTCAGAAACTAATGTTTGGAATTTATCATTTTTAGCAACGAAGTCAGTTTCAGCGTTTACTTCAAGAATAACTGCTTCATTACCTTCTGATAAGATATAAGTAGTTCCTTCAGCAGCGATACGGTCAGCTTTTTTAGCAGCTGAAGAAAGACCTTTTTCACGTAATAAATCGATAGCAGCTTCGATGTTACCGTCAGTTTCTACTAAAGCTTTTTTGCAGTCCATCATACCTGCGCCAGTTTTTTCACGTAGTTCTTTTACTAATTGTGCAGTAATTGCCATTTGAAGTATCCTCCTTGAGTTAGATAAAGATTAAATATAGTATTAGCAAATATTTCTAGTTTATTACTTTAAAAAAAGGTGATAAGGGTTTCATCCACTTATCACCTTTTGTAGGCATCTAAAGAAGTTTAATACTTCCTAAGATGCTTATTGCAGCTAAGGCTTATCATAAGAAACTTAGGCGTAAAGCCAAGTTTCTAGTAGTGAATTACTCAGCAACTACTACTTCTTCAGCTGGAGCTTCAGATTCACCTTGTTTTGACTCAATAAGAGCATCAGCCATTTTTGCAGTTAATAATTTAACAGCGCGGATAGCATCGTCGTTTGCAGGGATTACGTAGTCGATTTCATCTGGATCACAGTTTGTATCAACAATACCTACGATAGGAATATTTAATTTACGTGCTTCAGCAACAGCGATACGCTCTTTACGTGGGTCAACCACGAACATAACATCAGGAATATCAGTCATATCACGAATACCGCCTAAGAATTTAACAAGACGTTCGTGTTCTTTTTTAAGTTGAATAACTTCTTTTTTAGGAAGGACTTCAAAAGTACCGTCTTCTTCCATTCTTTCGATTTCTTTCATACGAGCAACACGTTTTTGGATAGTACCGAAGTTTGTTAAAGTACCACCTAACCAACGTTGGTTGATATAGTAGTTACCAGAACGTTCTGCTTCTTCTTGGATAGCTTCTTGAGCTTGTTTTTTAGTACCAACGAAAAGTACTTTACCGCCATCTTGTCCAACTTGGCGCATGAAGTCATAAGCTTCCTCTAATTTTTTAACTGTTTTTTGTAAATCGATAATGTAGATTCCGTTACGCTCAACAAAAATGTATTTTTTCATTTTTGGGTTCCAACGGCGAGTTTGGTGTCCAAAGTGTACACCAGCTTCAAGTAATTGTTTCATTGAAATTACTGACATGAATTTTTCCTCCTAATAGTTTGGTTATTTTCCTCCGCATTTTTCATTTGCAACAAGCTACTTTTTAATCAAAAAGCACCACTTACTGCATCAAAATGCGTGTGTAATTAACACCAATTGATAATATAACATACAACTTTATTCACTGCAACAATTTTTATGAATGGAATTTTAATAACAGTTCTATTTCAGTTTTTCCTTTGTTTGTTTCCTTTGCAATTTCCTCAATTGTTTTACCTGTTTTATATAGCTCTAGCACTTTATTTTCAAAGGTATCTGCAATAGTATCCTGTTTTATAGTTTCTTTTTGATGGGTAGAATCAATATTTTTTTGTTGTTGATATGCTTTCTTTGCTATATTGGGTAATATTGTTTTAGGTTGCACTAATACATCTTTAGATGGTGTAGAAATGATATCTATTGAATTAGAACGCTCCAAACTTTCTTTCAATTCAAAATTGGAGTTTTTTGATGATGGTTCTTCTTGGTTTACTTTTGATAATTCTTTAATTAAGCGATCATTTTCTTCACGCATTTCAATTAAATAAACACTAATCGCATCATCCATTTCTCTAATCAACTGTTCTTGTCTTACCTCTAAATCTTTAAATTTTGCAATTTTTGCATTTAATAAAATTATTAAATAAAATGAGATAAGTTGTGAAATGATGAGTATGATAATTAAAAAAAACATTCTTTTCTCCTATCCGCTAAAATCAATAAAATTTCCTTTATAAGGATGTTGGGCTTTTGGTTCTTTCTCTTTTGAATGTTTCTTGTTCTTCCCATTCCCATCATCATTATGATTACTACCATTCTCCTCATCAGTTATTTGATCTGTTTTTTCCGTATCTAAAACAGTAAATTGTTTTTTTTCAATTTCTTTCTTTAGTGCTTCATTCGCATTATGTTGTTGTTGAATGACATTTTGCTGATGTTGTTCTTGAACCTTACCGGCATCAAAAGTTTTAGGTATTGCAATTTGTAATTCAACCCCTTTTAAACTCATGAAATTCCTCCCTATGTATTTAACATTTCATTTGAAAGAAGTTTCCTTAGTTTCAATAACGCCTTTGAGTGAATCTGTGATATTCGTGAAGTAGATAATTCTAGTAGCTCACCAATTTCAGTAAGGGTCATTTCTTCTGTGTAAAATAAACTTAGTACAAGTTGTTCCTTGTCGTTAAGTTTCTTAATATTTTCTGCAAGATCATCGATTAATTCAGAATGGATTGCTACTTGTTCAGGAGTTTTCGTTTGATCATCTCTAATTACAAAAGCTTTGCCTTCTACCTCTTCTTGATCCTGTTGTTCATTGATTGATAAAACATTTGAAAAGAAATGTTCTTGAACGGTTTGATAAATTTCTTCAACTGGTAAATTCATATGTTCTGCAAGTTCTTCTGGCGTTGCGTGTCGCATTAGTTTTTGTTCTAGCAACTCTATTTGTGCTTCTAATTTTTTTGATTTTTCCCGAGCTGATCGTGGTAACCAATCTTCCTTTCTTAATCCGTCTATAATTGCTCCACGGACACGGAAAGAAGCATATGTATCAAATTTTAAATCACGATTTATGTCAAATTTATTTAATGCATCAAAAAGCCCCATCATACCTAGGCTCAGCAAATCATCACGGGAAACATTTTTAGGAAGGCCTACACCAATACGTTGAACATGATATGTTACAAGCGGTTTATACTTTTTTATCAGTAAATCTCCCGCATGAGGATCTCGATTATTTATCCAGCTATTCCAAAGTTTTTGCTCATCATCTAGCTTTAGTTGTACCATCTAAATCCCCCTCACTTTTAGCGATTTTCTACCAATTTATTATATCAAATCTGGTAAAAAAAACACACGCTTCTATAAGACTAAATAATTTCCCTGAGAATCCTATATTTTCATAATTGTAGTAAGCTAGTATCACATTTTTATGATTATTAGAAAAAATGGAGAACTATAAGTTAAAGAATTGTAACATTTTAATCTTCATTGGATCTTAGTAGAATTAAGAAGCGTGAAAAATATACAAAAAAAGAGCTGTTATTTCAGCTCTTTTAATTTTGTACAGGTAGATCTTGATTCATCATTGTTCGTACAACTTTTGCAATTTCTTCTGAATTTTCATCACTAAATTCTACTATTGTTGTATTGTCCAAATTGTCTATATTTTCACTATTTTGTTCTTGGATTTTATTAAGCTCTTCTTGAAACTCTTCAAAAATCCCTTCTTCAGGAGTATAAAGAATGTAATATAAGAAATATCGAACAGGGAACATCATAATAAAAATAACAATAGCAACGATAAATGAACCTATCAAAATATGTGTTGGTGAATATGAGTTTAATAGAGTTACAAAGAAATAGATAGAAAATGCAATTAAGGAAGCCCAACAATTATAAAATATTGAACCAAACATCATATTACACACACTCCTTGATTCACTGTTCGAATACTTAGTTTGCAAGTTTCTGGATCAAATTCAATTGTTCTACCACTACTGCCTCCTGTATCTTCAGCTACAAGAGGTATTCCATTTCTTCGAAGTTCATTTTTCACTGCTTCAACATTACGTGGTCCAATTCGCATTGAATCCTTATCTGATGCAAATTTAAACATTTGAGCCCCACCAGCAATTTTTGCCTTTAATCTA
Source organism: Ureibacillus endophyticus (assembly GCF_003628435.1). GTDB lineage: Bacteria > Bacillota > Bacilli > Bacillales_A > Planococcaceae > Ureibacillus > Ureibacillus endophyticus. Next base: position 151,855 of record NZ_RBZN01000002.1, on the reverse strand, counting down.
AATACTTGTACACCTTCAAGTTTTAGCAGGTCGATTAATCCTTTAATACCTGTATCAGCAAACTTGGCAGCATTTATCGAATCCGTTCTTCCTAAACTAGAATCTGGTAACATGACATGCACCATACCAGCAATTTTTTTCATTTCATCATATAAAACGACCCCTACACAAGACCCTAATCCAGAAGTGCGAATTGTGTTTGGTATTTTTACTACATCCATTTGTGCAATTCCAACTTTAATAACATTGTTACTGATAAACGGTACCATCTCTACGATACTCCCAGAGCTTTAAATATAGTTTCAAACGAATCAGGGTCAGGTAGTAAAAAGAAATGACCCTTTAATTCATTTGAATCTTCCATACCGTCTTCAAAAATGGATGTATTTATTACAATAACATGATCACTAACTTGCGAGATTTCAATTAAACCAATACTTATGATTGCTCCAAACATATCAACGCTTAAGCCTGGAACAGTAGGATAAATTTTTAAACCTGTAAAATCAGACAAGGCTGATAAGTATGAACCAGATAGGATATTCCCCATCTCTTGCATTGCGGAAAGTCCTATTTCGGAAATTTGGCTATCTCTAAGGCTGAATGAATCATCACAAATTAGTCGACGTATAAACTGATTTGCCTGCTCGATTGGTAAAATAAAGAACATGCTACCTTCTACGTCCCCTTCAATCCGGAGAAAAATACCAACAACTGCTTTTTCAGCACCACCAGCAAATTCCATCATGTCATTAAATGAAACCATTTCCACCTTTGGAACTCGCATATCAATTTTTTTATTCAATAAATCTGAAAGTGCTGTGGCAGCATGAGCAGCACCTATATTTCCAATTTCTTTTAGTACATCTAGATGTAACGAAGTAATTTTTTGACCTTGATTCATTAATTTATCCCTACTTTAATCAATCTCCATAAAGTTGTTTAGTCTGCTGGATTTAAGACTTTATCTAAATGCAATAATATTAATAATCGGTTATCTAATTTTGCAACTCCTGAAATAAAATCTTCTTCGTTTGACCCGACAACTTCTGGCTGTTGTTCAATAGAATTTACAGGAATATCAATTACATCATTTGCAGAATCTACAACAAATCCAACTTCCATCTCATCTAGAGTAATAATTATTATTCTTGTTGATTCTTCATTTTCTGAAATTGGAATACTGAAACGCTCCCGTAAATCAATAATTGGTGTAACTACTCCACGTAAATTAATAACACCTTTAACGTATTTTGCTGTTTTAGGTACACGTGTAATATGCATTAACTTTTCAATTCCTTGAACATTGGAAACAGGAATTGCATATTCTTTGTCGGCTAATTGAAAAACAATTACCTTTAAATATTCTTGTTCAAGCGCGTTCATCCACTACACCTCTTCCATTCACCTTTATTACTTCATTAACGCATTACAATCGACAATAAGTGCCACTTTACCATTTCCTAAAATCGTTGCTCCGGAAATTGCAAAGATATTTGTTAAATAATTTCCTAGTGATTTAAGTACAATTTCTTGTTGCCCAATAAATGAATCTACTACTAATCCAGCAAGTTTTTCACCTTTACGAACAATAACTACTGAATGGAATTCATCATCAATAGGTTGTTTTCTAGGCACTTCAAAAATTTCCTCTAAGAATATTAACGGAACGACTTTTCCACGGAAATCTATCACTTTTTGATTGTGTGCGTTTAAAATATCAGTATTTTTAATAATAGAAGTTTCAATAATTGATGATAGAGGTATTGCATAAATTTCTTGCTCAATTTCTACTAACATTACAGAAATAATTGTTAATGTTAATGGTAATTGAATAGAGAAAATTGATCCTACACCTTCTGTTGAATCAATTGAAATACTTCCACCTAATGATTCAATTGTTGTTTTTACAACATCTAGACCTACACCACGACCTGAAATATCTGAAACTACGTCAGCTGTTGAGAAACCAGATGCTAATATTAGCTCATTGATTTGCTTATCCGATAAAGATAACGCCGATTCTTTCGTTACAATACCTTTTGAAATAGCTTTTTTCAATACTTTATCGCGGTTAATACCAGCACCATCATCTTCAATTTCGATAAACACATAGTTTCCACTGTGATATGCACGTAATATGACATTACCTTCCTCAGGTTTACCGTTTGCTCGACGAACTTCCGGACTTTCAATACCGTGGTCAACTGAGTTACGAATTAAATGAACAAGTGGATCCCCAATTTCATCGATTACTGTACGGTCAAGCTCAGTTTCAGCCCCAATGATTTCGAGGTTTATTTTTTTCTTTAAGTCTCTTGATAACGTTCGAACCATTTTTGGGAAGCGATTAAATACTGTTTCGATAGGAATCATTCGCATTGTTAATACGATATTTTGAAGATCGCCCATCGTACGACTCATTCTCTCAACAGTTTCATTTAATTCACCATGGTTTACTTCAGATGCAATTGATTGAAGTCTTCCTCGATCAATTACAAGTTCTTCAAATAAGTTCATTAAAATATCTAATCGATCAATACTAACTCGAATTGTTTTACTTGCTGCATGAGTATTTTGTTTTGAAGAAGATGATGACGAAGCTGGAGTTGATTTTTTAGCTGTATCCTCTACTGATTTTTCTTCAATTTTAGGTGTAATTGAATGTTGAACTGGTTCTATTGCAGCTGAAATAGGTTTGACAGTTTCTTCAGTTGTTGATTGTATTAACAATTCCTTTAAAATTGGTGTAACTGTGACATTTGCAATCTCAGAAACTTTCACTATCTTACTTCTAAGTTCTTCTGCAGTAGTTTTAGTTATATAAGCAATTTGGAATGTCTGATCAAATTGTTCTTCTTCTAATCTCTCTACTGGTGGAGACGCCTTCACAACATCTCCATTTTTCTCTAATATATCAAAAACCATATAAACACGAGCAGCTTTCAATAAGCAATCATCACGTAAAGTTACAGAAATTTCAAAAGCATTAAAGCCTTGTTCTGTTGATTGAAGTAGAACAGTTTTTTCAAAATCATCGTAATCTAAATTTGAAACTACAGTTGCAACATCAGAAACCGCTACTTCTTGAGCTGCAGTCGTCATTTCATTAACTATTGCTTGAATAGATTCTCCAGATTCAATGCGTTTTAATTTTTCTACAGTTTTTGATACATCTTTTTTTCCATCTCCACCATCAGCAATATCCATTACCATTTCTTCAAGATGGTCAACGGATTCAAACACGATATCTAAAATTTCAGGTGTTACATGTATTTTTTCATTACGGATAGCGTCTAGTACATTTTCCATCTTATGAGTTAAGTCTGCTAAATCCTCATATCCCATTGTTGCAGACATTCCTTTTAACGTATGGGCAGACCTAAATATTTCATTTACAATCCCTAAATCATTAGGATTTTTTTCAAGTTCAAGTAAATTATCACTGCAGCTTTGTAAATGTTCTTTACTTTCCTCAATGAACATTTCTAAGTATTGGTTCACTTCCATACGACAACACTCCTTTTAAGGCAAATATTTCATAATTGTTTGCGCTATGTCGTCAACATCTACTATCTCATCTACAAGTTGAGTTTCAACAGCGGCTTTAGGCATTCCATATACGATACAAGTGTCAGCTGACTCCGCAATAGCGATGGTATTTCCTTTTTGTTTTAATTCAATTAATCCTTTTGAACCGTCATATCCCATACCGGTCATAATCACAGCGATTTTATCAAATTCACTAAATTGACTAACATTTTCGAACATGACATCAACTGCAGGGCGATGGCCAGAGCGAGGAGGCTCATTTTGGTCTAGTATTATTTGAAACTGAGAATTCAGTTTTTTAATTTTCAGATGACTTCCCCCGGGTGCAATGTACGCTTTTCCATTTATTAATACATCCCCATGTTCTGCCTCTTTTACCTCTATATTACTTAGTTGATTTAAACGTTCTGCAAGTGATTTCGTAAATCCCGGCGGCATATGTTGAACAATTAAAATAGGTGCATTTATTGATTTTGGTAGTTTTGTAATAACTTCCTGTAAAGCTCTTGGACCGCCTGTTGAAGTCCCAATTAAGACAATTTTTTTAGAATTATTACTCCATTGATTTTTTCTTGTAGAGGCATTAACTTCTTTTGCAATCTTATAGTTTTTAGTAGTTGTTGAGTTCTTCATAGGAGTTATTTCTCTTTTTTTAATAATATCATTTGCAAACTTAGTAGAAATATTTTTGTGACCAATTGGTTTTTTTAGTTTTGCAACAGAAACATGGGCTGCATGTTCAACTTTATGTACTAACTCTTCCTTGATTTTATGTAAATCAAGAGAAATTGTACCACTAGGTTTTGCAACAAAATCAACAGCCCCATTTTCCATTGCATTCAATGTATTTTTAGCTCCGTTAATCGTAGTACTTGAAAGCATTATGACAGGTACCGGACATTTTTCCATAATTACTTTTAATGCATCCAAGCCATTCATTTCGGGCATCTCAACATCCATTGTTACAACATCAGGTTTAAGCTGTTGAATTTTGTTGATTGCATCTACACCATTTCTTGCTGTTCCAATCACTTCAATTTTTAAATTCCCATCAAAAAAGTCACTAATAAGCTTTCTCATAAAAGCAGAGTCATCTACTATTAAAAGCTTGCTTTTATTTGAGAATCCCAATTAAACACGCCCTTTCGAAAAAATACTCCGTAATTTGGATAAAAATGAATTCGATTGAACAGGAGCATGAATCACTTTTATTTCATCATTATTAATAAATTGAATAACAATTTCTTTTAGTGTTTTCGCTATAGGTGAATCAGGATATGCAATTGAAAAAGGAACTTGTTCACGTACGGCTTTCCTTACAACTGGGTCTTCAGGTAATGAACCTAAAATCGTTACTTCCTTGTTTAGAAATTTTGCCATAGTATTCTGCAGTCGTTGTAATGTTTCTTGACCTTCTTCTTTTGAATATGCTCTGTTACATAATAAGTAGAACTTTTTACTTTGATCTTTTAAGTGTATAAATTTCATCATCGAATAAGCATCTGTAATTGATGTTGGTTCAGCAGTCGAGATGACAATAATTTCATCTATAGATGTAAGTAGATCTAGAGACCAATTTGCTGCACCTGCACCCATATCAAATAAAATATAATCAAAGGATTTCTGTAATTCTTCAAATGCAATGATTAATGAATCAAACATTTGCTTTGTCCATTCCATAACAGATGTAAGTCCAGAACCTCCAGGAATGTATTTCAAATTACTAGGTCCTTCGTACATTACTTCATTTAAAGTGGCTTCACCCATTAAATAATCCTTAAAACTAAATTGAGTAGTTTTTCCTATAAGAATATGAACATTTCCCATCCCAATATCCATATCTAAGATAACTACTTTTTTTCCTTGTAGGCTTAGGTTAATAGCGAAATTCGTTGAAAAGTTGCTCTTTCCAACGCCTCCTTTTCCACTAACAACGGCAATAGACCTACCTAACGATCCTTGGCTTTGTAACATTTTCATTCTTAGTTTTTCAGCTTGATCTCTCATTGAAATTCTCCTTGAAAGAACAATTCAATCAATTTGTCTATATTTGCCTCTTCTATATCTTCTGGTACTTCTTGTCCATTTGTATAGTAAGCAAGTCCTTTATTATATTTAATCATTAAATTATACATGGTGCCAATAGAATTTGTTTCATCAATCTTTGTAAAAATGAATTTTTCAATGGGAAATTCATGAAATTGTTGAATTATTGCTTCCATATCCTGTTCTTTAGAAGTTAAAGATAGTACTAAATATGATTCAACATCATCTTCAAAATTTATTATTTTTTTCAAGTCGTCAACATACTTTGCTTCTTTATAATTTCTCCCAGCTGTATCAATGAAAACTAAATCTAAATTTTCCATTTTCTCAATAGCAGTCTTATAATCATTTGCGTTATATACGATTTCAACAGGGGCATGTAAAAGGTTCGCATAAGTTTTCAATTGTTCAATCGCTGCAATTCGATATGTATCAGTAGTAATGAAACCAATCTTTTTCTTCTTTTCTAATACAGACCGTGCTGCTATTTTGGCTATTGTTGTTGTCTTACCTACCCCTGTAGGACCTAAAACATTTATATATTTTTTTTCAAACGATAATCCACCAATAGGCAATTGTATTAGATATTTTTTCAAGACATCTTTTGTAATACTTTTAATTTCGTCAATATTGATATTTTCAGCTTTTTTATAATACACAAAAAGCTCATCACTTATTGCTGTGATAAGCTCTTCGTTCAGCTCTTGACGTTTTAAAAAGGCAATCATAGGCAAAATTTCTTCAGGAATGTCTGAATGAGTTGTTTGCTTTTGTATTGATTGTAATATTGACTTTAGATCAGCTATTTCGCTTTTTAATTCAGTTGTTAGTTTTAAATCAGTATTTTGTAACTCTTTTTCTGAAATAGTATCTATTTGTGTATTTGATACGTTACGAGGCTGCATGTCAAGTAAGTGTGAAGGCAAATTAACTGACTCCACACTGTCTACACCTGCAAGTACTTCAAAATTTTTGTGTTTAATTAATCCGAAAAATTTTTTTGTTATAACGACTTTCGAATTAATGATAACTGCATCATCACCAAGTTCTGTACGAATTTGTTTCATAGCCTCTGAAATGGAAGGAGCTACATATTTTTTCATCTTCATTCTACATTCACCACCCCAACACTTTGAATTTCAACATTAGCATCTAATTCATTATAGGATAAAATTGGTATTTGCGGGAAATAACGTTCTGTTAATTGTCTTAAATACATACGGATTCCAGGTGAGCAAAGTATAATTGGCGATTGTTCCATAAATGATACTCTCTCAACTTCTTTAGCAATTGCCTCTAAGACAGATTGTGAATCTTGAGGATCCATTGCTAAGTAATTTCCATGGTCGGTTTGTTGTACACTGTCTGCTATTATCTTTTCCAACTTACCAGGAATCGTAATCACTTTTAATGAAGGTCCTCCTGAAACATATTGTGATGTAATTTGTCTTGCTAAAGCTTGTCTTACATATTCAGTAAGGATTTCTGGATCACTAGTTAGTTTTGAATAATCCGCTAATGTTTCAAAGATAATTGGTAAGTTTCGAATAGAGACATTTTCTTTAAGTAGTCTTGTTAAAACTTTTTGTATTTCACCAATTGAAAGTGGTGTTGGTGTTAGTTCATCAACCAAAATAGGATAATTTTCCCGTAAATGATCAATTAATTGTTTTGTTTCTTGACGTCCTAATAGTTCGTGAGCATTTGCTCGAATAATTTCTGTTAAATGAGTTGATACAACACTTGGTGGGTCAACTACCGTATAACCAAGCATTTCTGCTTCTTCTTTTGCTCTTTCTGTTATCCATTTTGCAGGTAATCCGAAAGAAGGTTCAATTGTATCAATTCCATCTATTGAATCATCGTCACCAGGGCTCATTGCTAAGTAATGATCAAGTAACAGTTCCCCACGAGCCATTTCGTTCCCTTTTATCTTTATACGATATTCATTTGGTTGAAGTTGGATATTATCTCTAATTCTAACGACAGGTATAACTAATCCAAGCTCTAATGCTAATTGACGGCGTATCATTACAACACGATCTAATAAATCTCCGCCTTGGGCAGCATCAACAAGAGGGATTAAACCATAACCAAATTCAAATTCTATTGGATCAACATTTAATAATGTTACAACATTTTCAGGGCTCTTCATTGTGTCAGTTGCCACTTCTTCTTCAATTTCAAGTAATTCTTCAGGATCTTCATCTTTTTTGCGGCTTGTCATATATGCACCACCGACTAATACCAATGCAATAGGAATTGTTATCCATTCAGGAATTGGTGTAAATAAACCTAATAAAAAGATTGTTCCGCCAGCAATATACAATAACTTTGCTTGGGCGAATAGTTGTCTCGTTATATCTTCACCTAAATTACCATCAGAAGCTGCTCTAGTAACAACTAAACCAGTAGCAGTAGATACTAATAATGCTGGAATTTGAGCAACTAAACCATCACCAACTGTTAACTTAGAGAAATGCGTAGCTGCATCAGCCATTTCATACCCAAGTTGTAACATCCCAATGATGATACCAAATAATAGATTAATAAATACCATGATAATTGAAGCAATGGCATCACCTTTAACGAATTTAGTAGCACCATCCATTGCTCCATAAAAATCAGATTCCTTGGATACCTTATCACGGCGTTCACGAGCTTCTTTTTCTGAAATCATGCCTGCATTTAAATCCGCATCGATACTCATTTGCTTACCTGGCATTGCATCCAAAGTGAAGCGAGCTGCTACTTCAGCCACACGTTCAGAACCTTTTGTAATAACTATAAAGTTAACAATTACTAATAACATGAAAATAACTAATCCGACTAAAATGTTGCCACCAGTAACAAATTCCCCAAAAGTTTCTACAACATCACCAGCATCACCGTTTGCTAGAATTGCACGGGTTGTAGAAATACTCAAACCTAATCGAAATAACGTGAGTAAAAGAATGATTGAAGGGAATATGGCAAAGTCAAGAGCTTCTCTCATATTCATTGATACTAATAAAACAATTAGTGACAATGTAATATTAATAATAATTAAAAAGCTTAGTAACCATGTCGGTAGAGGGATAATGAGCATCGCCACAATCATAATTACTGCAGCTAAAACCCCTAAATCTCGAATTTTCATGTTTCCCCTCCTACTAATGGTCTAAATTTTACGTTTAATGCGATATACATAAGCTAAAATTTCTGCTACCGCTTTAAAAAATTCTTCTGGAACTTGTTGACCAATTTCGACTTGATCATACATCGCTCTTGCTAACGGTCGATTTTCAACCATCACAATATCATTTTCTTTTGCAATTAATTTTATTTTTTGGGCAATAAAATCTGTTCCCTTTGCAACAACAGTTGGTGCTTCCATACTTTGATCATCATATTTCAATGCAATTGCATAGTGAGTTGGGTTCGTTATTACAACGTCTGCATTAGGAATTTCCTGCATCATCCGCCTCATGGCCATCTCACGTTGCTTTTGCTTAATCTTCCCTTTTATTTTCGGGTCACCTTCAGAATTTTTGTATTCATCTTTAATGTCTTGTTTTGACATCTTTAATTGTTTTTCATACTCATACTTTTCATATATGTAATCCAAAAGTGCGATAAATACTAGCGTAAGTGATGCGGCAATTCCCATAATACCTACTAATTTTGCAACTGTTGTTAGTGTATCCCATGGGCTTTGGAATGAAAGCGAAAGAACTTCCTCAATATTCGTCCATACAACCACAGTTGTAACAGTACCAATAAATGTAATCTTCAATAAAGATTTTAGTAAATTTACAATCGCTCGGACTGAAATTATTTTTTTTATACCCTTTATTGGGTCCATTTTCTTCAAATCAATTTTCATTGTTTCTGTTGTAAAAAGAAACCCAAATTGCATAAAGTTAGCTCCTACACCAGCAACAACAGCTAATAACATAATGGGCAATATCATTTTTGCCATCTCTTTAAGTGAATCTGTATACATGGTCATTACAGTATCAGGAGTTAAAGTTTCAATTAAAATATTCTTTTGAAATGCTTGGATTAAAAAAGTGAACAATACTTCTTGTATAATTGGTGCAAATAAAAATAAAAACATAAAGAGAGCTAAAAGAACTAATGCTGCTGAAACATCCTGACTTTTTAATACTTGTCCCTTTTTTCTAGCATCTGTTCTCTTTTTGGGTGTCGCTTTTTCTGTCTTTTCCCCAGAGAAAAATTGGAGATCAAGTGGTAGAAGTAACTTCATATTAAGCACCACCCAATAATTGCATTAAATCTCTCATTGCTAAAATCGTGAGTTCAATCAATTTTTCCATTACTTCAATCATTACACCCATAGAAATAATTAAAACCAAGAAGCCAATCGCTATTTTAACCGGAAAACCTATAACAAATATATTTAATTGAGGAACTGTTTTTGCTGTAATACCTAATGCGAGAGTTACTAAAAACAAAGTAGCAACTATTGGAGCTGACATTTGAAAGGCAATCGCAAACACTGTACCAAATAATTTAATAATAAATTCTACAGTGTCGGCATCACCGAACATAGGAAAAAATTGATTCATGGGCAAAAATTCATAACTATAAAAAATACCATCTAAAATTAAGTGGTGTCCATTTGTAGCTAGCAAAACAAATAACAGTAAAAAGTTAAAAAATTGTCCCATTAAGGGTGTCTGTGCTCCAGTTTGAGGATCAATAATATTAGCCATTGCAAAACCCATTTCAAAGTCAATAAATCCTCCAGCTATTTGCACTGCTGAAAAAACAATATTAGCTGCAATACCAATCATTAATCCAATAATTAATTCTTTTAAAACTAGCAATATGTAATTTCCATCAATTGGAATAGCATCTACATCTAATGAGTAATACATTATCCAAGACAGTATAAACGCTAATGCTATCTTCAATTGCGGCGGTATGGTACGATATGAAAATAATGGGATTGATACAAAAAATGCAGAAACTCTAACTAAAATCAATAATAAAACAGATGCTTTTGGAATAAGTTCAGCCATTTAATCACCCGATAAACCGAGTCAAATTACTTAGAATATCTGATACATAATCAATCAATTGTGAAATCATAAACGGCGCGAAAAAGATAAGCGCAACAAAAACTGCGATTATTTTCGGTACAAATGCCAATGTTTGTTCTTGAATGGAAGTCGTTGCTTGAAATATACTGACTAAAAGACCTGTTACAAGAGCAACAAGTAGTAATGGCCCTGAAACAATCAGAACAATCCAAACTGCTCTTTCTGCGATTGAAATAACCATTTCTTGGCTCATTTTGTATCATCCCCTAAAAACTTTGAAGTAATGATTTTATTACTAAATACCATCCATCAACTAATACAAATAATAATATTTTAAACGGTAAAGACACCATTACTGGAGGCAACATCATCATACCCATCGACATTAGTACACTTGCAACAACCATATCAATTATTAAGAATGGAATAAAAATCATAAATCCCATTTGGAAGGCTGTTTTAATTTCGCTTAATGCAAAAGCAGGTACAAGCATTGTTAATGGAATTTCTTCTATTGATGCCGGTCTTTCGGCTTGGTTGTAATTGATAAATAACTCTAAATCCTTTTGTCTCGTATGTTGTGCCATAAATTCTTTAAATGGTTTTGCTGCCCGATCATACGCTTCCTCTAAACCTATTTCCTCATCGAATAGTGGTTGTAAAGCTTTTTCATTTACCTGTTGAAAAGTTGGTGCCATAATAAAAAAAGTTAAAAATAAAGCTAGTCCAATAATAACCTGATTTGGAGGCATCTGATTTGTTGCAAGAGCTGTCCTTGTAAAAGACAAAACGATAACAATTCTTGCAAAGCATGTCATTAGAATTAAAATACTTGGTGCCAATGAAAGTACTGTTAATAATAAAAGTAACTTAACAGAAGTGGAAACATTGGTAGGATCATTTTGAGAAAAGAGTGAGATAAAATCTTCCATTAATTATCCCTCTCCTTTTCTTTCCATTTTTCCAATTCATTTTTTCTGTCATTTTTTATATCCGAAATTCTTTTATTTAGCATTTCTCCAAATTCTGTTTTACTTTCATTTTTCTCCACTACTGATGTTTTTGAACTGAATTTTTTAAATACATCAAATATATAAGGAGTAGTATTTACAGAAGCTTGGTTATCATTGTACTGTTCAAGCAATTGTTGGACTTCATCTGGATCATTAACTTCTTTTAATAATTGAACATTTTCTCCAACGCCTACAATATATAATGTATCTCCGACATGAAGAATTTGTACAGATTTTTGAGATCCAACTGTAATTCCACCTATATTTCGCACAAGAAGATTCTGTTGATAGCTACTACTTCTTTTATTTAGAAACTTTAAAACAATGATTAGAAGTGCTAACACGAATAATAGGGAAAACAACATTTTTATATAATCCCACATATTTAATCCAACCGCTGCCGATTGTTCACTGTCAGCAGCAGGTTGGATATCTTCGCAATCACTCGGATTCTCCAAACACTCATTCGAGATCATTTGGTTATTATTTGAAGTTGCATTAACAAATTTCATAGGTGCAATGCAAAGAAGCGCAACCAAACAAGCAATAATAAACCGAAACCTTGCAAATTTTTTAATTTTCATTTTATCAACCTAATGCTTTTTGAATAGCTTCAATTACTCGGTCAGCTTGGAATGGTTTTACGATAAAATCTTTAGCTCCAGCTTGAATTGCATCAATCACCATTGCTTGTTGTCCCATTGCAGAACACATAATAACAGTAGCGCTAGGGTCAGTAGATTTAATAGCTTTTAACGCTGCAATACCATCCATTTCAGGCATTGTAATATCCATTGTCACTAAATCAGGTCGTAATTCACTGTATTTTTCCACAGCTTGTAACCCATCTGCAGCTTCTCCTACAACATCGTAACCATTTTTTGTAAGTATATCTTTAATCATCATGCGCATAAAAGCAGCATCGTCTACTATTAAAATTCTTCTCGACATGGTAGATTCCCCCAATTAAATACTATTGTAAATTATTTAAACGTTCAGCTTTACTGATAATATCGGTAATACGAACACCAAAATTTTCATCGATTACAACAACCTCACCCTTTGCAATCAGTCGACTATTTACTAAAATATCAACTGGTTCGCCGGCAAGTTTATCCAATTCTATTATAGAACCTGATGCTAGTTGTAAAATCTCTTTTACTGAATGTTTAGTTCTGCCTAGCTCTACAGTTACCTGCAATGGTATATCAAGTAACATATTTAAATTTCGTGCTTCTGATTGAGAAATATTAGTTGACTCAAAGGAAGCAAATTGAGCCTGTTGCACATTAACAGGTGGTGGCGGTGTCTGATATTGCGGCATTGCAAATATTGGTGGTTCCGCATACGTTGTTGCAGCCTGTTGTTGATATACCGGTTGCTGTTGAACTTGTTGTATTGGTTGCTGATGTACAGGCTGTTGCACAGTTTGTTGCACTGGTGGTATTGCTGTTGCCGGTTGACTAGGTGCTACTGGTTGAGCTTGTGATGATGGAGTAACATCAGACTCTCCTAGTAATGATTTAACAATCTTTTTACCAAACTCCAATGGTAATAATTGCATTATTGTAGAATCGATTAACTCTCCAATTTTTAATCTAAATGAAACCTTTACTAATAAATCATCATTAGGAATACTATCTTTACCTTCGTTTTGAGAAATATTTAGTAAATCAATTGAAGGTGGTGAAATATCTACTTTTTTATTGAAAATTGTTGACATTGAAGTTGCAGCTGAACCCATCATTTGGTTCATTGCTTCTTGAACTGCACTAAGATGAATCTCACCTAAATCAGGATTGGGATTTAAACCGTCTCCACCGAGCATTAAATCCGCAATAATCGCTGCATCAGTTTGCTTAATAACAAGTAAATTTACCCCGGATAAACCAGTTGTATATTCAACTTGAATTGCAACATAAGGCTGAGGAAATTCCTCTTCTAATTTATTTCGATTAATCATTGATACTACAGGTGTCGTAATATCTACTTTCTGACCTAAAAGAGCAGAAAGGGCAGTAGCTGAACTACCAAATGAAATATTTCCTACCTCACCTAAAGCATCTTGTTCCATTGGGTCAAGATAATCTTCTACTCGTGGTTCTTCATCGTTATTTGAGTTGTTTTCTAATTGGTTGATCTTATCATCCAACGTCTCGCCCCTTAATAGAGCTTCAATTTCTTCTTGGGAGAGCATATCATCACTCATCTTCGTCTCCTCCTTTCAAAGGGTCGATAATCTGGATTGCCATTTTTTTATTAAGCTTTCCAGGTTGAACAGTAAATTTAGGCAATCCACCAACTTTCAAAATAAGTGGATCATCAATTTTTTTGTCTAATTGAATAACATCCCCTACAGATAAATAAAGGAAATCTTCAATTGTAATATCAGTCGTTCCTAGTTCAGCAATTACTGGCAATTGAGCTTGTTTTACTTTTGTTTCTAATGCTTTTGATTGTTCAGGAGTTGCTTCTTTTGTATTTGATTGCATCCAATATTGAACAGATAAATTATGAATAATTGGCTCAAGAACAACATGAGGTATACAAATATTGATCATACCAGTTGTATCTCCAATTATTGTATTCAGTGAAATAACTACAACTGTTTCATTTGGAGAAATCATTTGTAAAAATTGAGGATTAACTTCCAGTTCTACTAACATCGGATCAATCTCTGCAATTGTATCCCATGCTTCTCTGAGATTATCGAATGATCTTTCAAACAAATTCGTCATAATTTTTTGTTCAATTTCTGTTAAATTATCAACATTATTATAACTTGCTCCACTACCACCCATTAATCGGTCTAACATCGAGTATGCGATATTAGGATTAATCTCCATTAAAATATTACCATCTAACGGTGGTACTTCAAATACATTTATTAATGTCATATTAGGAATTGATCGTACAAATTCTTCAAAAGGAATTTGATCTACTGATGCCACTGTAATCTGCACATAAGTCCTTAGTTGTGCTGAGAAGAATGTTGTTAGTAATCTAGCAAAATTTTCGTGTATACGGGTCAAACTTCGGATTTGATCCTTTGAAAAGCGAAGAGCACGTTTAAAGTCATAAACTTTTACTTTCTTCGTTTCATCTTCCTTTTTCATGTCATCTGCGGACATTTCCCCTGTTGATATCGCTGAAAGCAGCGCATCAATTTCGGATTGGGACAAAACATCTCCAGCCATTTGCCCACCTCCCATTTCAAGATGTTTCGTTTATTGAATGATGTAGGAGGTTATGTAAACTTGTTGTACTTCACCCTCTTGCATCAATTCATTTAATTTTGATTTGATTGTTGATTCAAATAAAATCTTTCCTTGCTTTCCTTGTAAATCTTCTTCTGTCATTTCAGAAAGTTCTTGGATTACAATATTATTTGTTTGGAAATCACGTTTTGTTAACTCTTCTGCAGCTTTTTTACTATCAGTTTGAATTTTTAATGTAAGTTTAACAAAGTTATTGTCTGCTAAGTTAGTTGTAATTTCCGGAACATCGACCGATGCTTCAATAATTTCATCAATTGTTGGTTTAAGAGATGAACTTTGTTTATTAAACTGAGTTAATAGTACAAAAATCACAACGCCTATTAGTGTAATTGTAATTAAAATAATAAGCATAATAGTTAATAGTTTATTCTTCTTCATTTTGATCACCTCGAATGTGCGGGTTTGACAAAACATGTATACTTTTATAAAAAAGAGCAACCTTATTACGAACTTCTTCTTCACTTTCTAACACAATAAATTTCCGACCATTCGTTAAAGTGATCGTTGTGTCCGGAAAAGATTCTACGGTTTCTATGTATAATGCGTTTAATGAAAATGGTTTGCCATTTAAACGTGTTAACTCAATCATTGAAATAGGGCCGGGTCATATATACGAGAGCCGGCCCGACCCTCCTTTACAATGAATTTATTAATCTATTACACTACACTAATAATAAAATTAACGTTTTAAATTTACAAGTTCTTCTAAAATTTGGTCAGATGTTGTAATAATTCGGGAATTCGCCTGGAAACCACGTTGTGCAACAATCATTTCAGTAAATTCTTCAGAAAGATCGACATTAGACATTTCTAAGAATCCAGATTCTATTGAACCAATACCAGATTCAGTTGCAAAACCAAACACCGGTTCTCCAGAATTGGCTGTTTTTTGGTAATAATTACTTCCTATCTTTTCAAGACCACCAGTATTCGGGAATTTAGCTAACTGTATTTTACCTGCTGAAAGTAAAACTCCATCTTTATCTACAAAGTTTATTGAACCATCCTGTCCAATCGACATACTTTGAGCAGTAGTAGGAATTTTTATAGGTTTTAATTCGGTTAATGCTGATTCAAATGTTACCTTACCTTCTGGTGATATTATTTTTTTAAATACTGTATCAAATTGAGCAGGTGTAAACGTTACTTTATCAGTTACAGCTTGACCATTTTCGTCAACAATATCACCAGTGGCAGTATCAGTTATAGTATAACTTTTACCATTATCATCTTTAAATGTTAGAGAACCTGTCGCGAGATTAATTTCCACATCAGAATTTTTAGTTTTATATGTAACTTGTACACTCTTAGCGGGATTACCTACAACCAATTTCCCCTCTTCTATTCTCCAAGCTGCATTTAGCTCTTCTTGTGTAGGTGGAGTAGTCGCATTAATATCTAATTCTGTCCCATCTTCTTTCAACCGTTTTCCACCACTTAACAAAAATGTATCTGCATCATAACCTACAAGATACTTGCCATCAGAATTTACTAAATATCCATTGGCATCCATATAGAAGTTTCCTGCACGTGTATATTGAGTATTCGAAAAGCCTAATTTTGATTCATCAGCGCTATCTGCGACCTGGAAGAATCCATCACCTGAAATTGCTAAATCGAGGGTACGAGATGTAGTTTGTAGTGCTCCTGTTCCGTGAATTGTATCTATTGCTGCCATTTGTGAACCTAAACCAATTTGTTTGGAATTAATACCACCACGATTTTCAGTTGAACCTGATGCACCAGAAATTGATTGAGATATTAAATCTTTAAAAACTACACGACTTTTTTTGAAACCGTAAGTATTTACGTTTGATATGTTGTTACCAATTACGTCTAATTTTGTTTGATGATTTTTTAAGCCTGAAATACCTGAATACATTGAACGTAACATTGTTATGTTCTCCCTTCACTATAGAAATTTTATTGTAATTACGTGTTACTTCATTCATTCCGCAACACCAGGCATCCAAAAATGGTCCTGCCTATAGCACAATGGTGCCATCAATATTTGTGAAAATTTGTTCTTTAGCCTCAGTGCGTTCCATCGCTGTAATTACTGTTGAATTTTTGGCACTTATAATCAAAGCTACTTGATCCATCAAGACTAACGGTTGATTGACTCCTTTAGAACGAGCTTCATTTACCTTATCCGTTACCATTTGCCATTCCTGCTCTGAGATAGTGATTTTTCGCTCAAGTAATCGTTCATTTGCGTGTTTACTAATCTTTAATTGAGGATCGTTTGTTGCCCTTTGCAATTGTTCTGTAAATGATTGTTTGAGAGTTAAATCTAATTGATTAGGCTTAACCTTCGTTTGTATTGCTTTAGGTTGAAATGGCACGTGCTGAATTCCTATTCTATACATGTGTATACACCAACCTTATTCACTGACTAATGCAAATTGATCTTTCGTTAATGTTGTTAATCCATCACTCAGAATATACTCTATTAAAGCATTATTTATTTTAACAGATTGAATAAAACCTTGTATTATCTTCCCATCAGATTCATATTCTACTTTCTGTCCGATTAACTTACTCGCTGTCACAATTGGATTTTCAGTAGCTATATCACTTGATGAAGTTGAACCATCTAGTACGGATGATATATTCCCAGGTTTAAGTTCCTTTCCATCTTCAAGTATAAATACAGGTTCTCCATCTACAAACTTCAATTCTTTTATTTTTCCAGTACCTTCATTTACGATAGGTTTACCTTTTTCATCCAATTTTTCAGTTAGCTCGTGCCATTTTACTTCTTTACCAATAAATGAAGTATAATTCATTAATTGTGTTTGTTGTTGTGACTCTAATAATTTCTCCATTGCTGTTGTCATATTTTGCATCTGTTCTAAAGAAGAGAATTGAGCCATCTGTGAAATAAATTCTTTATCATCCATTGGTTGTGTTGGATCTTGATTTTGTAACTGAGTAATTAAAATTTGTAAAAAGGCATCTTTCCCCAGTTCATTTGTACCTGTCTTTTTCTCTGCTTTTTTGTAGTTTGATAAATAATAATCACTAGGAATCCCGTTGGTACTAGTCATCTTTACACCTCCTCATTTAATAAATAATCCTCGAAGGACATAGAATCTTCTTGTTTATTTTCCTCTTGTTCATTATCTTCTTGACTTGATTGTTGTTGCTTAAACATGTTACCAAATAAACTTTGATCACGAGAATTTCGGTCTGTTTCCTGTAAACTTTGAGCGATATCAATGCGGTCCATTTGAATATTTTGTTGGGCAAAAGTTGTTTTTAATTGTTGTATTTGGCTATCTAATAACTCTTTTGCTTGAGATGTTGAAGCTAGTAATCTGGCAGAAAGCATTCCATCTTTCTGTAGGATTTCTATACGGATTGATCCTAAATTTTCAGGATATAGCTTAACTAAAAGCTTCATTGTACCTTGTGAGTTAGACAATTGTGTTCGATTTATTAAACTTTGAAACTCTTTTACAAATGCATCTGCTTGAGCAGACTTTTCAACAGGTAATGTGATTGTAACCGTTTTAGAACTTATCATTGTTGATGGTGTTGGTGTTATCATATTACTTGTATTTTCTTCATTTTGTTCATTAGTTACTACCATTTGATTAACGGGTGAAGTTATTACCTTTTCAGTATTCGTGGTCTGATTTTGACTAAACAACACTTCATTTAGTTTTACACTATTAATAGTAATTCCATTAGCTCGTTCGCTCTGTTGTTTGATATTTACTACTTTTTTAAAGAATAAGTTATTATTTGTCTTGTTTTTATCTTGACTGTTTTTCACTTCTAAATCTTTAGAAATTACTTGAAGCATTTCTTTCAAGTTTAGTATTTGATTTTGTTGCTCTTTTGGTAGATTAGAATTAGCACCAACTGTTTCAATTACTTTTAATACATGCAATAATTGTTGAACCGTTTGTGGAGATAAATTTTGTTCCCCATTTAAGCCTTTAATAAAACTATTACTTATCGATTCATGCGGTTGATTATTAACAAAATTAATTAAATCCCAAATTTCACTTAATATAATTTGATCTACACCAAATAGTTCTTCAAAAGCATTAATAATTTCCTCATAATTGATTTGTAAAACGTTTAAAAGATTATCAATATTCAACAATTCATTAATTTCAATTAATTCAACATTTTCAGATGCACTTATACTATGTAACCCGTAATCTTGAGCTATTTCCTCTAATACTTTTTCAAGATTACTAGAGTCCATTACATCACTAATTAAAGTTTCGTTAAAACCCATACCATCTTGATGTGAAATATCCAGTTTATTAAGTACTTCCTCAATAGTAGTTGAATTTAATAAATCTTCTAATTTTTCAAGATTTACAAATTCCTCATTCTCAGGATTTTTTTGAAGAACCTCTTCCTTTTTAGCAATTTGACTAAAGATATCACCAAAATTACCGCTATTAGATGGTTGCTTTGAAATGGTTGATGATTGCGCATTTGTACTAATATTCGATAATTGCAAAATTCCGACGTTCATTTTTTCACCTCCTTTTCATATTACTGTGAAATCAACTCGGTATAGCGAGCAGCTTCTTTAGGTTCCATTTTGGAGAGTATTGCAGATAAAGTTTCTGGATCCATATTTGATAATATTTTTATAGCTTTATCATCACTCATTTCCATGATAATCGGAGCAGCTGTTTTTGCAGACATTTGCTTAAATGTTGATAAAATTTCATTGAATTCTTTCTTTGATTCACTTTGTTGCTTTTCAAGAGACTCAATTTGATTTTGTAATTGTTGTTGTTTTGCTAAGTTATTTTCAGCTTCTAAATTAGCTTTATCCAATTGCGATTTTAGTTGATCAATCTCTGCTTCTTTTTCTTTAATTTCAGCTTCAAGTTCTACAATCTTTTCATCGAAATCTAAAGAAAATTCCTCGCTTTTTTTATCAGAAGCAAATGGTAATGAATTAGTTAATTCAGAGGCTTTTTCAAATACATTAAAATTTGTAAATGAAGCTATTACTAGTAAAATAGCCACAACGAAAAGTAATGGAATTAAAACTAAATAAAATAGTTTTTGAAAAATTCCCGGTGATTTTTCTTCTTTTATTTCTTCAATTTTCAATTGTTCTTTTATTCGATTTTTCGCCATCAAATCACCTGAATTCTTTTTTGTTATACATCAGTGAAGAGAGCTCGTCTAAATACAACATTTCACTTCGTTCTTGTTCTTCTTTAAATATTTGGTAATCTTTTTCTTTCATTTTTTCAAACTTGCGCACTTCTATGTTTTTTTCTATCATTTTCTGTTCGTACCAATTCATTTTTGTTCTAGCTTGCATCACCTTTGTTTGCAATTCGGCAATAGATTTTTCAAGACTATTAATAAAAGAAGAAAAATGATGAATTTTGTCAATTGTAGCACCGATAGATAATCGTTCATTTTGATAAGCTATTAAATCTTCTTTTTTCTTTAATGCTTCATAAAGCCTAGTTGCCACTTCCTCAAAGTCACGAACAGATTCTTTATAGGCTATTTCTGTTTCTTGTTTCTCTTGCTCACGAATTGTCAGGATTTTTTCGAAACGATATGTATATTGAACCATTATTTTCCACCACCATTTGATAATGCAATTAATTCATTAACAGTATCTTGTAATGAGACTTTATCTTTAAATCCTTGTTTTAAGAAATTTGTTATTAGAGGTTCAAATTGAATTGCCTCATCTATTTCCTTTGACGTCCCTCTTTTATATGCACCAATATTGATTAAATCCTCAGATTTTGAATAAGTGTAATACAACTCTCGAAGTTTTTGTGCAGCTTTTACGTGCTCTGGTGTTGATATATGATTCATTAAACGACTTACACTTTTTAGCACATTAATCGCAGGATATTGTCCTTTATTTGCAAGTGTCCGGTCTAACACAATATGGCCATCTAAGATACCTCGAACTGCATCTGCAATAGGTTCATTCATATCGTCACCATCTACTAAAACTGTATAGAATGCTGTAATTGAACCTTTCGTACTTGTTCCAGTCCGTTCCAACAATCTCGGTAATATAGCGAATACAGATGGAGTATATCCTTTTTGTGCTGGTGGTTCTCCTGTTGCTAATCCAATTTCTCGTTGAGCCATTGCGACACGAGTGACAGAGTCCATCATTAACATTACATTTAAGCCACGATCACGGAAATACTCAGCAATTGCAGTTGCAGTGAAAGCACCTTTTATACGCATTAATGCAGGTTGATCACCTGTAGCTGCTACTACTATTGAGCGACTTAATCCTTCTGGTCCCAAATCCCGCTGAATAAACTCTAATACTTCACGTCCACGCTCACCAATTAAGGCGATTACGTTAAGATCTGCTTTTGTATTACGAGCAATCATTCCGAGTAATGTACTTTTCCCTACACCCGATCCAGCAAATATTCCGACACGTTGGCCATTCCCTACTGTAAGCATCCCGTCTATTGCTTTTACTCCAACTTCAAGTTGCTCACTAATTGGTGGTCTTTTTAATGGATTCGGTGGCTCTTTCTCTGTTTGAACCGTGACTAAACCTCTTGGTAAAGAAGAACCATCAAATGGATTCCCCATTGAATCTAATACTTTACCTATTAACTCAGGTCCAACCTTCACTTCTAATGGTTTACCAGTTCCTTCTACTAAACAACCAATTGATATTTCTCTAATAGAAGTAAATGGCATTAATACGACATATTCATTGTTAAAACCTACTACTTCAGCAAGAATCTCTTGGTGACCATTTTTCGGGGAGTTAACATGAATTTTACAAACATCACCAATGGAACTTTCAGGACCTTGCGACTCAATCATTAAGCCTACTACTCGATTGACTTTACCATATTTTTTCAACGTTTCAATCTGCGGGATTTTATCAATTAATTGAGTCGCTTTCATTTGATCAGTCCTTACTATTTAATAGTTCATTTAGCTTTAATCGCAATTCATGTAACTGTTCATCAATCGAAATAACAATTCTTCCATGATTTGTTTCAATATAACTTTCGGTAGAGCTTAAATCTTCATTAACGAAAATTAATAACGGTACATCTATTGGAAACATTTCGACTAATTCAGCACGATTGTTCGAAACTACATTATGATATTGAGGAGAAACATAGATTTTAATTTCTTTCATTTCTCTAGCTTCTTTTAATCCTCTCTTCACAATAGAAACAAACAATTCATCATTTCGGTCTAATGTTGCACCTATTATTCTTTCAGCAGCAGTTAATGAAAGTTCAAGAATTACTCGTTCTTGTTCTTCTATATAAGCTGCAGCATTTTGTTTTGAGGTTTCAATAACTTCGTTGGCAGTCTTTAAACTTTCAGCCATATCAGCATTAGCTTTCTTTATGCCTTCTTCATAGCCTTGCTGGAAACCTGTATCATATGCTTGTTGCTCAAGAACTAGCTTTTCCTCTTCCCATAATTGTTTTAATTGTTCTATCATCTCTAGTTGTTCATTGCGGTATTTTTCAAATTCGACCTTTTGTTCCTCTATTTCACGATGCGCTTCTACCAAAATTCGATCACGTTCAGCATAGATATCTTCTTTTGTAATAGCTTCTTCTTCAGGTTCATCGCATTCGTCACCACTAAATTGTTGCGTAAATAAATTTTTCAATTGAATTTCAACTTTTTTATCATCTTCTAATTGTTTTGTATAGCTTGAGCGGATAATTCTAGACAATGACGTCATCCCCTCCGCCACGTGCAATAATGATTTCACCAGCATCTTCTAAGCGGCGAATAACTGCCACAATTCTTGATTGGGCTTCTTCAACATCACGTAAGCGAACTGGTCCCATAATTTCCATTTCTTCTTTAAATGTATCAGCCATACGTTGCGACATATTTCTAAATATAATTTCCTTAACTTCTTCACTACTTACTTTCATTGAAAGTAATAAGTCTTCGTTTTCGCAATCACGAATAACACGCTGAATTGAGCGGTTGTCCAAAGTAACAATGTCTTCGAATACAAACATTCGTTTTTTAATCTCTTCTGCAAGTTCCGGATCTTGAATTTCAAGAGCGTCAAGAATTGTCTTCTCAGTTTGACGATCAACACCATTTAACACTTCAACTACTGCATCAACGCCACCTGTTTCAGTATAATCTTGAGTTACTGTAGATGAAAGTTTTCTTTCAAGTACAGACTCAATCTCACTAATTACCTCAGGTGAAGTAGAATCCATTACTGCGATACGTTTTGCTATATCAGCTTGGACCTCTTGTGGAAGTGAAGATAAAATTACTCCTGCTTGACTTGGATCCAAATAAGATAATATTAGAGCAATTGTTTGTGGGTGTTCATTTTGAATAAAGTTAAATATTTGAGCAGGGTCTGCTTTTCGAGCAAAATCAAAAGGTCGCACCTGTAACGATGAAGTTAAACGATTAATAATTGCTTGTGCTTGTTCTTGTCCCAATGCTTTTTCAAGGACAGTTTTTGCATACCCAATCCCACCTTGTGAAATATAGTCTTGAGCAAGCGCTATATTGTGAAATTCTTCTATAATGTCCTCTTTTATATTTGGCTCTACTTTTTTTACACTTGAAATTTCTAACGTAAGACGTTCAATTTCTTCTTCATTTAAATGTTTATATACGGAAGCTGAAACTTCAGGTCCTAGTGAAATTAACAGTAAAGCTGCCTTTTGTTTTCCTGTCAATTCTTTTTCTTTCTTGGACACTTTCGAACCCCCCATTAATCTTCAGTAATCCAACTTCGCAATAGTTTTGCAAAGTCTTCTGGCTTTTCTCTAGCCATTTTTTCAAGCTGTTTACGTCGCACAGTATTTTCTGTCTCTTTTTCATCATTAATATCATCAACAAACAGTTCTTCTTGTTCTTCAATGATAGCAAATTCTTCTTCTTTTTCTTTGCTTCTATTTGAACGAATAATAAAGAATACTAGTAATAGAATTACTGCAAGCAGTATTCCTCCAACTACCCAAATCCACCATGGTACAACAGGCTTTTCTTCAGGAGTTGCTACATCATTTCCATAAAACGGTACAACCGATACAACGATTTTTTCGTTAACCTGTTCTTCTGTTAATTGTCCTGCAGCTTCTTTATCGATAGATGTTCTCACAATTGTCCCTAAAATTCGTTCAATATCTGTTTGTACATCTTCTGATAACGAAGTAGGATCATCTGCTACTGGCGGTTCAACCATTACCTGAATACCAATATCACGGATTTTATAAGGGCTTTCTTCTATATTCCTTTTAATGCGGTTTACATCTTTATTTACAGTTTCCTCCACACGTTCAAATTCGCCATCACCATTTGCACCTTGTTGATAATCAATGAAATTATCCGTAACATTCTCTGCTTCTGGTGTTCCTGTTGCAGCATCTGTACCTGTGTATGTTTCTGTAATTCGTTGAGCACTAATTTCGATACCTTCCATATTTTCAGTATTTACTGGCTCAACTAAATTTTCTTCACGATTTTCCTGTTTAAAATCAATATCTGTCGTTACAGATACAACGACTTTATCTTTACCCATCATCGTACCTAACATTTGTTGTACTTGACGTTGAAGATCACGCTCAATGGATTTCTTAACTTGCATTTGACCATCTACTGAATCAATTGAATTAGAATTAGATGATGCAGATTCAAGATCGTAGTATTCTGAGTATTGATTAGAAATCACTATATTTTCAGTACTTAAATTTGGAATACTTTTAGAAACGAGATTATATAAAGTTTTAATTTGTTCGTCCGTAAACTTATGACCCGGTTCAGTGTCTAAGATTATTGCTGCGCTTGCTTCTTGTGCTGCATCATTAATAAAAACACCTTGTTCAGGCATCGTTATCATTACATTTGCATTTTTGACGCCATCAATTGTTTTAATTAGGTTTGCTAATTCAGTTTGAGTTGCTGCTAATTTAATTACATTAAATTCATTATCTGTCATACCAAACCCAGCATTTGATGTGAAAAATGAGTTATTTATCTCTCCTGATTGTGGATAACCTTGTGATGCAAGGGATATTTTTAAAGAATCTACTTGTTCTTCAGGCACTAATATATTTGTTCCACCTGGAGCAAGTTCATATGTAACACCTTGTGCACTTAATACTTCAGCAATTTCACCTGCTTCTTTTGCAGATAATTCGGTAAAAAGTGGCACCATAGTAGTTCTAGTTAAAAAATATGTAAGTATACCAGCAAGAGCAATTACCCCTATCAACGTTCCTATCATTGCCCCTTTTTGTCCTTTTGTTCGACTCTTCCAAAAATTCATAGAGTCCGTTTTCACTTTTGTTAATCTTTCATTCATTATGTGTCCCCCGATTATAGTGGATACACAACACTTTATAGTTGTGCCAAACCGTTAGTTATACACTCATGCGCATTATTTCTTGGTATGCTTCTATCACTTTATTTCGAACTTCCATTGTTGCATTCAACGTAATACTTGCTTTTTGTGATTGAATCATCACTTCATGTAACTGCACATCTTCACCATTAATAAGCTTTTCTGTTAATTTATCTGAATTAATTTGTTGTTCGTTAACAGAGGAAATCGCATTTTTTAAAGTGTCAGCAAAAGATTGTTGTGCTTCGTATGGAGTCGTTTGAACTAAAATTTTGTTTGGCTCGTTTACGATTTGATTAGGCATCATTAAAGATATTGGATTCACCGCCACATTAATTCATCCTTTCTATGAAATTTATTTTCCTATTTCTAGCGCTTTTGTTAACATTGATTTACTTGCATTAAATACAGTCACATTCGCTTCATAAGATCGTGTTGCAGAGATTAAATCAACCATCTCTGTTAAGACATCCACATTTGGCATTTCTACATACCCATCTTCATTTGCATCTGGATGTGTCGGGTTATAAACAAGTTTAAATGGTGTTTGATTATCTTCACGGATTGATGTTACTTTCACACCATTCCCAGTATTTTCTTTCTTGTTCATTGCTTTATTTAGAAAACTAGAAAATTGACCATTATCCTCAGTTAGAGTTACTGATTTCCTTCTATATGGTTCCCATTCCCCATTCACTTGTTTAGCTCTTGTTGTATCAACATTTGCAATATTTGATGAGATTACATCCATTCGTAATCGTTGCGCTGTTAGAGCAGATGCAGTTGTATTCATACTAGAGAAAATAGACATTCTTATTTTCCTCCTTTAATAACTGTATTAAGAGTATTGAATTTACCAGAAATACGTTCAACCAATGCATTATAGTAAATTGTATTTTCTGCTAAACTCGCTTGCTCTGCATCCATATCAACACCATTACCATTACTGCGATATTTAAAATTCTCATAACTAAATACACCAGGCGTTTTTTGTTGAATAGAAAATTCATAATGCCTGATGTCCGTTTTATTGGCTTTTAAACTTTTCAATTTTTCCTCTTCCAGCATTTTCTGAAAGCTTACATCTTTCGCCTTATAATTCGGTGTATCTACATTTGCTATGTTTTGAGCAATCGTTTTATTTTTTAATGAAGCATAATTTAGTCCATTTTCTAGGTTACTGATTGTTCCACTAAATAAGTTCAAACCATTCACCTCTACATATTAAATTTTTATAACATTTTATTTCAAATAATAATTTAATTTTAAAGTATGTTAACGTTCAGTGTCTATCTACTTTTAGCCTTTTTTAGTAGTCTATTGTTACCAATTTTTATATGGTGCAGATTCATTTTAGTCACAATTTCTTTATCTATTCTCCTATTTCGACAGGTTTTTCATGAGGAAAACTATATTAAAAAGAACTTACAAGATAAAAGTATCACGAAATTAGTAATTTATGTATTTTTATTCAATTAACAAAAAAATAGGTACCATCTTCATATGTCGATGGAACCTATTTTAAAATACATTACTTTTCAATTATTTCATTTTTATTTCAGCAAGTGCTGTTAAAAACTTATCATTTAATACTTTGATATAAGTACCTTTCATTCCTAGTGAACGAGACTCAATTACTCCAGCAGATTCTAATTTACGTAATGCATTTACGATTACTGAACGTGTAATTCCAACACGATCTGCAATTTTTGATGCAACTAGTAACCCTTCATTACCATCTAGTTCTTCAAAAATATGTTCAATTGCTTCTAATTCACTGTAAGATAAAGAATTGATTGCCATTTGAACAACCGCTTTACTACGTGCCTCTTCTTCAATTTCTTCAGATTTTTCACGTAATATTTCCATACCTACTACAGTCGCACCGTATTCAGCTAAAATTAAATCTTCATCTTCAAATTTTTCAGATAGGCGACCTAAAATTAATGTACCTAAGCGTTCTCCACCACCGATAATCGGAACAATTGTCGTTAAACCATTTTTAAATAAATCTTTATTTTCAATAGGGAAAATTGTATGTTCACTATCGATATCAATATTTGGTGAAGTTTCAGTAATGTCAAATAAATGTTGTGTATAATCTTCTGGGAATTGACGTTCTTCAAACATTTTATTCATACGAGGATTTTCAATTTTTTGATGAATTGAAATACCTAGTAATTTCCCTTTACGGCTTACAATAAAAACATTGCTATCTATAATCTCACCAAGTGTATCTGCCATTTCTTTAAAGTTTACTGGTTTACCTGCTGATGCTTGTAACATTGAGTTAATCTTTCGTGTTTTCGATAATAAATTCATTTTCAAAAAATCCTCCTAATAAGGCTATGTTAATTTACTTAATATTCTAAAGGTTTCAACAATTATTTGTAAGTAATTTGCTCAATTTATAGAATAAATTGTGATAAATCTTTGTTTTTTGATATTTCACCAAGTTTTTTGTCAACATATGACGGTGTAATTTCAATATGCGCTGGTGCTATTTCAGAAGCTTCAAAAGAAAGTTCCTCAAGTAAGCGCTCTAAAATAGTATGAAGTCTTCTAGCACCAATATTATCTGTTTCACGATTTACTTCAGTAGCAATTTCTGCAAGTCGATCAATTGCTTTATCAGTAAAGTTAATCGTTACTCCTTCTGTTTCTAATAAAGCTTTATATTGCAATATTAATGATTGGTCCGGTTCTTTCAAGATGCGCACAAAATCGTCTTTTGTTAATTTATCTAACTCAACTCGAATTGGGAATCTTCCCTGTAATTCTGGGATTAAATCACTCGGCTTTGACATATGAAAAGCGCCCGCTGCGATAAATAGCATAAAGTCAGTTTTTACAGGTCCATATTTCGTAGTAACAGTGGAACCTTCAACGATCGGTAAAATATCTCTTTGTACACCTTCTCGTGAAACATCTGCTGATGCACTGTTACGACTAGCGATTTTATCGATTTCATCAATAAAAATAATTCCTGATTGTTCAGCGCGTCGAATTGCTTCAGCTGCCAATTCATCTGAGTCAATTAGTTTGTTAGCTTCTTCAATTGTTAAAACGCGACGTGCATCTTTCACTTTCATTTTGCGTTTTTTTACTTTTTTAGGCATTAAATTTGATAGCATATCAGACATACCAGAAGAACCAAGGTCCATCCCCATTCCAGGCATAAGTTCCATGAATGGAGTGTTTTGCTCTGTTACTTCTACTGTTACCCACTCATCTTCAAGTTTTCCCATTTTTAAATCTTGAGCAACTTGTGAACGTCTAGAGCGAATTTCAACTTCCTCGCGATTCGAATCATCATCTTGCTTATCATTTTTTTGACCGCCAAACAGCATTTCAAAAGGATTTTGAGTCATTTTAGATTTGATTTTTGAAGGCACAAGAAGCTTTACAAGAGCTTCATTCGCATTTTGTTCTGCCTGCTCTTTAACGGCTTCAGTCATTTCATCTTTTACAAGTCTTCTAGATGCTTCAACTAAATCACGAACCATCGACTCTACATCTCTACCTACATACCCTACTTCTGTGAATTTTGTTGCCTCCACCTTAATAAATGGAGCATTGGTAAGCTTTGCAATACGACGGGCAATTTCTGTTTTACCTACCCCAGTTGGCCCAATCATAAGGATATTCTTTGGAATAATTTCGTTTTTCAATTCCTCACTTAAAAGTGAACGGCGATATCTATTACGCAATGCAATGGCGACAGCACGCTTTGCATTATTTTGTCCAACAATGTATCGATTTAACTGTTCAGTTATTTGTCTAGGCGTTAAATTTAATTGTGTCATTCTTCAAGCGCCTCCACGATAATATTATGGTTTGTATACACACAAATATCTGCTGCAATCGTTAATGCTGCTTTTGCAATCTCACTAGCAGATAGTTGACTAGAATGTTGTTTTAATGCACGACCAGCAGCTAATGCATAGTTACCGCCAGATCCAATTGCTAATATACCATCGTCCGGCTCAATTACTTCCCCTGTACCGGATACTAATAATAGAGTCGATTGATCCATTACTAGCAATAGTGCTTCAAGTTGTCGCAACATCTTATCACCGCGCCACTGTTTCGCAACCTCTACAGCAGCTCTTTGTAAATTCCCACCAAACTCATTCAATTTCGATTCAAACATTTCAAATAACGTAAATGCATCAGCTACTGAACCAGCAAATCCTGCTAATACTTTCCCGTTAAACAAACGTCTTACTTTTCTTGCCGTATGCTTCATCACCACAGAGTTTCCGAGTGTAACTTGACCATCTCCAGCCATAGCACATTTCCCATTATGATGAATTGCAAAGATGGTCGTTGCATGAAATTGTTCCATTAATTTCCCTCCTCAAATTAAGCCCTAGGATGCGCATTGATATAAGTACTTCGAAGGTGTTCTTTCGTAACATGTGTGTACTTTTGTGTAGAAGATAGACTCGCATGCCCTAATAATTCTTGAACAGTTCGAATATCTGCTCCATTGTTTAATAGGTGTGTTGCAAATGTATGCCTTAACATATGAGGATAAATTTTTGTATTCATCGCAGCTTTATTTATCATTTCTTCTAAAATATAACTTACACCACGCGAAGTTAGCTCTCCCCCACGCATATTAACAAATAATTTGCGATGACTGTTATTTTTTATCAATTTAGGACGAACATCTTCAATATATTTTAGTAATGCTTCATGGGCAAATTGTCCAAATGGAATAATTCTTTCTTTTCGACCTTTACCCATTACTCGAATAATAGAATATTGAAAATCAATATCCTCCAGCTCAATGGATGTACATTCACTAACACGTATTCCAGTGGCATACAGTAATTCTAGTAAAGCTATATTACGAATAGATTTAGAATCTTCTCCCAAATTTTTTTCAAATAGCTGCGAAAGCTCTTCTTCGTAAAAGAAATGCGGAAGGCGTTTCTCTTTTTTCGGATGGTAAAGAGATCGAAATGCTGCATCATTGATATTAAATTCTCGATTCAAAAATCTGAAAAATGACCTTATTGATGAAATTTTTCTGGAGATAGATGTTCTAGCCAATTTATTATCATATAATTTGGTGACATAGTTTCTAGCATGGAGATATTCAACTTCTTTTAAATCTGTTATCCCTTCTGAAACTAAAAATGACAGAAATTCTGTTATATCATATTCATATTCCCGAACAGTATGGACAGAGAAGTTTCTTTCTAGTTGTATATAACGAATAAATTGATCAAGAACAATTTTCGATTCAACTTGCAACGTAATACACCTCCTATGCCCCATGTACTACTTGTAATTTGAAGTTTGTCTGTAATGCATTTACTTGTTGCTTAACCAATTAAAAAACATCCATATCGACACTAATCCTATTTTAAAAATATCGCAAGCATTTAGTCGTATTTTTTGTCATTATTGGGTATATAATTAACAATTTCGTGACTAAAAAAATAGATTATTATCTACTTTCGATTTAGGTTAAATAACAAAGAAAAAGCCTCATAAATTATAACAATTTATGAGGGCTTAATCAATTAAATTGCACGAGTATTCACAAAATTTCGAATTGTTGTTAAAGCACGTTCAGCATGGCGCTCTGCACGTTCTTGCTTAGATCTAATTCTTTCACCTAGTTCTGGGAAAATACCAAAATTCACATTCATCGGTTGGAAGTTTTTCGAATCAGCCTCTGTAATATAACGTGCCATACTGCCAAGTGCTGTCTCAACCGGAAACTCAATCGGTTCTTGTCCTAAAGCTAACCTTGCAGCATTAACACCAGCAATCAATCCACTTCCAGCAGATTCTACATATCCTTCAACACCAGTCATTTGTCCTGCAAAGAAAATATTTGAATTTGCTCTTAATTGATATGTTTTAGTTAATACAGTAGGTGAATTAATAAATGTGTTACGATGCATAACACCATATCGCACAATTTCTACATTTTCAAGACCTGGAATCATCGAAAATACACGTTTTTGCTCTCCCCATTTTAAATGAGTTTGGAAGCCTACAATATTATATAGTGTACCAGCTGCATCGTCTTGGCGCAATTGAACTACAGCATATGGACGCTTACCAGTTTTTGGATCTTCTAATCCAACCGGCTTCATCGGTCCAAACAACATTGTCTTTTCGCCGCGCGATGCCATCACTTCAATTGGCATACATCCTTCAAAATACTTCTCTTTTTCAAATTCTTTTAAAGGTGCACATTCTGCAGTGATTAATGCTTCACGGAATGCATCAAATTCTTCTTTTGTCATCGGACAGTTTAAATATGCAGCTTCTCCTTTATCATAACGAGATTTTAAATAAACTTTATCCATATTAATACTGTCTTTTTCAACGATTGGAGCCGCAGCATCATAGAAATATAAATATTCTTGACCTGTCAGATTTTTAATTTTATCTGCTAATGCTGGAGAAGTCAGTGGCCCTGTTGCAATGACAGTAATCCCTTCAGGAATTTCTGTTACTTCCTCATTAATAACTTCAACAAGCGGATGGTTCTTTACAGTTTCCGTAACATAACCTGCAAATTCATGACGATCTACTGCAAGTGCACCACCAGCAGGAACTGATGCATTGTCAGCTGCTTTAATTATTACTGAATCTAAAATACGCATCTCTTCTTTAATAACACCGACTGCATTAGTTAAAGAATTTGCTCGTAATGAATTAGAACATACTAACTCAGCAAATTTATCTGTATGATGTGCAGGTGTTTGTTTTACTGGACGCATTTCATAAAGCCTTACCTTTACGCCTCGTTTCGCAATTTGCCAAGCAGCTTCACTACCCGCAAGTCCTGCACCAATTACATTAACAATTTGTTCTGCCATTTATCAATACCATCTTTCTAAATCATTGTGTTGGTGCTTCCTCATAGTCACATTTTGTACATTGAATTTGAACACCTTTTTTAATTTTCTTCTCTATTAATAATGCATTACATTTCGGACAAGGTCTACTAATCGGCTTATCCCAAGATACAAAATCACACTCTGGGTAAGTATTACAACCATAAAATGTTCGTTTTGTTTTACTTTTCCGTTCTACTATTTCACCAGTTTCACAACTTGGACATTTTACACCAATTAGTTTCATAATAGCTTTTGTATTGCGACAATCTGGAAAATTGGAACACGCCATAAATTTACCATATCTACCCAGCTTATATACCATTGGTGAACCACATTTTTCACAATCCTCACCAGCTGGCTCGTCTTTTATTTCTATTTTTTCCATTACTTCATCAGCATGTTTTACATGTTTTTCAAAGTCCTTATAAAACTCATCGATAATCTTCACCCAGTTAATTTGAGCTTCTTCGATTTTATCCAAATCTTGTTCCATCTTTGCTGTGAATTCAATATTAATAATTTCAGGGAAAAACTCCATCATAAACTGGTGCACAATTTCCCCTAACTCAGTAGGCACAAACCTTTTTGTATCCAATTGTACATAGCCTCGTTTTTGGATAACATCAAGTGTTGGTGCATAAGTAGATGGTCGACCAATCCCTAATTCTTCCAACTCTTTTACTAAACGTGCTTCCGTATAGCGTGGAGGTGGTTGTGTAAAATGCTGATTCGGTTCAATTTCAACTGATTTAACAATATCCCCAACTTCCATTTCTGGGAGTAGTTTTGTCGTTTCTTCCGTTTGATCATCAGTACCTTCAATATATAATTTCATGAAACCAGGAAATTTTACATGGGAGCCATTTGCACGGAATTGTACTTCCCCATTATTTAAATCGACTGTTACAGTATCTAAAATAGCTGGGGCCATCTGACTTGCAATAAAACGTTCCCAAATTAGGCGATATAAGCGAAGTTGGTCTCGACTCAAAACTTCTTTTAACTCATCTGGAGTACGCATAACACTCGTTGGACGAATCGCCTCGTGGGCATCTTGTGCATTTGTTGACTTTTTGGTTTTCTTCTCTTCGCTAACTAAATATTCTTTACCATATTTATTATTTATATAGTCAACTGCTTCTGCTTTTGCAGTTTCAGAAATACGAGTTGAGTCTGTTCGCATATAGGTAATTAACCCAACTGTACCTTCTTTTTTCCCAATATCAATACCTTCGTATAATTGTTGGGCTAACATCATTGTTTTTTTCGCACGGAAATTTAATTTTCTTGCTGCTTCCTGTTGTAGGGATGAAGTTGTAAATGCAGGAGCTGCATTACGTTTTCTTTCTTTTTTCACGACATTTGTAACAACAAATTCATCCCCTTTAATGTCACTTAAAATGGATTTTACCTGTTCTTCATTTGAAAGTTTTAATTTTTCTTTCCCTACACCATAGAACAGTGTATCAAATTGTTTTTTTCCCTTTTCGAATAATCCTTTAATCGTCCAATATTCTTCAGGAACGAAATTTTTTATTTCTTCCTCACGATCGATAATTAAACGTAGTGCAACTGATTGTACACGCCCTGCTGACAATCCTTTTTTTACTTTTTTCCATAATATCGGACTAATATTATAACCAACAAGTCTATCTAAAATTCTACGTGCTTGTTGGGCATCTACTAAATTCATATTAATTGGACGAGGATTTTTAAAAGAATCTAGTATCGCATCTTTAGTAATTTCATTAAATACAACACGACATTCTGAATTGATATCAATATTTAATGCAGTCGCTAAATGCCAAGCAATTGCTTCTCCTTCGCGATCGGGGTCGGCTGCGAGATAAACTTTTTTCGCCTTTTTTGCAGCTGTTTTTAATTCTTGTAAAACAGGGCCTTTTCCACGAATCGTAATATACTTTGGTTGGTAATTGTTTTCTGTATCAATCCCTGTTTGGCTACGAGGTAAATCTCGTACGTGACCAATCGAAGCTTTTACTTTATATTTTTTTCCTAGATATCTTTCAATTGTTTTTGCTTTTGCTGGTGATTCTACAATCACTAAGTAATCTGCCATCTATACTTCCCCCTTGTAGAGGTAAATTATTATATTTAATAAATTAAATTCTCTTCAATAGTAAAATAAATACCTGTTGCAAAATGTATAACAGTTTTTAGGATAATGCAACTTTTTTTCAATATTTACCTTAGAAAAATACGATTTTTCCCTTAATCTAAGCTAAACTGTTTCGAATTTCTTCTAACTAAATCAATGTTTTATTATTTTATCCGCGTAAAAATAAATTTAATTCATCAAGAATTTGATGACCAACCCAAATAGGGATTGCACCTTCTTTTAATAGACTATTGGTTCCCTTTGAAAGTTCTGAATGAATTGGACCAGGAACTACAAAAACATCTTTTCCATGTTCTAATGCATGTTCAGTTGTGATTAGTGTTCCACTTTTTAAAGAAGCTTCCGTTACCACGATAGCACTACTAATACCGCTAATAATACGATTTCTGTTAGGAAAATGCCATTTTTGAACACCAACATAGGGTGGATATTCTGTTAACAACAAATGATTTCTTGCAATTTCTTCAGCAAGACGTTGATTTTCTTTAGGGTAAATATGAAAAAAGCCGTGTCCTAATATAGCAATCGTTCTACCACCATATTTTAGCGTTGCATGATGAGCAAAACTGTCCGCACCTTTTGCTAATCCACTAACAATTATTGCATCATTATCTACAAGAGCCGGAATGATATAATCCATTGCAATTTTAGAATAGTCGGTAGCCTTCCTAGAACCAATAACAGCTATTTTCAAAGGTCTAGTTAATAACGAAATATCCCCTTTTGCATATAAAACCGTCGGGGGATCAATTAATTCTTTTAATTGTTTGGGATAATATTCATGATAAAAAGGAATTGCATGTATATTAGCAGAATTATATGCCTCTATCAAATTCGTATTTAGGATTCTTTTATATTGAAATAAAATTTTTTCTGCATTTTTTGTTGAAATTGATAGACTACTGGACAATTTTGTCGATGATACATTGATTAAATTATTGATAGAACCAATATGCTGTTGTAGTTTTTGGAATTTTTTAAAAGTGAGAGGATAAACGTAATGGAGAGTAAGTATTTCTTTTAAATAATCCAACTTCATCACCCCTCATATTTTATAGAAGAAATGTAAAACGAGACGTGACCGCATTGAATAAAAAAAGTGTAACGCAAAGAAGCGTCACACCTTTATTTTAATGTGTCTTACATTTTTCGTATAGACCTTTTTCTTTTATAACTTTAATTAATGTTTCACCAATAACTGAAGGTGTTTCAGCAACTTCAATTCCTGCTTCATTCATTGCTTTAATTTTTTCTTTAGCAGTACCTTTACCACCAGAAATAATCGCTCCAGCATGTCCCATTCGTTTTCCAGGAGGTGCTGTTTGTCCACCGATAAAGCCTACGACAGGTTTTGTCATATTTGCTTTAATCCATTCTGCTGCTTCTTCTTCAGCTGTACCACCAATTTCCCCAATCATTACTACTGCATAAGTTTCTGGGTCATTATTAAATTCTTTTAATACATCGATAAAGTTTGTACCGTTTACAGGGTCTCCACCAATCCCTACTGCAGTAGATTGTCCGATACCAGCTTGTGTTAATTGATGGACTGCTTCATAAGTAAGCGTTCCAGAGCGTGACACTACTCCAACATGCCCTTTTTTATGGATATAACCAGGCATGATACCGATTTTACATTCATCAGCAGTAATTACTCCTGGACAGTTAGGACCAACTAATCGTGTTTTCTTACCTTCCATATAACGTTTTACTTTTACCATATCTAAAACCGGAATATGCTCAGTAATACAAATTGTAAGATCTAGTTCAGCGTCTACTGCTTCAATAATCGCATCTGCTGCAAATGGAGCTGGAACATAGATAACAGAAACATTTGCTCCTGTTTCTTGCACTGCTTCTTGCACTGTATTAAAGACCGGTACACCTTCAATCACTTGTCCACCTTTACCAGGTGTTACGCCAGCAACAATTTTTGTACCGTATTCTAGCATTTGTTTTGTATGGAAAAGGGCTGTTTCACCTGTAATACCCTGTACAATTACCTTTGTATCTGCATTAATATAAACACTCATGAAATGTCCTCCGCCTTCCTTAGCCTACAAGTTTCACTATTTTTTCGGCACCATCTGCCATTGAATCTGCTGCAACAATATTTAATCCAGATGCATTTAATAATTCTTTACCACGTTCTACATTTGTACCTTCTAAACGTACAACTAGAGGCACTTCTAACCCAACTTGTTTCGCTGCTGCAATAACACCTTCAGCAATTACGTCACATTTCATAATTCCACCGAAAATGTTAACGAAAATTCCTTTAACTTGTGGATCAGATAAAATGATTTTAAATGCTTCTGTTACTTTTTCAGTTGTTGCACCGCCTCCAACGTCTAGGAAGTTAGCGGGTTGTCCACCATAGTAACTAATTGTGTCCATAGTTGCCATTGCAAGACCAGCACCATTAACCATACAACCAATATTGCCATCTAAAGAAATATAACTTAAGTCGTATTTCGATGCTTCAATTTCTTTTGGATCTTCTTCATCAAAGTCTCTTAATTCAATAATATCTTTGTGACGATAAAGGGCATTTGAATCAAAATTAAACTTCGCATCAAGTGCCATAACTTCACCATTACCCGTTACAACTAAAGGATTGATTTCTAAAATTGATGCATCTTTATCAATAAATGCTTCATATAAACCTAGCATCAATTTTGCAGCTTTATTTACTAGTTTTGATGGAATATTCA
Organism: Ureibacillus endophyticus; assembly: GCF_003628435.1. Taxonomy (GTDB): domain Bacteria; phylum Bacillota; class Bacilli; order Bacillales_A; family Planococcaceae; genus Ureibacillus; species Ureibacillus endophyticus. The sequence continues at coordinate 114,844 of NZ_RBZN01000002.1, read as the reverse complement.
TATTAAAAGCCATACGACGTGCTTGGAATGGTAATAGTCCTGTAACTGGGTCAATTACTTCTTTAAAGATTTTTTCAGGAGTTTTTTCTGCAACCTCCTCAATATCCATTCCGCCTTCTTCTGAACCCATTAATGTTACTCTAGATGTTGCTCTATCTAGAATGAAACTTAAATAATATTCTTTTTCAATATCTGATCCTTCTTCTATGTAAAGGCGTTTTACTTCTTTACCTTCTGGACCTGTTTGATGTGTTACTAGTATTTTCCCTAACAATTCTTTTGCGTAAGTTCGAACTTCTTCAAGATTTTTGGCAATTTTCACACCACCAGCTTTACCGCGTCCACCTGCGTGGATTTGAGCTTTCACTACAGTAACATTAGAACCTAATTCTTTTGCTACCTTTACAGCTTCTTCTGGTGAAAATGCAACTCTACCATTTGGTACAGCTACGCCATACTTTCTTAAGATTTCCTTACCTTGGTATTCATGGATATTCATGAAATACATCCTCCAATCAGCATTCGGAAATTATTTTATTAACACATTATATTCTAAACAAATATTCTGACAAAGTCTATAATTGTTATAAAATCATTTTTTTCATTGTATTATGACAATTTTATCTAGTTTTAATAGAAAAACCTCTATTTATTTAATTGTTATACAATACTATTTTTTAGAATTTTCTGTACTGTAACTGCGATCTAACCTATAAATAAAGGCGAATACTTCTGCAACAGCTTGATATAATTCTTCGGGTATTGACTCATTTAAATCTAAATTTCCCAATAACTCAACTAAATTTCTATCTTCATAAATAGGCACATTATGAAGCGTTGCTTGTTCTAAAATGTTGTCTGCTATTTTTCCTTTTCCTTTAGCAACAACTCTTGGACTACTCGATTTTTCTTGATTATACGATAGTGCAATTGCTTCTTTTCGAATATACTTTTTATCGCTCATATGCGGATATCAACTCCACTTTGCGATTTATGATTATCTTTCACTTTATTTATCATTTCTGCTTTTTGAGGAACTACTTTTTCAAATTGCTTAAAAAATAAACCAGAAAGATGATAATCTCTTTCTAATAGTCCGTTTTTCAACGCTTCTTTAAGATGTTCAGCATAGTTTTCTAAATAAGGATCTTCATTAAATACATTGATAGTTACAATTCGATTTTGAACCTGCATATCTACCATTGTTTCCTTTAAAGCTTCCATATTTAAATAAAATAAAATTCTTACAAAATCCGAACTAATCTTACCATCTTTGCCCATTCTACCATTCCACTGAACTGTTGCATCTGTATTTTTTCCGAAGAAATGTAGTGGAATATGCATCACAATTTGATGTTGATGGCCATTTTCGACTGAATGTAACTGCATTCCATTCAACCTTGATAAAATACCTTCTGCTGCTTCTTTTACTGTTGCAGAAACTGCCGAATCTTGAATTAATGATAACAACTGTGGTTTTAATGAATGGATTTGATCTTGTAAATTCTGAGATTTAGTATTTAATAATGCTTCATAACTTAACCCTAAGCTTTTTAATATCGTTTTTACTGCATGCTCCATTGATTTCCCATCAATTGAAGAACGTATTTCATCATCTACTTGAGCAACTATTTGTTGTATAAATGGCTCTTGTGATTCATTTGCAGTTTTTAGTAAGTGAGAAAATGTAGTATTTACATTCATTTGAGATTCTGGTTTTAACAGGAAGAGTAAATTATCATTTTTAGAATACCCGGGTTCACTTAGTTCAAACTTATTAATACTCTCTGAAAATGCTTTTATTAATTGCTCATGCAGTTGCTTCACAAAAAGCTCAATCGTTTGAGGTGTTTTAGGCAATACTTCAAATCTATTTAATAATTGATGTAGTTGCTCTTTATGGTTTGCTGATAGTGGTTGTTCTTGTAGCCATGTTTTTAAATCAGTTAGCATTTTCGGAATACTTTCTACGTTTGCATTTGCAATCGCGTGTACAATGTCACTAGAAACTCCTTTAAGAAAAGCAGTCGAATTTCCTAATTGGCCTTGTAGTTGTTTAACAAACTGTTGTATTGAAGTGTCATTCTTCGGTACATTTTCAAATTCGTTAATTAATTGAAGAATTTGTTGTTTATTATTTATGTTACCCTCTATAGATTTTATCTGTTGAAGAATATTCGGTATTTCTTCTACCTTTGCTGTAGATAGTGATCGAATTAATTCATTTAACTGTGCATTCTCTAAACCTTTATTCGCTACTATTTTTTGAAACGATTGTGATAACCAATTATTCACATTTGCATCTTTGGGTAATATATTTGCTTCTTTTAAGAGATTAAGAGCATCAACACGACTTTGTTGATTTGCATTTTTGTCCATTAATTCCTGTACTGCCTTCGATAAAATCATTCCACTTGATTCACTTTCAAAAGGTTGTGCAATCCTTTGTAATGAAGCAAGAATATTTGATTTCATTTGAGGTAAAATTGTTGAATCATCATTTAATAGTTTAGATAAATTTAATAATTCTCCAGTAAATCCACTTGTTTTAGCCCCATTTAACAATCCATTAAAAATTTCCTTCGTGAATGGCATTTTTGTTTCAACCATCTTTTGAATAATTGCCAATGCCTCTTGTTTCATTGCATTGTCGGGAATATTTTTTAAAAAAGCTTCTGTTTGTACTATAGTTTCTTTATTAATTGGTAGTTGATTTTTTACAAAATACGCTAATATTTTTTGCATCTCCGCAGTTTTCGGCAAATTCATTGATTCAAGCAATTGATTTAATTGTTGAGTGGTTTGTGCTTGTTGCATTGGCCCTGTAACAACTTTTAATTCAGCTTGGGGGTTCATGTTTGTTACTTGAAAAAAATGCGAATCTCCTGCTTTTAAGGGTGTTTCTAGCTTAGCATATAATTTATGACTTCCCACTTGTATTTCAGCCATCTGATCAGGATAAAGTTTTTTTACTGTACCATGAAAAACCTGTCCTTGCTTTAATGTTAGAGGTTGATTTGACTGTAGTGTTGCTTGTTGTGATTGAATAGGATTAAAGGATGTGGATGTCATAGGAGTAATTCCTCCTTCTTATTCATCATTGATTTTATTGGTTCAAAACTTTTGCGATGTTCTGCTATTGGTCCGAATTGACGTAAAGCATCAAGATGTTGCTTTGTTCCATAGCCAGCATTTTTATCAAACCCATACATAGGGTATTGTTCGTGTAATCGATCCATAAATTCATCCCGGGCACATTTTGCTAAAATAGAGGCGGCAGCAATGGTTAAGCTTTTTGCATCACCTTTAATAATAGACTTTTGTGGTATAGAAATATCTAACTCTAGTGCATCTAAAATACAAAAATTCGGACGAACACTTAAAGATTCAATACAACTTTTCATCGATTGTTTTGTCGCTTCATATATGTTAATCTCATCGATTACTTCAACGCTTTGAAAATGGATTGAATAAGCAATTGCATAGTCTTTAATTATTTTTGCAAAATTTTCTCTCGCTTTACGAGTTAATTGTTTCGAGTCATTAATACCGACCAATTCTTTACAATCCTTTGGTAATATGACAGCTGCTGTTACAACAGGTCCAGCTAATGGTCCTCTTCCAGCTTCATCTGCACCGGCAAGCAATGCTTCTTCAAAAGGTAAAAATGACTGGTCGAATTTTAATTTTTGCTCATGTTCTTCCATCACAATCCGTTGTTTGGCTCTTCTCTTTTCCCATTGTTGAAATGCTTTCTGGACTCCAGCACGAGAATCTGCTTTTACTTCGTCCATCCAACTTTCATACTCTGTAGCCATATTTAAAGCATTTGTAATTTCTTTTATTGTTTTTACCATCTATTACACTTCCCTAAACTTACTATTCTTTTTATCGGCTATTTAAATGTACTATGTATTTTTGATGCAAAAAAGGGCACCACTTTCCTATTACATGGTACCCAAAAATATATTATAAAGATTCTTTTTCAATTTGTTCATCAACAATGTCAAAAGTTAATTTACCAAAGTTTTGATTTCTAATATCTCTCACGATAATTAAAGCAACTTGTTCATAATCTATTTCTCCACCTGGTCCATAAACTTTTCTTTTTTCACCAATAAGATCAAAGGTTTCAACTAAATTCTCATGAACAAAAGAAATTCCATAACGTTCTTCCATTCGCTGTGGATAATGGAGTGATAGAAACTTTAAACCGTATACAGCTAAGTCTTCCATATTAATGATTGTATCTTTTATAGCACCTGTTAAAGCTAGTTTTAAACCAACTTCTTGGTCCTCAAATTTCGGCCAAAGAATTCCTGGTGTATCTAGCAATTCTATGTCTTTCCCAACTTTAATCCATTGTTGTGACTTTGTTACACCTGGAGTATTCCCTGTCTTTGCAATATTCTTCTTAGCAAGACGATTAATTAACGTTGATTTCCCTACATTCGGTATTCCTACAATCATTGCACGAATAGCACGTGGTTTCATACCTTTTAACTTCATGCGTTCCCATTTTGGAGCAAGAATCTCTTGAGCGGCTTTTGTTACTTTTTGCAGACCTTTACCCTCTAATGAGTTAATAGCAATGGCAGTTTGTCCTTTTTCCGCAAAATAGTCTACCCATTTACGTGTTTCAGATTCATCTGCCATATCCGCCTTATTTAATATTAATAATCTCGGTTTTTGATGTATTACTTCGTCAATCATTGGATTTCTTGAAGACAAAGGCAATCGTGCATCAATTAATTCGAATATAATGTCAACAAGTTTTAATTTCTCAGAAACTTCCCTTCTAGCTTTTGCCATATGTCCTGGAAACCATTGTATAGTCATTGAAACTTCCTCCTTGTTGTTGCAAAAAGAAAAGGAGATTATCAAAACCTCCCCTTAAAATGCTACGTTTTATTTTACAATTTTTATTTCATCAAATGGCCAAAATACAATACTTGTACTACCAATAATTTTTTCTTCACTTACAATCCCGATATGACGGCTGTCCTTACTGTAACGGCGGTTATCCCCCATTACAAAAACATAGCCCTCTGGAATGACTTCTAAAGTCGGATCAACATCCTGTAATGTAAAATCTTGAGTAAGGGTACCCTCAGTTAATTCTGATTTATATTGATCTAGATATGGTTCATCATAAGGTTTACCATTTATATATAATTGATCATCTTTATACTCAATATAGTCACCTGGAAGCCCTATTACACGTTTAATATAATCTTTTCCTTCTGGAGCGTGGAAAACAACAATATCAAACCGTTTAGGCTCTCCTATTGTATAGCCAATTTTATTAACAATCATACGATCCCCATCAACTAAAGTGGGCATCATTGAATCACCATCAACTACAATTGGGGTAAATAAAAAGTATCGAATTATAACTGCGATTCCAAATGCTATTAGAAGTGCTTTAATCCATTCCCATAATTCATTTTTCTCTTTCTTAGCTTTTTCCATAAGAAAAAAATCCCCCCTTAATAATCATATTAATGAAAAAGGAGCATATGCTCAAATTTTAGCGATATATTAGATAATATTCAAAAAAGTTTATGCTTATAAATCTTCAAAAAGAAAGGGAGCTTGCCTTACAAGCCCCCATTCTAAATCGATTATCGAATTTCTTTAATACGAGCTGCTTTACCACGTAGGTTACGTAAATAGTAAAGTTTAGCACGACGTACTTTACCACGACGAGTAACTTCTAACTTAGCGATTTTTGGAGTGTGTACAGGGAATGTACGTTCAACACCAACACCGTAAGATACTTTACGAACTGTGAATGTTTCGCTAATACCGCCACCACGACGTTTAATTACAACACCTTCGAATACTTGGATACGCTCACGAGTACCCTCTACAACTTTCACGTGTACTTTTACAGTATCACCAGGACGGAAAGTTGGTAAATCTGTACGAAGTTGTTCTTTTGTAATTTCTGCGATAATGTTTGACATAATTTTCTCTCCTCTTAACAGATGCTCTTATAGTCATTATTTGGCTACAGCGGAACACCGTAATATGAGCGCTTCACATAGAAGCACAGAATGTATAATATCATAATTGCTTTGGTTTTTGCAAGTTATTTTCATTCTTTAATTTATCAAGAAAGCTCTGTTGCCTTTTGGTTAATTCAATGTGTTCAAATAGGTCTGGTCTTCTCTCGAATGTACGCTTTATCGATTGTTCTTCACGCCATTCTTCAATTTTACCATGGTTTCCAGACGTTAATACTTCAGGTACTTTCATCCCTCTAAAATCAGCTGGACGAGTATAATGTGGATGTTCTAATAAACCTGTTGAAAAAGAATCGTGGATATGAGAATCTTCTTGTCCTAAAACACCTGGTAGGAGTCGAACTACCGCATCAATAACCGTCATAGCTGGTAACTCACCACCAGTTAAAACAAAATCACCAATCGAGATCTCATCCGTCACTAAAAATTCGCGTATGCGTTCATCATATCCTTCATAATGACCACATAAAAAAATTAACTCTTCTTCTTTCGCAAGTTCTTCTGCTTTTTTCTGAGTGAATCGTTCGCCTTGTGGACACATTAGAATAATTCTCGGTTTTCGCCCTTGCGTGATTTGTTCAACAGCTTGGAACATTGGCTCTGGTTTTAATACCATACCAGCTCCACCACCATATGGATAATCGTCTACTTGTTTATGTTTATTATCACTAAAATCTCGAATATCTGAGACGTTTAATGTGACTAATTCTTTTTCTTGAGCTTTTTTTAAAATTGAGGATCCAAATACACCAGTAAACATATCCGGAAATAAACTTAAAACATGAATATTCATTACAATAATCCTTCCATGACATGAATCGTAATTTTTTTCTCTTCCACATCAATGTTTTTAACAACATCCTCAATATAAGGGATATAGTGTTTTTTGCCATTAGATGCTTTTATTTCCCATACATCATTGGCACCGGTTTCTAAGATGTCACTTACCGTACCAATAAGATCCCCTACTTCAGAAAACACTTCACAGCCAATAATTTCGAAGTAGTAATATTCGTTTTCTTCAAGTTCATCATCTTCAAGTTGATCTTTTGTAACTTTTAGCATACCTTCTTTAAACGGCTCAACTAAATTAATATTATTGTATCCTTCAAAGGTAAGTAAAATAAAGTTTTTATGTTTTCTTGAGCTTTCTACAGTTACCCAAATTGGTTTTTTCTCATCTTTTTTAAATACTGCTAATTTACTTCCGGGTGCAAAGCGTATTTCTTCAAAATCCGTTGATGAAAGTACACGTACTTCTCCACGTATCCCATGTGTATTTACAATTCTACCTACATTAAACCATTCCATATAAAATCCACCTTTGTTAAAGTCAAAATAATTGATTGACATAATCATACTAAAATGAGTAATAAAAAAGAAGGGAAAGCCTATTAAAGGTCCCCTTCTAGTTTGAAAAGCTTTAAGCTAATTTGCCTAAGCAAGTGCCTTCCACTTTTCTATTAATCCAATATATCGACGTACGTCTTTTTCTTATGGTGACCACCAGCAGCTGAGTAAACAATTGTACGAATCGCTTTAGCAACGCGCCCTTGTTTGCCTATTACTTTTCCTCGATCTTGTGGATGTACAGAAAGTTTATAAACAATTCGACTTGAATTTTCGTCCGTCTCAATACGAACTTCTTCAGGAAAATCGACTAGTGGTTTTACGATTGTTTCAATCAGCAACTGCATAGTGGCACCTCCGATTATTTACTGAATTTTTGGTTGTGGAATTTTTCCATGATACCTTTTTCTGAGAAAAGGTTACGTACAGTGTCAGATGGTTTTGCACCATTAGCTAACCATTGAAGAGCTTTCTCTTCATCGATTGTTAAAGTAGCTGGTGTAGTTAGTGGGTTGTAAGTACCTACTGTTTCGATTTGACGTCCGTCACGTGGTGAACGAGAGTCAGCTACAACGATACGATAGAAAGGAGATTTTTTAGCTCCCATACGTTTTAAACGAATTTTTACTGCCATGTTTATTTGCACCTCCGAATAAGTTTCACACAAGATAGAATATTATCAAGTTTCTTGTTGTTTGTAAAGTGTTTTTTCTTAACACCTAATAATTTAACATAAAAATGTTATTTAAACAATGAATCTAGCCCAGGTAATTTCATTTTTTTCTTACCTTTTCCTTGGGCCATACCTGTCATTTGCTTCATCATTTTTTTCATATCTTCAAATTGCTTTAGTAATCTGTTTACTTCTTGAATCGTTGTCCCTGATCCAGTTGCAATACGCTTTTTACGGCTAGAATTAATAATTTCTGGATTCGTTTTTTCAGCAGGTGTCATTGAATAAATAATTGCTTCAATACGCCCCATTTGTTTCTCATCCACTTTTACATTATCTAACCCTTTAATTTTATTGGCACCAGGAAGCATCTTTAATAATTCGTCAAGAGGTCCCATTTTTTTCAATGCTTGTAATTGTTCTACAAAGTCATCAAATGTAAAGCTTTGCGACATGAATTTTTCTTCCAGCTCTTTCGCCTTTTCCATGTCCACATTCGCTTGCGCTTTTTCAATAAGCGAAAGAACATCACCCATACCTAAAATACGGGAAGCCATTCGATCTGGGTGGAAAGGTTCTAATGCATCCATTTTTTCACCCATACCAACATATTTAATTGGCTTATCCGTTACAGCACGAATTGATAATGCAGCACCACCACGAGTATCACCATCTAATTTTGTTAGTACAACACCCGTGATGCCAACAGTTTCATTGAAGCTTTGCGCTACATTAACAGCATCTTGCCCTGTCATTGCGTCTACTACTAAAAATACTTCATCTGGTTCTTTTAGCGCTTTAATATTTTTTAGTTCATCCATCAATTGTTCGTCAATATGAAGTCGACCAGCTGTATCGATAATCACTACATCATGATGTTCTTCTTTCGCTTGTTCAAGGGCTTGACGAGCAATTTCCACTGGTGAAACATCATTACCTAATGCAAAAACAGGAATCGATAATTGTTTCCCTAATGTTTGCAATTGTTGAATGGCTGCAGGGCGGTAAACATCGGCTGCAACAAGCAATGGCTTACGATTGTATTTCTTCCGTAAAACATTCGCTAATTTCCCAGTTGTCGTTGTTTTACCAGCACCTTGTAAACCAACCATCATGATGACTGTAGGTGGTTTGTTATTGAAATTGATAGGGCTTTGTTCTCCACCCATTAATGCAACTAATTCGTCTTGCACAATTTTAATAACCTGTTGGCCTGGTGTTAAACTTTTCATTACCTCTACGCCAACTGCACGTTCACTTACTTTTTTAACAAAGTCTTTTACAACTTTTAAGTTAACGTCGGCTTCAATTAATGCAAGTCGCACTTCTCGCATCATTTCTTTTACATCTTGTTCGGAAACTTTTCCTTTACCTTTAATCTTTTGGATTGTATTTTGGAGTCGTTCCGCTAATCCTTCAAATGCCATGTCTAGCCTCCTAATCCGTTTCCTTTAATTGTAATATCAATGCAAGACGTTCTTCCATAGTTGAAGATTCATCTTTGATTGCTTCAGTCAATTTTTCAAGGATTTGCTGACGTTGCCCGAATTTTTCAAATAGCTTTAATTTATCTTCATATTCCTCAAGCATCGACTCTGTACGACGAATATTATCGTATACAGCTTGGCGTGAAACTTTATAACTTTCTGCAATTTCCCCTAGGGAAAGATCATCTAAGTAATAAAGTTCCATATAACTACGTTGTTTATCTGTTAATAATGCTTGATAAAAGTCGAAGAGAAAGTTCATGCGTGTTGTTTTTTCAAGTAGCATCAATATCTCTCCAATCATAATTAGTCTACTGTATCATATATGCTTTCCCCAGTGTCTGTCAAGGGAATTCCCTTGTCCAATAACTATGTCAAGACTCATTTCGTTTACTCGCCTTTGATAATTGGAAACCAAAATAACCTCAATAGTGAGTGCATCAACTGTTTTTTAGGAAAAAGCCGCGCAATAACTACTATACAAGCTTAGCTTTTTATCCAGAATGCCCAATCACAAACTGAGAGAAGGTTTCTAGCAAACTATAAATATACAATATCAACAAAATGCCTTTTAAATTCACCAAAATTTTGCAGAAAAATCAAAATTATATACTAAGCTATTATAATCACTTCAAAATAAAAACTACTTCAGTATTATTTTACACATACTGAAGTAGCTTATTTTTTAATCTTCTATATTCTTAAGTTCTTTTTCTAAGCCTTCTGCGAATAATCCATAAACATAACGTTCAGCATCAAATGGTTGCAAATCGTCCATTTTTTCACCAAGTCCAACAAATTTTACTGGAATATGAAGTTTGTTACGAATTGCTAGTACAATACCACCTTTTGCAGTACCATCTAGTTTCGTTAAGACAATACCCGTTACATTTGTTGCTTCTTTAAATGTCTGTGCTTGAACAAGTGCATTTTGACCCGTTGTTGCATCAAGTGCTAGTAATACTTCATGGGGAGCATTTGGAATTTCACGAGATATTACACGATGTACTTTTTCTAATTCTTTCATTAAATTCACTTTATTTTGTAAACGTCCAGCAGTATCACAAATTAATACATCAGCTCCGCGTTTTTTCGCTGCAGCAATTGCATCATAGATTACTGCTGCTGGATCGGAACCTTCTGATTGCTTAATAACTTCACAACCTACACGGTCTCCCCATACTTGAAGTTGATCAATTGCACCTGCACGGAATGTATCACCCGCAGCAAGTACTACTGATTTACCTTGAGATTTCAGACGGTGTGCTAATTTACCAATTGTAGTAGTTTTACCAACACCATTTACCCCTACGAAAAGAATAACAGTTAACTCGCCATCTGGTTGCATATTTAACTCTGCAATATTTTCTTCGCCTGCTTCGTAAATTTCAACAAGCTTTTCTGAAATTATTGCTTGAATGCCTTCTGTGTCTTTTATGTTTTTTCGTTGTACTTCAAAACGTAATTTGTCCATTAGTTCCATCACAGTTTCAAATCCAACGTCAGCTTGTAATAATACTTCTTCTAACTCTTCAAAGAAATCTTCGTCAACTTTACGATAACGAGCAACTAAATCGTTTACCTTTGAAGTGAAAGAATCTCGTGTTTTCGCTAAGCCCAATTTGAATTTTTGTGTGATTGACCAAGCTGATGGTTTCTTTTCAACAACAGGTTCTGGCATTGTCTCTTCAACATCTGTAGAAAGGGCTGTAGATTCCTCTTGTGGTTGCTCTACTTCTTCAACTACTTCTTCTACAATTTCCTCTACCGGTTCTGTTACTTGATCTTGCTTAGCATCTTCTAAATCCGCATCAGATTCAGCTTCGTTCGTCAGGTCCGTTTCCTGAACCTTTTCTTCCTCCGAGCTACCACCAATTAGTTTTTCTTTTAAACGTTTAAAAAAGCTCATAATTCTCGCTCCTTTGATATTAAACAGAATATACACCAGTTCTATACGACTACCTATCTGCTAAGAAGGGCTTCTTCTTCAAGTTTTACTGACACAAGTTTTGAAACCCCAGACTCTTGCATCGTGATACCGTATAAAACATCTGCCCCTTCCATCGTTCCTTTTCGATGAGTGATGACAATAAACTGTGTATCATTACTTAATTTTCTTAAATATTCACTGTAACGTTGAACGTTTGCTTCATCCAGTGCAGCTTCCACCTCATCCAAAATAACGAATGGGACTGGGCGTGTATTTAGTATCGCAAATAACAAAGCGATTGCCGTTAATGCTCTTTCTCCCCCTGACAATAAACTTAAACTTTGAAGTTTTTTACCAGGTGGTTGCGCAACAATTTCGATACCTGTCTCTAAAAGATTGTCAGGATCCAGCAATACTAAATCAGCTTGTCCTCCACCGAATAACTCACGGAAAACAACTTTAAATTGCGATTGAATCATAGAGAACGTTTCGCCAAATCGAATTGACATCTCTTCATCCATTTCTTTAATCGCCTCATGTAAAGTTTCCTGTGCTTCCAGTAAATCATTGCGCTGTTCTGATAAAAACGTATGTCTTTCTAATACGCGTTCATATTCATCTATCGCTGTAAGATTAACAGGGCCGAGTTCTTCTATAGATTGTTTTAGTAGTTTTACTTTACGTCTTAATTGTTCCACATCAGTTATTTCTACTGCTATTTCTTGAGCCTCTTCGAAATCAAGTTCATATTGCTCATCTAACTGTACATGTAGACGATTCATTTCATACTCTATTCGACTTTTGCTCACTTCAATGGAGCGTAGACTTTCTAAAAAGCCTTTATGAATTCGTTGTAATTCTTTTAATTCGTTTTCAAGCTTAGACAACTTTAGCTGATGATTCGAACGGGCTTCTCTACTAGTTTGAATTTTATTTGTTAATTCTTCTTTTCTTTTTGTCCATTCTATCATCGTTTTTTCAATTTCTTCTTCAGATGGACTATTTAATTCACTATTTTCAATCCATTGAATTTCTTGAAGAATTGAATCAACTTGTTGCTTTGCTTTTGTACGTTTTAAAGCAATATCTGCTGTAGCAATTTGAATTTGACTCAATTGCTCTTGAACTACTGCAAGTTCTGCACGTTTTGAAGCCGACTGTTCACGTAAACTATCTTTTTCTGTTTCCGTTTGTACTTTTAATTTAGTCAATTGTTCAACTTTATCATTTAGTTCATGAAGTTCAAGCTTTAATTGTTGGAGTCGAATTTCCGATTGCTCCTTTTGCTGTAACAGTGTAGTTTTTCTTGATGTTACGGAGGATTGTTCGGAAGTTGCAACATTAACTGTCGCTTGTAGGCTCTTTTCCTCTACTTCTAATTCAACAATTTTTGAGCGGTGTTCTAACTCCTCTTTTCGAAGGGCTTCACCTTCTAGCTTAAGAATCTCTAGTTGTTCTCGTAGGGTGGAGATGCTTTCCTTTTCAACAGACAACGTTTTTTCTGCTTGGACTATGGAAACTTCCATTTGCTGAAGTTTAATTGTTAAATCATCAAGTTCAGCTTTACGAGTAAACAATGATGATTGTTGCTTCGAAGCCCCCCCTGTTAAAGAACCGCCAGCATTCACTATATCACCATCAAGAGTTACAACTCGATATCTGTATCCACAACTTCTAGCAATTTCACTAGCTCCTTCAAGATTTGAAGCAACTAGTACATTCCCTAATAAATTTTCAGCAATGGTTTGATTCGAATCCTCAAAACTTACTAAATCAACTGCAAGGCTAATAAATGCAGGGTGACTTTTGACTGTTGCATATTGATGAGGTTGGAGTAAGCGTGATTTCATAACTGTTTTCGGTAAAAAAGTAGCTCGTCCAGCACGTTTTACTTTTAACCACCCAATTGCTTTTTGTGCATGTTGTTCTGTTTCTGTAACAATATGCTGAGATGCTGCCCCAAGAGCTGTTTCAATTGCTTTTGAATATTTTCCTTCAACTTGGATTAATTCTGCAACGGCACCTTCAATTCCTAATAACTCGCCTCGATCACGGGCATGTAGAATATCCTTTACCCCTTGAAAGAAACCTGAAAAATCAGCTTCTAACTCGGCTAAAGTATCTTTACGACTTTTTAGTTGCTGTTGGTGCTGATAAGCTTGATACAACATCTTTTGTTTCTCTTCAAATGAATCTGTTTTTGACTTCAGCTTCATTTGAAGTATTTCATGTTGCTCTAAGCGGTCTTTTAATTTGTTTTCAATATCTAGTAAGATTGATTGAAGCTTTTTCTTTGTTTCTACGACAATTTCTAATTTTTTAACCATCTCTGAGGAACGGTCATTCATCCGCTCAGTCGTTTCTTGATATTGAGTTAGTTGTTGATCAATATGCTTCAATTCATTTTTGACTGTCGCTTCTTCATTTAATAAATCGATATATTTATTTTTCGATTGCTCAATTTCTTGTTCAATTTCAAGTGCTGATGAATTTAAAGTTAGCTCTAATTGCTTAAGTTCACTTTTAAGTGTTTGAACTTCTTTTTGTTTTTCAGCAAATAGTTGTTTATTCTGTTCCTCGTTGGTTGCAAGTTCAACCTGTTCTTCTTGAGCTTGCTTTAAAGAAAGTTGAAGTTGATTTAATTGCTTTTGTGCATTTAAACGTTTTTCTTTCATTAAAGCTTTTCGACCATCCCAACGTTCTACCTCAGAACTAGCTTCTACAAGTTGTTCTTGGGTAATGTCCAGGTCACTATCAAGTTTCTTTAATTGGCCGCGAATGTCAGATACTAGCGCTTCAATCTTATTGATTTCCAAATGATGTTGTTGTTCAGTTTGTTGCAAGTGTACAAATTCAGAATTAACTTGCTTTAAATTCTCACTATAATGTGATAAATCGTTAACAATTAAAGCTATATCAAATTCCCTTAGTTCTTCGGTCATTTTGACATAATCTTTTGCAGCAGATGCTTGAATTTTTAAAGGTTCGAGACGACTATCTAATTCATGTAAAATATCTAAAACACGATGTAAATTTTCATCTGTTTCGACTAGTTTATGCTCTGCTTTTTTCTTACGAATTTTATATTTTAATACCCCTGCCGCTTCTTCAAAAATGGTTCTACGGTCATCTGGGCGGCTATTTAAAATTTCATCAACACGGCCTTGCGAAATAATCGAAAATGCTTCTTTACCTAATCCCGAATCTAAAAATAAATCTGTAATATCTTTGAGGCGACATTGCTGATTATTAAGTAAATATTCACTATCGCCCGAACGATATACTCGTCTTGTTACACTTATTTCAGAAAAGGGTATTGATATTTTTTCATCTTCATTATCTAAAACTAATGTTACTTCCGCAAAGTTTAGCGGTTTTCGAGATTCACTTCCAGCAAAGATGACATCCTCCATTTTAGAGCCACGCAAACTTTTTGCGGATTGTTCTCCTAAAACCCAACGAATCGCATCCGTTACATTACTCTTCCCACTACCATTGGGGCCGACAACAGCCGTTACACCAGGTACAAAATCTATTCCAATCCGATCTGCAAACGATTTAAAGCCTATTACTTCAAGTCGTTTAAGGAACATATTATTCCTCCTTAATCGCGGACTGATTTAGTGTAATCATTGCATTTTGGGCAGCTTGTTGTTCAGCCTCTTTTTTCGATTTACCTCGACCAATCCCTAGTTCTTGATCGTTTAATAATACGCGAGAAACAAAAGTACGATTATGTGCAGGTCCTTTTTCATCTACAATTTCATAATGTAATACGCCATTGTTAGATTGTTGAACCATTTCTTGTAGTTGACTTTTAAAATCCATCACATGCGAAAAAGCACCGACTTCTACTTTAGGGAACACAATTCTTTCTAAGAAGGAAACGACAACCTCTAAACCTTGATCTAAATATAGTGCACCAATGAATGATTCAAACACGTCTGCAAGTAGTGCTGGACGCTCACGACCACCCGTAAGTTCCTCACCCTTACCTAACAAAACATATTTGCCGAAATTTAATTCATTAGCAAAAATAACGAGAGAAGGTTCACATACAATTGATGCACGTAACTTAGTTAATTCTCCCTCACTCATATGTGGATATCTTTCAAAAAGATATTTAGATACAGAAAGTTCAAGTACTGCGTCTCCTAAAAACTCTAGTCGTTCGTTGTCGGTAAATAGTTTTCGACGATGCTCATTCACATAAGATGAATGGGTAAATGCTTGGTATAACAATGTTTTATTACGAAAATATATATTTAATTCCTCTTGTAAAAATTCAAATTGATGTTTTACTTTCTCTGGTAAAACACCCACTTTTTGAATGTTACCTTTTTTTCTTATTGTCATGAACAATCTGCCTTCCTAATAGATTCTACCGTTTAGTTTACCTTGTTCAACTGTAGAAATTCAACTTTTCTTTCCAAATTAAAAATACTGTAATATGAAAAGAGGCACTTCTTGGTATTTTTTCAAATGCCAATGTGCCTCTTATAAAAGATTAGCCTAATTTACTTTCAATATAACTGATAGCATCGCCAACAGTTCCGATTTTTTCAGCATCTTCATCTGAAATTTCCATATCAAACTCATCTTCTAGTTCCATTACTAATTCAACAACATCTAATGAGTCTGCTCCTAAATCTTCACGGAATGAAGCTTCAACTTTCACTTCGCTTTCGTCAACACCTAAACGGTCAACTACTACTTTTGTTACACGCTCTAATACTGTAGCCAAGATGGTCACCTCCCCTCAATAGTATACATAAAAAACATAATTGTTCAAAGATTGACAGCAATATTATTCAATAAATAATATTTTTTTAAGGATTACATATACATTCCGCCATCAATATGCAATGTTTGTCCAGTCATATAACTAGAATCATCTGATGATAAGAATACTACTGCTTTCGCAATATGTTCTGGTTGTCCTAATGTTCCTAGTGGAATTTGGGCTAACATCGCCCCTTTAACATCCTCTGGTAAGGCATCTGTCATTTCTGTCGTAATGAATCCAGGAGCGATGGCATTTACTAATATATTTCGCGACGCAAGTTCTCTTGCAGTCGTTTTTGTTAAACCAATCACACCCGCTTTGGCTGCAACATAGTTTGCTTGTCCAGCATTACCTATAGTTCCAACAATTGATGAAATATTAATAATACGGCCAGCTCGTTGTTTCATCATTTGACGTGTCACAGCTTTTGTACAAAGGAAAACACCTTTTAAGTTCGTGTTAATTACATCGTCCCATTCTTCTTCCTTCATACGCATTAAGAGATTATCTCTTGTAATTCCAGCATTGTTTACTAAGATGTCTATAGAACCGAATTGTTCGATCGCAGCAGACATTAAATTTTGTACAGCATCAGCGTCACCAACATTACCTTGAACAGCGATGGCATTTGTACCAATTGTTTTTATCTCTTCTACAACTTCTAGTGCTTTTCCTTCACTTCCGCTATAGTTTACGACAACATTTGCACCTTCTCTAGCTAACTCTAAAGCAATTGCACGTCCAATCCCTCTAGAGGCTCCCGTTACGACTGCAGTTTTACCATCTAATTTCCCCAAATTATTCACCCCTTAATGCTTCGATCACTTCATTTAATGAAGTTTCGTCAAATACACAATAAGTGCTAACTGAACGGTCGATTTTCTTTACTAATCCTGATAGAACTTTACCTGGACCGCATTCAATAAATGTTGTAACACCTTGCTCAAGCATATAACGTACAGAATTTTCCCATTGAACTGGTGAATAAACTTGTTCAACAAGTTCATGTTGAATAGCAGATACATCTTCAATTTCTTTTGCCCATACATTTCCGATAACCGGAATGTCTGGTTGTGAAATTTCAATGTTCTTTAATGCATCACCTAATTTTTCTGATGCTGCTCGCATTAATTCTGAATGGAATGGGCCACTAACAACTAGAGGTATTGCTCGTTTTGCTCCTGCTTGTTTTGCTTCGACGCAAGCCTTTTCAACTCCTGCTTTTGTTCCAGAAATTACGATTTGTCCAGGACAATTTAAGTTTGCAATCTGAACAACATCGCCTTCATTTGTTACTTTATCAGTTACTTCCTTTAATGCATCAGCAGGCATTCCTAAAATAGCTGCCATTGCACCTTGTCCAGCAGGCACAGCTTCATCCATATATAGACCACGTTTATGAACAATTTGAACTGCATCTTCAAATGAAATGGAATTAGAAGCAACTAACGCACTATATTCACCTAAAGAATGTCCGGCAGTAAAATCCGGTACGATGCCCGCTTCTTTTAATTTTGCTGCTACCATTACCCCAGTAGTTAATAACGCTGGTTGTGCATTGTAAGTTAACGTTAATTCTTCTTGAGGACCCTCAAGCATTAATTTTGAAAGAGAAAAACCTAAAACATCATCAGCTTTATCATAAAATGTTTTACTATTAACATCATTTTGGACAAACTCTGCCCCCATACCTACTTGTTGAGAACCTTGCCCCGGAAAAATAAATGCAATTTTCGTCATGTCTATCCCCTTTTCAATATCCCTTATTGTTGAACTGGATTATCAGCAATTGTTGTTTTAATCACATCTGTAACATTATGTTCAACCATGATTGATGCCTGGCGAATCGCATTATAAATCGCCCTAGCATTGGAAGAACCATGTGCTTTTACAACAGGTGCTTGGAGACCAAATAATGCAGCTCCTCCATGTTCAGAATAGTCTAGTTTTGACTTTAAACCTTTCATTTCACCTTTTACTAATAGTGCTCCAATTTTCGTTTTCCCTGAAGCCATGAACACATCTTTTATCATGGACATTAATGCTCCAGCAGTTCCTTCGATTGTTTTTAGAACCATATTACCTGTAAATCCATCTGTTACAACAACATCAGCAACATTATCTAATAAATCTCTGGCTTCTACATTCCCAACAAAGTTTAGATCTGCTTCTTTTAATAAACCGAAAACAGATTTTGTAAGGTCATTACCTTTCTTTTCTTCCGTTCCAATATTTAATAAACCGATACGTGGATTATCAATACCACGTACTTTTTTGGCATAAATATTTCCCATAATTGCATATTGGACAAGATTTTCTGGCTTTGCATCAGCATTTGCCCCAAGATCAAGCATTAAAAATCCTTTACCATCAATTGTTGGTAAAGTTGTAGCTAATGCTGGACGTGAAACACCTTCTATACGTCCCACTTTGAATAAACCGCCAGCCATCAATGCTCCCGTATTTCCTGCAGATAAACAAGCATCTGCACGCCCCTCATTGACTGCTTCTAACATACGGGCCATTGAAGAATCCTTTTTTCGACGTACTGCACGAGCTGGATCATCCTCTGCTTCGACTACTTCTTCACAATGAATTACTTGTAGACGGCTATGTTCTTTTAACAATGGCTGTAATTCTCGTTGATTTCCATAGAGTTGTATTTCGATATTTGGAAACTCGTCTAATGCAAGCAGTACACCTTCTACTACCGCTTTAGGCGCATTGTCTCCACCCATGCCATCAATTGCTAATTTCATTATTGTACACTACCTTTCGTGCGATACATCTCAAATTCACCTTTAAACACTTTATCATTATTGACAGTTGATACGACATCTATATATGTTCTATTTTTTTCATCATCTTGACCACGAACAATTGCTTTTGTAATTACTCTATCACCAGCTTTTACTGGTCTAATAAAAGAAACATTCGCTTTTACTGTTAAGGCAAGTTCGTCATCAATAACAGCAACAGCAAGAGAGTTTGCTTGTGCAAATAAATGATGTCCCCTAGCAATCCCGTTACGTTGGAAAACATGCTCTTGGCCAACGTCAAAAATAGAAATTGCACGATTATCTAATTCGATATCAATAATTTCACCAATTACTTCATCTATCGGTAGAGATTTAACTTCATTTTCATAATTTTTTGCAGCAACATCTTTAATTCTTTCGCGTAATTCCGGAATGGCTAATTCCATTCGGTCAAGGCGAATCGTTTGTACACTAACATTAAATTGGGAAGCTAGTTGTTCATCAGTGACGAATGGATTTTCTGCAATTGTTTCTGTTAGAAGACGTTGCCTTTCTTTTTTCGTCCTTTTCATTCAATCGTCACCTACTTCCGAATTATTTAGCACTTGGTACTAATACCAGTATACATTTCCAAAAAAAAGAACGCAACATAAAGTTACGTCCATTTTAAGTTAATCCATTCGTTCACCTGAGAGTACTCCAGATTCTTCTAACATTTCTCTTAAAGATCTATACTCTTCATTTTCCCAAAAGTTCTTATCATAGATTATTTTTTCGGCATCTTGTCGAGCAACTTCTAGTGTTCTATAGTCATGTACTAAATCTGCCATTTTAAATTCAGGGAGACCACTTTGCTTTTTACCGAAAAAGTCGCCTGGTCCTCGTAATTCCAAATCTTTTTCAGCTAAACGGAAGCCATCATTCGTTTGAGTCATAGACATCATCCGCTCTTTTCCTTCATCAGATTTAGGATCGGCTAATAATACGCAATAAGACTGGTGTTGTCCTCGTCCAACTCGGCCGCGCAATTGATGTAACTGAGCTAGTCCAAATCGATCCGCATCGTATATTAACATGTATGATGCATTTGGAACGTTTACCCCTACTTCAACGACTGTCGTTGACACTAATACATGGATCTCTCCTTCAGAATAGGCACGCATCACTTGCTCCTTCTCATCAGGATGTAATCGCCCATGCATTAGTCCGACTTTATATCTTCCGTGGAATATGGTTGCAAGCTGCTCATACACTTCAACAGCATTTTGAACATCTAATTTATCAGATTCCTCAATTAAAGGACAAATTACATATGCTTGTCTACCTTGACTAAGTTCTATTTCCATTTTCGAAATAGCCGAATTCAATTGTTCCTTTTTTAGCCAGTGTGTTTCGATTTGCTTTCTACCTGCTGGCAATTCATCAATAATCGAAACATCCATTTCACCAAAAGCCGTTATAGCCAATGTTCTCGGTATTGGAGTTGCTGTCATAAAAAGAACATCAGGATTAATTCCCTTATCCCTTAATATACGTCTTTGCTCTACTCCAAATCGATGTTGTTCATCGGTAATAACAAATCCTAAGTTCGAAAAGACAACATCAGGTTGAATTAACGCATGGGTACCAATTAAAATATCTATTTCCCCATTATGTAATTGCTCTAAAATGACTTTTCGTTCTTTACTTTTTGTAGAACCCGATAGTAGAGCGACACGAACCCCAATTGGATCAAACCAACTTTTCAAACTTTCCGCATGTTGTTCCGCTAAAATTTCGGTCGGTGCCATTAAAGCGCCTTGAAAACCAGCTGTTACTGCTGCATAAAGTCCGATAGCTGCTACAATAGTTTTACCTGACCCTACATCTCCTTGCAAAAGTCGATTCATTCGATGAGGTTCTTTTAAATCTTTACAAATATCATTTACAACCCTTTTCTGAGCATTTGTTAATTCAAATGGAATTGTACTTATAAACTTTTTTAATTTCTTAAGATCATACTGTATTATCGTACCTTGTTCATCACTTTTACGAGCTTTACGCAATGCTTGAATTCTCAATTGAAAATGCAATAATTCTTCATAAACAAATCGTCTTCTAGCTTGTTTTGCATGCTCTGCATCTTTAGGGAAATGAACGCCTTCTAATGCTTCTAAAAGTGAAGGCAGTTTATATTTCTGTATTAAATGCAAAGGGAGAGTCTCCGCTAAGTTCTCTCCCGCTACATCTAACGCTTGGCGCATATACTTTCTAAATCTATTTTGACGAAGTGATCCACGTAAACTATAAACTGGTTCAAAATCTGTATTATCTGTTTTTGGACCAAAATGAATAGACGTACCATTGATAACTTGTCTACCTCGATCCCATTTGCCTGAAACCGTAATAATTGAACCTGGAGTTAATTTCGTTCGTAAATACGCTTGATTAAAAAAAACAACTTTCACTAAATGTCTTCCAGCAAGTACTGTTACTTGTATTCTCGTTTTATTTTTTCCAAGGTAAAGAACAGAAGGCACACTTTCAACTCTTGCTTCCACCGTCACTTTTTCATTGTGAGGTGTTTCAGCTAAATCCTTTAGTCGTTGATCTTCGTGACGAAAAGGAAATGTCCAAATCAAATCTTGAACTGTAAATATTCCCATCTCTGCTAAATGTTCTGCTGTTTCTTTTCCAATCCCTTTTAGTTCAGTTACTGCTTCAAACTCTTTAATTGTCAATTTACTGCACTCCCAAAAATCTTAGCAGCAATTTCCTTACCTGTCGGAGTAGCCGCCAAACCACCGCGAGCTGTTTCTTTTAAATTTGGATTCATTGTCTGGCCAATTCTAAACATTGCACCAATTACTTCATCACAAGGGATACGACTTGAAATTCCTGCTAATGCCATATCTGCAGCAACAAGAGCATTTGCAGCACCCATTGCATTTCGTTTCACACAAGGTACTTCAACAAGTCCTGCTACAGGATCACAAACTAAGCCAAGCATATTTTTTAAAGTAATTGCAAACGCTTCCGCACATTGAGCAGGTGTCCCTCCAGCCATTTCAACAATGGATGCTGCCGCCATACCAGCAGCAGAACCGACCTCTGCTTGGCATCCCCCAGCTGCACCAGAAATAGATGCATTATTTGCGACGATAAAACCAAAGGCACCTGCAGTAAATAGATAACGAATCATTTGTTCACGTGTTGGGTTTAATTTATTTTTCACTGCGAAAAGTGTGCCTGGTACAACACCAGCAGAACCAGCTGTTGGCGTTGCACAAATTGTACCCATTGCAGCATTTACTTCATTTGTTGCAACAGCTTTACTAACTGCATCTAAAAGTAAATCACCGGATAAACTATTTCCGGTCGCAATATAATTCTGTAGTAAAACCGCATCACCACCTGTAAGTCCTGATACAGAACGAACCCCTTTTAGTCCCCGTTCAACTGCTTGCTCCATCACAGTTAAATTTTTATCCATTTGTTCAAATATTTCTTGTCTTGACCGACCACTAATTTTCATTTCTTGCTCGATCATGATTTCAGAGATGAGCTTATTTTCTTTATCCGCCAATTCTACTAATTCTCGTACATTATGAAATAATACGTCCAATTCGCCCACTCCTTAATTGTTTATTTTAGATACCTTTGTAATATTAGGAATTAAAGAAATTTGTTGAATCACTTTCTCATCAATATTTTGATCGACTTCAATAACCATTAAAGCAGTCAATCCACGTTCAATTCGAGAAACTTCCATATGACCAATATTTATATTATGCATTGCTAAACAGTTCGCAACATTCGCAATACATCCTGCACGGTCATCATGTACAACGAGTAAAGCAGGCATTCCACCTGTTAAACGTAATTTGAAACCGTTTACTTCACTTACCTCAATTTTCCCTCCACCGATGGAAATCCCTTCAATAGACATTTCACCAGTGTCATCTCCCAAAACAATTCGTGCCGTATTAGGATGCTCTTTGTTTGCTGTTTCTGCAATAAATTCAAAGGATAATCCTATTTTCTTTGCATGTTCAAAAGATGTTTTTATTCGTTCGTCAAACGTATCAAAATCTAATAACCCACCAATAATCGCCACATCTGTTCCATGACCTTTATAAGTTTCCGCAAAAGAACCATAAAGATGGATTTTTGCCCATTTAGGCGTACGTCCGAATAAATCTCGTGCAACTCGTCCAATTCGTGCCGCACCTGCTGTATGTGAAGAAGAGGGGCCAATCATAACGGGTCCGATAATGTCAAAAACTGAAGTAAATTTCAACCTACTCTCTCCTTTAAAAAATATTTTACGAAATTATCATTATAGTACATTGTAAGCCTAGTTTAACATGAACATTCTTTAACAATCAAAATAAATAGAATTCAAAAAATAAAGACAGTACATGTAATTAAATACACAAGTACTGTCTTAAAGTTTTATTCAATTGATAAGATAAATGGATATAGTGATTGTTTACCTTCTACTATTTCAACTTCAGCATCTGGATAATTTTCCTCAATAAATTGTGATAGCTCTTCTGCTTCCTTTTCTGAAGCATCTTCACCATAAAGTACCGTGATGATCTCAGTATCTTCATCTACAAGGTGAGAGACTACTTTTTGAGCAGCATCCATTTTATTCGGCGTAGAAAGTACGATTTTACCTTCAGCTAGTGCCATATAATCATCTTTGTGAATTTCTACACCATCAATAGATGTATCGCGAACTGCATATGTTACTTGACCAGTTTTCACATGTGAGAATGCGTTCGTCATATTTGTTTTATTTTCCTCAACAGATGCTTCTGGATTAAAGGCTAAAATTGCCGCCATCCCTTGAGGAATTGTTTTCGTAGGAACTACTGCAGCTTCGATATCTAATAATTCAACCGCTTGTTCCGCAGCCATAACGATATTTTTATTATTCGGCAAGATTAATACACGTTCAGCATTAATAGCTTTGACTGCCTTCACAATATCTTCAGTAGATGGATTCATCGTTTGTCCGCCTTCAATCACATATGAAGCACCAATGCTACGTAATAAGTTTGCAACACCTTCCCCCATTGCAATCGTTACAACAGCATACGGATGTTTTTCAACTTTGTTTGAAGTGTTTGAAGTAGATTGATTAGAATCATCATTTACAATTGCTGAATGTTGTTCACGCATATTGTCTACTTTAATTTTAATTAGGCTACCATATTTTTGACCTGCAGTAAGTACAGCACCAGGTGTTTCAGAATGGATATGTACTTTTGCAATTTCATCATCAGAAACAACTAATAGGGAATCTCCCATTACATTTAGTTCTTCTCTGAATTTTGCTTCATCAAATGGTTCTTTGCCTTCTTCAAAACGAACCATAATTTCAGTACAATATCCAAATACAATATCTTCTGTACTCATGAAATCTTGAGCACGATGATGTTCCGCACTAATTAGATCATCTAATGAAGCTGTATTTTTTTCTGGTAATGCTTCACCTTTTAAAGAAGCAAGGAAACCTTCGTAGATGAATAGTAAGCCTTGTCCACCACTATCGACTACCCCAACTTCTTTTAATACAGGGAGTAATTCAGGAGTTCGGTCTAAGGAATTTTTCGCTTCCTTAACGACAACTTCCATCACAGAAATAACGCTTGTTTCCGTTTGAGCAGCTTCCACAGCTTTTGCAGCAGCTTCACGGGCAACAGTTAAAATTGTACCTTCAACCGGTTTCATAACTGCTTTATAAGCAGTATCAACCCCAGCTTGGAATGCACCAGCGAATTTTTGTGCATCAATCTCTTGTTCTTTTTCAATGAATTTCCCAAAACCACGGAATAGTTGAGACAAGATAACACCTGAATTTCCTCGTGCCCCCATTAATAATCCTTTAGATAAGCTTTGGGCAGTTTTCCCGATATGTTGATCTGCATTACTTTGCGTTTCCTTTGCACCGGAAGTCATGGAAAGGTTCATATTCGTTCCAGTATCTCCATCTGGTACAGGGAATACATTTAATGAATCAACGTAACTTGCATTTTGCGATAGATGGTGAGCTCCCATCTGCACCATTTCAGCAAATTTGATTCCGTCTAGTGACTTCATCCGATTTAAATCCTCCTCTTACACATTCATAACACGAACGCCTTGAACAAATATGTTAACTGAATTTACGCTCATACCTAATGTTTTATTTATAGTGTATTTCACTTTTGATTGGACCTGATAAGCTACTTCCGAAATTTTTGTTCCATAGCTTACAATGATATACATATCGATATTAAGGTCTTGTCCATTTTGACGAATAATTACGCCCTTTGCGAAGTTCTCTTTTCGTAGAATGTCTGTTAATCCATCACGAATTTGATGTTTTGATGCCATACCGACAACTCCGTAACATTCGATTGCCGCTCCACCAGCAATTTGAGCAATTACATCATTTGCAATATCAATTTGGCCAAAATCATTTTTAATTTCTAGTGACATAAATTTTTGCCTCCTTGGCTAATTTGGGATAAAAAGTTCTGTAGTTATCCGCTACTGTAACAAACATGTATCTCGATTTTAACGACAAACTTAGAGACTAAACTAAACTAAACTATATTGTACTACACAAAAATTGATTATAAAAGAAAACGTTGGTATTCGTCTACTTATTGTGCATTTGATTAACATCATTATGCAAGTATTGTTAATTTTGTTGGTATCATATTTATTGTAAAAATAACGAAATATATTTTTTGTTGTGTAAAGTATTTTTTCTTGAAAGGTTATGCGAAAATTGTTGCATAGAATCACGAGCTATGTTAAATTATTAAAGTATGTGAAATAACGAACTGAAAAACAAGCTTTCAGATTCATCTGTAAGGAGGGAATATACATGCCTAAACAATGTGCAGTAACTGGTCGTAAAGCTCGTTCAGGCAATAGCCGTTCACACGCTATGAACGCTAACAAACGTACTTGGGGTGCTAACTTACAAAAAGTTCGTATCTTAGTTAACGGTAAACCAAAACGTGTATGGGTATCTGCTCGTGCTTTAAAATCTGGTAAAGTTGAACGCGTTTAATACGACTCAATACCATTAAAAAACATCGATTTTTACATCATGTAAAAGTCGATGTTTTTTTATTTTATTATGAAGTGAAACAAGTATATTAATTTGCCCCCTAGTCACAACTTGCTTTAAAGTAAAAAGATTTATATAAATACAATACAACTTTGTGGCAAAAAAGTGATACAAAATTTCTTTCATATTTCAAAAATAATTCACAACTTCATAGAGAAACACATAAAGTTACTAGGATTATCTTAGAAAAAAGGAAAATATCAAATATTAAGAAGGAGGCGTCTCAATATAATATGAGACGCCTCCTTCTTCAGCTGAAAGTTTTAGTTTGTGCATCCAATAAAAATGACCGGCGTAATAAAATAACGAATAAAAAATATTATTATTCCTTGCGTTTTTTCTTCTTTCCGCCGCCGGTAAATAAATTGATGCAACTACGTGTAAGGCTACTAACAAACTTAGGTAACTGAAATGTATAAACTCGCAAAATTGGGCCCTCCTTTTTAATCACTGCTTCTTATCATTAAACATATGCCTGATGAAAAAGAGATATACCCCTGCTCGAGAATCAATTCATTACTTGTGAATCTAGAAGTTCCAATTTCAATTGTTTCATTTGTAGTCTCGTATTTTACCCCACGTAATGTTACATCTTCTACTGTTTTTTCAAAAGCAAAAAACGAAATATATCGAAACTTTTCATCTCGTAATATATTATGTTTGCCAGGCAATAGTATGCGAATTTCATTATGGGAGTTTATAATTTTTATTACAATATGAGGATTTTCCAATTGTAATCTATAAATTGAACGTATTGCCGCTTCAAAATGGTCAAGACGCCCTCCAGTAACCCCTGTTAAATAAATTTCAGTAGGTTGATAAGCAATTGCTCTTAATAAAGCTAGGTCAGTATCCGTTTCGTCTTTTTCTGCTTTTGCCTTATCAATATGTTTCACTACTTTTGTAACACGTGCCCAATCTTCATCAGATAATGAATCAAAATCACCAAGGATTTCTGTCGGGATGATTCCTGCATCTAATAAATGTATAGATCCGTAATCAGCGCCAATGAATACTACATCCTCAATGCTTTTAAAACGTTCTAATGGGTAAATATCTTCGTAGGGGCCGCCCGAGCAAATGACTACGATTGACATTACACTAATGCTGCCTCGCCAGCAGCTTTAATTTGTTGTAAGGCAGTAGCACGATCTTCTTGATTATAGATAGCTGATCCAGCAACAAAAATGTTCGCACCTGCTTTTGCACACGGAACAATTGTTTCTGCGTTTATGCCACCATCAATTTCAATTTCAATGTTTAACCCACGCTCTTTAATGATTCTAGATAGTGCTTCAATTTTAGGCACAACAGATGAGATGAATTTTTGACCCCCAAAACCAGGGTTTACTGTCATGAATAAAACAAAATCAACATCTTCTAAAATGTGTTGAATCGATTCAATTGGAGTATGAGGATTTAATACAACACCAGGCTTTATATTATATGAACGAATTAATTGAATTGTACGGTGTAAGTGTCTACAGGCTTCGACGTGAACAGAAATATAATCTGCTCCTGCTTTTGCAAATTGTTCAATATAGCTATCAGGATTTTCAATCATTAAATGAACATCAAGTGGTAATGTCGTAAGTGGACGTAATGCCTCCACTACGATTGGTCCCATTGTAATATTAGGAACAAAATGTCCATCCATTACATCAATATGAATAAGCTCTGCCCCTGCTTCTTCTACTTCTTTTACTTCCTGTCCTAGTTTTGCAAAATTTGCTGCTAGGATCGATGGTGCAATTTTAATCATTGTTAGTACCTCGGCTTTCGATCAATTATTTCTTGTAAAAATTGTTGGTAATGTTCGTAACGATGTGGCTGGATGTCCCCAGTTTCTAAGGCATCTTTAATTGCACATTTCGGTTCTTTTATGTGTAAACACCCTCGAAATTTACAACCTTCCCTTAATTCGGCAAATTCAGGGAAGCATAATGTTAGTTCTTCTTTCTCAATTGTGTCGAAATCGAAGGAACTAAACCCTGGTGTATCTGCTAATAACCCATTATTTACTTCAATCAGTTCCACGTGGCGTGTCGTATGCTTTCCTCGACCAAGACTTTGTGAAATAACCCCTGTTTGTAAATTTAAGTTTGGTAAGAGTGTATTTAATAATGTAGATTTCCCTACACCAGATTGACCTGCCAATACAGATGTTTTTCCTTCTAAAACAGGTTGTAATCTTTCTAATAATGTTGGGTCATTTTTATAAGTTTCAATGATTTCATATCCAATTGATTTGTATTGTTGGATATACGTTTGAATCGTTTCTTGATCTGTTTCAGTCAATAAATCCGTTTTTGTTAACACAATAATTGGAGTTACTTGAAATGATTCTAATACAACCAAGAAGCGATCTAATAAAATCGTATTAAAATCAGGTTCCTTTACTGAAAACACAAGTAAGGCTTGATCAATATTCGCAATAGGTGGGCGAACTAATTCATTTTTTCTTGGATGGATTTTCACAATCACTCCATCCGAGTCACCTTCTTTAGTAAAATCAACAAAATCACCGACAAGGGGAGATTCTCCGCGATTGCGAAAAACCCCTCGTCCGCGACATTGAATTAGTTCTCCGTTTTGCTCAACATAATAATATCCACTTAAAGCTTTACGAATTTGGCCTTGCGCCATCCTTTCACCCCTAGTTTACAGTCTCATATGGGATTGTTTCTTCTACGATATTAATGGAATCTCGTTCAATTCGATAAACCGCTTTAGAGCCTTCTTCAATTTCTAATGAAATTCGATACTTACGGTCTTCTGTAATTGTGAATTCATCAGTCGGTTCTCCCATTGATTGGTTTTTATCTTGAATAAATATGCGAATTTTTTGTTCTTCCCCTAGATTTATTGGTTCATACGGAATAACAATATCTTTATAATATACTTTTGATTGTTTTGCTGCTGGGCCCTTTGAAATATCAACTTCTATTGTTCCACCAGCTTCTATTTTGGCATTTGGTGCTGGATTTTGTGAAATAACTGTTCCCGCTTGTGCAGTATCATGATGTACAGTATTTTTCACTTTTACTTTTAACCCTGAAGTACGTTCAAATTCTTTTAATGCAGCTTCATTATAACCAATTAAATTTGAAACTGTTACAAAATTCTTTCCTTTACTTATCGTTAATTTAACAATTGTTTCCTTTGGATTAACTTCTTCCCCAGCTTTAGGTTCCTGTTCAAGGATAGTACCTGCTGCTTCAGGAGAATAAATTTCAGTAATTTCGTAATCTGCAAATTCAGCATTCTCAAGTATAGAAGTCACTTGGTTAATTGACTGACCTACATAATCACTCATCTCAATCTTTTCACTACCGATACTTTGAATTAAATTAATTTCAGTACCTTTAACACGAGTTAAGCCTGCTTTAGGATTTGTTTCAATGATGAGTCCCTCTTCAATTTCATCTGAGTTTTTCTCCCTTATATCACCAACAACAAAGCCTGCATCTTCTAACTTCTTCGTTGCCTCTTCAACATCTAGATTTGAAACATCTGGAATTTCAAATTTAGAAGGAGTGATTAAATTGATTACTAAAAAAGCGGAAAGAGCTATAATTGCAATAATAGCTAGAATAATGCTAACGATTTTCCCTTTATTATTTTTCTTTTTGGGCTTCGTTTTCGTCTTTGATTTATTTTTTGACTTCGTTTTTACTTCATCAACTACAGGTTCTTTCTCCTTTATCTCATGTGACAATACTTTGGTATTCGCAATTTCCGTTAATGGCATACGCTCTTTTATAATTGGAATTGCTTTCGTTTCATCATCATCAATTGGAGGAGTAAATTTCAGTTCATTTAGACGATCTGGTGATAAAACCGTTTGTAAGTCTTCTCCCATTTCTTCAACAGAAGCGTAACGATGATCTGGGTTTTTAGCTGTTGCTTTTAAAACGACATTTTCTAGACTTTGCGGTATTGATGCATCAAAAGCACGTAAGGAAGGAGTTTCTGTTTGCAAATGTTTTAATGCAATGGACACAGCAGACTCTCCCGAAAAAGGTAATTCTCCTGTTAGTAATTCATAGAGAACTATCCCTAAAGCATAGATATCTGATTTTTTTGTAGCTGAGCCTCCCCTTGCTTGCTCGGGAGATAAGTAATGTACCGTTCCAATTACTGAATTCGTCTTTGTATAACTAGTGGCACTTAATGACGTTGCAATTCCAAAATCCGTTACTTTAATATTTCCATCTTGGTCCATTAAAATATTTTGTGGCTTAATGTCTCGATGAATAATTTGATTTTCATGGGCATGGGCAATTGCAGAAGTTAACTGTTTCATAATCTGCACACTACGGGAAGGCGACAAAGGCGAAAACTCATTTATGTATTGCTTTAACGTTTTGCCTTTCACATATTCCATGACAATATAATGCATATCTCCATCTTCACCAACATCATAAATACTTACAATATTCGGATGAAGGAGACTCGTTGCAGATAATGCTTCCCTTTGGAAACGGCGGTGAAATTCTTCCTCATTGGATGCATCATAACGTAAAATTTTTACAGCAACTTCTCGATTTAAGATAATATCATGAGCTAGATAGACGTTAGACATTCCTCCGCCACCAATTAGTTGCAAAATTTTATATCGATCATTTATTCGTTTACCAATTAACATCGTTACACCTCCTCATCGCCTAAGGATAATAAAATGACAGAAATGTTGTCTTCTCCACCTGATTCATTTGCTAACTGAACAAGTTTTTTTCCTTTTTCCTTTAATGACATTGGCAAGGTTAAAATTGCTGCCATCTCATCTGTGGAAAGTTTATTACTTAGACCGTCAGAACAAATTAAAACATAGGATGGATTTTCCAACATCAGTTCATAAAAATCTGGTTCTATCGTGCTTTCTGTTCCTAGTGATTTTACGATAAAGTTTTTTTGTGGATGATTTTCTGCTTCTTCTTCACTAATTTCACCGTAATCAACTAAAATATTGACAAAGGAATGGTCTCTTGTCACAAGAGTAACAGCTTCAGGTGTAAAATAATACACTCTACTATCACCAATATGGGCAATAAAACAATTATTACCATCTATTAAAACAGCAATTAATGTAGAACCCATTCCCTTACAGCTTTCATGTGATAAAGAATGATTGTAAATTTTTGTATTTAGTTCTGAGATAACTTCATAAAGCCAGCGTTTTTTTGCTTCTGAGGAATTTATGTCTTCTGCTTTAATTTGCAAAAAACTTTTTTCCATCTCTTTGATAGCCATTTCACTTGCAACATCGCCTGCATTATGACCACCCATTCCATCAGCTAAGATAGCCAGCTTTAAATGATCAGGGCGCTCGAAAAAAGCAACCCGATCTTCATTTACTTTACGTTTGCGCCCTATATCACTTTCGACTGTATATTTCACAGTTGTCACCTCGTCTCTTGCGCTCTCTCTTTCGCTCTTAATTGTCCGCAAGCAGCATCTATATCTGAACCATGTTCACGACGAATTGTTACGTTAATCCCATTTTTCTTTAAAGTTTTTTCAAAGGCAAAAATTTGATTTCTTGGTGTTCTTACATAATCTCTTTCTGGTACATAGTTTACAGGAATTAAGTTAACATGGCATTTAATTCCTTTAATTAATTTTGACAATTCTTCTGCATGTTCAACCGAATCATTTTCTCCACCAAATAAACCATACTCAAAACTTACTCGTCTACCTGTTTTATTTGTGTAATATCGAATGGCTTCCATTAATTCTTCTAACTTATATGCACGAGCAATTGGCATTAATTTTTGACGTAATTCTTGATTCGGTGCGTGTAAAGATAGGGCAAAATTAATTTGTAATTGTTCATCAGCGAATTGATAAATCTTTGGTACAATTCCTGAAGTTGAAACAGTTATGTGACGTGCACCAATATTTAAACCTTTATCGTCATTAATTACTTTTAAGAAATTCATCATTGCATCGTAATTATCAAATGGTTCACCAATACCCATAATTACGATATGTGAAACTCGTTCATTCACTTCATCCAAGGCTTGTTGAACTTTTACTACTTGTTCAACAATTTCACCTGCTAATAAGTGACGTTTTAATCCACCTAAAGTTGATGCACAAAACGTACAACCAATTCGACAACCTACCTGCGTTGTTACACAAACAGAATTTCCATAATCATGACGCATTAACACGGTTTCAATAGAGTATCCATCTTGTAATTGGAACAGAAATTTAATTGTTCCATCTTTTGATTCTTGCTTAATAATTGTTGAAAGTGTTGTTAATGCAAAATTCGCTTCTAATTTTTCACGTAACGATTTTGACAGGTTTGACATTTCATCGAAGGTTTTTACTCGTTTTTCGTATAACCATTCGTAGATTTGGGTAGCTCTAAATGCTTTTTCCCCATTGTCTTTTAACCATTGTTGTAATTGATCTAATCGTAAAGAATAAATTGATTCTTTTAGTTGAGGTTTTTCCTTTTTCTCACGACGACGGGGCTTTTGTTCAGCCTCTTCTACTAAGTCTTGAATACGTTCGTTAAATTTATTTTCATCCATTTTTAATTGGATTCTCCTTTTGTTTATCTAAGTAGTTTTTTGAAAAGCTGCTACAAAAAATCCATCACTTCCAAAGTCTTGAGGAAATACTTGGATCATGCCATGCTGTCCACGTTGTAAAAGTTGTTCCGGTAAATTTTCGATTTCAACTAATTTCATCTCTGGATGAGACGCTAAAAACACTTGAACAGTTTCTTCGTTTTCACTAGTATTCACTGTGCATGTACTATAAACAAGTCGTCCACCAGGCTTTAATACTTTTACAGCATTATCTAATAACGCTAGTTGAATGTTATGCAGACTTTCAAAATCTTCTTCTCGTTTTGTATATTTAATATCTGGTTTTCGACGCATAACACCAAGACCTGAACAAGGTGCATCCACTAAAACTGCATCGAAGGATTCGTGTTGTAAATATTCTGCTGCTTTTCGCCCATCAATCGGTGCTGTTTGGATAATATCTAACCCTAAACGTTTACATGTTGCATCAACTAAATCCAGCTTATGTGGATGTAAGTCCGTTGCTAAAATTGACCCTTCATTATCCATCTTCTCTGCGATATGTGTTGTTTTACCACCAGGTGCAGCACACATATCGAGAATACGCCAACCTTTTTGTGGATTTAAAACATTGGCTGGCATCATTGAGCTTTCATCTTGAATTGTAATGTATCCTTCTTTAAACGCATTCGTTCTAGAAGCTTGCCCATTAACCAAGTGTATACATTCAGGAATCACACTACTTTGTTTTGCAGTAATCCCTTCATTCTCTAATAGTTGAAGTACTTCTTCTACTGATGCCTTTGTTTTATTTATTCGTACGGTTTGAGTAGGTGGAACATTATTTTCATGTAACATTTCAGTTGTTTTCTCTAAACCATAAGAATCAATAAATCGTTCAACTAACCATTCTGGATGACTTGTTTCAATGGCTAAACGTTTAATTGGGTCCTTAATTTCTTCGATAGATGGCGTACCTTGACGAAGTATTGAGCGTAAAATGCCATTTACTGTTGAAGAAATCCCTTTATGTCCTCTTCTTTTAGCGATTTCTACCGCTTCATTGACAGCTGCATGGTCTGGAACACGATCTAAGTAAACAATCTGATATACAGAAAGGCGCAGTAGCCATCTTACCCAAAGATCTAGTTTTCCACGAATAAATGGTTCTAAGTAATAATCAAGAGTGTACTTATGCTGTAAAGTACCATAAGTAATTTCAGTTAGTAAGGCTCTATCCTTTGAATCAATTTTATACTTATTGATTGTTTGGTTTAATAGTAAATTACTATAGGCTTGGTTCTTATCTACAGCTAAAAGTATAGTTAAAGCTGCATCTCTCACATTACCATCCCAAATAGTCGCTTTCTTTTTTGTCATTCAAATTGGTCCCCTATCGATAATTTCATTCCTGTGCCGCGCAAATAATCCTCTGAAGTCATTCGTTTCTTTCCTGCAGGCTGCAATTCGAGAATTTCAACTGTTTCACCATTTCCAGCCACAATTTCAAAACTTTCTTTATGGATTTTTACGACTTTGCCAGCTTGTTCTTTAGATGAAGTATTCCCCATTTTTGCTGACCATATTTTGATATTTTCGCCATTAAGAGTCGTATAAGCTACCGGCCAAGGAGAAAGACCACGTATTTGGTTAAATACCACTCTCGCATCTTTCGACCAATCAATTCTTTCTTGTTCACGTGAAATATTATGGGCAAAAGTTGCTTTTGAGTGATCTTGTTCAATTCGTTCATTGGTTCCATTAATAATTAATGGAAGTGTATCCTTTAATAAATCTCTTCCTAAAACGCTTAATTTATCAAACAGGATACCCGTATTATCTGAATCTTCAATTGTGATTTCTCGTTGGGAAATAATATCTCCTGCATCTAATTTTTCTGCCATATACATAATCGTTACACCTGTTTTTTCTTCTCCATCAATAATCGCTTGATGAATTGGTGCACCACCACGGTATTTTGGTAATAGTGAAGCATGAACATTCACACAACCTAAAGGAGGTGTGTCGAGTAAATTTTTCGGCAAAATTTGACCATATGCAGCTGTCACAATTAAATCTGGTTTAAGTGCAATGATTTCTTGTAATTCTTGAGAATCTCTTAATTTTTCTGGTTGTAAAACTGGTAGACCTAATTTCATCGCTTCTTCTTTTACAGGAGGAGGAGTTAAAACTCTTTTACGCCCAACTGGACGGTCTGGCTGAGTAACTACTGCTGCTACTACATAACCTTCTTCATGTATCATTCTTAAAATTGGTACACTAAAATCGGGTGTGCCCATAAAAACTATTTTCGTCAAGATTATTCCTCCTCTTCACCGTACATTTCAGCTAATTCTTCTTCTGTTACTATTCGAATTAATTTTGAATTAAATAATACGCCGTCTAAATGATCAATTTCATGAAGTATTGCACGGGCATCGAAACCACCCGCTTCTAGTTCATATACTCGGCCTTCTCGGTCACATGCTTCAATTTTTACGTATGTAGGTCTTTCTACTTCTCCAAAAAGATTTGGGAAACTTAGACATCCTTCTATATCAACTTCAGCACCATCTGTTTCGATTACTGTAGGATTAATCATTTCTAAAATGTCACGTTCTTCACCGATTTCTACTATTGCAACTCGTAATGGTACATTAATTTGAGGAGCTGCAATTCCAACACCATCATGTTCAACCATTGTGTCGTATAAATCATCAAGAAGTGTAATAATCTCTTCATTAATTTCCGTAACTTCTTTACATTTTTCCGTTAGTACCGTTGCAGGGTATTTTACTACATCTTTAATTGCCATAATTTTTTACCTCTTTCTACACTTCTATAATAAATTAAAGGAGTTGGAACTTTATATCGTTCCAACTTCAAATTAAATCATTGTTGGATCTAAATCGATGGATAACAATATGCCTTTTTTAATCCATTCTGAACGATAAAGTTTAATAAGTTGCATTAGTGTTGGAATCAACTCAGGTTCTATTTTGTATTTTATCAAACATTGATATCGATATCTATTTTGGAGGCGACTAATGCCAGCTGCAGTAGGACCGATAATCGATACGTTAAACGAAAGATTTGATCGTAACCACTCCACACATTTTTGAGCATAATCTGCAGCCATCATTACATCTTCATGGGATACTTGAACTAATGCTAAATAGTAATATGGAGGATATCCTGCTTGATGACGCATCATCATTTCGCGTTCATAAAAAGGTTCATAAAACTGGTCTTTAGATAATTCAATCGCATAATGTTCCGGTGTATAGGTTTGAATAACTACTTCACCTTTTTTCTCATGCCTACCAGCGCGGCCACTTACCTGTGTTAATAGTTGAAAGGTTTTTTCAGCTGAGCGGAAGTCTGGTAAATGTAGTGATGTATCCGCACTAAGAACCCCTACCAAAGTTATGTTTGGATAATCTAGACCTTTTGCAATCATTTGGGTACCTAACAAAATATCTGCCTTTCCTTCACCAAAAGCTTCTAATATTTGTTCATGGGAACCCTTTGTTTTCGTTGTGTCAACATCCATCCTTAATACCCGTGCGTGTGGGAAAAACTTATACAATTCTTCTTCAACTTTTTGTGTTCCAGTACCAAAAAATCTTATATGCTCACTTTGGCATTGTGGGCAAGTCTTCGGTACATATATTTCATAGCCACAGTAATGACATTTACATTTTTCATTTGAACGGTGGTAAGTTAATGAAATATCACAGTTTTGGCATTGCAATACAGTACCGCAATCCCGACAAAGAACAAAGGAAGAGTAGCCACGACGATTTAAAAATAATACAGTTTGTTCTTTTTTATTTAATCGACTTTCGATGGATTCTAATAATTCTTGTGAAAACATCGAACGATTCCCTTTTTTCAATTCTTCCCTTAAATCAACAATGTGGACAGTAGGTAAGGCTTGTTTCATCGCCCTTTCTTTTAAGGTAAGAAGTGAATAGACATTTTTCTTTGCCCGCGCATAAGACTCTAAAGATGGCGTTGCACTACCTAAAATTACTGGACACTTATGGTATTCTCCACGCCAAATCGCAACATCCCGCGCATGATATCTTGGGTTATCTTCTTGTTTATATGTTGATTCATGTTCCTCATCCAAAATGATAATACCTACATTTTCAAAAGGAGCGAAAATAGCAGATCTTGCCCCAACAACCACTTTTACTTTACCTTGATGCACTTTTCGCCATTCATCATATTTCTCTCCAACAGATAAGCCACTATGCATAACAGCGACAAGTTCACCAAATCTTGAGCGAAATCGTTCCGTCATTTGTGGTGTAAGGGAAATTTCCGGTACCAGTACAATCGCTTCTTTTCCATCATTTAAACACTTTGAAATCGCCTGCAAGTATACTTCTGTTTTCCCACTACCAGTAATTCCGTGGAGTAAAAAGGTCTCTGTTTGATGGTTTTCCATTGCAGTAGTAATTTTTTGAAGGGCTGTGGATTGTTCTTCCGTTAAATTTAACGACTTTGTATGACCCACTTCTTTTGAAAACGGGTCTCGATATACTTCTTCTTGAATAAATTTTGCAGCCCCAAGTTCTATTAATGCTTGTAACACTGCTGAAGAAGTATTCGTTTCTTTGTAAAGAGTATCAGGATCCATTGTTTCCCCAACGTGTTGCATCATCCATTCAATAAGTACTTTTTGCTTTTTTGCTCGATTAGAAATTTGATTTGAGATGTCTCTTAAAATCTCAGTGTTATCTGCAATTTGTACTTTCCGAACTTCCTTTATTTGTCCTTTTTGTTTCACCACATTTTCTAACACAACTAACTTTTGTTTTAGCGCCGTTTTTAAAGGATGCAATAAATTATTTTTCTCAAAATCTTTATAGTTCACCTTAGAAGTTTGACTAAAAAAAGGTTTAAGTACTTCTGGTAAGTTGTCGATATCCGTTTCAAGAGAAATGAATTTTTCGTATTTTGCCCGTAATGCGGAAGGTAACATAACTTGTAATGCATCTATCTCAAAACATATCGTTTCATGTTTTAACCATTTCGCAAGTTGTAGCATTTCACTTGTTAAAACAGGTTCAATATCAAGAAGCTGTGAAATAGGTTTAATTTTTTCGCTTGGAATATCTGTCTCTTCTTTTAATGCAACAACAAATCCTAACACATTTCGAGGACCAAATTGAACTTTCACACGGCTTCCTAACTCAATTAACGAAACCATCTCGTCTGGTATTAAATAATCAAAGGACCGATCTACAGGATAAGCTGCCACATCGACAATCACTTCTGCAACGGAAATTGTCATTGTGCATTCGCTTCCTCTTTAAAGTAATTCTCCACGATTTGCGTAATTTTTTCTGGTTCCTCTAAACGACCTTTCCCTACATAGCCACATGCTAAAAATCCTTCTGAAGGTTCAATAAAAGAACAACCGTCTTCCGCTAATTGGGCAATATTTCTTTTTACTGCAGGGTGATCATACATATGTACATTCATTGCAGGTGCTAACCAAACCGGACAAGTAGCAGCAAGACATGTAGTTGTGATCATATCGTCGGCAATCCCGTTTGCTAGTTTACCGATTACATTTGCTGTTGCAGGGGCAATGAGGATTAAATCTGCCCAATCAGCAAGATCGATATGTGCAATGACACTCGAATCTTTTTCATCGAATGTATCGTAATAAACATCATTTTTTGACATCACTTGAAAACTTAAAGGCGTTACAAATTTGCGTGCTGATTCCGTCATCATTACTTTTACATTAAAATTTGCTTGAGATAATTTACTCACGAGGGCAACTGCTTTATATACAGCAATTCCTCCAGAAACACATAGTAAAATATTTTTTTTCATGATGAATTCATCCTTTCAAATGACAAGCTCCCAAAGAAAAATTCTCCGGGAGCTACAAATTTTGTCATATCAACAAATATAAACTAATAAAACATACCGCATTTTACGAAAGATTAAACTTCATCTTCGTATACAGTTGATTCATCTTGCTTTTCTTTCTTCAGTACACCGACAGCAACTTCTTCTAATGCTCTTCCTACAGGTTTGTGTGAAACATAAACTTGTAGTTTTTCGTCACCTTGTTCTTGCATTTGGCGAGCACGTTTAGCAGCAAGGCTCACTAAAGAATATTTTGAGTCAATTTTACTTTTTAAAGCATCGATAGATGGGTATAACATAATAATTTATTCTCCTCTCAACATAGACAAATATTGTTTTTCAACGCGTTCACGTCTGCAATGTTCAGCAACGATTATAGCATTAATTTTGTCACACGCATTTTGAATTTCATCATTTTCAACAACGTAGTCATACAAACTCATCATTTCAAGTTCTGCACGAGCAGTTTCAATTCTCTTTTTAATAATCTCTTCCGTTTCTGTACCTCGACCTACTAAACGTTTTTGTAATTCCGAAATACTAGGTGGAGCTAAGAAAATAAATAAAGCTTCTGGTGCTTTCTCGCGAATTTGAGCAGCACCTTGCACTTCAATTTCTAAAAAAACATCACGGCCAGCATCTAGTGTTTGATTTACATATGCAAGAGGTGTACCGTAATAGTTTCCTACAAATTCAGCATGTTCTAATAATCCGCCTTCTTTAATTAGCGCTTCAAATTCTTCTCGAGTTTTAAAAAAATAATCCACACCATCTACTTCGCCTTCCCTAGGCGCACGTGTTGTCATAGAAATGGAATATTCATAATTTGTGCCGGCCTTTGAAAAAAGCTCTTTGCGTACTGTTCCTTTACCGACACCAGATGGGCCTGATAGAACAATTAACAAACCTCTTTCTTTTCTCATTGTTCTCTACTTCTCCCTCACTTACTGCTATTAAACAATATTTTTTGTTAATTAATAGTAACACAACTACACCTGATTAAAGTAAGCTTTTTACTTTATTAACTCGTAAAATGAGTCAATGATAATTTTTGATATTAGTTTATTCTATATTTTGTACTTGTTCACGCATTTTTTCTAAGATAGTTTTTGCTTGAACTACAGCAACAGAGACTTCCGATGATTGATTTTTTGAACCGATTGTATTAATTTCTCGATGCATCTCTTGCAATAAGAAGTCTAACTTTCTTCCTATAGAATTAGATTCCTCTAGGGTTCCTTCAAGTTGTCTAAAATGACTACTAAGGCGATCGAGCTCTTCCGAAATATCCACACGCTCTGCAAATATTGCAACTTCCGCAAGAATTCGTTCCTCAACCAATTCTCCACTAGCAAATTGCTTAATTCTATCTATTAACTTTTCACGATATTTTTCTACAGCAGTTTGAGAATGACTTCGGATAAACTCCACTTGTAACATCATTTCGTCTTTATATTGAAGAAGTGTTTGCTTTAATTGCTGCCCTTCTTTTTCTCGCATTTCAATTAAATGTGTTGCAGCTTCGATAACTGCATTTTCAATCGAACGCTGTAATTCTTCAGGTAAAATTTCTTGTTTTTCATAAATAAGAGCATTTTCAAGTGAAAATATTTCATCCATTGTCCACTTTTCTTCAATGGGCAACACTTCAATAAGCTGATTTTTTGCCTTTTTATAGCTTTCTATAAGTGGCCAATTAATTTGAAAAGTTTCAGCATCGTTTCCTATTGATTTTAGATTCACTGTGACATCTAGCTTCCCACGATGTACATATTGAGACAAGAGTTTTTTTGTTCCCATCTCAACTTCTGACCATTCTTTTGGAAATTTCGTATATATTTCGAGGAATCTATGGTTAACTGAACGAATTTCAACAGTTAGTTGATAATTTTCTGTCGTTGTGACACCCCTGCCAAAACCAGTCATACTTCGTACCAAGGTTCGTCACACCTTTCTTTGCATACTATTTTCGATTATAACACAAATTTTTCAACTTATTACCTATGAAGCACATAAAAGTTAATTTGGAGGGCAACTAAAAAAATGTGTAGTATAATTAAGATAAGATAGTTATTTATGAAGAAAATACAATAACTTCTTCCTTAATATAAAGAATTAGAATCTACAATAATAAAAATTAGTACTTTAAGTATAGTCATTCGTAATAACAATTAACAAAAAGAAATTATAACATCATATCGGAATTGATTTTAGAAAAGAGGAATACACATGGCTTTTGATGGATTATTTACATATGCAATGGCAAATGAGTTACAAAAACTTGTAACCGGTAGAATTACAAAAATTCACCAGCCAAACGCCTTAGAAATTGTACTGCATATACGTGCAAACGGGGAAAATGTTAGGCTACTAAGTTCTATTCACCCATCATACGCCCGAGTTCATTTAACCGAACACTCCATTGATAACCCTTCAGAACCACCAATGTTCTGTATGTTATTACGTAAACATGTAGAAGGTGGGTTTATTTCAGGAATTCAATTTGAACCTTTTGAACGGATGATTACGTTAGAAATTGAAAGTAAAAATGAAATTGGAGACTCTGTTACTCGTAAACTTACCATTGAAATAATGGGTCGTCATAGTAATATCATTTTAATTGATAGTGAAACAAACAAAATTATTGATAGTTTAAAACACCTTCCACCATCAATAAATAGTTATAGAACTGTTTTGCCAGGTCAAACATACATTGGTCCACCACCGCAAGATAAACTAAATCCATTAGAAATTTCTGATGCAGATATTATACAATTTTTCTCTGAAGAAAGAACACCAAAAGAAGTTGTTTCAGCGTTTAAAGGTTTTTCACCAATCCATGCTACAGAACTATTGCATCGAATGAAAGATGGAAATTTAGTAGAAGTATTTAGGACATTTATTAATGAAACTTTAACGAGCGCCTATCCATCTTATTGTGAAGTAGAATCGAAAAGTTATTTTTCTCCAACCAAGCTCACTCATTTGACAGGTCAAGAAACTACCTTTGAAAACTTAAGTAGCCTTTTAGACCGTGTATTTTATGCAAGAGCTGAACGAGATCGCGTTAAACAACAAGCGGGTGACCTTGAAAATTGGCTACAAAATGAAATTAATAAACTTAAATTAAAATTAAAAAAACTTCAAAAAGATTTAGAAAACGCATCAAAACTAGACAAATATCAATTATACGGTGAATTGTTAATGGCAAACCTTTACCAATTTGAAAAAGGAATGAAAGAAGTGACTGTTATTAATTATTACAGTGAAACTTCTGAACAAATAACAATTCCTTTAAGTGAACGAAAAACGCCTGTTGAAAATGCACAGAGCTATTACACGAAATATAATAAAGCGAAAAATGCATTAATCATGGTAAATGAACAAATTGAAAAAACCAAAAATGATATTCGTTATTTTGAAATGTTAATGGCGCAAGTGGAACAAGCTTCCCCAGCGGACATTGAAGAAATTCGTGAGGAACTTGCTGAACAAGGCTACCTACGCATGCGAGCAAGCAAAAAGAAAAAGAAACCGAAAAAACCTTTTCCAGAACAATATGTTTCTTCTACTGGTATTCAAATATCAGTTGGGAAAAATAATAAACAAAATGATTATTTAACCTTTAAGTTGGCTAATAGATTCGATATTTGGCTTCATACAAAGGATATTCCTGGTTCTCATGTAGTCATCCATTCAAATGAACCAGATGAAACGACACTATTTGAAGCAGCAACATTAAGTGCATATTTTAGTAAAGCACGTGAATCCTCTTCTGTCCCTGTAGATTATACGGAAATTCGCCATGTGAAAAAACCTAATGGCTCAAAACCTGGTTTCGTTATCTATTTCGAACAGAAGACACTATTTGTTACTCCTGATGAAGATATCGTATTAAAATTAAAGAAATAAATTAGTAAAACGTCCTTTTTTGGGCGTTTTTTCTTTATTTTTCAATTAAAGCCATTAGTTACTCGTAATTTAGTA
This sequence comes from Ureibacillus endophyticus, assembly GCF_003628435.1. GTDB lineage: Bacteria > Bacillota > Bacilli > Bacillales_A > Planococcaceae > Ureibacillus > Ureibacillus endophyticus. The sequence goes on along the minus strand of NZ_RBZN01000002.1, from coordinate 72,289 downwards.
TAAATCCTTGAAAAATAACAAATTTTCTTTCAATTCAAAAAATCACTATTGACCGTACTAATAAATAGGAATAAAGTAGTTACATCCTAACTAAATATAGGAAATTTGATAATCCAATCAGGAGTGGAAATATGTCGATAGGGAAGAAAATTGGAATTGGTTTTGTAACTATTATAGTTGTAATTATCGCTTCACTAAGTATCATCCTGAATCAAATACATAATATTAATAAAAAAGTGGAAAAAGCAATTGATGAACAAGTGTATCAAGTAGAATTAGCTGAGGAGATTAAATTCGGTCTTGCAATGCAGGGAATCTATGTTCGTGAAGTTGCGATTGATAACACTCAAAAAACTCGTGAAAATCTTGAATATTATCAAAAGTATTTAGATGATAAAATTCAGGAACTTTCAAATGTAGCAAATACGAATGAACTAAAAGAATACACAGATGAAATTATTAAAAATAATAATCAATTTAATGCCGATGTAGAAACAATGTGGCAATACTATAATGCTGGTGATGAAGAAAGAGCATTTGAAGTAATTAATGTAGACGCAGAAAAATCAAATATTGGGATTTTAGAAAATGCAGAAAAGATTTTAAGTTATCAACTTGAAGAATTGGATAAAGTTACAGCTAGTGCGAAAAGTACGGTTTCTTTAACTCAAACAATTACGATTTCTGCAATTATTTTAGCAACGATTATTGCGATTATTATTCTTATCTATGTACGTAGAGCAATAACTAATCCTTTAGTAAAAGTCGTTGAAGCTGCAAATCTTATTGCAGAAGGTGACTTAACTCATGAAGATATGAAAACTCGTTCCAAAGATGAAATTGGACAACTTTCTCTTGCTTTTAATAAAATGAAAACCAATCTACATGTATTAATAAAGAATGTACAATCGAATGCAGAACATTTAACAATGGCTGCAGAAGAATTATCTGCTAGTACAGAGGAAATGACAGCAACTTCAGAAGATATAGCATACCGAATAAGCGAAACTGCAGAAACTGCTGCTACTTCTGCATCTGCTTCAAATGAAAGTGCTAAAGCAATGGATGAAACAGCAGCAGGTATTCAAAGAATAGCAGAATCAACTCAAGCATTAAATCAAAATGCTGAAGAATCAGCAACAACTGCATTAAATGGTAGTAAAACTGTTGAAAAAGCACAAAGTCAAATGAAAGTTATTAAAGATTCAACAACATTAGTAAATGATTTAGTGCAAAAACTTAGTAAACAATCCGAAGAAATCGGGAATATTACTCAAGTAATTACAAACATCACAGATCAAACTAACTTACTTGCGTTAAATGCCGCTATTGAAGCTGCTAGAGCGGGTGAACATGGTAAAGGTTTTGCCGTTGTAGCAGATGAAGTAAGGAAATTAGCTGAGGAATCAAAAGTTTCAGCTAGTAAAATAGTTGAATTAACAAATATTATTAAAGCAGATACTGAAAATGTAGAAAAGGCAGTTTCAAATTCCTTATCCTCAGTAAGTGAGGGTGTCGAGATTATTACTGAATCAGGCATTGCTTTTAATACAATCCAAGATGCAATCCACTCCATGAATGACCAAATTAGCGATATTTCTGCTGCTTCTCAACAAATCTCTGCAAGTGCAGAACAAGTAGCAGCATCCATTGTAGAAATTTCAAATGGTTCAACTAGTGCTTCTGATAATGTTCAAATGGTTGCAGCAGCAGTACAAGAACAAACTGCTACAATGGTAGGTGTAAACGATGTTGCTGTTGATTTGGCGGATAAATCCATTGAATTACAGGAACTTATAAAGAAATTTAAAGTTTAAGTAAAAAAGATGTCTAGTAGTAATAAACGCTACTAAGACATCTTTTTATTATACCTATCAATAGTATTATCTAGCCTCTTAAAATTTGAAATATGAAAAACGTAAGAATGATTATTAAATCACTCTTACGTCTTAATACTTTAAGGAAATTAATTATTCATATAGATTCTAATATATTAGTTTCGCGGTGTGGCTGTCGCTACGCTTTCGCCACAGCTCTAGTTTAGAATAAACTTAAAATCCCCGCAATTTGATTTTCACTAAGAAATTATAACTCTCCCGCTTTAAGTTTCGCGTGCCACTCTTTTAGGAATGGGATGTGTTTTTCGTCAATTGCGCCTGATTCTGTTGCAGCTTCTACTAAGAAATCAAAATTTGTTAAGCTTACGTATTTAACGCCTGCTTCTTCAAATGCTTGTTCTGCTCTTGGTAGGTTATATGTATAGACACACACAACGCCAACTACTTCACAACCAGCTGCACGTAAAGCTTCTACAGCAGTAATTGAAGAGCCACCCGTTGATACGATATCCTCAACAACTACTACTTTTTGACCTTCTTTATATTTTCCCTCAATTTGGTTGCCACGTCCATGGCCTTTTGCTTTTGAACGTACATATACCATTGGTAATTCTAAAATATCAGAAACCCATGCGGCGTGCGGAATACCAGCAGTCGCTGTACCAGCAACAACTTCTGTTTCTGGGAAGAATTCTTTAATATTTTGTGCTAAGCCATTTGCAATTTGTTTACGAATTTTCACATCTGAAATTGTTAAGCGTGTATCGCAATATATTGGCGATTTAATGCCTGATGCCCATGTAAATAAATCTGTTGGGTTTAATTCTACTGCACCTACTTGTAACATTCCTAATGCGATTTCTTTTTGTAATGACATCTTATTGTTCCTCCCATAATTCACGTACTATTTTATAAGCTGCTACTGGATCCTCTGCATTTGTAATCGCGCGTCCTACTACGATTAATGAAGAACCATCTTTTCTTGCTCCATCAGGTGTTGCGATTCGCTTTTGATCGTGAGTTTCTCCACCTGCTAAGCGGATTCCAGGTGTTACTCGTAGAAACTCTTCTCCACAAACTTCTCGAATCGCTCCTGCTTCATGGACAGAACAAACTACCCCATCTAACCCTGCTTGTTTCGTAATACTTGCATAATGTAAGACGGAATCAAGCAACGATAAATTGATTTTTTGTTCATTTTGCATTTGTTGTTCCGTTGTCGACGTTAATTGGGTAACAGCAATTAATGCCGCTCTTTTTTTCCCTGCTAGCGTTCCTGCTTCTAGCCCTTCAAGAGCACCCTCCATCATATTAATACCACCTGCTGCATGAACATTTACTAAGTCAACACCTAACTTTGCTAACCCCTTCATTGCAGATTTTACAGTATTCGGAATGTCATGAAGTTTTAAATCTAAGAAAATATCGTGACCTTGCTCTTTTACTTTGCGAACAATGTCAGGACCTTCCTGCATATAAAGCTCCATGCCAATTTTAACGAATAACGGTTCGCTAAATTTGTTTAGAAAATTGAATACTTCCACTTCACTAGGAAAATCTAGTGCAATGATCGGTTTATTGTTCATTTAACGGTGGCTCCTTCCAATAATTTCTTTAATATGAGTAACACCTAAAGCTTCTAATTTTGCCGGTAATTCTTCAATAATGTTTGGACAAACAAAATGATCCACAAAGTTTGCAGTTCCAACCGCTACTGCAGATGCTCCTGCCGACATAAAATCGATAACATCTTGAGCATTTGTTACGCCACCCATCCCAATAATAGGAATTTCTACCGCCTTATACACTTCATATACCATACGAATCGCAACTGGTTTCACTGCAGGACCAGAAAGACCACCTGTACCATTTGCAATGACTGGTTTTCCTGTGCGTTCATCTAAACGCATTCCTACTAGCGTATTGATCATCGTAATACCATCTGCTCCACCAATTTCAACAGCTTGAGCAATTTCTACGATATTTGTTACGTTTGGTGACAATTTCACATAAACAGGCACCTTTGAAACTGCCTTTACTGCTTCCACTAATTCGCGAGCAATGACTGGGTCTGTACCAAAAGTAATTCCTCCATGTTTTACATTTGGACAGGAAATATTTAATTCAAGAGCCTTCACGTTAGGTGCAGTTGAAATACGGCGTGCAACTTCAACATAATCTTCCGTTAAAGTACCAGCAACATTGGCGATAATTGGTACATCATAACGTTCTAACCATGGAAGCTCTTCACTCATTACTTTATCTAAACCAGGATTTTGTAATCCAATTGCATTTAACATACCAGCCGGAGTTTCCGCAACACGTGGAGTTGGATTTCCTAAACGTTTTTCAACTGTTGTTGCTTTAATCATAATTGCACCAAGCTTAGATAAATCATAAAGCTGTGCATACTCACGACCAAATCCAAAACAGCCAGATGCAGGCATAATTGGATTTTTCAATTCAAGACCTGGAAGTTGAATATTTAATTTACTCATAGTTGTACCACTCCTTTCGGGAATACTGGTCCATCTGAGCAAACTTTTACATAGTCTTTTTCTTGTTGTTCAGTTGTTTTACAAATACAAGCAAAACATGCACCAATGCCACAACCCATTCGCTCTTCAAAAGAAAGGTATCCAGGTTTGTCTGGATAGAAATTTTCTAATGCACGTAGCATTGGTAGTGGTCCACAGCTATAAAACACATCGAACTCAGGATTTAGTTCTTCTAATAAATCTGTTACAAAACCTTTTGTTCCCTTTGTTCCATCAACTGTCACAAAATGAGTATCACCTAATGTAGAGAACTGATCTTCATAAAACGTTACATTTTCAGTTGCAAAACCAAAAACATGTATTGTTCGTACACCACGAGCATTTAATTGTTTAGATAATTCATATAGCGGTGGTACACCAATCCCCCCACCAACTAGTAAAGCAGTACCTTTTTCTGGAGTGGCTTCAACTGGGAACCCATTACCGATTGGACCAAGAACATCTACCTCATCACCAACTTGTTTTGTTGATAAAATCGACGTTCCTCTACCTTCTGCACGATAAATAACTGTAACTTCCCCTGCTTCTTTGTCGATATTTGCTATACTGATTGGTCGTCTAAGGAGTGGCTCAAATGAATCAGACACACGGATGTGGACAAATTGTCCAGGATTCATTTCCTGAACAATTTGACCTTGTAATGTAAGTTCAAAAATATGATGAGCAATTTCACTTTGACGAACGACAATCATTCGTTCTTGTTGAATCATTAGTGAAATACCTCCGCTTTTGGCATCTCTTCTGCCGTAAATGTCATAGACTCAATTACTTCTAACATTGCTTCTGCAGTATCAAGTGATGTTAAACATGGTACACCATTTTCTACAGATTCACGACGAATACGGAATCCATCACGAGCTGGTTGTTTACCTTTTGTTAATGTATTCACAACAAGTTGAGCTTCGCCATTTTGGATTACATCTAATAATGTTTTTCCTTTTGAGCCGATTTTCTCAACGATATCAGTTTCGATGCCTGCTTCTGCGAAAGCTTTTGCAGTTCCTTCTGTTGCCATCACACGATAGCCAACTGTATTGAAACGTTTTGCCAATCCAATTGCTTCTTCTTTATCTTTATCAGATACAGTAAACAATACTGTTCCGTGAGTTTTAATTTCCATTCCAGCTGCAACAAAGCCTTTGTATAACGCTTTTTCGAATGTTGCATCTTTACCCATTACTTCACCAGTTGATTTCATTTCAGGTCCTAATGTAATATCCACACGGCGTAATTTTGCAAAACTGAATACTGGTACTTTAACAAATACACCTTTTTGTTCTTTTGCAAGACCTGTTGGGTATCCTTGTTCAACAATCGATTGTCCTAGAATAGCTTTCGTTGCAATATTTGCCATAGGAATATTCGTAATTTTACTTAGGAATGGTACAGTACGACTTGAACGTGGGTTTACTTCAATTACGTAAATTTGACCTTGTGAAAGTACATATTGAATATTCATTAATCCCACAATGTTTAAGCCTCTTGCTAAACGAGTTGTGTAATCTACTAAAGTTGCTTTTTGTTCTTCAGTTAATTTTTGTGGTGGGTATACAGAGATAGAGTCACCAGAGTGAACACCCGCGCGCTCAACATGTTCCATAATACCTGGGATTAACACATTTTCACCGTCACAAATTGCATCTACTTCAATTTCTTGACCAGTTAAATAACGGTCAACTAAAACTGGATGATCTGGTGATGCTTCTACTGCATTTTCCATATAGTGTTTTAATTCTTGCTCATTATAAACAATTTCCATTGCACGTCCACCAAGTACATAAGAAGGACGAACTAATACTGGGAAGCCTAATCGTTTACCAATTTCTAATGCTTCTTCAGCAGATACTGCAGTCTCACCAGCTGGTTGTGGAATATCTAATTCGTGTAAAGCCTGTTCAAATTTATCACGGTTTTCTGCACGGTCGATATCTTCTAAGCTTGTTCCTAGAATTTTCACACCATTAGCTGCTAATTTATCTGCTAAGTTAATTGCTGTTTGACCACCAAATTGAACTACAACGCCTATTGGTTTTTCTAAATCAATAATGTGCATAACATCTTCAATTGTTAGTGGTTCAAAGTAAAGCTTATCTGAAATTGAGAAGTCAGTTGAAACTGTTTCTGGATTTGAGTTAATGATAATCGCTTCATAACCAGCTTCTTGGATTGCCCATACTGAGTGAACTGTTGCATAGTCGAACTCAACACCTTGTCCAATACGGATTGGACCAGAGCCAAGTACAATAACAGATGGTTTATCAGAAACGATTGACTCGTTTTCTTCTTCATACGTACCGTAGAAGTATGGTGTTGCAGATTCGAATTCAGCAGCACATGTATCAACCATTTTATATACTGGTACAATACCATGTGCTTTACGTGTTTCGTAAATTTCTTGTGCTGTTGTATTCCAAAGTTCCGCAATTTTTTGGTCCGCAAAGCCCATACGTTTTGCTTGGTGTAGAACTTCCATATCATTAACATTTTGAGCTAATGTATCTTCCATTTTGATAATGTTTTGAAGTTTATTTAAGAACCATAAGTCAATTTCAGACCATTCGTGGATTTGTTCAATTGTCACGCCACGACGTAATGCTTCAGCGATGAAGAATAAACGTTCATCACCAGCTTTTTTAATTCGTTTTTCAATCCAGTTATCTGAATTATCTTCTGCGTGTTTTAATTCGATATGAATATGACCAGTTTCTAATGAACGAACTGCTTTTAAAATTGCTTCTTCAAACGTACGACCTAAAGCCATAACTTCCCCAGTCGCCTTCATTTGTGTTCCAAGGTTACGTTTTGCTGATTCAAATTTATCGAATGGCCAACGTGGAATTTTCGCCACGATGTAGTCAAGAGCTGGCTCGAAGTCTGCAAATGTTGAACCAGTTACTGGGTTTTTAATTTCATCTAAAGTTAAACCTACTGCGATTTTAGCCGCTAATTTTGCGATCGGATATCCTGTTGCTTTTGAAGCAAGGGCAGATGAACGTGATACACGTGGGTTTACTTCGATTACATAATAGTTAAAGCTATGTGGGTCAAGTGCTAATTGTACGTTACATCCACCTTCAATTTTAAGTGCACGGATAATATCTAATGAGATGTTACGTAACATTTGATATTCACGGTCTGATAAAGTTTGAGATGGTGCTACTACAATTGAATCCCCTGTATGGATACCAACTGGATCAAAGTTTTCCATGTTACAAACCACGATGGCATTATCCTTTGAGTCACGCATTACTTCATATTCAATCTCTTTATAACCAGCGATTGATTTCTCTAATAAACATTGTGTTACAGGACTATACTTTAATCCACTAGCAACGATTTCTTCTAATTCTTGTTCGTTATTACAAATACCGCCACCAGTACCTCCTAAAGTGAATGCAGGACGTACGATTACTGGGTAACCAATTTTAGCTACGAAATTTTTCGCTTCTTCAATAGTATGAATAATGTCTGATTCAGGAACTGGTGCTCCTAATTCATACATTAAATTACGGAATAAATCACGGTCTTCAGCTTTATGGATGGCATCAAGTTTTGTACCTAAAATTTCAATTCCTAATTCATCTAAAATCCCAGATTCTTGTAACTCAATTGCCATGTTTAATCCTGTTTGACCACCTAATGTTGGAAGGATTGCATCTGGACGTTCTTTACGTAAAATACGAGAAACAAATTCTAATGAAATTGGCTCGATGTATACTTTATCTGCAATTTCTGTGTCCGTCATAATTGTTGCAGGGTTTGAGTTGATTAAAATTACTCGGTAACCTTCTTCTTTTAATGAAAGACAAGCTTGTGTACCTGCATAGTCAAATTCTGCTGCTTGTCCAATGATGATAGGACCTGATCCGATTACTAAAATAGTTTCTATATCTGTACGTTTAGGCATGTTGTTTCTCCTTCCCTGCTTCTACTTCCATTAATTCAATAAATTCATCAAATAAGTGATTTGAATCTTCTGGCCCAGGTGAAGCTTCTGGGTGATATTGCACTGTAAATATTGGATATTTTTTATGACGTAACCCTTCTACAGTACCGTCATTTAATGCGACATGTGTTACTTCTAAATCTGTACCTTCTAATGAATCTGCATCAATTGCATAGCCATGGTTTTGTGATGTTAATTCAGTACGGCCTGTACGTAAATCTTTAACTGGGTGATTTCCTCCACGGTGTCCAAAAGGTAATTTAAAGCTTTTTGCACCACAAGCTAACGCAAATAATTGGTGTCCTAAGCAAATACCGAAGATTGGCACTTTTCCTACTAAATTGCGAATTGTTTCAATTCCTTCTGCAACATCTGTTGGGTCCCCAGGTCCATTTGAAAGCATAATGCCATCTGGATGCCAAGCTAAAATTTGTTCCGCTGATGTATTGTAAGGTACAACCAGTACATCACAATCACGTTTATTAAGTTCACGTAAAATTCCGTGCTTCATACCGAAGTCGATCAGAACAACGCGTTTTCCACGTCCTGGGCTTGGATATGCCGCTTTCGGTGATACTTCTTTTACGTGATTTGTAATAAGTGGCGTTGCAACTAACTTTTCTACTACTTCTTCAACATTTACTTCTTCATCTGCTGCAGTAAGAATCGCTTTTACAGCACCTTTTGAACGAATAATTCTTGTTAATTTACGTGTATCAATTCCTTCGATACCAGGAATATCTTGTGAAATTAGATAGTCATTTAATGAAAGGTCTGAACGGAAGTTAGATGGTTCTTTTGCTAATTCACGACAAACCATTCCACGAATTGCTGGTGTGATGGATTCAAAATCATCACGGTTAATACCGTAGTTACCAATCAATGGATATGTAAATGTTACAATTTGTCCATAGAATGAAGGGTCTGAAAGTGTTTCTTGATAACCAGTCATACCTGTAGTAAATACAACCTCACCTTGTGATGCACGCTCACTACCAAATGCTATTCCATTAAATACTGTACCGTCTTCTAAAATTAATTGTCTTTTCTTCATTATTGTGCCTCCTCATAGACGATGTTGCCTTCAAATATTGTCATTACTGGCCATCCTTTTGCTGTCCAACCATTGAATGGTGTGTTACGACCTTTCGAAACAAATTCTTCAGCATTTACTGTTTGTTCTTTATTCAAATCAATTAATACTAAATCAGCTGATGCACCCACTTCGATTGTTCCATACGGTAAATCGAAAATTTTTGCAGGTTTTACACTCATCCAGTCAACTAATTGCTTTAAAGTCCATTTCCCTGTTTCTACAAATTGTGTGTATAACAGTGGGAAAGCTGTTTCAAATCCGACAATACCAAATGGTGCTCCTACCATACCACAACATTTTTCTTCTACAGTGTGTGGTGCATGGTCTGTTGCGATACAATCAATTGTTCCATCTAGTAATGCTTGGTGTAATGAATCTTTGTCATCACTTGCACGTAATGGTGGATTCATTTTCCAATTTGCATCATCACTTGGAATATCCATTTCTTCTAATAATAAATGGTGTGGACAAACTTCAGCGGTAACGCGGATTCCTGCAGCTTTTGCATCTCTAACTGCTCGTACAGATTCTTTTGTTGATACGTGACATACATGGTAGCGAGCTCCTGCTGCTTCAGCTAGTAATACATCGCGCGCAATTTGAACCGATTCACAAATTGATGGGATACCTGGTAATCCAAGTTCTTTATTTCGTTTTCCTTCGTGCATTACACCATCATAGATTAAAGAATTATCTTCACAGTGAGCAACGACTACTGCATCTATTTTAGCTGCGTCTTTCATTTGCTCATACATTGTTGAAGCTAGTTGAATTCCTACTCCATCATCTGAAAAGGCTACTGCACCAAGTTCTTTTAATTCTTGAATATTTGTACGTTCTTCACCAGCTTCGGCTACCGTTAAAGATCCGTACGGTAATACACGTACAATTGCACTTTCTTTTATTAATCCTTTGATTAATTTCATATTTTCTGCTGAATCTGGTACAGGTTTCGTATTCGGCATTGCACAAATTGTTGTGAAACCACCCTTTGCTGCTGAACCTGAACCAGTTGCAATCGTTTCTTTATGTTCGAAACCAGGTTCACGTAAATGTACATGTAAATCTACAAAACCTGGTGCTAATAGATTGCCTTTTCCGTCAATCACTTCTGCACCTTCTGGAAGTTCAGCTCCAATTGCAACGATTTTTCCATCTTCTATTGTTACTGATGATTCAATTAATTCACTGTTTTCATTCAGTATTTTGACATTTTTCAAATATTTCATCATGTTTATCTTCCTTTCAAAATCGTTTCAATGATAGCCATTCTTACAAAAACACCATTTCGAACTTGACTAAATATTCTTGAACGTTCGCACTCTACTAGTTCCGATGCAATTTCTACATCACGGTTAACAGGTGCTGGGTGCATTATGATTGCATTTTTCTTCATTTTTGCTTCACGCTCGAAAGTTAAACCATATTGTTCGTGATAACTTTCTTTTGAGAAACTTTTATTTACAATATGTCGTTCATGCTGAATACGTAGTAACATCACGACATCACTGTCTTCTAACAGCCCATCCCAAGAATGATGTGCCTCAAAATCTCCTGCCCATTCTGGTGGACATAGGAAACGAACATTTACACCAAGTTTTCTTAACGCCGTAGCATTTGATTTTGCAACGCGACTATGTGAGATGTCACCGACAATCGTAACATTTAATCCTTCAAATGATCCGAACTCTTTATAGATTGTGTATAAATCTAACAAACTTTGCGACGGGTGTTGTCCTGCTCCATCACCGGCATTAATAACTGCTACATTAATTCCCTCAAGAAGTTCGTTGTAGTATTCATCCTCCTTCGCACGAATAACTACAGCATCCATCCCAATCATTTCTAATGTCTTCACAGTATCGTACATTGTTTCACCTTTTAATGCACTTGAAAATCCTGCATCAAAAGGAATCACTGTACAACCTACTTTTCTTTCTGCCATTTCAAAACTTGTTTTCGTCCTTGTACTTGGCTCGAAAAATAAGTTTGCAACATGATAAGTTCGATTTAAAACACTTTGTTCACCAGCTTCAAATTGAGCTGCTCGTTCAATAATCTTCATTACTTGGTCATTTGTTAAATGTTCCATTGAAAGTAAATTTCTCATTGTCTCTTCCTCCTTGTAAGAAAAGCATTCGCTATTTATGAAAAATGCCTCGTGACTATCACGAGGCTCTAGGAGGTATGACAAAATTAGTACGTCAACGTACGGCTGTCATATTTCCCCTTTTTTGCCTCTCTGGACAACTTTTAAAAGGTTATATTATTTTATTCAATATCTTTCACTTCTTTATCTCTTCCTGGTAATAGAAGGTTTAATAATACACCAACAATTGCAGCTAAAGCCATACCTTCGATTGCAAAGCTGTCAGTAAATCTTAAAGCTGCACCACCAATACCGATAACTAAAATTACAGATGAGATAACCATGTTGCGGTTGTTACCGAAATCAATGTTGTTTTCAACAAGCATTCTTAGTCCACTTGAAGCAATAATCCCGAATAGTAGTATTGAAATACCACCAAGTACTGCAGTTGGAATTGTTTGAACTAATGCCATTGCTTTTCCAAAGAAGGAAAATAAGATGGCAAGTACTGCTGCACCTAAAATTACATACACCGAGAAAACTCTTGTGATTGCTAAAACCCCAATATTTTCACCATATGTTGTTTTTGGCGGTCCACCAATAAAAGCACTAACAAGTGTTCCTAATCCATCACCAAGTAACGATCTATGTAAACCTGGGTCTTTCACATAGTTACGATTTACTACTTTACCTAATACTAATTGATGCCCAATATGTTCTGAGATTGTTACGATTACGATTGGCACCATCGCTAATAAGATTGCTGATGTTACTTTAAATTCGTAATGTACACCTGGAATTAAGAAGTCAGGGAAAGCAAACCAAGATGCTTCTTTAACTGGTGTAAAATCGACAATCCCAACGATAGCAGAATATATGTACCCAACAATTAACCCTAAAAGAATAGGCATTGTACTTAAAACATTTTTAAAATATACATTAAAGATAATTGCTGCAAATAATGTAACTAGCGCAGCTGTGAAATGTAAGAAGCTATATTCACCATTTACATTCATTGCCATATTAACGGCTGTTCCTGCTAACCCTAATCCAATAACCATAATAACTGGAGCTACAACAATCGGTGGTAATAGACTCATTAACCATTTGTAACCTGTTTTCCAAATTAATAAGGAAACAATTCCGTATACTAATCCGACTGCCATTGCACCAATCATTGCATTACCAGGGTTTACACTTTGACCATTTTCGTTTAAGCCGCCAGCTGCTAAAAGTATTGGCGCGATAAAGGCGAAGGATGAACCTAAATAAGCTGGTACTTTAAATTGTGTAATTAACAAGAAAACAATTGTTGCTAGTCCACTTGTTAAAAGTGCGATTGCAGGACTTAATCCTACTAATTGAGGTACTAATATTGTTGAACCAAACATTGCAAACATGTGTTGGAAACTTAATGTAATCAACTGTCCTGTGGTAGGTTTATCGTTAATGTCTAAAATCGCTTTGGACATATTTATTTTCCTCTCTCATCTGATGAATTAATCTATTTTGTGTAATGTAACATTATCTTCGCCATCTACTTCTTGTAAGCGAACAACAATTCTTTCTGTTCCTGCTGTTGGAATGTTCTTCCCAACATAATCAGCTCTAATTGGTAATTCTCGATGACCCCGGTCTACTAATACTGCTAGTTGAATTTGCGATGGCCTTCCTAAATCCATGACTGCGTCTAAACCAGCTCTTACTGTTCTACCTGTATAAAGAACATCATCAACTAATACGATTTTTTGATTTGTTACTACGTAGTCGATATCTACTTGTTGTACAAGTGCTTCATCATTATCGTTTTTTGAAGATAAGTCATCACGATACAATGTAATATCAAGTTCCCCTGTACGGATTGGTTTGCCTTCAATTCTTTCGATTTTTTCTGCTAGACGCTTTGCTAAGAATGCCCCTCGAGTTTTAATACCAACTAAAATACATTCATCAATCCCTTTATTACGTTCAATGATTTCATGAGCGATTCTTGTTAGAGCACGATTCATTGAAGGTCCATCTAATAATTCGGTAATATTCGACATACCATTTCCTCCTCCCCTGAATATTTATTGTTTTGTTCACAGTCCCATGAGGTATAACTTTTTCAAAATAAAAAACCTCCTAAGCACCAGCTTAAGAGGTTGGGATATACAAGTTGAAAAAGCATGTTTGGTCGTGTTTTCATTTCATAGGCATACCTAAATAAGCGTTTTATCGTGCAAAGGACACAATAAGCCTATGTTAGAAACGCATGAAAACTCCGTTACAATTCATCTTATACCTTCTCAGCCTCTCTGGACTGCCATTAAAGGTGAATATTTAATTTTTTTACTATTCCCTATCACAGTAGGTTTTATTCACTGTTGTCAGTATAGTCTTATCTATAACTCAAGTCAACACTGTTTTAATAAAATAATTTTTTTAAATTTCTTCTGTTCTTAATTGTTCAAGCAATTGTCGAAAATCGTCAGGTAATGGCACTTCAAACTCTAAGTATTCATTACTCGTTGGATGGTTAAAACCAAGAACACCAGCATGTAGCACTTGTCCACCAAAATCAATTGTTTTCTTTGGTCCATATTTTGGATCTCCCACTAAAGGAAAACCGATGTAATTCATATGCACACGAATTTGGTGTGTACGACCTGTTTCAAGTCGACATTCCACCAATGTATACTTCCCGATTCTTTCTTTCACATGAAAATGAGTTACCGCATGCTTCCCATTATCGACAACAGCTTGTTTCTGACGATCTTTTGGATCTCTTCCAATCGGTGCATCAATTGTCCCTTTATCATGGGCAATATGGCCATGAACTAATGCAGTATACTTACGTGTTACTGTTTTATTCACCAATTGTTCTACAAGTGAATGATGGGCGTGGTCATTTTTTGCAACCATAAGTAAGCCAGAAGTATCTTTATCGATTCGATGGACAATTCCTGGTCTTAATACACCATTTATTCCAGATAGATCCTTACAATGGTACATTAAGCCATTAACTAAAGTTCCTGTCATATGTCCAGGCGCAGGGTGAACAACCATTCCTTTAGGCTTATTTACTACGATTACATCTGCATCTTCATAGACAATTTCAAGATCCAAATCTTCTGGAATTACTTCTAGAGGTTCTGGTTCCGGCACATCAATTTCGACTATGTCGCCTTCTTTTACTTTATATTTTGCTTTTGGCACTTCTCCATTAACTTTTACAATACCATCAGCTATCCAACTTGCAATTTGAGAACGAGACCACTCTTCGTTAATTACAGATAACGCCTTGTCTATACGTTCCCCTGCATTTTCTGTTTCAATTGTAATTGTTACAACTGTCATTTTTTCACCTTTTTCTTTCCTTCACGATCTTCTTTTAGTATGACTAAAATTAACATAACTACTGAAATTGTTAGTGCAGCATCTGCAATGTTAAAAATCGGAAAATCATAATTAATTATCGGAATTAGCACATCGATAAAATCTACTACTTCTCCACGGAAAATACGATCAATAAAATTCCCTAGAGCTCCCCCTAGTAAAACCATTAAACTACTGGCAAAGAACGGTTTTCCCTTTGCTTCTTTATGGAAGTAGTAAATGATTCCACCAATTACAACAAGTGTAACGATGGTGAAAATCCACATTTGTCCTTGTAACATACCCCAAGCCGCACCACGATTCCGATGAGAAAGGATGGCAAACCAAGGATCCAAAACGGTAATCCGATCACCAATTTCCATATTTTTAACAATCAACCATTTAGTCCATTGATCAATTAACAAAACAATTGCTGCTAAACCATAATACTTATACACAGTATTCCCCCGTTTGTTATAATCTCTCCCATTCTACCATTAGAAAAACACGAATTGCATTAATTAAGGTAAATTAGGTAATCAAGAAGTAATAAAAACATTCAAGTACACCAAAAAAAGGTAATAGGTAAAAATGAAGTGTCTGAATACTTGTTTTTAGACACTTCATTTATAAAACATATAACGCGGATTGTGGAAATTTATTTCAAATATCGCACGAAAAATGCATTACTTTAAATTTTAACTATCATAAGAAGAAGGCTGTTCAGTAAAGTTCTATCTTACTGGACAGCCCCATTCTTTTCATTTATTTAAACATAGTGTTTTTCTATTACTTCTGCACAACGGCTACAAATTGTTGGATGATTTTCATTTTGCCCTACTGATTCTGAGTAAGACCAGCAGCGTTCACATTTTTCACCATCTGCTTTTTCGATTAAAATAGCAGTTTTTTCTAGAACAAGCGCATCGCTAGGGGCACTATCTTTTGAACCAGCAATAACTAATTGAGAAACGATACAGCTTTGTGCAAATTGTTTTGCATCTTCATTTAGTAAATCTAAAACATCTTGATCTGCATAAATTGTTACCTTAGCTTCAAGAGATTTACCAATTGTTTTTGCGTTACGAGCTTCTTCTAACGCTTTTAATACTTCGTCACGAACTTCAATTAAACGTTCCCATTTCGCACGTAATTGTGGGAAGTTTTCACGTTCATCTACTTCAGGGAAGTCTGTTAATTGAACAGAAACTGCTTCTTCGTTTAAGTAAGACCATAGTTCATCTGTAGTATGCGGTAAAATTGGTGTTAACACTTTTAATAATGTTTGCAGAGTATCATACATCACTGTTTGCATAGCACGGCGATTTTTGCTGTCTACTGCTTCAATATAAACAACGTCCTTCGCAACGTCTAAGTATAATGCAGATAATTCAACTGCAACAAAGTTATTAATTGTGTGATATACAGATGCAAACTCATATCGATCGTAAGCATTACGCACTGCTTTTAATACATCTTGCAAGCGCATGTACATATATTGATCCATTTCGTTTAAATCTTCATAAGCTACACGATCCGTTGCTGGGTTAAAGTCAGAAACGTTACCGTGTAAGAAACGAAGCGTATTTCGGATTTTACGATATACTTCTGAAATTTGTTTTAACATATCCATACTAATTCGCACGTCACCTGTATAATCCACAGATGCTACCCATAAGCGTAAAATGTCAGCACCGTATTGGTTCATTACTTTTTCAGGAATGATAACATTTCCTAAAGATTTACTCATTTTACGTCCTTCACCATCAAGTACGAATCCGTGTGTTAATAATCCTTTATAAGGAGCATAACCATTAATCGCCACAGAAGTAATTAATGATGAGTTAAACCATCCACGATGTTGGTCAGAACCTTCAAGGTAAAGGTCTGCTGGATATTTCATACCACGTTCAACCAGTACACCTTGGTGAGATGAACCTGAGTCGAACCAAACGTCCATAATGTCATTTTCTTTTGTGAATTTGCCATTTGGACTACCTGGATGAGTAAATCCTTCAGGTAATAAATCTTTTGCTTCACGTTGGAACCAGATATTTGAACCATGTTCGCGGAATAATTGAGACACATGTGCAATTGTTTCAGGTGTAATAATTTCTTCACCATTCTCAGCATAGAATACTGGAATTGGTACACCCCATGCACGTTGTCTTGAAATACACCAATCACCACGGTCACGAATCATATTGTAAAGACGAGTTTCACCCCATGCTGGAGTAAATGTTGTATTTTCCACCGCTTCTAATAATTGATCGCGGAATGCCTCAACAGAACAGAACCATTGTGGCGTTGCACGATAAATTACTGGCTTTTTCGTACGCCAGTCATGTGGATATGAGTGCGTAAAGAATGATAATTTTTCTAATGCGCCTACTTCTTTTAATTTTTCAGTGATGACTTTATTTGCATCATCATAGAAAATACCTTCAAATCCTGGTGCTTCATGTGTGTAGCAACCTTGGTCATTTACTGGGCTAAGAACTTCAAGACCATATCTTTTACCTACCATGAAGTCATCTTCCCCGTGACCTGGTGCCGTATGAACACATCCTGTACCAGCTTCTGTTGTTACATGATCACCAACCATCACTAAAGAATCACGATCATAAATAGGGTGTTTTGCAACAACATATTCTAACTCTTGACCTTGAACTTCTTGAATTACCTCTGGGTTTTCCCACTCTAGCGTCTCAGAAACAGATTTTAATAAATCTTTAGCAATAATGAATTTTTTATCGCCAACAGCTACGACTACATACGTAATTTCAGGATTTAAAGAAATCCCTAAGTTTGCTGGAATTGTCCATGGTGTTGTCGTCCAAATAATAAACTTTGCATCTTCTGGTACGACACCTTTTGCATCTTTAATTTCAAAACTTACATAAATAGACGGAGATTTAATATCTTTATATTCGATTTCAGCTTCTGCTAATGCAGATTCAGAAGATGGAGACCAATAAACTGGTTTTAAACCTTTGTAAATATAGCCTTTTTCCGCCATTTTCCCAAATACTTCAATTTGGCGTGATTCAAACTCAGGTTTTAACGTAATATATGGATTTTCCCAATCTCCACGTACACCTAAACGTTTGAATTGAGCCATTTGATTTTCAATTTGTTCGTAAGCATACTTTTCACAAAGCTCACGAAATTCAGCAATCGTTAATTCTTTACGCTTAACACCTTTATTAGTTAATGCTTGCTCAATCGGTAAACCATGAGTATCCCAGCCTGGAATATATGGTACATGGTAACCTGTCATTGAACGATGACGGTTAATCATATCTTTAATTACTTTATTTAATGCGTGACCAATATGGATATCTCCATTTGCATATGGAGGGCCATCATGTAAAACAAAATGAGGACGATCTTTTGTACGTTCATTTACAAGTTTATTGATGTCCATTGCATCCCATTTTTCTTGCATTTTTGGTTCATTTGCTGGTAAATTTCCGCGCATTGGGAAATCTGTTTTTGGCATTAATAACGTATCTTTATACTCTACCATTAAAAAATCCTCCTAAATGTATAAGTGTTCAGGTTGAAAAACATAATGTGGTAATTTAAGAGAAATAAAAAAAGTTTCTCATCCCTCAAAGGGACGAGAAACTTTTACTCGTGGTACCACCCTAATTTACAAGTTAAAAAAATTAACTTGCCTCTTAGACACTGTAACGTCGTGAAATACGAAATCGCTTACTTAAACTGATTCATCACTTTTTCAGCGATTTAGCTCCGGAGTGATTTTCCTTTTTGATAGTTTCGTTCGAGCTTGCACCATCCTCGAATCGCTTAGTCCACCTTCAATAAGTACTGTCTCCGTCAATGCTAATTAAATATACAAATTTTTATACTCGTGTATCAGTATATGGAAATAGATAAAATGAGTCAAGTAAAAAAGAAAATGAGGCGGTTTGTTAAACTCTCCCTTTTTCTTATTTCACACGAAACTTCAACATACAAGAATTAATTATAAAAGATTATCTAATTCTTCTTTCGATAGTTCAACATTGCCCTGATCGTTTCGTACATGATTTTGAATGTCCGTTAAACCGATATCATATTCCATTAAGTGCTCCCAATCATCTGTATTTAATAAATCTAATTGGGCTTCTACTAACATTTTGAAGCGGTTACGGAATACTTTTGATTGTTTCTTTAATTCATCTATCTCTATGGCAATTTTACGTGCTTTACCCAATGCATCATTAACAATTCGATCAGCATTTTTTTCGGCTTCTTTTATGATTAATTTTGCTTCTTGTTGTGAATTACGACGAACTTCTTCTGCAGCCTCTTGAGCAACAATAATTGATTTTTGTAGTGTTTCCTCTAAAATGTTGTAGCGATTCATTTGCTCCGTCATTGACTTTACTTTTTCTTCAAGTTCCTTTTTTTCACGCAAAATGATCTCATAATCTTTTATAATCTGATCCAAAAATTCATTTACTTCATCTTCCGCATAACCGCGAAAACCCCGAGTAAACTCCTTATTATGTATATCAAGAGGTGATAATGGCATTGGTCAACACTCCTTCTCTCTTTTAAATATATAAAACTATTATAACTCGCTAACTGTTCCTTGACATCAAGTTTTCGTAAGTTTTCACTGTAATCTGCTATTTTTGCTCTAAACGACCTATTTGAAGTCGAATTTTATCCTTTTTCGTCCTACCTTCTGTCATAAGGATTTTTACTCTTCCTAAACCTCGGACTGATACGATATCCCCTTCTTGAAGTTCAAATGAAGTATCATCAATTATTGTCCAATTAACCTTTACTTTGTCAGCATTAATTAGATTCTGGGATTTTTGTCTTGAAACATTAAAAATTGATGCAAGAACAGTATCTAATCTCATCGACGAAATAGTATATGATTTACTTACCCATTCTTGAACCATTTTAATTAATTTCGACTCTTCATCTACTTTTTCTAGTTGTACTTTTGCCTTACCGATACTCGTTAAATTCATCGCGACATATTCTTCTATTTCTTGTGCTACTGAAATCTGGATGGTATCACCATCAATATGGATATCCCCGAATTTCCCACGATTTAAACCTATTGATAATAATGCACCTAAGATATCAGGATGTTTTAAATTAACAAATTTTGAAGGATAGTTCACAGAAAAAATGGAGATTTGAAAATCCTCTTTTGTTGGTTCAAAGTAATTAGGAGCGATTAACATACGTTGTCTTTCAGCATCAAGAAAACCACCATCTGCTACGATTTTTATTTCATTACTTTGCCCTATAACCGAGTTAACAATGAAGCGCTCGCGGGGATCTAAATAATCTGTTAATTTTGGTGCAAAACGATCTTCTACTTCTCTTTGCCAGCCAATTACTTTTTCAATAAAGGGTTGTTCATCTTTTCGAAAATGTTGGATTAAATGTTCCATTAATTCACTCCACCTTATAAACAATAGTATGTTCAGTTGAAAAAATAATAAAAGAAAATCCCCACAACAAAATTAGTAGGGATTTGAACGAAAACCTATGCAAACATAAAATATACTTTCTCAACTACAATTAATAAGCCCATTTGTATATAACGTAGTAATAAAAGGGCTACAATTGGTGAAATATCAATCATACCAATAGGTGGAATAAATTTTCTAAAAATTCCTAAATAAGGTTCAACAAGTTTTCCTAAATACTCTCCAACTGTTGAATTTCGAATATTTGGAACCCATGACATAAAGATATAGATAATTATCATAAATTGATAAATTGTAAATGCTGCCGCAATGAAATTTATTATGGAATAATAAAGCATTAAATTGTTAACCTCGCTAATCTATTGTATATCGTCGTACAGATAGTTCGAAACCTCACCGGATACCTCAACATTATCTGGAGTACATAGGAAAATATCCGTACCAATTCGTTGAATATCTCCTCCTAAGGCATAAACAGTACCACTTAAAAAATCTATAATACGCACACCTGCTTCACGATCGATTCTTTGTAAATTAACGATAGTAGCACGCTTATTTTTTAAATGGTCAGATATGTCTTGAGCTTCTGCATACACTCTAGGCTCAACGATAACAACCTTTGATTGTTTTATAGAATTTGCAGTTTGTAAACTAACAACATTTAAGTGAGAATTCTGTTCCACTTCAATAAGTTTACGTTCTTTTTTAGGGCGTGATTTTACAATAGGTTGCTCTTTGGTGATACTTACTGGTTTACTTGATGTTGCAATTTCTTGCACTTCTTCATCTTCTTCTTCAAGGTAAAAGAAATTTTTTATTTTGTTTTTCATACTCATCTAGTATCCCCTCTTTTCTATCCAACAAGAGCTGTTCCAATTCTTACAAACGTCGCACCTTCTTCTACCGCAATTTCATAGTCATTTGACATCCCCATTGAAAGTTCTTTACAAGGAGCATAGTCTAACCCTAATTCTATTACTTGTGTCTGTAAGTTTTTCAAATCACGAAATACTTTTCTTATAACGGCTTCATCTTCAGTATTAGGTGCCATTGTCATAAGGCCCACAACATGAATTTTATCGTACTGAGCTAACGATTGTATAAATGGAATTACTTCTTCTGTACTCAACCCATGTTTTGACTCTTCCCCTGAGACATTTGCTTGAACGAAACAGTTTATTGGTTTTTCCGCTCGTTTATTAATTTCTTCAGCTAAACTCATACGATCTAGTGAATGAAGATAATCAATTTCATTAATTACTTGTTTTACTTTTCTAGTTTGTAAAGAACCAATATAATGCCAAATGGCTTTATTATTAATTTCGCCCTTTTTAGTCAATAATCCTTCTGGACGATTTTCACCTAAATGAAGTAGTCCAGCTTCTAGGGCTTCAGTTGTTCTTGCAACTGTAACTTGCTTTGTTACCGCAATTATCTCTACATCCTGAGTCATTTGAGCTTTCTTTTTTGCAGTTTCTATTTTATTTTGAATAATTTCTAAATTATCACTTATCTTTGTCACTTTAAACCCAACTTTACATCAATAGTTTCCTTAATTGTATCAAGCTGTATAGTAATTTTCAATGAATAGCATGACCTATTAAGAAATCTCTTTTACTAATATTACATCTTTGCCTATTACCAGTATATCACTAATCAGGACTTTTCTCACATGTTCATCATTTTGTAAGAATGACATAAACTTTTTTGGTTCAGCAACGAGAAAAGCAGTGATAGAACCTGTATTTTCGTCCACCTCTGCATCGATAATATATCCAACAAATCGGCCATTACCAGCCTCAATAATTTCTTTTTGTTGTACAGCAGAAAATCGCAAATTAATCTCCCTTCTTTTTATAATTAGGTCGATAATCTATTATGTTTTTAAAGTAATTAGTTCGATTCGTTTTCAATAAATTGTTCCTTCTTAAAAATATATTAATTTTTTTATGAAATATTGCTTTTATTTTTTAAAAATAAATAAAAGCGCACCTTTTATAGTGCGCTACAATACTTAACCTAACTTATAATCTTTTTGCATAGTCTCAATGGCATTTTTCTCTAGCCTTGAAATTTGAGCTTGAGAAATACCGAGTGATTTTGCAATTTCAGTTTGTGTTTCACCGTAATAGAATCGTTTGGAAAGAATCATTTGTTGTCTTTCATCAAGTTTTTGCATACTTTCCTTCACACTAACGTATGCAACCCATTGATCTTCTGACACATCATCATCTTTTAATTGGTCCATAATATATACGGCATCTCCACCATCAGAATAGATTGGCTCTTGCAATGAAAGAGGATCTTGGATTGCATCAAGTGCATATAATACATCTTCCTTTTTCATCTCAATAGCTTCTGCCAACTGTTCAATGGTTGGTTCATATAAATTTTCTGAGATAAACTTTTCCTTTGCTTGCATTGCTTTGTAAGCAATGTCTCGTAAGGATCTAGAGACACGTAAAGCATGATGGTCTCGTAAATGCCTTCTAATCTCACCTATAATCATTGGAACAGCATATGTTGAAAATCGAACATTATGCTTTAAATCAAAGTGGTCAATAGCCTTTAATAATCCAATACAACCAACTTGGAATAAATCATCGGCTTGTTCACCTCGGTAAGAAAATCTACCGACAATACTTAATACTAGACGTAAGTTGCAAATGACTAGTTCATCTCTTACCCACTCTTCTCCAGATTGTAGGCGAATGAACAGCTCTCTCATCTCTTCATGTTTTAGAACTGGCAAAGAAGCAGTATCTACACCACAAAGTTCTACTTTAGTACGAACCATCTTCTTTTCCTCCGAACTAGTTTTTTATCTCTGAACTGTTTTTTCAGTTTGTCCGGAAAAAAGAAGAATATGCACGTTTTACTCGTCCAATTTCATCCAGTAACTTATGAAATAGGTTGATTTAAATGCTCACGTAAATCTAAAATAATTTTCTTTTCAAGTCGGGAAATATATGATTGCGAGATACCTAAATGGTCTGCTACTTCTTTTTGTGTCATTTCTTGTTTACCATTTAGACCAAATCGGCATTCCATTATATATCGTTCACGTTCACTTAAGCCGTTAATTGCATTAAACATTGTAGCTCTTTCAATTTTCTTTTCTACATCATTCATAATAATTTGCTCTTCTGTACCTAGAATATCAGAAAGTAAAAGTTCGTTACCATCCGGATCAGAGTTCAACGGCTCGTCTAATGAAACTTCGCCTTTCATACGACTTGTTTTACGTAAATGCATTAAAATCTCATTTTCGATACAACGTGAAGCATAAGTGGCAAGTTTAATATTTTTTTCTGTATTAAATGTTTCAATAGCTTTAATAAGTCCGATTGATCCAATGCTAATTAAATCTTCAATTGGTGTTCCAGTATTATCAAAACGTCTTGCAATATATACAACTAGACGTAAATTTCTTTCAATTAATGTATCCCTAGCTCTCAAATCACCATTCATAAAGGCTTCAATAACTGTCATTTCTTCTTCTCGTGTCAATGGTACTGGCAATGAATCGTGCCCTCCTATATAGTATGTTCCTTTAGTACGAAACTTACTCCAGATTTTTCTAAATAGGTCGATTAATTTATTAAACAATCATTTTCCCCCTTTATGCTCGAATTTCACAACGCTAAAACGTGAAGAATCATCTGTGCATTTTGTGGATATCTCGCATCATGCCTAGTCAAAACAACATATTGTTCAAAAATTTCTTTATCCGTAGTTCCTTTTATCTTTAGTCGATCAAAACGAAAAGCCAACACTGTCGACCTCTCTTTTTGAACCGTAGATAAAGATAATATTCGAATTTTCGGATAAATGAACGAAGGAAACATTGTTAACTGGTAAGGGTTATTTTCATCCCAAGCTAATAGCGCTTCATTAATTTCTTTTGGTATTTCATTTGCTATTGCATTATATGAGAGAAAATGTACCGGCTTCCCACTTAAAGGTTCTATACACTCATTCCCAGTATCAATGAAACCTTTTAAGCAATATTTTTGTTTAAAAATTTCAAGCTCACAATCCACTACAAATGAATGCTGAATTTTTGCTTGCATCATTTTTCTCCATTTGGAGTGTATCGTTGTTAAACTAAGAAAAGCGACTGCAGTTGAAAGAACAAAAAATGTTAGTTTGGATTGATTGAGTAAAAAGGGTAATATGCTTGTTAAAACGCCGCCGAGGAAAAACGTAGTGATAAAAAGAACAGTTCCTTGCTTTAACAACGATTGGATGCGAAAAGAAAACGCGAGCCCAATTAATACAATAAAACTAAGCAAAGCACCTAATAATGACTTATAAAAAATCGATGCTATTAATCCACTACAAAACGCACTTAGAAGCAATCTACTCCTCTTTACATACAATCCCGTTATTTCTTGCGTAAACTTTAATAAAAAATAATTAAACAACGTATTGTATAGTACGAGTAATTCTCCAATCATTTTGGCGTCCTCCTATTAAAAGATTAACACTAGCATCACGAGGAAAATGTCAAACCATTGTAGTTATACTAAAAATAATTTTGACACTATTTTCTGCAAATCTAACTTTTTTGACATATAGTTACAAACTAATAGAAAGAAATAACTTGTATAGAAAACATTTAATCGAAATAAACAGGAATGAATATACTCTTTACTTGTTAACATTTAAAGTTCTAGACATTGAGATTCGATTAAGATTAATATCTACTAAATTTTAACAATAAAAAAAGCCATCCCATCTTTTTCGATGAGATGCCTCTTTTTGTCGAATACTTTTTATCCACGATTACGTCTATTGCGTAAAAATGTAGGAATATCTAATAAATCATCTTGCTGTTGCTGTACTTGACGAGTTGGTTCTGGTTGTTGTTGTACAGGTTCTTGTACTCTTTCACGAATAGATGATTGTGGTTGCTGTGGCGCTGCTTGTTGGCCACCACGAAGACCACCACCTATTGGGCGTGAAGATTGTTGACGTTGTTGTTGTGAAATGATATCGTCTGAGAAACCAGTAGCAATTACTGTTACAATAATTTCATCATTTAAATTCTCATTGATAACAGAACCGAAAATCATATTCACTTCTTCATCTGATGCAGATGCAACGATGTCTGCTGCTTCCTGTACTTCAAATAAACTTAAGTTTGAACCACCTGTAATATTCATAATTACGCCTTTTGCTCCATCAATTGAAGTTTCAAGAAGTGGACTTGAAATCGCTTTTTTGGCAGCTTCAGTAGCTCGATTTTCACCTGTAGCAATACCGATACCCATTAAGGCTGAACCTTTGTCAGACATAATTGTTTTCACGTCTGCAAAGTCTAAGTTTATTAATCCAGGAGTTGCGATTAAGTCGGAAATACCTTGAACCCCTTGGCGTAATACGTTATCTGCTTCACGGAATGCTTCAAGCATAGGTGTACTTTTATCAACGATTTGAAGTAATTTATCATTTGGTATAACAATTAGTGTGTCAACAGACTCTTTCATCGCCGAGATACCACCAATTGCTTGTGTTTGGCGTTTACGTCCTTCAAAAGAGAATGGGCGTGTTACAACACCAACTGTTAACGCGCCTAAGTCACGTGCAATTGAAGCGATGACTGGTGCTGCACCTGTACCAGTTCCACCACCCATACCAGCAGTTACGAACACCATGTCTGCACCACGTAAAACTTCTTCAATTTGCTCACGACTTTCTTCTGCAGCTTTTTTACCTACTTCAGGGTTTGCACCTGCACCAAGTCCACGTGTTAATTTATTACCAATCTGTAATTTATATTCTGCTTTTGATAGATTTAAAGCTTGGGCATCAGTATTAACTGCGATAAAATCTACTCCTTGAACGCCGTGTTCAATCATTCTATTTACCGCATTATTACCGCCACCGCCAACACCAATTACTTTGATATTGGCCATCTGATCTATACTCGTATCGAATTCTAACATAGTTTCTCCTCCTGCTACACTAGTCTTTCAAATAGTTATTCAAAAAACTTATCAAATAGTTTTTTCGCTCTGTTTATTACACTTGGTTTATTAGGATTGTTTTCTTTTTCAGAAGTATTCGTTTGTTTCTTAGGAGGAGTGGAACCTGCTCCAATTGATGCATAAACAGGTGTTTGTTTCGGGCTTCTACCGTAAAATTCATCCTCAGAATGTGCATATCTTATTAAGCCAACTGCAGTTGTAAATGCTGGTTCACGTACACCGATATAATCAGGAGTATAAATTCTTACACGTGTTTGCATAACTTGACGTGCAAGTTGTGCGATACCTTCTAACTGTGCAACCCCACCTGTAAGTACTACTCCACCTGGTAAATCACGTACCCCTAATCTAGCAAGTTCGTCTAATACAAGTTCAAACATTTCTTCCAATCGAACACCAATTATTTCTGAAATGAACTTCTGACTATATTGTTCTGTCACATCTGTTCCAGAAACAGGGACTTCAAAGATTTCATCATCTGAAGCCTCATCATAAAAAGCATGTCCAAATTGTTTTTTTATTGATTCTGCTTGTTCAGTAGGGGTTTTTAATACTATTGATAAATCCTTAGTTATATGTTCTCCACCAACAGGGATAACTCCTGTTCGTGTTAATAATCCATCTTCAAAAACTGCAATAGTTGTGGAACCGCCACCTAAATCAATAAATGCTGTACCTTGATTTTTTTCATCTTCAGTCAAGGCAAAGAAACCTGCAGCTAATGGTTGTAAATAAATTTCTCTTATTTGTAAGCCAGCACGTTCTACACAACGCAACACATTATGAACTAATGTTTTAGACGTTGTAATCATTGTAGCATCCATTTCTAGGCGAATCCCAATCATACCACGAGGATCTTTAATTTCGTCTAAGTTATCAACGATAAATTGGCGTGGGATTAAATTTACTAATTCGCGTTCTGGTGGAATCGACATAACTTGTGCGGATTCAATAACTCTTTCTAAATCTTCATCAGTAATTTCTCTGTTCTCACTATTTACAGCGACAACACCCTTAACTGGTTGAAGAGTAGTTTGATTTGCGGGTATACCAAGTATAACCTCATCTATTTTAATACCTGTCATTCGTTCTGCTTGATCGACAGCTTTTCTAATAGCTTGCACTGTTGCATCGATATCGACAATAGCACCTTTACGTATGCCATTAGACTTTACGTTACCAACGCCGATTACATGTAGTTGATTATTTGTAATATCTCCTATCAGAACTTTAATAGAAGATGAACCAATATCTAGAGAAATATAAATATCTTGATGATTCACCTACCGCACCTCCTTCGATTGCTCCTATTTTTTATTCTATTGTAATTCCTAGCTATTGTCTAAGTAAATTCATGTATACTATATAATTTTATAGCTATTATACTGTATTTTCACCCTTTTTTATATGTCTCTCTTCCCATTTTGTTATCAAAATTCGTCGAATAACTGCAATATTTTGAAATAATCGTACACCAAATGCAAAAATTGCAGCTAAATAAAGGTCAACTCCGAGATGTACACCTAAAAAGGCTAAACCCGCAGCTAATGCAATGTTGAAGAAAAATCCTGAAAGAAAAACTTTATCATCATATACTTGTTGCAAATTCGCTCTAATTCCACCAAAAATTGTATCAAGAGCAGCTAACACAGCAATGGATAGATAATTTTCATATACTACAGGAATTTGAATATCCGTAAGTAAGCCTAACGCTAGTCCTAAAAGTAAACCTAAAAATGGTAACCACATTTTTATTCCCCTTTATTGTTTTCAACCAAAAATGTATTTGATAATTTTCCGTCATACTCTTGAATTGTTAATTTTGTAACTGGTTTGTTAATTATTAAATGTAAGTTATCAAGATAAAAATCATCGCTAAATGTAGAAGCATATAAATAACCATAAAGTTTTTCTGCTTTTTCATAGCTTTCAGTAATGACGCGAATTTCTACATTTGATTTGTTAATGGCAAATCCGTTTATAGTAGTCTTACCATTAATATCCCGAATAGCAGATGTATGAACAAGTCTTTGCCCATCAATTTCAATGTAAATACCGTGGTATCGATAAATTTCATTAACTAATCGAATTAATAAATCAGGCGGAATAGACTCTACTTCTAATCCTAACGCAACTAATTCCATTGCTGGTTCAATTTTTAAAATTACTCCTGGACCCGATACAGCTTCAAGACCTGCTCGAATTTTTAAGTCCTCTACTGTATTCTTTAATATTTGCGCCTGGTTGTCTTTGTCATCATTTTCGTATTCATTAACAATAGATTTTAAAGAAACTATTTCTGATAATAATTCTGAATGCCGTTTTTTTTCTTCCGATAGTTCCTGACGTATTTCCCAAAGGTCTCTTGTATCTCTTTCTGCTGGATTTTGAATCGTATTATATTGAACTGCAATCATTAGCCCTACAATAAATGATACAATTGTTATTCTAATAACTATTCTTTTATTCAATTACAAATCCCTCCTATATCTGTTATTTTATGGGTTTGTCCGTTGAATAAAGGAGGTGTTCTACTCATCATTTATTGAAGGCATTTGAATATAATCATTCTCTTCAATTGTTACAACAATTCGATCGTTCAGTAATTGGTCAAAAACTCCACCAGTAATTTTTAGAGCAGAAATTAACGTTTCTTGATCGCCAACTGCTTCAATAATAAATGGAGCAGGATATTGTTTACCATCTATTGTAATAACGGGTCCATTACATCTGATGTATGAATTCGATTTAAGTCTTTGTCCATTAATTGAAATTGCTTCTGCTCCGGATACTTTTAATTCATTTATGACGTTGAAAACATGACTTTCATGAACGATATATTCATTGGGATTTGTTGAATTTGGATTATATTCTCCATCTTTTAAAGTGACACGTATTCCTTCACCATGCGCAGGAATTTCTCCTAGTAATAAGCGTAAATTTTCAGCCTCTTTAAGCAAATGTTCATATTCTTCTTCATTTTCTGCAAAGTCTTTTTCATATTCTCTTCTCTTCGTTTGTAAAGCAATAAGTTCTTCCGTAAGTTCTTTATTTCTTTCTTGCTGGGAAATTAACTCTTCTCTATAGGATTCTTCTTGCTCAAGGTAATTCGAATTCATTTTCACTTCATCTTTTGCAAGATTATAGGAATAACCAATCATAAATCCTGTGCTTATACATACAATTAGTACGATGAACTGTTTTTTCGTAAATTTGCTATTGTAATTGCGCTTCTTCATCGACTAACACTTCCTGTTCTTGTGCATCCATTTCTTCAAAATTAATATCCAGTTGTGTATATTCATCGTTAAATGTTTTATAGTAAGAACCTACCTCGATATCAATAATGCCTTTACTATAATCTGATGAATTTTCGATTTGAGCAACGATTGATGGGTAAAAGTTTAACTTCTCTGCTAAAGTTGTTATTTCGGCACGTACTTCGTAACCATCATTCATGTATAGTGTGATTGAATACGGATCTGCACTAGATGGAGTAGAATTAATTTGAGATATTAAGGCAAGAACAGTGGAATCTAATTTTGCCAATTCCTTCAATAGCCTTTTCCTTAATTTTTCATCGTCAAATTGTAAAAATAATGGTGCATCGATGGGTTCCAATGTATTCGATTCTTTGAATACATCACCATTTTCTAACATTGGATAGAATTCATTATCAAGAGAAATATAAGCAACCTTTTGCCATTCATTAACTTTTATTTCTACAGTGGTTAACCATTTTCTTTTTACTTCCACATCTTTAACCCAATATTGTTTCGCTATTCTTTCTTCAACATCACCAACATTAAACCCCCACATTGAGTCTCCAATTTGTAGTTGAGATTGTTTTATATAGTCTTTGTCTTCAACAAGATTGGACCCAGTAATTTTAATTTTATTTATTTCACTGTATGGAGATTGGAAATAAAGGAGTAAAAATAAAGTGAGGAAAAACAGAATGATTAATATCATAAATTTAAAGTTTGTTCTTTTTCTTCTCTTTTCTCTTAATGTTGGTATGCGATCTTCAATATCAATTACTTTATCCATATTTTTACTCCCCCTTCCTTTTATACAGAATTGGTTCGATTAGCAAATCCAACAACAATCGCTACCACAAACCATATAATCATCAAAGATGTTCCACCGTAGCTAATAAATGGTAGTGTTACTCCGGTTACAGGTATTAATCCAATTACTACGCCAATATTTAAACAAGCTTGGAACCCGACCATGCCCACTAAAGCAGATATCGCATAAAAATCTGAACTTTTTAATGATTGCAGTGCAAGTCCACAACCAGAATAAATAAATAAACCAAAAAGCACTAATACAACACAACCACCTAAAAAACCAATTTCCTCTAAAATAATGGAAAAAATAAAGTCGTTCTGTGGTTCTGGTAGATACAGGAATTTTTGGCGGCTCTCTTGAAACCCATGGCCAAGTAATCCAGCAGGACCTATCGCAAGTAATGATTGTACTGCTTGGAAACCACTTCCTAACGGATCTTCCCATGGATTGATAAAAGCTTCAATACGTTTTAATCGATAAGGAGCAGAAGCAATTAAAGCAATTAAGCCAATTACTCCCATCACAATAAACCCGACATATAGCTTAATTGGGTATCTAGCAATAAACAATAAGATAAATGCCGAAACAACTAAAATGAATACTGAACCAAAGTCAGGTTGTAACATAATTAATGCACATGGAAGAATGATGATTAAAAAATGTTTTATTTGTACAACTCGTTCGTCATTTTTTACCTTGCCTAATAGAAAACTTAAATACATCAATGTTGTTATTTTAGCTAATTCTGCTGGTTGAATGGTTAATGGACCTAACCCAATCCAACTTTGAGAACCATTACGCACCAAACCAATACCAGGTACAAGTACTAAAACCAATAAAATTAACGAAAATACATATAGAGTAATCCAAGTCTTTTCCATTGTAAATGTAGGCATATTGGCAACTGTAAGAAATACTGCAATGGCTAAAATTAAATAAATTAGTTGCTTCAAATAGAACGGCATTTGTCCTTCATAATGAATTGAACTCCAATATGTACCCGCTGAATAAATAAAGAGAATTCCCATTAGTGACAAAAGAAATGCTGATATAATAAAAAGCCTTTTATAGGTAAACTTCAGTGAAGGCATCCTTTCGTAAGAACTTTTCATATAGCTATATTTGTGCTTAGATACAATTGAACATTGTACTAAGCACAAATCTTAAAGATTCATAACCGCATTAATAAACAAATCTCCGCGAACTTCAAAACTTTTATATTGGTCCCAACTTGCACATGCAGGTGATAATAATATCACTTCTCCACTTTCTGAAAGTGGAACTGCTTTTACAACAGCATCTTCAACATCTTGGGCAAGGATTGTTTGTTCAATACCACAAGACTTTGCAAATTCAATAAAACGTTCCCCTGTTTGCCCATATGCCACAACAGCCTTTACATATTGCATAGAATCTCGGAGCTCTTCAAAGGAATGGCCACGATCAAGTCCTCCAGCAATTAAAATAATTGGCTGTTGGAAAGCATTTAATGCCACCTTTGTCGCCAAACAGTTCGTAGCTTTTGAATCATTATAAAATTTACGTCCATTCCATTCACGAACAAATTGTGTACGGTGTCGAACACCTGTAAATGTTTTTAATACTTCTTCAATCGCCGATTTATCACAACCATATAGGATACAAGCGGCTATTGCTGCTAAAGCATTTTCTAAGTTATGTTTCCCTGGTAAAGCAATGTTCAAACGACTTAAGTATGGTTTTCCCATCCAATAAATTGTTTCTTCATCTGCACTAATACCCTCTTCAGTACGACCATTTGAGTTAAATGGAACTTTCTGAGCCTTTGATCGATCAGCAAATTTCTTTACGACTTCCTGACTTGCATTATAAATGAGCCAATCGTTTTCATCCTGATTTTTTGTAATATTAAATTTCGCTTCTGCATATTCCTCGAAAGTACCATGGTAGTCCAAATGCGCATCATATAAATTTGTTAAAATTGCGATATTTGGTTTAAACTCAATTGTTCCCATTAACTGGAATGAAGAGAGCTCCGTAACAATGACATTTTCTTTTTTCGCTTCTGCAGCGACTCCACATGCAACTGTTCCAATATTACCAGCGATTAAGGGTTGTTTTTGACCGTTATTTAACATTTCAAAAATTAAAGTTGTCGTAGTCGTTTTTCCATTTGTTCCTGTTATTCCAATAATTGGCGCTTCACTTATTAAATAAGCAAGTTCCACTTCAGTAATTACAGGTAATCCTCGATTGATTGCATCCACAATAATCGGATTTGAATAAGGAATCCCTGGATTTTTTACAATTAATTCAAATCCTTCATCTAATAAATCTTCTGGATGTCTACCACAAATAACAGTTATCCCCTTTTTCAGGAGTTCCTGTGCTTGAGGATTTTCATCAAATGGCTTTGAATCATTCACCGTAACGAAAGCTCCTAACTGATGTAGGAGCTCTGATGCAGCAACACCACTTTTTGCTAATCCGAGTACTAAAACTTTTTTATGTTGGAAATTTGAAATTTGAATCATATTAAGGCCTCCGTTAATACTGCAATTAATGCGACAACTAATGCTGTGGACCAAAATACTCCAACTACTTTACGTTCGGACCACCCAGATAACTCAAAATGGTGATGTATCGGACTCATTTTGAATATGCGTTTTTTACGCAATTTATAACTGCCTACTTGTAAAATAACCGAAAGTGTTTCAATCACAAAAACTAACCCAATCAATAAAAGTAATAATTCTTCTTTCACTATTACAGATACAAGTGCCAGGGATCCCCCTAAAGCAAGGGACCCTGTATCACCCATAAATACTTTTGCAGGGTTCGCATTGAAAATTAAGAAACCTAATAATGCACCTGTTACTGCAAAAGTAAATAGTGCAACGTCATGCTGTTCATTAAATAACGCGATGACCCCAAATGCGGTAAATGCAATAGATGCAGTACCAGCAACTAAGCCATCTAATCCATCCGTTAAGTTGACAGCATTAGAAAAACCAACTAACCAGAAAATTAAAAAACCTACATATAAAATCCCAAAATCAATAGAGATATCTGTAAAAGGGATACTTATTGATGTATCAAATGTCCCTAAACGTAATAATAGGAAAGCAGCAATTGAAATAATAATTTGACCAATTAACTTTTGGATAGAAGTTAACCCAAGATTACGTTTAAAAATAACTTTGATTCCATCGTCTAAAAACCCGATTAACCCAAAGCCTGCTAATACAAGTATCATTACAACTGACTGAGTTGTAAACAAGTTATAAATATTCCCAACAATTACCGTCGTAGCAATGATAGATATTAGAAAGATAATACCACCCATCGTTGGTGTTCCAGCTTTTTTCATATGCGACTGCGGGCCTTCTTCGCGGATACTCTGTCCAAACTTCAATCTACGTAGAATTGGAATTGCTATTGGTGCTAAAACCACAGAAGCGATAAAAGATATTGCTAGAATGGTTATTGTTGTTAAAATTGTCATGTTAAATCTCCTTTAAAGTCTTGTTCTTAATAAATCATCATAAGTAATTTACTATTAATTAAGAACTAAATGAACTAGTTATTATCTAAATACAAATGAATTGTACCATCTTGTTCAAGGATGTTTTCAGGCTCAGGTAACTGGGCAGTAACGACATTTCCATCACCATGTATCTCAATTTTAAATGGATATTGTAATTTCATAATGTCCTTTTTTTCATATCCAATTAAATTTGGTACTCGTTCAGTTATCGGATCTCCCCATCGATATTGTTTTTCAAGTTGACCTTCCCGATTTACTTCTAACCCAATTTTAGGAGCAATATCTTCAATAATTTGTCCAACAATTGGAGCTGCAATCGTACTACCAAAAATTAAAGATCCTTTAGGGTTATCAACAGCAACATAAACGACTACTTCCGGATTATCGGCAGGTGCAAATCCAATAAAGGATACAATGTAATCACCATCTTTGTAGCGGCCGTTTTCTACTTTTTGTGCAGTACCTGTCTTACCACCAATTCGTAAACCATCACGGAAAGCAGCACGTCCAGAACCATTCGCTACAACGGATTCCAATGCTTCTCGTACCTTTTTAGAAGTTTCCTCGCTAATTACAGTACGCTTTAGTTCCGGTTTATTCTCCACTAAAACTTTACCAGTTTCCGAATCATAAACTTTTGAAACAACATATGGAGTATATAATTTCCCACCATTTACAGCCGCAGCGACTGCCTGTACTTGCTGTATTGGTGTTACAGAAATCCCTTGACCAAAGGATGTGGTTGCATGTTCAACAGGGCCGTATGCTTCTTTTGAGAATAAAATCCCCGAAGCTTCTCCAGCAATATTTGATCCTGTTGGTTCACCAAATCCAAAGTTTCTAATATATTGTTGAAGCTTTGTTGGTCCTACACGTTGACCTAATTCAATAAATCCTGGGTTACATGAATTCTCTACAACTTGTAAAAACGTTTCAGTACCATGACCTTCTCGTTTCCAACAACGAAGTCTTGCTCCTTCTACAATTGTGTACCCTTTATCATGGAATGTATCCTTTTCTAAATCCACTACCCCTTCTTCAAGAGCTGCACTTAATGTGATGATCTTAAAGGTAGACCCCGGCTCATATGTCATCCATACTGGTAAGTTTCGATTGTAAATTGAAGAATCTACATCTTCAAAATTCGAAGGGTCATATGTAGGGTAAGAAGATAATGCTAATATTTCTCCAGTATTGACATTCATAGCAATTGCTAATGCTTGATCAGCATCATATTTTTCCATGGCCAGAGCTAATTCCCGTTCTACCACCTGTTGAACATCTAAATCAATCGTCAATTCTACCGTTGCACCTTGATCTCCTTCTCGCCATTCATCGTCCACATGTGGAAGTGAATTACCCTTTGCATCCGTGAAAAGACGAATAGCAGCATCTTTAGAAGTTAGTAATTTATCGTATTGGTACTCAATACCAGCTAGTCCCTGTGTATCGTAACCTGTAAAACCAATAAATCTTGATAATAAGTTGCCGTAGGGATAATGTCGAACATAATCTACTCCTGTATATAGGCCATCTATTTTCAATCCTTGAATTTGGACGGCTTGTTCATACGTAATATTTTTTGCTTCAGGTGCCAATTTCACAAGATAATCCCTTGTATTCATTTTTTCGAAAAGTTTTTTTTCATCAATTTTTAACACTGAAGCAATCTGTTTTGCAGCAAGTTCAATATTATCATTTTGTGCAGGCATAAAATAGAGGGTTGGAGCAAGTTTATTTGTTACCAATACATTCCCATTCCTATCTACAATTTCACCACGTTCAGCTGCAAATGGAATTTCACGATCCCAATTTTCTTTCGCTAATTCTGTTAATTTATCGTGCTGAATCACCTGTACATAAAATAGCCTTATGACAACTGCAATCCCAAAAAGAATAAACCCATAAATAATTAATTTCAAGCGACTTTTTGAAATGGTAGAAATCCACTTCATTTTATCTTCACACCTCGTTTTTAACAAAGTATGATTTGAAGTGGACATCTATTCTATTTCCTTATTAATCTTGTGGTATTATCTCGCCTTCTTCTTCAGTCTCTTCTGTTTCTTTTTCTGGAACTGTATACATTTCTTTTGGTGTTTTAAGTTTAACTACAATCGGAGAAGAATCGTAAACAACCGTATTTGCCGATACGCTTTGACTTTCTACATAACCATCCCCAACAATTTCAATTGGTAACCCTGACATCATTTTATATACTAGTACATTTCGTAATGACCAGTTTTCAAATGATGGTAAGGATATCTCACCATCTGTCTTTAAAAATATTAAACTACCTTTAGTAATCGCTAGATTTTTGTCAGGATACTGGTCTGTTATCGTACCACCTTCACCGATAATTATTGGCGTTAATCCTTCATTCTGTAATTCAACTTGAATACTATCTGAATTTTTCCCAATATAGTCACCCATCGCTACTGTTTGAACTTTTGCAGCATCTTCCGGTTTAATATTTAAATATTTCAAGCTATTTTGTACTACAGATGTAAAGATTGCCGCTACTGGTTCAGATCCAACTTCTGTTGGTGCTAATTTTGGGCGCTTTACTGCTACATAAACAATTAGTTGAGGATCATCTATTGGCGCTAGTCCTAAGAAAGAATATAAATAATTATTTTTTCCATAGTAATAACCGCCACCTGGTTTAGCAATTTGTGCAGTACCAGTTTTTCCTCCAACCTCATAGCCCTCTACTTTAAATCTTTGAGCAGTACCGACTTCAGAAGTAATCGTTGAAGCTAATATTTCACGAACTTGCTTAGCGGTTGCTGCTGAAATTGGCTGACCTTTCGTTTTTGGTTCATGTTTCTTTATTGTTTTTTCATTTTCAGAATCTACTATTCTATCAATTACATATGGCTGCATCATCTTGCCATCGTTTGCTACAGCTGTCATAGCTTGTACTAGTTGAATCGGTGTTACCGTAGACCCTTGACCAAAGGAAGTGGTTACACGATTGATTGGGTACGTTGTTAATAATGTTCCCGTTGCTTCTCCAGGTAAATCAATGCCTGTTTTTTCACCGAAACCAAACTTTTTCATATAATTGATAAAAGTTTCATCGCCAATCATTTGTAATAAATGTGCCATCGCTGTATTAGCTGATCGCTGGAAACCTTGTAAATAACTAATTCTCCCCCAACCGACATTATTATGATCTCGAATTGTTCTATCTAAGATTGTGTAGCTCCCTGATTGGAATTCAGCATTCGGATGCCAGTTTCCGGTTTCAATAGCTGTAGCCAATGTAAAGGTCTTCATTGTAGAACCTGGCTCAATCACATCTTCAATTACATCATTTAACCAGTTATTTTCTAAACCTTCACGTGTGTCCGGATCAAAGGTTGGTCGTTGAGACATTGCTAATATTTCTCCGGTTTTTGGATTTGCTACAACAGCTACCATGGACTCGGGAGAATATTGTTTATAAACCTTAGACATTGATTCTTCTAAAAAATTTTGAATTGTTTTATCTAAAGTTAAATAGATATTACTTCCATCTACAGCAGGCTGAATCATTTTTTCGCTATTCGGTAATAGATATCCAAAAATATCACTCTCGTATTTCATTTTTCCATCTGTACCTGTAAGTTCTTTATTATAAATTGATTCTAGCCCCATTTTCCCCACAGTTTTATAAGAACCATCTTCTTGTTCTTCTTTTTGTGCAAAACCAACTAAGTGAGAAGCAAATGCACCGTTTGGATAATAACGTTTTTTATCACTAGCAAATATAATTCCAGGAAGCTTCTCTTTATCAATTTCATTCATCAGTTCATGACTAATACTACGACCCGCCACTCCAAATTCAACCTGGTACGGCTGCCTTCCATCACTTAATTTTCTAGTTAAAATTTTATAGATTTCAGATTCATCCATTGCAATGTATTTAGATAGCACTTTTGCCGTATAATCTGGATCTTGTACGTGTTTTGGATCCTCAGGATTAGTTGTGGCTTTTGGGTTTACAACTGCTATTAATCGATAACTTAGTGTGTCTTCCGCAATAATATTTCCATTACGGTCAAGAATCTTTCCACGTTCTGCCGATAATACCGCTTCTTTCTCATAAAGAGCCGCAGCTTTCACCTCTAATTTTTGACCATCTACTACACCTGTTGCCTGAATGAAAAAAATACGAATAAATAATGCAAAAAAGAGCCCTCCATAAAGTAATAACATTAGAAAGGCTCCCCATTGGAATCGAAATTTCTTTTTACTCATTCTCCCGGCACTACCTTTACATTGTTCTCGTTAAGAGTTAAACCGAGTGCTTTTGCTTTTTCCCAAATTCGCTCATACGTTGATAATTCACTAACTTGAACTTTTAAATCAACATTTTGTTTCTCTATCTCAGCAATTTGTTTTTCAATTTTTTGTATGTCATATGTTGTTTGTTGAATTGTGCTTTGTTTGTGTAAAATTGAAACCGCTAGAAAAGCAACAACTACGACAAAAGCAATATATAAAAGTCTTTCTTTTAGTGTAATTATTTTTTTGGATTTTTGAACTTTTTGTTTCTTAGAGGGCTGCTGCTGTGGTGGTGCGACAGGCTGCTGGATATATGAATGTTGTCTAACACGAACTGCCATTTACCCACGTCCTTTATCAAATATTTTCTCAGCAATTCTAAGTTTTGCTGATCTTGAACGATTATTTAATGTAAGTTCCTCTTCTGAAGGGAGAATCGGTTTTTTCGATACAAGCTTTAAAACCGGTTTAAATTCATCAGGAACTACTGGTAAACCAGGTGGTAAATCTGGAAGAGAGGATGCCTCTTTAAAAATTGTCTTCGTTAAACGATCCTCTAATGAATGGAAAGTAATAACGCTTATGCGTCCTCCAACTTTTAACATTTCGATTGCATCCACTAATGAATCCTCAGCAGCACCAAGTTCATCATTAACGGCAATGCGTATTGCTTGGAAAATTCTTTTTGCTGGGTGCCCCCCTTTACGTCTTGCGGGTGCGGGAATTCCTTCTTTAATTAGTTCAACAAGTTGTCCAGTCGTTTCAATAGGAGCATGTTTTCTTGCTTCTTCAATTTTTCTTGCAACTTGTTTTGAGAATTTTTCTTCACCGTAGCGGAAAAAGATACGAACTAAATCTTCATAGGACCATTCATTTACAACATGATAAGCAGTTAAGTCTGCTGTTTGATCCATACGCATATCTAGAGGTGCATCATGGTGGTAACTAAATCCGCGCTCTGGGGTATCCAGTTGTGGTGAAGAAACACCTAGGTCATAGAGAATGCCATCGATTTTTGGGATATTTAATTGCTGCAATTCTTGCTTTATATATCGGAAGTTTGAATGTACGAACGTTACTTTGTCTAAGTATGGTTGTAGGCGTATTTTTGCATTGTTTATAGCTGTCATATCCTGGTCGAAACAAATTAAACGACCTTCTGAGGATAATTGTTGAACTAAATATTCACTATGTCCTGCCCCGCCTAAAGTACAATCAACATAAATTCCTTTTGGATTGATGTTCAATCCATCAACAGTTTCTTTCAGTAATACGGTTGTATGATCGAACATAAACCTTGCTCCTTTTGCGTTTTCTAGAAGTCAAATCCAATTAAATTTTCTGCAATTTCATTAAATGATTCTTCAGCTTCGTTGAAATAAGATTCCCAAGCACTTTTAGCCCAAATTTCAATTTTATTCGAAACACCTAACACCACACATTCCTTTTCAAGCTTTGCGTAAGATGCCAGGCTAGCTGGGATATTAATTCGCCCTTGTTTATCTATTTCAACCTCTGTTGCCCCTGAAAAGAAAAACCTCGCAAATGCACGAGCATCCTTTTTCGTCATAGGCAGTTCTTTTAATTTTTCTTCGAGTTTTCGCCATTCATCCATAGGATAGCCAAAAAGACAGTTATCAAGTCCACGAGTTATTACGAATGTACTTCCTAATGATTCTCGGAACTTTGAAGGTATAATGAGACGTCCTTTTGTATCAACGGAATGTTGATATTCCCCCATGAACATGCTACTCACCCCACTTTAATAAATAATGTACCACATTCCCCCACTTTCCTCCACACTTTTAAATAGATTGTAATTAAACTTTTATAATTTGTGTAAATAGTACTTTTTTAAGTTTTTACTCCTAAGTTAATAGACACAAAAAAAGAGTTATCTCATTTGAGATAACTCGAAAATGATAAAAATTATATTACAAATATACTACAAAATGGTTGTTCGAAATCGACATTGGTAATCCACATAGTTCTTTAATTAATGTAGGACCATAAATATTTATATATTGGAATGGGTTATATACTCGTTCTTGCAATGTTTCATTCGGATAAATTTCAGCATTAATGGTATTAAATTGACGAAGTGTTTTATCATGTTTTATTAAAACTTCTTGGTCTATCTTTTTACCTAAATATTGTAACTGCATTTGGTGATATTGTTTATTCTTTTCTATGATGACATCTAAGTTAATTGATTGTGAACTTAAATACGAACCCAGTTCTTTATATTGAGCATCTAGTATCTCATATATTTTTGCAATCTGTTCTTTTGCATCAATATCTTGAACATGCTCTATAAATTGTTCTTTCATTTCAGTTACTTTTCCATTGATTATTTGAGGAATAGTTAAATTGTTGTTTAACAATAATTGCTCTACTTTTCTTGTTACAATGGTGATATTTAACCTCGGTGCTAAAATTGGCATTTGTAAGTCAAGGCAATGAAAAGCATCTTTTAACGTTGCCCAGTATGCAAGCTCACCTGGACCACCGACAAATGCTAAAACAGGGATTGTCATTTCTTGCATTAATGGCCTAGTCACTACGTTATTACTTAAAAATTCAGGTGAAGTTGATGCAATATCTAACAAATGATTTTCTGTAAATTTATATAATCCATTTGCATCTTGATATTGCCCATTCTTTCTCTCTAATAAAAATCGTTCACCCTCATGGACATAAAAAAGGTTAGCATTATCAATACCTGCATTAATAGGCTTACCATATCCAGCAGCATTTAATAGTGCCTCTTTTTCAACCACTAGCTTTGCAATTTCTTCATTGTGATTGATGATTTTCTCAAAAAATGATGATTCATATTTACGAAACGGTGTAAACGCAGCATCAATCATTAATAACCCTTCGTTTTTAAACAATTCATTCATTGTATATGTAAAGAATTGCGTAAACGTTGAGCTTTGTTCCACATGTTTTTGAAGCATATTCAACAAATCATTTGTATACTCTGTTTCACCATAATGTTCAAAAATTATTTCAATTAACTCTTTTAATTGTTCTTTTTGTATAACTGTCGCAGATGCCATTGTTTTTTTACGAGATCTTACGTCATACACTTTTTTCTTTGGAGTTTCGTTCACAATTGTGTACGTATGATTAATTTCCTCAATATCATGATCTTCTCCAGCAATCCAGAAAAGTGGGACAACTTTTTCTCCTAATTTTTCACTCTGTTGTTTTGCTAACAAGATAACAGATATCGCCTTGTGAACAGAATATAATGGACCCGTTAAAATTCCCGCTTGTTGGCCACCTACTATTGCAACTGCACCATTATGTAAACTTTGTAAATTTCCTTCTTGTTTTTGTGAAATACC
Organism: Ureibacillus endophyticus; assembly: GCF_003628435.1. Classification (GTDB taxonomy): domain Bacteria; phylum Bacillota; class Bacilli; order Bacillales_A; family Planococcaceae; genus Ureibacillus; species Ureibacillus endophyticus. Next base: position 30,722 of record NZ_RBZN01000002.1, on the reverse strand, counting down.
ATAAGGCTCCATATACGATCGAATAACATTACTTAATTCCACACTGTTGTAATGTCTATTTTTTAAATACTCGTATCGACTCTTAAAGGAATAATCGTTATATTCGTATTGAAAAAAGGAGTTAAGCTTTTCCCAATGTGACCAATAATCATTTAATAATTGATTGGTAACTGGTATTTCAATTTGTTCCAGTTTCATAAAAAATCTCCTCTACTTTTATAAACAGTTCACAAAAGATGTTCTATTTAAAAAATATTTTTATATACACTTCATTTATTGTAATGCTTAAAAAGCTTTCTTCAAAAGAAAATGCTTATTAATTGACATAGTTAATAATACTTTGAACTAGCCCTACAATCCAGACAATAAAATAACAAAGAGTTAAAAGGATAAAGAATAAGCGCCATACCTTTTTAAATAACGGCAATACTTCTATTTCCTTTTTTGTTCTCCAATCTATGTATGTAAATATAATTGCAATTATTATAGCAATACTAATAATAAGTATACTCAAATTCACTTCCCATAGACTTTTAATTGACAGTGGGACTGAAAAAAAGAGTACAAAAGTTGTTACATCTGACGAATAGCCAAATGATTTTGATTTACTCTTTTTTCTTTTTCGGCAAATAAAAAATGATATAAAAAATAGAATAATTGGGAATAGAATGATGGTACTAATTACGTATTGGAATAATATTTTCACATTTTCTCACCGCTCTCCTCCACCGCAAGTAATAGATGATATAGTGTTGATAATATTGGTAAAGATTTTCCCCTAACCTGCGCCTTTTTAATAACTGCACCAACAATTGTTTTCACTTCAGTCTGACGATTATGTATTCGATCTGCTAACATAGAAGAGGTATTTGATGCGGTTTGGATACATAGTTTTTTTACATCTGCAAACTGAAAACGTTCCCTTTCTTCTGGGAAGGCATCCATTAATTCGTTATAAAGATCCTCTAGTAATTTTAATGAGTGAACATTCTCTACCAATTCCCCATTCTTCACCATTAATAATGTGGTTAATGGATTAATAAAGCAATTCAGTAATGCCTTTTCAAATAACATTTGCTCTGCATTCTCTATATATTCAGTAGGGAAATTTTGTATTTTCAATTCAGAAAGGGTATGTAATATTTTTTCTTTCCCTCTTCCCATCGCAAGTTTTAACACACCAATTCCTCGATGAGCTACCGTATATTGATTGATTTTTTCCGCTCCAAATTGACAAGAACCAAAGAGAATCGTTTCTTGCGGTAAACATAATGCTTCCTCGTAATGAGCCAAACCATTTTGTAAAAATAAAATTGGAATGTTTTTATGTTGTGTTTCTAGTATTTTATAAATATTTTGTAATTGGTTATACTTTACCGCCACAATAATTAACGTATCTTCTGATAGTGGTGTAAGATGAGATTTGATATTAACTTTAGTCTTACTAATTGTTCCATCCAAGTTTTCCCGAACTAAACCATGTTCATGTAGTGCTATTGTTTGTTCATTTGATCGAACAATAAGTGATATATCATGAAAAGACTCCGATAGAAAACTAGCAACTAACATTCCAACAGAACCTGCTCCAATAATTGTAATCTTCATATAATCACCCACTTATTTTATACATGAAAGTAAAGGGAGTGTCTGAAACTTATTTTGAGACACTCCCTTAATAACGAGGATAGTGATAATTTATTCTACTACCGCAAGAGCCAAGCTTTGTCTTTAATATTTACTGTATGAGAAGAAGGCTGTTCAGTAAAGTTCCACTTACTGGACAGCCCCTGTTTTTAACTTCTTTATATTATACTGGAAATACCGGATGTTTTCGATAAGTGAATGTAATTTGTTTGCTTGAGTAATAATGTAACCGATCTGTTAAGGTTTCACGAAGTTCGGACGGTGCAATAATATCATCTATCACCATTTCTGAAGCTAGCTTATATATATCAATCTCTTCTTTATACTCATCAATTTTTTCTTTTACAAATTTCATTCTTTCTTTTACATCTTTTATTTCCTCTATTTTTTTAGAATAGACTGCATTTACTGCTGCTTCTGGACCCATAACAGCAATTTGAGCTGTTGGTAACGCAATACATACATCTGGTTCAAATGCAGGACCACACATCGCGTATAACCCTGCACCATATGCTTTTCTGACGATGACAGAAATTTTCGGGACCGTTGCACTGCTCATAGCTGATATAAATTTCGCACCATGTCGAATAATGCCCGCTCGTTCTACTTTTGTTCCAATCATAAAACCAGGAACATCCGCTAAAAACAATAAAGGGATGGAGTAAGCATCACATAATTGAATAAATTTTGCGGCTTTATCTGCGGAGTCAACGAATAATACTCCACCTTTTACTTTCGGTTGATTGGCAATTATGCCTACTGTTCTTCCAGATATTCTTGCAAGTCCTGTTATTAATTCTGGGGCAAATAATTTTTTTATTTCAAAAAAACTATCCTCATCAATCAATTGATCGATTAATTCATACATATCAAAAGGTACATTTTGATTTTCCGGAATGATTTCTTCCAAAGTACGCCCTGCAACAGGTGGTTTACTTTCTATTATCTTTGGCTTTTCACTAAAGTTCGCACCAAAATAGGATAAGTATTTTCTAGCACTTTCTATTGCTTGTTGCTCTGTTTGTACTAAAAGATCTCCACATCCACTAATTGTACAATGCATTTTTGCGCCGCCCATTTCCTCTAACGATACTTTTTCGCCAATTACTTTCTCAGCCATACGAGGCGACCCTAAATACATCGATGCATTGTTTTCAACCATTATGACGATATCACAAAACGCTGGTATATATGCTCCCCCTGCCGCGGATGGGCCAAATAATAAACAAATTTGTGGAATCATTCCACTTAATTTTACTTGATTATGGAATATTCGACCTGCACCACGTCTTCCAGGAAACATTTCTAGTTGATCTGTAATACGTGCACCTGCAGAATCGACTAAGTACAATAGTGGAACTTGTAGTTTTTCAGCGGTTTCTTGGATACGAATAATTTTTTCAACCGTTCTTTTTCCCCAAGACCCTGCTTTGATAGTCGAATCATTTGCCATAACACACACTGTTTGACCTTCAATTTTCCCAATCGCACAAACTACACCATCTGCTGGCAAATCCTTCTCTACACAATTTGCAAAACGACCATCTTCTTCATATTCACCATCATCAAAAAGGAGATTTAATCTATCTCGAACAAATAATTTATTTTTCTCCTTTAATTGATTGTGATATTTCTCCGATCCACCAGCTAATATTTTTTCGATATTTTCCGATAATTTTTCGTTATAGAGTTTCATGCCATACTCTCCTCTTTGTATTGGCTATGTCCATTATGAAAAAGTGATTAAAACATCATCTTCGTTTACGAAATCTCCTTCAGCAACATGTACTTTCGTTACAACACCATCGTCTTCTGCTTCAAAAGGAATTTCCATTTTCATAGATTCAATAATAATAACCGTTTGGCCCTTACTTACTTGTTGACCTTCTTTTACTAATACTTCAAATACTGTACCGGCCATTTGGGATCGTAATTCTGCCATCTATGACTCCCCTTTAAAAAATTAATTTCTTAGTATTTTTGTTTATTTTTGGTGTTCAAAAAAACTTGACCCTTGTTGTAGCCATTTTAAGATTTTTTCATGTTCTGTTTGTAACTCTCTATATTTAATTTCTAACTCATTGTAAGCTTCTGTTAATTCATCAAAGCTATTTAATGCTAGTTTTAAATGACTTCTCATTAATTGCTTTGGACGTTTCCTAACACTATTTAACATTTGGCCATATTGCTGACGCAAAGTTTTATTCCAACGAAAACCACATGCTTGTTTAGTACGATTTAATACGGTTGCCGCTTCTGCAAAAGCTTCTAATTGGGTTTTTCCATTTTGAACAGCTTGAATAACGATTTCTGCTAATTTTTCATCGTCTTCGGCTGTCCATTGATCTTTACGTCTTTTTCCATCCATGATTATCACCTCACATTTTTTACTACTATATGCTGTCAAATAGAATAAATAGAAGCATTCAATAGAAAAAGTAAGTTGTGACTAATAAAGTTCTTTCTAGCTTTAAAAAAATAAAAGTAATTTTCACAAATAACTATAAAAATTAGTATCATTACAAAGTAAAACAGCAAACAAGAAGCATTCGTTAGATTTATAAGTAAATCTTTTACAGAACTCTACTAATAAAAAAAACGCCTCATATAGAGACGTTAATCAGTTCAAATTATTTAGAATTGGATTTATTTAAGAAAGCTTGTACAGCTTCGTTATGTGCATCGCTTTCCCATAGTTTTGCACATAGTCTTATTTCTTCCATTACACGATCATAGATATTTCTTTCTTTCCATTTACGTAATTCAATTTCTTTATATGCTTGATGAACAGATGGATGAATTTTTCTCATATTAGCAATAAATTCTTCTAGAGCTTGTTCTTTAGAGCCTTCAAAAACGCGCATAGCCCAACCAATTTCATGTAAAAGTTGTGCATCATATACTTTTGCATCAACTAACATTTTTAATGCACGGTCGTGTCGTAAACCTCTTTCAAAAAGATAAGTTCCTCCGCCCCAGCCACTTGTTATAGCTAAAGTACCTTGAATAAAACCACATTTAGCATGAGATGCCACTAATCTAAAATCACAAGCTGTAGCAATTTCGCAACCACCACCAACTGCTGCTCCATTAATTAAAGCAATTGTTGGTACACGAAGCGTTGCTAAATCATATAGAATGTTTCCCATCTTACTCAACATGCCAAATGCTTGTTCTTCCGTATGTAAACTATGAAACTCTGATAAATCCCCACCTGAACAAAAAGCTTTTTCACCTGCACCTGTAACAACTAAAAAACGTACATTTTCATGCTCTTTTATGTAAGTAATAACTTCTTTTAAGCCTTCCATTACCTCGTCATTTACAGCATTTCTTTTTTCTTCCCGATCAATTGTAAATGTAAGTACCCCATCTTTATTAGAAATTTTATAAGCCAATCTAAACATCCCCTTTATGATTGCTATTTTAACATAATGAACTATCTTGATTTAAATAGTAAAGGACTTATTTATATTTGACAAGTGACCTGAAAAAATTTTCCTTTAAAAAATAATAAAAGGCTATTAGAGAGCCATGGCCTCTCTAATAGCCTCAACTAGTAAATACTGAATTATTTACTAACTACTTCTTTACCTTTGTAGTGTCCACATGCTTTACATACGTGGTGAGCTAAAGTTGCTTCTCCACAGTTTGGGCAAGCTACCATACCAGGTACAGATAATTTGAAATGCGTACGACGCTTTCTTTTTGCAGTTTTAGAAGTTCTTCTAAATGGTACAGCCATTATTGGCACCTCCTTACAGATTATCTATTCATCTGTTTGATCAAAATACTTTGCTAAAGCAGCAAGTCTTGGATCCACTTTTGGTTCGTCATTTTCGTTTTGACGTGCAACATCTTCTTCTGTTGAATAACTCCAGCCTTTTCCACCTTGTACTTGTCCTTCAGTATTTTCTTTAAATACTTGCATCGGAATTTCTAAAAGCACAAGCTCTTCTAAAACTGGTTTTAAGTCGATTACTTCTCCATCAATATAATGAATATCTTCTTCATCGTCATTACCACGAAGTTCAGGATCTATCCAGCTGAAAATTTCAACTGCATCGACTTTAATTGGATATTCAACATCTTCCCATGTGCGGGCACAAGGAAGTGTTAATGTTGCCGTCAGCGTAAACTGACAAGTCATTTGTGATGCACCGAAAGTACAGTGTCCTTTAACATGAACAGGTGAAATATGACGAATATCTTTATTTCGTTTCTTTACATCATCCAATTGTACTTCTGCATCTATCGGCATCCCATTTTGGCGATACTTCGATAATTGATGAATTGACCACTTCATTCATTAATCACCTCGAGACAACAATGTTGATTATATAATGTGTATTTTTAGATGTCAAGATATTTTCTTGTCACTATACTAATTAAACATTATAATTTTTATAAATAGAACATCTTTTGAGCAAAAATTTCACCGATACGATTCACTTTGAAATGTGACAGTATAAGTATTGTGTTACAAAACATATGGGTAGATTATGCTATAATTTCGTTACCCAATAAAGATATCAAAAATAACATTTAAACCTATGGGGTGTATCAATGAAAGCAGTTGGTGTAATCGTAGAATATAATCCATTTCACAATGGACATCATTACCATATTACTGAATCAAAAAATGAGACAGGTGCAGACATTGCTATTGCCGTAATGAGTGGACAATTTTTACAACGCGGAGAACCCGCATTAGTTGATAAATGGCACCGCGCTAAAATGGCACTCTCTAGTGGAATTGACATCGTTATTGAACTTCCATACGTTTTTTCAACGGGAAACGCTACTCACTTTGCAGAGGGAGCTACACAACTTTTAGACGCCATACAATGTGAATCCTTTGCATTTGGCAGTGAGCAAGGGACTATTCAGCCTTTCTTAAATACCCATTCATTATTAAAAAAACAAAACGAGGAATATAACGCCCTTATCAAACAATTTGTATCAACTGGGCTTAGTTATCCCCAAAGTTTATATATGGCATACGAAAAACTAAAAAAGCTAGAAGAGAACGACTATATTGACTTGGCACAACCGAATAATATACTGGGTTATCATTATATTGAAGCAGCTGATCGATTGAACTTAACTATAAAACCTGTAACGATACAACGAATACAAGCAGGTTATCATGATTTAATTAATACTGATTTATCCATCGCTAGCGCTACAGGTATACGAAAATCACTATTTGAAACTTTAAATTTAGATGAAATAAAAAAATTCGTACCAACAACCACGTTTACTCAATTAAATGCATGGTGTAAAACACATAATCAATTTATTAATTGGGATACATTATGGCCTTTATTACGATATGCCATTTTACGAAATACTCCTGAACAGCTTACTCAATATGCAGATGTTACAGAAGGTATCGAACATGCGCTAATTAAAGCGGCTAGAAAGAGTACTTCATTCTCTCAATTCATGACAAACTTAAAATCAAAGCGTTATACATGGACAAGGCTACAACGCATGATTACACATATTTATACTGGTATTACAAAAGAGACCTTACACCAATTTTCAAAACCATCTTATATTCGCTTATTAGGTATGACCAGTGCTGGCCAAAAATATTTATCTGAAAACAAAAAGAGCTTTAAATTACCTTTAATAAGTCGAGTTGCCTCAACAAAAGACCCTATGTTACAATTGGACCTCCGCGCAACAGAAATGTACGCACAAGGTTTAAGTTTAATTAGTCAGCATGAACCTAATGGAGATTACCAAACACCGCCTATTCGCTTATAGATAAGGCTCCTATTAGATATAAACTAAAAGCGAGTTAGTGAACTAAATTCTGTTCACTAGCTCGCTTTTTTGAAGCTTATTTTGTTTCTTTTGGTGATAAGTTTCGTAAATAGTTAAGAGCATCATCAATATTTTTTACAGGGACAATTTGCATATCCGTTTTTATTTTTTTGGCCGTTTCAACAGCAGCCTCATAGTTTGTTTTTATATTTGGATTCAACTTTTTCATATTCTCTGTTATTTCATCATCTGGGGCAAAAAAGATTTCCATTCCATCTTCATGGGCAGCGACTACTTTCTTTTCAATCCCGCCAATTCTACCAACCGTTCCATCTTCATGCATCTCTCCTGTGCCTGCAATGTTATATCCTTTAGATAAATCTTCATCAAGTAATTGATTTAAAATTTCTAGTGTAAACATTAAGCCAGCTGATGGGCCACCAATATTTTCTGCATTCACATTCACTAAAGGGTCTGTTTTAATAGACTTACTTTCTGAATATGTAATCCCAATTCCAACCCGGTTGTGTTCTTCTCCCGGTATTTCTTTTAAAGTAAGTGTTTTATCTAATAATTCTTCATTTCGATTTATGACTAGTTTTACTTCTTCATTAAGGGTTTTCTTACTTAAGATTTTAGTTAATTCTTCAGCTCGATTAATTAATTTGCCATCTATCTCTACAATTTCATCACCAGGTCGTAACTTACCATCTGCTGCCCCACCTGATAGTACGTTTAATATTGTGATTCCATTGTATTCAATTGTATAAGGTAAATTCGCTTTCTTAAACGCAACGAAAAGAGCATTAAATTGGGAATCGGTCATGAGCTTAAATTGTCTAACACTATATTCTTCTTCATCTTCTTCTTCTTGACGAACTTCTTCCATTTCCATTATTTCTTCAAACTCTCGAAAATACGCAATCACAAAGGTAAGAGGTGTTGCTGGAGCCATTGCAACTGTCATGAGGCTAAGAGATCCGCTGTCGTCTTGATCTCCTCCATCAACGGTTACAAACTGGCTAACATCATAGGCACTACCAGGTTTCATAATATAATAGTCGAGTTTATAAAAAGCTAAGAAAAATACAATCAATAACGGAATCACTACAGTGAATAGTGCCTTTTTCAATATTTATTGCACCTCCAGATGTAACAAATTAATAGACTAAAAATTTAAATTATCGCATATATTAGTTTAGCATTAGAGGATTTGGAAAACAAAAATTTGAAAAGAGATGATGCTTATTCCACTAGTATATTTATTAATTTGTATCACTTTAATTTGTTTATTGTTGCTATTCCCTGGAGTAGCCCATCAAGGTACAGATTTGGGCATTGATTTATTTATGGAGGCATTATTTCCATATTTATTGCCTTATTTAATTCTGACCCAATGGTTTATACGTTTAACACCTAATACGAACAACTCTTTATCACGATTTCAATTATATTTAAAAACATATGGAATTAGCGCATTAGGAGGCTTTCCTACAGGAGCAGCTACTATTACGTATTTGAAAAAAAGCAAACAAATCTCCTTAAAAGAAGCGAACATCCTCTTAAGTATTTGTCATAGTCCAAGCCCTCTATTCGTACTTGGATTTGTTGGAAATGATTTATTAAATGATACGACATTTAGTTGGCAGTATTTAATCCTATACCATGTTTTTTCACTAATCATCCTTGGATGTTTTTATTTTTATTTTGGACAAGGACAGAATGAATCGCTAACCTTTACAGAAGTCAAATCTACTAAACAACCAAACCCATTTACTAGTAGCATTAAAGATAGCATCCCTACTGTTTTAGTTGTGGGATCGACAATTATTTTCTTTACAACAATTTATACAGTTGTCATTCATTCATTGAAAAGCTTTTTTCCAGAAATACATAATGGGATTATGCTCACAATAGCAGCAATGCTTGAAATGACAAACGGCTTAAAAATTGGTAATGAATTATTTATTGGACAACCATCACTATTACCAGTTATCCTAGCCCTCTTCTTAACAACTCAAAGTTTAAGTATTCATATGCAAGTTGCTGTTATTGCAAAAAGTGAACAACTTTCGCTAAAGCCGTACACAATAATGCGATTATTTTACGCCTTGCTAATTCCATTATTATACTATTTAATTTTCATTTAAAAAAATGGACAAAATCACATTTTATGATTTTGTCCATTTTTTTATTTATTCATAAATTTTTTTTGAAGCGCTTCTTCGACTAAGGTTGGAACAAGGCCAGTGACAGCTCCACCGTATCGGGCTACTTCTTTCACAATACTTGAACTTAAGAATGAATGTTGATTTTTTGTCATAATAAAGAACGTTTCGATAGATTCATCTAAAAAACGGTTCATGGAAGTAATTTGCATCTCATATTCAAAGTCAGAAATCGCTCTTAACCCACGAACAATCGCTTTCGCATTTTTAGAACGAGCATAATCAATAAGTAAACCTGAAGAACTTTCAATACGAAGATTTGGAATATCCTTCGTTACACTTTGAATTAACTCTATTCTTTCGTCTATTGAAAATAGTGGTGTTTTTGAAGAATTATTAAGAACAGCTACATAGACAATATCAAATACATCTGCAGCTCTTTTAATAATATCTAAATGACCGTTAGTGATTGGATCAAAACTCCCTGGTACTACTGCAATTTTGTCTGACAAAAGTTTCTCCCTCTTCCTTTATCCATATATTTTGCGATATATAGAGATAATTGTTCCCCCGTAATTTTCTTGTCTAGTTAAAGTAAATTCACCGTATTCTTTAGGTAAGTCAACTTCTTTCGCATGTTCACAAACGATAATAGCATCATCTGTTAACTTATTCGCCTCTATTAAAGTTAAAATGAGGTCGTAATATTCAACTTTGGCGTATGGCGGATCCATAAACAAGTAATTAATTTGTATATCTCTTTTAAGTAAGCCTTTAACAGCTCGGTTGGCATCGGTTTTATACGTTTCAACAATCTCTTCATAACGGCATTTTTTAATATTTTCCAATAAAGTTTGGTATGCACGTCCATCCTTTTCAACAAAAATTCCGCGACTTGCACCTCTACTTAATGTTTCAATCCCTAATCCACCGCTACCAGCAAAAAGGTCTAATACAATTCCACCTTCAAAAAAAGGACCAATTATGTTAAATATCGATTCTTTTACTTTATCTGTTGTTGGTCTTGTAGTAGTACCAGTGATTGCTTTTAAAGGCATACCTTTTCTTTCACCTGCTACAACTCTCATGTCATCACCAAACCTTCTATTGTTGTGTTGTAGTAGTTTTTATTGTTATTGAATCATCTTTTTTCATTATTTCTACTGTAAATAATTTTTGCAACCATGTTTCTTCTATGTAGTTAATTCCTGCAACTCGAACGATAGGATTGGATACTGTATTGTATCTTCTTTCGTTATAAACATAGAAACCATGATTTTCAGGGAATCGGAAATTACGTTCTTTGCTATGAACATAATAACCATTCTCGCCGTTACTTGCCTCGTAACCTAAATGTTTTAATAAAGCATCAGCAGAATACAAAATCTGACCATCTTTAAAAATCACATTAATATCTTTTTGCAAATGTGAATTTACTAAAATTTCTCGATTATCATTAAATAAGAATGGAAAAACTTCATTCGTAGATTCGTTCATACTTAGATAATTAGTATGGATACCAAATACTTCAGATAACGCTTCATCTAATATTTTTGTGGATATTTCTTTACCTTTTAAATCGTTTAATCTTTGAAGCCAGTTTGCTAATTGTGTGTCTGTCATTTGATGTGTTAGTGTATTTACAATTTCTGTCGATTTCTCTCCACCTATTGTAGTACCAGCTAAAAATGACGCCACCGTTTCATATAACCAAATTGGGCTTTCATTAAATTTAAATTGCGCTTTTACTTGTGAAAGAATTACTTGACGATATAAAACATTCGTTGTAAAATTCTTCAAAAATAAAATTCGTTTACCTTGAAGTTTTGAAACATTCTCCCCTTCCACAAGCACAATATGGTTCTCGTTTAAAAAATTCAATTCCTTTAACTTAGTAGTAAAATCTTTAGTTAGTGGTTTTTTAGAGTAAATTGAAACATTATCAATTGGATCCTGTTGAATTAAATTATTTGCATTATAATACAATTCAGAAACAGGGCCTTTTCCACCGAACATTGAATAGTTTACAAGGGATAATGTTTGTTGACCAACTTCAGGTAAACCAGTTATCCATTGTCCTTTAACATCTTTTTCCGTTGAAATATGTACAGTTGAATAAGAAACTTCGCCAAGTTTTAAGGAAACAAATATATCCTTTAATAATTGGTTAGATTTTATACCATTATTTAATGGTATGATATAAGACAACGACTGACTATGGTTGTCTCCGATTTCAAACTTAGTTTTATCCTCGCTTAAGCGTTTACAAGTATTTTCTGCTTCTATAAAACAATCAGGATTTACTGCTAGTTTTGGCCACTGAATATCAATCACTTGATTTGGCAAATTTTTAAAATGGTGACGAATGTCTAAGCTATCATTTCGATATGTAATTTCGATTTCTTGTGTATAAGTGAAATGATCCTCACGCGTCTCGACTTTATCTGAATATACTTGATATTGGAAAAAGAGCATGCCACTTATGACTAAAATAAGTACTGTAAAGAAACTTAAAGCATATTTCATGTGCCTTACCTCCTGCATCATGATACTATTGTGTAGAAAGGATGTGTGAAATTTTGATACAACAATTTATAGAACTTGGACAAGGTTATGGAGATGTTTTTGAACTTTGTGAGCTCGTCAAAACAAACGAAAAAAGATTCCATAATGCATTTATTTTCATTTCGAATATAGGGGATAAACAAGTAGCTTCAATTGCCGTTACGTTTAAAGCAGCAGGGGAAGGTAAGTTTATGCCTATTTACATATGTCGTGAAGGTATTCCTTATAATCCAGAAAAACCTTCCCAAAGACTTACGATTTTTGAAAATGCATTACAAGAGATTGGTAAAAAAGCTATTCCAATGGAAGTTAAACATTCTTCTTTCTATTCCGAAACAACTTTATATTATCAACATTTAATCGGAATCTTACGAATGAATCACTTTATTCCACCAAAACAATAATTTCAACTTCTTATAAACCTATTTTATAATCATACTCTTTTGCCTTATCTGGTTTTGCATTTTCAAATTCAGTTTTTAAGAACGGGCGATACGATTCAACAACGTCTTTCACAAAAGGAAGGCGTTGTATTTTATTTATTGTTGACTCTATTTCATCCCGATTACAATAAATTAAAACATATTTTAATTTTCGTGAAATATAATGTACATGTCCGTATTTTCTTAAACTTTTAGCATGTTTTAATTGGTGGACGTAAACAATAATTCCTTGTCGTTCCTGCATTTGTATTCCCTCATTTCTTACATAAAAGCATACCATAGAGTTATTTTTGATAGCAACAGAGTTTAGCTGACATGAGGTAAGATTTTCCGTTATAATCATTATTATAGATTATGGTGAATAAATTTATTAATTGTGATGAAATGAGAAATGCCGTTTAGACATAGTTACGTTCCATATAAGGAGGATCAAAATGGGTAAAAAAACAAAAGTAGCGCTTGCAATCGCTGCTGCTAGCGCCGCAGCATGGGCTGGTAGTAAAGCAGTATCAAAGCCACAAAGACGTGATGATAAAGAAGTATTACAAACGAATCAACCGATTGTTTTAGCACACCGTGGTGGTTCTCATTTAGCACCTGAACATACAATGCCTGCATTTGAAAAATCTTTTTCTTTAGGCGTTGACGGATTTGAAGTAGACATCCGTTTAACAAAGGATGAAGAAATCATTGTATTTCATGACGAAACAGTTGACCGAACAAGTGATGGAGTAGGTTTTGTAAGAGAATTAAATTTAGATGAATTAAAACAATTAAATTTTGGGTATAACTTTCAAGATTTAGAAGGTAATTTTCCTTATAAAGAAGAAAAAGTTGAAGTCGTAACTTTAAGAGAACTCCTTGAAACATATCCAAATACTTATATAAATATCGATATAAAAGATGGACCAGATACGTATGAAGGAAGCTTAATGCCTTCTAAATTATGGAGATTAATTGAAGAATATAACGCTGAAAATCGAATTGTCGTAACAAGCTTCTTTAGTGAACAAGTGGACCGCTTTAATTTGTATGCACAAAACCGAGTAGCATTAGGCGCTGGAGAAAATGATGTACGAAAAGCGTTTACTGCTTTCACGAGTCAATTTGGACATTTGTACCATCCGAAAGTGGATGTTTTCCAAATTCCAATAAAACATGGCGTAGTCTCATTAGATTCAGCAAGATTCATTGCCTTTTTAGGGAAGTTGAATATCCCAGTTCATTACTGGACAATAAATGATGTGAATACAATACATCATTTACTTGAAATTGGTGCAAAAGGTATCGTTACAGACCGCCCAGATATTGCAATCGAATGTATACAAGAATATATGGAACAAAAAAAATAAAGGCGAAAGTGGGAAAAACCCATTTTCGCCTTCTTTTATGCTGAACATGAGCAACTGCCGCCACTACCACAACCAGAACCACAAGATGAACCCGATGAGAAAAATGGATTACTCACAGGTACTTTTACTGCTTCAGACACCGACTTACCGATTATTAAACTAACTTCATCTAGTAAATCTTGATATTCGTTTTCAGCAATTTTAAAATTTGCGATTCGCTCATTTAAGTCTAAAGCTCGTTTTTGCTCACGTATTTTTTTCATTATTGTATGATAATCAGGATGGTACTTCCCAAATCGTTGTACATCTTCATACTGTTCTTTCATTTTTGTGAAGGCATTAATCTGTTGTACTAACTCCTCATCACCATATACTTCTCTATAAGCATCTCGGTACTTTTGTGCTTGCTCAGAAGAAAGGATCATTGCACTTAATTGATCAGCTTCATCTATAATGAAGGCCCATTCTGATGTCATTATCATCATTACTTCCTCCAATCTAATAACATCATAGCAGAAATTACGCAATGTTTGTATTGGGAATACTTGAGTGATTGCTCTTAATCTATTCTACACGGTCGATTGCGATCTGTTCTAAAATTAATCGTACACATTCAAAATCAGAAAACTCGTATTGCTTTGTTCCAATCGTTTGAGTTTTTTCATGCCCTTTACCAGCGATTAAAATTGTGTCTCCTTCTTTTGCCGAACGGATTGCAGTTTCAATTGCTTTTGCTCGGTCAAGAATTACTTCATATTGTTGATTTGGAGTAAACCCTGATGCAATTTGTTCATTAATCACTTCTGGATCCTCACTTCTTGGATTATCCATCGTTAAATAAATGAGATTTGCATATCTTGAGGCAACAGCACCCATTTTCTTTCGCTTATGCTTATCACGATCTCCACCACAACTAAAAACAGTGATAAGATCACCTTTAACTGTTTTCTTTAAAGTTTGTAAAACAGCTCTTAAAGCGGCTTCTGTATGTGCATAATCGATATAAATTGATAAACCGAGGTCATTTTTCACCTCTTCTAATCTACCTTTTGGTAAATATAACTTTTCTACCGCATCACAAATTGCTTCGATTGGAAAACCAAGTTCACTAACAGTACTTATTGCTGCAATCGTATTTTGTAAATGATGATCCCCAACAAATGGTACAGTAAATACTTTTTGACCTTTATTACTTTGCAAACAACAAGTTGTAATATTTTGCCCTTCTGCTAACATTTGTAATTGGTAGTCAACTCGATTTCCTAAACCAAAATAAGCCTTTTTCTTTTTTGCCTGTAATCCTACAGTACGGCAGAAAGAATCATCCCCGTTTAAAACGAGTTGACTCGACAATGAAGATAGTAATTGTTTAGCAGACTTATACTTTTCATAAGAACCATGATCTTCTATATGGTCCTCTGCTAAGTTTAAAAATACTCCAACATCGATTGAACAATCATCTAGACGGTGTTTTGCTAATCCCATCGATGAGGCTTCTAACACAGCATATTGCACTCCACGATTAATAGCAATTTTTAATATTTTGTGTAAAT
The DNA here is from genome assembly GCF_003628435.1 of Ureibacillus endophyticus. Lineage (GTDB taxonomy): Bacteria > Bacillota > Bacilli > Bacillales_A > Planococcaceae > Ureibacillus > Ureibacillus endophyticus. The sequence goes on along the minus strand of NZ_RBZN01000002.1, from coordinate 15,222 downwards.
GCTTTGGTTGTAAAGTTGTTAAATTTTCATAATCTAATTTAACTTCCATACCATTAATGTAAATGCCATTCGTTCCAATAACAATTACGTTTTTATGTAGTGCATGTAGTAGTTGACCAATAAAGTGACTTACTGTTGTTTTTCCATTTGTCCCTGTTATCGCAATAATCTGCATCGCATCTGCAGGGAAATGATTCAATTTCGCCGCAGCGAAAGACATAAATTTTAAACTGTTCGGAACCCAGATAACTGGCACTGATAATTTTAACGAATCAAGCAACTTTTCATCTTCAATGACTACACCAACAGCTCCATTTTCAATTGCTATATCGATATATTTTAATCCATCTGAATTTTTACCTTTTCGAATTACAAATAAATCACCTTTTTTTACTCCTTGCGCATAGTCTTCTATTCCGAGCACTTCTACTCGTATTGAACCACCCTTCACAGTACACGGCCAATCTTTTAATAGTTCTGCTAGTTGCAAGTTGTCACTCCTTTTCCCTATATTATGCCTAGGCTCCATTCGTGACACTAAAACGTGCCGGCTTTTTTAAAAAGTTTTATAGGGAAAAATAAATAGTTTTTATACAAATGTTTGATCCTATTGCTTAAGAACTCTTTTTTCAACATTTGGAGGAAAATGCAAAAATAAAAACACCTTGGACAAGTCCAAAGTGTTATCAATGAATCTTCTATTCAATTATTTCCTCATCAGGTTTTTGCAAAAAAATTTGCGTATAATAATTTATAAATACACCCGAACCTACATGAGTAAATCGATCATCTAACATATACTCACGATGGTTACTTGAATTTAACCATCCATGTGCCGCTTCAATCGAATCAAAATAAGCCGTTGCAATATTTTCTTCCGTCTCTTTATATATAATATTCGCTTCATCTAAGCGATCCTTCAACGAACCTTTTGTTGGCGAGTCATGGGATAAATAATTTTGAGTATACATATCTTCACTATGTTGCATTGCTAATTCTGAAACTTGTACATCCTGTTCAATTGGCGATATATTATTTTGAACTCGAAAAACGTTTAACAAATCAAACAACTGTTTTGCACCTGACAAATTACTTTCTTCTATTAAAAATGAAGTTGGATTGGGTGGTGAGAGAAGTTCTCCGACAAAAGACATTTCATAAGGACGATGCATGACTAATGTTTTACTATCTGTAAACCGAATTCCACTTAAAACTCCTCTTTCACTATCAATATATAATTGAGCAAATATATTATCAAATTTTGTTAGTATTCGCGTATTCATATCTTCCTCGCTTAAAGTAAACGTATAAATACTATCTTCAATATTTGCTACAACTTCAGAATTTACTATTGTCATTCTATAAATATCAGCTAAAGTTTGTCCTATTTTATATGGCGATACATCGACATCCTCCCCACTGGTATAAACCTGTGTAATTAAATTATTATTCACACCAAACATGACAAACTGTTCTGGAATACTATTATATATCCACCAATCATAACCATATGGCGATGAATCATATCTGCTAGGTTCCCCATACTTTTCTACTAGTATATTACTTTTTTTTCCTATTAAAGTAGATAGCCCTACATCAGGTCTTGGCAAAGCATCTTGAAGAACTTTTAAGTCGTCACTTTTCGTTTTTGGAATAATTTGCGAAGAGGAATTTGGTCCCTCTAACGGTTCATAATCACTGGAATTTGATGAATAATGGAAAATAATTGCTAGAAATGAAAGGACAATTAATATTCGAAACAGAGTTTTCATGTCATTTCTATCCTTTCGTTTTTATGGTAATTATATCTTATTATATATTTGTTGACACAATGTTGCCATTGCAACTAAGGTTATTTTGCTCTATTATAAACATTGAGCCTATACTTTAAGTACGATTTTTCTAAAGGAGGATATATAAATGTATTTCGATAACAAAACTCTTGAAAATATAACTGCTCCACAAGAAGTTCTTGTAAGCGTTATGGAAAAAAACGGTTTAGAATGCCACGGTGCATGGGACTACGATCGCATGACTTTCGATAAACGTTTCGATTTAAAAGAAGGTCGCTATTATTTACGCGTATTCTGCAGCGCTATCTCTGGTGATGTTGGTAATAAAAGTGCAGTTTTAACAATTGGTAAACCTGCTATTGGTAAATACTATTATCCACACGGAGTAGAATACGAGGATGAAGTATTCCCTAAACATTTAGTTAAAGAATGTGAACAAATTTTAGCAAGCGCTAAAAAACAATTCGCAGATTTAGGATTTACAGCAGAAGAAGCTTCAAAGAAAACAGTAAAAGCATAATAGGCTTATTGAATACTAGATTGATAGAGTATTACATAGATATACTCATTGAATGTAGATAAACGTTATTTTTAACTTTATCTACATTCTTTTTTATTATTTAATACCTTTTCTCCTACAATATCTAGTTTACAAAAAAATGGAGCTGCGCTGCTTTTAAAATGTTTCTGCAGTCACCATCTTTGTCACAGAAGATGTGCTTCTGCGATATTTTCCATCATCCTCGTCACAGAAAATGTCTCCTGTGGTGGTTTTCACCATCCTCGTTACAGAAGTTGTGCTCCTGCGGTGGTTATCGCCATCCTCGTCGCAGAAAATGTGCTCCTGCGGTGGTTTTCACCATCCTTGTCGCAGAAAATGTGCTCCTGCGGTGGTTTTCACCATCCTCGTCGCAATATTAAAGGAGCGTCTCATTCGAGACGCTCCTTTAATATTGCTGACTTTGTTTTCTTGCTTGGAATTCTTTTAATGCATTCTCTGTAATTGTATCTTCGTTTGACTTTTCTTCTCTCCACCAACGAATAAATACTTTATATAATACTACAGCAAAAATTATTTCCTGGATAATTTTCATTAGTACGCCACCCATTTGTTGGTCACGGATTGGGCTCAAACTGTTAAAAATTTCTGGACCAGATAATGTTAACCCGGATAACGTTGAGATTGGTACACAAAGTTCCATTGCTTTTAACCATGTTTCCCCGTCTGTATAAGTTGCATACATTGGGTCAGGATTAAAAATAATTAACGCACAAGCTGGCGTAATTACGATAGCATTTGCAATAATATAACCGATTTTATATAGCCCTTTCATCTGTGGTTGCCCTTTAACATCATGAATTAACGGCCAGTTCATAAAGAAAGCTGAAAGGAATAAAACAAATGTAAATAATCCATGTAATGTTTCATCTAGTTTAATCGTATCAAATACAAGTGGTATATGATAAATAGAGAACATTAAAGCAAATACAAAAATCGCAACTACTGGTTTTGCAAAAATTTTAAATACATTTCGAACAACCGGTGCTTCAACTACAACCTTCCAAACCCACCAAGGAATCCCTTTAATAAGTAGCATAGGGATTAATAGCAGTAGAAAAGCCATTTGTACCATATGGTATGTGAACATAATATGAGACATTAAATCGATTGGCGATCCTTTAATAACGTAGATTAATATCATTGCGAGTACAAAATAAATTGCCTCACTTCGCTTTAAAGGTTCACTAACTTTAAAATCTTTTCTCCAAACTACAGTAACTAAAAAATAAACGACAGTTAAAAAAATGATTACCCCAATTAAATAAGGGCTCCATAGTGCTTGAAAACCAAATATACTTAACGGCATCGTCTAGCGCTCCTTTATTTCATTAGTCTCATTATAGAACGCTTACATATTAACATCAATGGACGATCTATGACAATTAAAACAAATTTTCATGATATAACATTGCTCGTTCTGTTTCATAAAAAAACACGCTTCTGAAAACAATCAGAAGCGTGCTCGAGCAATTCTTACCACCAAATTATAGTAACAAATGCTAAGAATACTGGGAAAATAATCATTGCACCTGACCATACGTAAGTAGAAATTACTCCGATATGGTGACCATTTTTGTCATCCATGTGCATGAAAGAATAAAGTTGTAGTACAACTTGAATACCAGCTAGTAACAGAATAAATGGTTTAATTAAATATGGAGAAAAATCTGCTACTACTACTGCAAATGCTAGAAATGTTAAGAAAATCATGATAGCAAAATTAACAACTTGCTTTTTCATATGTACCGCATTGTGATGACGGTCATATTCATATTGAGCTTGTGACTTTGCTTGTACCTCATTATGATGTCCCATATTATCCTAACACCCCCATTAAGTATACTACAGTGAAGATGAATACCCAAACTACGTCGATAAAGTGCCAATAAATTGACGCTGCGTAGAATTTTGGAGCATTGTATAAGCTTAATCCACGTTTAGCATTACGGAAGATTAAACATGTAATCCATACTAAACCAATGATAACGTGCAATCCGTGCGTACCAACTAAAGTAAAGAACGCAGATGAGAATGCAGATTGAGTATAACCAAAACCAATGTGTACATAGTGTCTGAACTCATAAATTTCAAGACCAAGGAAGCCAAGACCTAATAATACAGTAATTGCCATCCATGTAATTACGCCTTTAGCATTATAGTTCTTCATATGATACATTGCATAAACAGAAGTTAATGATGATGTTAAAAGTAACATCGTCATAACAAATGCTAGTGGTAATTCAAATAATGATTGAGTTGAGAATTCCATACCAGCTGGACCTTGGTTACGTAAAGAAAGGTAAGTTGCAAATACGCTGGCAAATAAAACAATATCGCTACAGATGAAAATCCAAATACCAACGAATTTATTTTTCCCTTCAGCTGTTGCTTGCTCAGCATGATTTGGCCAAGTTTGTGGGGTGAATTTAGTTTCTTCCATTATTTATTACCCCCTTTTCCATAAAGATGCTCTTCAGTAGCAATTACCTCTTCAACATGTACATGGAAACCATGATCGTCTTTTACAGAACGTGTAATCATAGCTAATACTGTAATACCTAAACCAATAACAATTACAGGTACTGACCAAGAAACACCGTCTGGATGATAAAGTGCACCGAATGCTGCAATGAATAAACCAATTGACATAATTAAAGGTAAGATTGAGTTGTTTGGCATATGAATGTCACCAAGTGGCTCAGCATATGTCATCATTTCTTTGTTACCTTCTTGTTTTTCTAACCAGCAAGGGTCAAATCCACGTACAAGTGGAGTTTGTTTAAAGTTATAGAATGGTACTGGTAATTGGATAGACCATTCTAGAGAACGTCCATCGCCCCAGTAATCTCTTCTGTTAACTGGTGGAGTTTTAACAGATAGTAATACGTTAATTACTAATAAAACAACACCGATAGCCATCATAATCGCACCGATAGATGAGATATAGTTAAATAAATCCCAACCTTGGTCTGCTTGGAAAGTGAATACGCGACGTGGCATACCCATTAAACCTAAGAAATGTTGTAAGAAGAATGTTAAATGGAATCCAATAAAGAATACCCAGAAAGTAACAAATCCTAACTTCTCATTTAAAGTACGGTTGAACATGATTGGCCAATAGTAATGCATTGACGCAAAGATAGCTGTTACGATACCACCAACGATTACGTAGTGGAAGTGAGCTACGATAAAGTAAGAATCGTGTAATTGATAGTCAAGTGGTGCAGTTGCCATCATTACCCCAGTTACCCCACCAGCTACGAATGATGGAATGAAACCAAGAGCGTAAATCATTGGCACTGTAACTTTAATAGATCCACCCCAAATAGTTAGGATCCAGTTAAATACTTTCATACCAGTTGGTACAGCAATTGCCATTGTAGCAATCGCGAAAATTGCGTTAGCAGTTGGTCCCATACCTACAGTAAACATGTGGTGAGCCCAAACCATGAAACCTAAAAAACCGATTAAAATTGTAGCGAATACCATTGAAGAGTATCCGAATAAACGTTTACGAGCAAATACCGGGATAATTTCAGAGAATAATCCGAATGCAGGTAATACTAAGATATAAACTTCTGGGTGTCCGAAGATCCAGAATAAGTGTTCCCAAATAATTGTGTTACCACCCATTGTATGGTCGAAGAAGTTTGCTCCGAACATACGGTCAACTAACATGAAGAATAAACCTACAGTTAGTGGAGGGAATGCGAATAAAATTAATGAACTTGAAATTAAAGTAGTCCAAGTAAATAATGGCATACGCATGAACGTCATACCAGGTGCACGCATTGTAATAATCGTTACAATGAAGTTAATACCAGAGATTAATGTACCAGCACCAGAAATTTGTAAACCTAATACATAGAAGTCAATACCATGACCAGGTGAATATAAAGATAATGATGCATAAGAAGTCCAACCTGCATCAGGTGCTCCACCCATAAAGAATGATAAGTGTAAAAATAAAGCACCTAGGAAGAACAACCAAAATCCTAATGAGTTTAGGAATGGGAATGCAACGTCACGTGCACCAATTTGTAATGGTACAATCGCGTTCATAAATCCAAATAGCAATGGCGTCGCTGCTAAGAATAGCATTGTTGTACCATGCATTGTTAATAATTCATTAAAAAGGCCAGCAGAAATAAAATCATTGTTTGGAACCATTAATTGAATACGCATTAAAAGCGCTTCAAAACCAGCGATAGCAAAGAATAAAACCCCTGCGAATAAATACATAACGCCTAGTTTTTTATGGTCAACAGTTGTTAAATAATCCCATAAAACTGCTCCAAAGCCCTTTTTCTTTGAGACTGCGACAGAGCTCACAACTTTAACCTCCTTCAAGTGTTTCTAAAGTTCAAATTATTTTTCGACAGATAAACTCATAATATAGTCTGCAACTGCACTGATCTCTTCAGGAGATAATTCAGAGTACTTACCAGTCATTAAGTTTCCTGGTTTGATTGCTTCAGGATCTGAAATCCAGTTTTCTAAACTTTCTTTGCTATGTTCTAAAACACCAGCTACACGGTTACGATCTCCAAATGTTGTTAAGTTTGGACCCATTGCACCAGTAGTACCTACACCAGAAACAGCGTGACATCCTAAACAACTTTGAGCAAATGTAGCTTCACCTAAATCAGTTGAATCAACAGATGCAGTTTGTCCTTCAGTAGCTTGCATAGCTGCAACCCATTGGTCAAATGCTGCACGATCAACAGTTTTAACTTTGAAGTCCATTAATGCGTGAGAAGGTCCACATAACTCAGCACATTTACCATAGAATACGCCATCTTTTAATCCTTCAGATTCTTTACCAAACTCTAACCAGAATTTGTTAACGTTTTCTACGTTGTTATCCATTTTACCGCCGACTGCTGGAATCCAGAATGAGTGCTTAACATCAGCAGCTTTTAAGTTAAAGTAAACTTTTTCATTTGTAGGAACAACAAGTTCTTGTGCAGTTACAATTCCTTGCTCTGGATATTCAAATTCCCACCAATATAATTTTGCCGTAACATTAACTGTTAAAGCAGTTTTGTTTCCTTCTTCATCAACTTCATCCATTGCTTTTACGTCAGCAAATTTATAAGTAGAAAGGATTGTTGGTACTGCTAAAATTAATAATAAGATGATTGGAATCACTGCCCAAATTACTTCTAGAGTGTGACTTCCTTCTACTTGTTTTGGGATGTGTTTGTCGCCTAATTTTGAACGGCGGAACTTAGTAAAAGCGTATAAATAAAGGAATGAAACTACTACTACAACTAACGTCATAATTGAAATAGAGAAAATAAGTAAATCATACTGGTCTTCTCCGACTTCACCTGCTGGTTTTAGTGTAGATATATAATCTTCACCTGTGCAGGCAGAAAGGAATACTGTTAATACCGCTAATAGCGAAAACAGACGCCATTTTTTTAGCCCTTTCATCATAGCTTAATAAAACCCCTCTTTCTTTGTTGTATTTACATGTGTAACTAGGACTTCTTCGTGTAAGTTCAATGTGTTTTCTCATTTGTAAGAGAATTCCACATCTAACACATTAATAGTACCATCTTTTAATACTGAACTTTGTGTTAAAATTATGAACTTCAATTAGTAACTTTCCTACATTCAATACAGAAAAAAATTTGATCATATACCAGTTCGATATTTAGATAGTTATCATCTCTAGAAGACCTAATCTGTAAATACATCTTATTTAATCAAACTTTTTTATACAAGTAGTAGCATTGGTAATTTTAGTCCACGATATTCTATGTATTATTAAATAGCAAAAGCTTTTTGAATATTGTGGTTGCTATCAAATAACAATACAAAGAAAACTCACTACTAATAAAAATAGTTAAAGATGCAAAAGAATTCCGGCTAATAATTACTAACTTCTTTTTAAACCGTATTGAATATAGAATTTTATTACCTATTGTAAAGTCCTCACATGCTGGCAATTAATGTTGCCGTAAAAAAACAAAATTTCACTTACAATGTTGTAAAAGAGAATTTCCAATGGTACGTAGCTTAACCATTCGTAATATTATCAGCATACTTCATTTGATTATTAATTTTGATCAATATCTTGATCGATGTTACTCATTGCACCAGATTCACCGATAATGAACGCTGCACCGAGCAATGTACTAATTATCAAATCGAGTTATTGTAAAATAAAAATCAAACCGTTTATCAACATTTTAAGTCTGTTGCAAAGGCAGTAAATAATTTCAAATTTACAATCCCAATCTTTATAAGTGCATGAAAGTCTTTCGAAGTATTAAGATAGCTGACAATATTATGCGATTTTATAGCTCGACCATTTATTACTCGTCCCTTTCATTTTTGTAAGCATATTCCGCTAACAATAACTATATCGAAATTTGTCCATGATTTCTAGACATATAAGTAAAATTTCGATGAAGTTTGCTGAAATTGCACACTGTTAGCTAATTATAGAAGAACATATATATAGTAAAGCATTTTCCAAAAAGATTTGTGAAAGTAAAAGTACGAATTTATGAACAATTTGTGAAAAACTAAAGGCACTTGGAACCCTTATCCTGTTTGAAGTTGTCTTTTAACTTTTTATTCGCTATCATAATAAAAGCTAGAACAGATAATACGTTCTATACATAAAAAGTAGGTGGCTAACATTATGCAACAAAAGCAAAGTATACTATTAAAATTAATTGCTTTAGCTACAACCTTAGGGATGTTATTTATACTTTTAGGAGGAGCTCTCGTTACAAAAACCGACAGTGGTATGGGATGTGGTCGTAACTGGCCAGATTGTAATGGTTCTCTGATTCCAAAAGAAATTACAACTGAGGTATTAATTGAATTTTCACATCGTTTTGTAACTGGGTCAGTTTCTATACTAGTTTTAATTTTAGTGATTTGGACATGGCGTACTCTAGGACATATGCGCGAAGTGAAATTTCTAGGCTTTTTAGCAATCTTCTTCTTAATTGCACAAGCATTAATTGGTGCTGCACAAGTATTATGGGGTCAAGGTGACTTTATCCTTGCACTACATTTCGGTATTTCGTTAATCTCCTTTGCATCAGTTTTATTATTATCAATGATTGTATTTGAAGTTGATAGAAAATTTGATGCTGATAAGGTTTTTGTTGGTAATAAGTTAAAATGGCATACTGTTGGTGTAACGCTATATTCTTACATAGTTGTTTATTCAGGTGCTTTAGTAAGACATACGCAATCAAGTTTAGTTTGCCCTGATTGGCCGCTCTGTAACTTTGAAAAAGCATCTGCACTACCAAGCAATATGTACGAATGGGTTCAAATGGGACATCGTTTTGCTGTTCTTTTAATATTTGTATGGATTACATACATTATGATTCATGCAATCAAACATTATAAGAATCAACGTGTCATCTATTGGGGATGGATTATCTCCTTCATTATTATCATTTTACAATCGCTAACAGGTATGTTAAGTATCTTTACTAAACTTAATCTATTTGTTTCTCTATTACACTCATTATTCATTACTTTATTATTTGGTTTATTCTGTTACATGATTATGCTGAATTATCGTAGTGGATTAAATCAAAAAAAACGACTTAAATAATTAAAAGGGAAGTGGTTTTTACCACTTCCCTTTTTTATTACTCTAACTCTATTAATAAATCACCAGTTGAAATAGCATCGCCTGCCGAAGCATAAACTTCTTTAACCACGCCATCTTTTGGAGCTTGTACAGTTGTTTCCATTTTCATTGCTTCCGTAATTAATAAGTAATCTCCACGTTTTACTGGACTACCTTTTGAAACGACCACTTTTAATACAGTACCTGGCATTGTTGCACCTATTTGATTTGGATTACTTGGATCTGCTTTTAAGGCAATGTTTCCGTCAACTTCTACTGTTAAATCTTGAATAACGATTTCACGAGATTGACCATTAAATTCGAAGTAGATGACACGTGTACCGTCATGTTGAGGTTCTCCGATAGACACGAGCTTCACAATTAATGTTTTTCCTTTTTCAATCTCCACTTCGATTTCTTCGCCAAGTTTTAATCCATATAAGAATGTCGGTGTATCTAAAACTGAAATGTCCCCGAAAGATTCAGTAGCTTGCATATATTCTTCAACTACTTTTGGATATAGTGCATAAGCAAGGACATCTTGTTTTGACACTGGTCGTCCAAATTTTTCTTGTAATGTTTGTTCTAGTTCTTCAAAATTCACTGGTTCTAGTAATTCACCAGGGCGAACCGTAATCGCTTCACGATCTTTTAAGATAACTTTTTGTAGCTCTTGTGGAAATCCACCAGGAATTTGACCTAAGTAACCTTGGAATAATTCAACGACTGAATCAGGGAAGTCAATGTTTTGTCCACGTGTGTAAATATTTTCTTCATTTAGGTCATTTTGCACCATGAATAATGCCATGTCCCCTACTACTTTAGAAGATGGAGTTACTTTAACAATATCTCCAAATAACATATTTACCGTAGAGTACATTTTCTTCACTTCATCCCAGCGATCTCCTAAACCAACCGCTTTTGCTTGTTGTTGAAGGTTACTATATTGTCCTCCTGGCATTTCGTGAACATAAATTTCAGAATGTGGACTCTTCATGCCACTTTCAAAGTCACTATAGAATTTACGAACATCTTCCCAGTAGTATGATAGCTGCTCTAGCGCATCAATATCCGCTCTTACTTGTCGTTTATTGCCACTCATTGCGTAATATAATGAGTTTGCACTTGGCTGTGATGTTAAACCTGACATTGATCCTAACGCAGTATCAATAATATCAACACCTGCTTCAATTGCTTTGGCATACGTATATATTCCGTTGCCACTTGTATCATGTGTATGCAAATGAATCGGTAGATTTGTTGCTTCTTTTAATTCTGAAACAAGTCTGTACGCAGCTTCTGGTTTTAAAAGACCTGCCATATCTTTTATCGCTAAAATATGCGCACCACTTGCTTCTAACTCTTTTGCCATATCTTTGTAGTATTGAACAGTATATTTCGCGCGGGAATCATCTAAAATATCACCTGTATAACAGATTGCCGCTTCTGCGATTTTTCCTGTATGGCGAACTTCATCAATGGCAACTTCCATACCTTTAATCCAGTTCAAACTATCGAAAATTCTGAACACATCGATTCCAGATTGTGCAGATTCTTTAATAAACTCACGGATTAAATTATCCGGATAGTTTTTATATCCCACTGCATTGGCACCACGTAATAACATTTGGAACAATACATTTGGCATTTGTTCACGTAGTTTCTCAAGTCTTGCCCAAGGGTCTTCTTTTAAGAATCGGTACGCTACATCAAATGTTGCCCCACCCCATAACTCAAAAGAGAAGAAATCATGTAACATTCTTGCATTGTAATCTGCAATTTGGAACATATCTTGAGAACGAACACGAGTTGCCAGTAATGATTGATGCGCATCACGGAACGTTGTATCTGTTAATAACACATCGTCTTGTGCCTTAATCCATTCAACTAAACCATCTGCTCCACGCGCATCTAAAATTTGTTTTGTACCAGCTGGAATTTCAGTATTTAAATCAAATTTCGGTTTATTTGGTTGAACTAGAATTGGTTTTACTCTCTTTTCAACGCCTGGGAAGCCATTTAATGTGACATTACCAATATAGTTTAATAGTTTTGTTCCTCTGTCTTTACGTACAGGGAAATTAAATAGTTCTGGTGTTGAATCAATGAAGCTTGTATCAAAATCACCTTTAATAAATTTCTCATGTAATACTACGTTTTCTAAAAACGGGATGTTCGTTTTTACACCACGAATACGGAATTCACGTAAGTTTCGATCCATTTTTGCTGCCGCTTCACGGAACGTCATCCCCCATGTTGAAATTTTTACCAGTAATGAATCATAGTGAGGTGTCACAACAGCCCCTTGGAAACCATTTCCTGCATCTAGACGGACACCAAATCCGCCACTAGAACGGTATACCATAAGTTTCCCTGTATCTGGCATAAAGTTATTTGCTGGGTCTTCTGTCGTCACACGGGATTGAATGGCATACCCAAATAAAGGAATCTTACTTTGTTCTGGAATGCCTACTTCTTCGGAGTGAAGTTCGTGACCTTCTGCAATTTTAATTTGTGCATGAACAATATCAATTCCTGTAATCATTTCTGTAATTGTATGTTCTACCTGAATTCTCGGATTTACTTCGATAAAGTAGAATTCATTACCAGATACTAAAAATTCTACTGTTCCAGCATTTACATAACTTACATTTTGCATCAGTTGTACAGCAGCTTGACAAATGCGATTGCGCAAATCTTCTGAAATCGAATTCGATGGTGCGATTTCAACTACCTTTTGATGTCTTCTTTGAATCGAGCAATCACGTTCATAAAGGTGAACGATATTACCTGAAGCATCCCCTAAAATTTGTACTTCAATATGTTTTGGTTTAATAATTGCTTTTTCTACGTAAACTTCATCGGAGCCAAATGCCGCTTTTGCCTCAGATTTAGCACGCTCATAAGCTGAAGCTAACTCTTCTTCAGAATGGACAAGTCTCATGCCACGACCGCCACCACCAAGAGCCGCTTTGATCATTAGAGGATAGCCAACTTTTTCACCAAATTGAGCCACTTCTTCTAAAGATGCAACAGGCCCGTCACTACCAGGAATAACTGGTATATTCGCTGCAATTGCTTGTTCACGGGCTTTTACTTTATCCCCAAACATATCTAAATGTGCTGAATTTGGTCCGATAAAGATAATGCCTTCTTCTTCACAACGTCGAGCAAATTCAACGTTTTCAGATAAGAACCCGTAACCTGGGTGAATTGCATCTACTTTTGCTTGTTTCGCAATCTGAATAATTCCCTCAATATCTAAATAGGCATCGATTGGTTTTTTACCAACACCTACGATATAGGCTTCATCAGCTTTGTAGCGATGGAAAGATGCTTGATCTTCCCTTGAATAAATCGCTACAGTTTGAAGCTTCAATTCATTACATGCGCGGAAAAGACGAATCGCAATTTCACCGCGGTTTGCCACTAAAATCTTACGAATCTTTCTCAACACTAGTCCCCCTTGATTTTCCTCTGCTCTAGTTTTACATACATAGAAATATTGATTAATATTCCCATAGCAATGGATAAAAATAATATAGATGTTCCGCCATAACTAATAAAAGGAAGCGTAACACCGGTTAACGGGATAAGTCCCGATAATCCCCCTATGTTTACAAACGTTTGAATTGCAATCCAACTAGCAATTCCTGAAGCTAGCATTCTAGCAAGAGGATCCTTTGTTTTAAGAGCAATCATTAATCCTCTAAAAACAATAAATCCTAAGCCACCTAAAACAATTATGACACCCAATATACCTAATTCCTCAGCAATGATTGCCATAATAAAGTCATTTTGAGGTTCTGGTAAATAGCCCAACTTTTGGATGGATTGTCCTAAACCTACACCTTCAAGTCCACCTGATCCAATTGCAATATAACCATTAACAATTTGGTAACTTGAACCAGTCTCATATTCGAAAGGATTTAAAAATGCCTTAATCCTACCAATTCGGTTTGGTGTTAAAAAATCATCACCCTTAATCAATATCGCAGCTCCTATGATTGCTGCTCCAAAAAAAACAAGTACTGTTAGAAACTTCATAAATTTTTTAATGTGTATACCACTCGCCGCAATAACTGCAACCGCAATTCCAGAAATAATAATCATTGCTCCCAAATCGGTTTCTGTAGCGACAAATGAGACAATTATTAGCCAAACGATTATTGGATATACAATGTTATTTGGTTCTAGGTTTTCCATTGGATTATTTAAACTTTTACGGTAAAAGGCACCTGCAAAATAGATAATAATGAAAAGTTTAGCAAATTCAGAAGGCTGAAACATTGTGATACCAAACACATTAATCCAACTTCTAGCACCACCTGCTTCGTAACCATCAATCAATAACCAAATGAATAAGAACAAGGTAACAAAGAGTAGAGTTTTCATTAAATTTTTACTACTGAAATGTTTATATGGGAAAAATGCACCCGCAATAAAGAAAATAGAAGCTACTATTAAATTTGTTAATTGTTTTCGGAAGTAATAGTCTGCAGTACCATCTTCATTAAAACTAACGATTATACTCGCACTATAAATCATTACTAATCCAAAAATACATAAAAATACATAAGTGAAAAATAACGGGTAATCAAAATTTCTTACATAATAGGCTAAATATTTTCTCATTTTAAAAACTCCATTTTAGAAAAAAAACTCAAATCGCCATACGCGTTTGAGTTTTTTATTATTTGTTTGTGTATGCTTCATGTAACAAAGAAAGTTCTTTCTCTAACGTATCAAGAATCTCTTTCCCACGTTCACGGTCAAGTAAACCTAATTTTACAGCAAAATCGATTTCCCGTGACAAGCCAAACATTTGAGTATCTAATACTTCTTCATATAAAGGACAAGATGGCATTGTTAAATGATCCATTTGTACTTTTATTAAACGTGCAATTTTATCTGCATCCGATAACAGTAACTCTAAAGCCTTTTCCTGGTAGGAAGCTTGATTTTTCGTATCCATGAGGACGCCCCCATCATTTGAATTTCTTCTATTCTATCTTAGTAAAGTTTATCTTTTAGTGATTAAAATTGCAAGTCTATACATTTGAAAACACCAAACTTGATTATATTTCTTTATTAAATATAACAATAAGCGGTATACTATATTTTGTATATAGATGGTAGTGTCAAAACTTCTATGAAAAATTGAAAAACACAAGGTATTGGGCGATAAGTACTCTCCGAACGAGGGGACAATCGCTCTTGACAAACATTCCGAAAAGGTTGCGCCCATATTTTTG
>NZ_RBZN01000029.1 GCF_003628435.1 Ureibacillus endophyticus | reverse complement strand
TTTGATCACGTAACGGAAAAAGAGATGGAACAAGCACTTAAACTTATCAACAATCGACCAAGAAAATGTCTTGGTTGGAAAACTGCATACGAGGCGTTTCAGGAAGAACTGTTGCACTTAAATTGACAAAGTATCTATTAATAAAATTGACCGTGATGGTGCTAGCGTTGATAACGTAATGATGGAAATCCGCAAAGAATTTTCACAAGATGCTCTTTTGATAACGGAGACGTTAACTGAAAACTCGTTACCGGAAAATGTTCTGGAATGGATTGCAGAACGCGATGAAGAGCTACTAGAGCAGTATATGGAAGGGGAAGTTGATTCTTTAGCTTTCTTTTCTAAATTAAAGGACATGATTCAAAACGAGCAGGTATTTATTTGCATGGCAGGTTCAGCGTTAAAAGATATTGGTGTGAAGGAATTTTTCGAGCAACTATCAATTTTAACGGATACAAGTTATGACAAGAATGGTCCGTTTCAAGGGAAAGTTTATAAAATTCGTCACGATGAACAAAATCAACGAATTACCTTTATTAAAGCTGTGTCCGGCACATTACATGTACGAGATGAAATTAATGTGGGAGAAGAGACTGAAAAAGTTACGGAAATCCGACTTTATAACGGGAATAAATATGAGACCGCGCAACAGGTTGAAGCGGGTGAAATTTTTGCAGTTAAAGGATTGTCAGAAGCAAAAATCGGGGATGTTCTAGGGGGAGATTTCGCGCGGGATGAATTTGAACTCATGCCAACGTTACAAGCCAAGGTGGTGTATACAGGAACAGAACATATTAAAGAAGTTTTACGCTATTTCCGCATGTTAGAGGCAGAAGAACCTACTTTACGTGTGGTATGGAGCGAAAAATTTCAGGATATTCATGTCCACGTCATGGGTGTTATTCAGCTAGAAGTATTAGTTGAAGTGGCGAAAGAACGTTTTAACATGGATATCACCTTCGAAGATCCGAAAATTTTATATATGGAAACGATTCAAACCACGGTAACCGGTTATGGGCATTTTGAACCTTTGAAGCATTACGCTGAAGTGCATTTGAAAATGGAGCCAGCTCCTAGAGGGAGTGGGATTGTTTTTGAAAATGCTTGCCATGCCGATGATTTATCGGTTGGGTATCAACGGTTAATCGAGAAGCATTTGTTTGAACGCGACCATCATGGATTACTTACCGGATATCCGATTACAGATATTCGTTTTACGTTGTTGACGGGACGTGCCCATTATAAGCATACAGAAGGTGGAGATTTCCGTGAAGCCACTTTCCGCGCACTTCGTCAAGGACTTGAACAGGCGGAAAATGTTTTATTAGAGCCGTATTATCGCTTTAAGATGAAGGCAGATTTGACCCATTTAGGACGGATGATGACGGACATTCAACAAGCAAGTGGTACCTTTGAAGCTCCAGAAATGACGGAAAACCAAGTGACCATCATTGGAAGGGCGCCTGTTTCAACATTTATGAATTATAGTACAATTTTTTCGGCATATACGAATGGTAAGGGTGCACTGTCTCTTCAATTTGACGGATACGATCTTTGTCACAATGCCGATGAAGTGATTGAAAAGATTGGCTATCGGAAAGAGGCAGATCCAGAATATACGTCATCCAGTATTTTTTGTGCAAAGGGGAAAGGCTATTCTGTTCCGTGGGATGAGGCGGAAGAAGCGATGCATTGTTTGAAAAAGTGATGTGGGGGGAAGGTTTGGTTTATTTCCCGCACGAAACGGGGGATTTTCCGAACAAGACGGATTATTACCCGCACGAAAGAGTAAATTTCCCAAACCAGATGGACTATTACCCGAACAAAAAAGTGTATTTCCCGAACAAATAAGCTCAATTTCAGCACGAAAACTAAGCTATTTCCGAACGTAATGAATCTGTAATTTAAATAATATAAATCAAACTTGAATAATAAGAAAACTATGCTAGAATGAGAAATAATTAGAATATTTGCAGGGGGGGCACTCGTGCCTGAGAAGGTTAAAACCTGACCCTTAGAACCTGTTCGTTAATACGATCGTAGGGAGCAAGTACAATTTTAGCATAGTTTTTATTATGCTTATTATTACCTGTACATGTTAAGCGCTCCATTTTTTGGAGGGCATTTTCTTTGCCAAATATCTCTAATTGCTAACTAACTGTAATTCGATGTAGGGAGCAATTTAGGAAGATAGGCGCCCACTCAGTCATCGTATGAGTAGGGCGCTTTTTGTTTTCCTACGTCCATTAGAGGAGGAAGAAAGATGACATTTTGTGAAGAAGTTCGTAAAGAAACTGATTTGTATTGGGAAGGAAGCTTCAACCATCCATTTGTTAGAGGGATTGTAGACGGTTCTCTACCAATTGAGAAATTTAAGTATTATATATTACAAGATGCTTATTATTTAAAGCATTATACGAAAATATTAGCCATTGCGGCTTCAAAAGCAGATACAAATGATGAAATTACTTACTTTTTAAATTCCGCGCGTTTTATCAATGAAGCAGAACTTGAGTTGCATCGTACAGTTTTTAACGAATTAGAAGTATCCGAAGAGGAAATCGAACAATTTGAACCAGCTCCAGCTGCTTATAACTATGTAAGTCATATGTATAATGCTGTGCATAACGGAGACGTGGCAGAAGCATTTGCGGCAATGTTCCCATGTCCATGGCTGTATCAGGAAATTGGTGAAAAATATAAAGATGCTAAACCAGGCGTTAAGTTATATGAAGAGTGGATTGCCATGTATAGTAATCCCGAGTTTAAAGAATCCGTTGAAAATCAAAAAGCAATGATGAATCGATATGCAGAATTACACCCAGAAAAAGTTCACATTTATAAATCCCACTTCTTAAAAAGCTGTTATTATGAATGGAAGTTTTGGGAAATGCCGTGGACATTAGAAAATTGGGAGCAGGAGGTAAAAGAATATGGCTTTGTATAAAATCCGTCAAAAAAATCCACTCGTACATTGTATTACAAATTATGTAGTAGCGAATTTCACAGCAAACGGATTATTGGCGATTGGGGCATCTCCTGTGATGGCTGACGAAGTAGAAGAAGTGGAAGAGATGGTCTCAATTGCGAATGCGTTCTTAATAAATATTGGAACGTTAAATACTAGAACGCTAGAATCTATGCTTAAAGCTGGGAAAAAGGCTAATGAATTGAATATTCCAGTTGTACTAGATCCTGTCGGGGTCGGGGCAACTTCATTCCGTAAGCAAGCTGTGGCCAAAATTTTAGAAGAAGTTGATATTCAATTAATCCGTTGTAACCCTGGTGAACTTGCTGCGATTGCTGGAGTAAGTTGGCAAGCGAAGGGTGTAGATAGTGGAGAAGGTGAAATCGACGTTCAAGCGGCGGCTAAGGAAGTTGCTTCAAAATACAATTGTATGGTGATTGTTACTGGGCCGTCTGATTATTTAACAGATGGTGAATCGGAACATTGGATTTCTGGTGGACATGTATTAATGACACAAGTAACAGGAACAGGCTGCTTATTAAGTGCCATTTGTGCTGCAACACTATCTCTTGAAGGGGATCCAATATCAAATCTAAAAGCAACCTTATCCGACTACAAACGTGTTGCAGATGGTGTCAGTTTCCAGCTTCTTCTTGGTTCATTCCAAGAAAATATCTTAAATCAATTACATTTAATTTCTAGGAGTGTATCGAAATGGACGTTGTAATGACAATTGCGGGTTCTGATAGTGGTGGAGGAGCAGGCATTCAAGCCGACTTAAAAACTTTCCAAGAGTTAAAAGTATTTGGAACGTCTGTGATTACAGCATTAACGGCTCAAAATACGCTCGGGGTAGATGGAATTTTTCCGACAACACCTGAATTTGTCACACAACAGCTTTCTTCAGTTTTCAATGACTTTGATGTAAAGGCGTTAAAAACAGGAATGTTGTTTTCAGCTGACATCATTGAAAGAGTAGCCGGAGAAATCCAAAATAAGGAAGTTCAAGTTGTCGTGGATCCTGTGATGATAGCAAAAGGTGGCGCGAGTTTATTGCAACAAGAGGCAGTAGAAGCATTAAAAACAAAATTGTTGCCGATTGCTACGGTACTAACGCCAAACATTCCTGAAGCTGAAGTGATTACTGGGATGACAATCAAGACACAATCGGATATTCAAGCTGCTGCAGAATGTATTCTAGAAAAAGGTTTGCAATGTGTCGTGATGAAGGGTGGCCACCTTGAAAATGACGAATTTGCGACAGATACAGTGTTCCTTGCGAATGGCAGCTCATTTAAAATGCAAAGTAAACGAATCCATACTAAACATACGCACGGAACAGGATGTACGTTTTCCGCTGCGATTACGGCATTTTTAGGTAGAGGATTTTCTTTACAAGAAGCTATCGTTGAAGGGAAAAAATTTGTCCAACTTGCCATTGAACATCCATTGAATTTAGGACATGGTCACGGTCCAACAAATCATTTTGCTTATCAAACATATCAAGATTATGAGGTGACGGTAAGTGAAGCGTAGTGATTTAGCGGTGTATTTTATTATGGGTACAGAAAATTGTAAGGATGAGCCATTAGTCGTCTTGGAAGATGCACTGAAGTCAGGTATTACATTCTTTCAATTACGAGAAAAAGGAGCAAATGCCTTAACTGGCGAGTCCCTAGAAAAATTTGCCCTTGCTTGCCAAACATTATGTAAAGAATATAACGTCCCATTTATTATTAATGACAATGTGCAATTAGCACTGAAGATAAATGCGGATGGCGTTCACGTTGGACAAGATGACGCACCAATAGCTCAAATTCGAGAACAATTTAATGGGAAAATTGTTGGCGTTTCTGTTCATAATGACGAGGAAATGAAGGTAGCTGTGGAAGGTGGGGCAGATTATGTAGGCATTGGTCCGATTTATGAAACACAATCAAAAGCCGATGCAAAACCTGCTGCGGGCGTGTCGTTTTTATCCAAAGCAAGAAGAGATTATCAAGATTTCCCGATTGTCGGCATTGGCGGTATTACGACAGAAAATGCATCTGAGGTACTTGCTGCTGGGGCTGATGGGGTTGCAGTAATTTCAGCCATTTGTCAAAGCGCGGACCGTAGAGAAACGATTAATCTATTAAAATAAACTATCAAGGTTAGGGAATAGTGATTTCTATAAAAACGTTGTTCTCCGTTCCGGCCAACGCTTTCCGCGGGCACTGCCTCAACTAATTTTTGCCGGCAATTGCCCGGCAAAAATGGATTTTCGGCTAGTGCGGTTCCCGCAGGAGTCGTGGCCTCCTCTTCGAACAACTAAAAAATACTACTATAATATTTTAATTACTAAAAACTACAAGTAAAAGTTGAAACGATCCACTTATGTCCCAACCTCTAAATCGGCACTCATGAGCTAAACATTCATGAGTGCCGTTGTATTTTTACTTGGATTTTAACCCAAGTCCATAATATTATTTTTTGACTAGGCGCTAATCATATCCCTAATAGTTTTCTACCTAAGCATACTCTATTAAACTTCATATGCTTTAAGTAGAAGGCGAGGTGAATCATATGACAAATCGTACTAGTGTTCTTACTCTTTTAGGTAGCGCAGGTGGTGTTGCCAAAGCAATACTCGCTATTTTGAACAAATCCGCTGTAGATGTAACAGACCCAATTCATCCAATCATCACCAATTGCCAACTTCATTTGATAGATATGAAGTCAGTGGACAAACAACTCTACTTTCAACTTTTCCCTAATTTAAAACAGAGGTTTGTATTTCATCAACTAGATTTAAGTGATAAAGATAAGTTCATTCAACATCTCAAGAATACGAAAACATCCTTGGTTATCGATGTTTCTTGGGCTGATACAGTTGAAATGATGAAAGCCTGTAACAGTTTAGGGATTAGTTATGTAAACTCTGCCTTGGAAAATCCGTATATCGATGAAAATGAAGATCAATTTGCTGGATTTGGTCTTATTGAACGATTGAACTGGATTGAAGGTAAACGACATCTCATTACAAATTCAAAAGCCATTCTTTGCTCTGGGATGAATCCAGGAGTTGTGCAATGGATGGCGACAGAATTGTTTAAAAATAAGCCAACTAATGAAACACCATTAGCATGTTTCATAGTGGAACACGATAATTCATTTTTCAAAGATAAAACTCTGGCAAAAGAAAATGTAGTTTATACTACTTGGTCCCCTGAATGTTTCCTCGATGAAGCCATTCTAAGCTACCCGATGTTTATGAAGGGTCAAACTCCGCTATTCCTTTATGAAAATGTTTACGATCTTGAATTCAAAGTGAGATTGGGAGATATCAAGTTTTACGGTTGTTTAATGCCCCATGAGGAAGTCTACACATTAGGGAAATTATTGAATTTGGAAAGTGGGTTTATTTACAAAGTGAATGAACACACAACGAAACTCATTCGTTCCAATATCGATGATGTTGATAAAATTTGGGACTTCGAAATGAAGGTGTTGAATCCCCTTGATGGAGAATTAGTAGGGGAAGATTTATGTGGGGTTTTAATGGTGTATCCAGATAAGGAACAGTACATGTACAATGTTTTAACAAATATAGAGATTTTTGATAAGTTTCAAATGAATGCTACGTATTTTCAAGTAGCCTGTGGAATTTATGCCTCTTTATCGGTGCTGTTGCTAGATGATATTCCAAAAGGTGCCCATTATGTAGATGAACTTCTACTAAATCACCAAACAAATTTTGGACAATATTTAAAGCAATATATGAAAGATTTTGTCGTTGGTGAGAACGATAAGTCGGACGGTTTAATATTAGACCGGATGAGAGATTTTAAAGATTAAATTAGTAGGGCTGTGTAGAAGGTAGGTTATCTGCATAGCCCTTTGTCATGCTTTTACATCAAGATGTAACTATCATTGTTTCGGAAAGTGTGCTTCTGTGGCGGTCACATTAGAATATCACCATCCTCTTTTCAAAGAATCTGCTCCTGTGGTGGTCACATTAAAATGTCACCATCCTCGTCGCAATATATCTGTGACGAAAGCGAAGCGACAGTCACAAAGGCTGATTCTCAAATGTATTTCAGACGCAACCTTGACAAATAGATGACAAATTTATTATAAAATTCTGGAGAAATATCCAAACATTCTTTCTCGATACTTCTTTTCATAGTATGATAGATTAGAGTTTTTTAATATAACAGGGGTTCTTTTAGAAGGTGGTACGAGAAATGAAATTTTTTCAGACTTTAACGTTTAAATTAGGAACAATCATTGCAGGTATTTTAGTAGTTATGCTTGCAATTACTTCTGCCGCTACATATTATACTGCGTACGATAAATTGTACGAAGCTGCTGGTGTTGAAGCATATGGTTGTGCCAATATCACAACAGGATTAATTGATCCGACTGTGTTAGATCGTGCACTAAATAATGATATGGCAGCAAAAGAAAGTATTAGTGAACAATTAAATTGGACAATCGATCATAAAGAAATTTTTGAAACGCAATATATCTTAGATTTAAATGGGAACGTCATCGCCCTTGATAATAACTTAAAAGAAAAAGGGATTAATATTGGTGATGAATTCCACGTAGACCAAAAAGCAATTTCGATGTTGTTAGAAATGGGCCACCCAACTTTTTCAGAACCTTATGATTACGCAGGGATGGAACGTTTATCGGGTTATGCACCAATTTATAAAGACCACGACCCATCTAAAGAAATTATCGCCATCAATGTCATCGATTTTGATGCAGATATCGTAACAGAAAGAACGTGGGAAGTCGTTAGTCAAGGAATTTTAATTAGTATTATTCCAATGTTAGTAGCTTCAATGATTACTGGATTATTAATTTATCGTAAAACAAAACTAATTTCACAATTAATCGAACAAGCAAAACGATTAGCTGACGGAAATTTATCAGTTTCTGAAACAACGATTAAAGGGAAAGACGAAATCGCGGATTTATCTAGAACGTTAAATCAAACAGCATCTAATTTACAATCTATCATCTCGACAATGCGTTCGACTTCTAATCAATTAACAACGAATGCAACAGAAACCGCAAGTACATTAACAGAAATGAATTCGGCTGTTCAATCGGTAGCAGATCATATAGAAGATGTAACAGGTGCGATGCGAGATGGAATGCATAATGCAGATAATGCATCGAATGTCTTAACGTCCTTAGCGGATAATCTACAAAGTATGAAAGCTCGAGCTGATCAAACGGTAGTTAATTCGAATGAAACAATGAAAATTGCCATTGAAGGGGAAAAACGTGCACAAGAAATTAGCGCGGATATGGAAAAAATCCGTACTGGTTCCCAAGAAGTAAGCAATACGATTCAACATTTAGTCGAGTCTGCTACGAGAATTCAAACGATAACTGAAGCAATTTCATCGATTGCTTCCCAAACAAATTTACTGGCTTTAAATGCATCCATTGAAGCGGCTAGAGCAGGGGAGCATGGAAAAGGATTTGCTGTTGTTGCCGAAGAAGTACGTAAACTTGCAGAACAATCGAACAAAGAAGTAACAGAAGTTGAGAAACTAGTAAAAGATATTATGGAACGCATTGGCAATGTCATGATTTCTTCCAGTGAAAATGGGAAGTTTATTGAAAAAGGTACACAAACGGTTCAATTAACGGCGAATGCACTTCACAATATTTCGAATGCGGTTTCTGAAACGGTTCATGATATTAAAAATATTTCTAACTTATTATCTTCTGAAACAGAGAAATCTGATACAATCGTTGAAATGATTCATGAGTTAACGCGATCAATTCACGAAATTGAAGATACATTGAAGGGCATTTCAGCTGCAGCCCAAGAAACAACGGCAAGTATTCATGATATTTCACATCGCTCTGTTGAATCTACAAAAATGGCAGAGGAACTTGAAATTTCTGTAAAAATGTTTCGATTAAAAGAGTAGTCTAGGTCCAGTATTCTTGAATTAGTCAAGGATACTGGATTTTTAAATTGAATAGAAATTTTAGAAGGATTAATCAAAATTTATGAGAAATTAATAGAAAACGTATAAAAAAATAATAGAAATGACTCAAGTATTTAAAAGTTATATGAATATAATAGAGTAAAACAGCTAGCTAATAGAAATTTGCCCGTTATTAATAGAGTTTTTCACTTAAATAAACGATTAACCTTAATAAATGCGTGTATTCGGCAAAAGTGTACATAATTTTCAAGATATTGAAGTTATACATTTTCTATTATTTCGGGTAAAATATTTAAGAATAAGTGGATTGGAGTGAAATATATTGATTCAATATCAAAATA
This sequence comes from Ureibacillus endophyticus, assembly GCF_003628435.1. Lineage (GTDB taxonomy): Bacteria > Bacillota > Bacilli > Bacillales_A > Planococcaceae > Ureibacillus > Ureibacillus endophyticus. The sequence continues at coordinate 34,106 of NZ_RBZN01000029.1, read as the reverse complement.
GTAATTTCACAGTTTTCCAAAGTCTTTTATATAAAACAACTTCTACAGTCATTCAAACAAATGATTGTATCATTGTGGTAGATCCGAATCTATTACCCTTTGAAGTTGAAGCAATCCGCGCACATGTAGATAGCATCAGAGACAACCGACCAATCTATGTCATTTTCACCCATTCTGATTGGGATCATGTCATTGGTTATGGAGCTTTCCAAGATGCAACCGTCATTGCAAGTAGTGCTTTTGCACAAAGAGAAGATATAGAAGATATTGTGAAACAAATGAGAAAATTTGATGACCAGTACTACCTTGACCGACCACATCCAATCCTATATCCGTCCGTAGATATTGAGATAAATGAAGATGGGCAGTTTGTTACAATTGGTGATACCTTTTTAACGTTTTATCAAGCAGAAGGGCACACAAACGATGGAATTTACTGCATCATCGAACCATTGGGCATTTGGATTACAGGCGATTATTTGTCAGACATTGAATTTCCTTTTATTTACGATAGTAGCTCAAAATATGAAGCGACTTTACTTAAAACGGATGCCATTTTAAAACGCCATCTGATTGACTATTTAATACCAGGTCATGGTCATATTACAGATATTGTGGAAGAGATAAAGTTTCGTAAAATGGTTTCGTTGACATATATTAAGGAATTACGTGAAGCGATTGAAAAAGGGAAGGATAGTCAAAATCTTCTCCAAGGTTATAACTATTTAAGTGAACTTCAAAGTTGTCACGAACAAAATATTGAACTGATGAAAAAGGAACTGAATGCTCAGATCAAGCAAGACTGATATTTAGACCCGTGTACCCCCTTTACCTTTTCTCGCATAAACTATTAAGGCGACAAAGGGGGTGTATTCATAATGGGGTTATATATTAATAATGAGGAGCACCCAGAAGTGTTTAGAAATTCAAATAAACTTTTTGCACCGAATCAAGCTGAGTTTCGAAGGGATTCAATGGCAGAATTTTTAGAACAGCAATTGAAGTTAAGTGAAGAATTAAAGCAAACTGTTTCTCGTAATCTTAATACACAAGTACAGTGGAATTTACAGCAAACGAGACAGTGGGGACAACTACAACAACAACTCGAACAGCAAGCAATGAATATGTTAAATACTATCGAAAATCAAAATACAACTTTTCAAGAAGTTTGGAATAATGAGCAACAGAATCGACAAAATTTATTTCAAGAAGTAAACGGCATTACGCAAACCCAACAAACCTTATCTCAAGAAGTAACTGCAATTAGTCAATCGCAAGTGAACTTGACGCAAAATGTAGACACTATTAACCAATCCCAACAAAATCTCCTCCAAGAAGTCAATGGCATTACGCAATCCCAACAAAACTTGTTTCAAGAGGTCAATACGATAAGTCAATTGCATAATACTTTGCAAGAAAATGTAGAGACTATTAATCAATCCCAAGAAAATCTACTTCAAGAAGTAACGGGCATTACACAATCCCAACAAGACTTAATCCAAGAAGTAAGTACGATTAATGAATCACAAAATACATTGCAAGAAAATATTGATGCCATGAGCGAATCACAGCAAAATCTGATTCAAGAAGTAACGGGCATTACACAATCCCAACAAGACTTAATGCAAGAAGTCAATACGATTAATCAATCACAAAACAACTTGCAAGAAAATGTAAACATCATTAACCAGTTACAACAAAATCTATTCCGAGAAGTCAATGGCATCAATCAACAATTGGAACAAAGCTTAACCGGAGAAGTCAATGGCATTTCCTTTTCACAGCGAGAAGTGGTGACAAGGGTCGATGTAATTGCGGATGAACAGCATAGTATTGTTGATTTATTACATGAATTTGAAGTGTTGAACAATGCCATGCTAAAACGAATTGAAGAATTGGTAATGAATAATGATGTTATGCAAGGGAAATTAGATAAACAAATCGAAATAAACGAGCAACTGCTAGCAAAGATTGCTCAAATTGAACAATCCCAACAAACCGTTGTTGAGCATGTGGAAAATAACGGAGGGTTAATCGAAAAGATTGTCCGTCAAATGGAATACTTACGTTCCGTTATATTTGAACGTTCCAACTTCTTAGAAGAAAAAATCGGCAAGCTGTTCAATTCTCAAAATGGGAATACAGATGAAGATAAGAAGCCACGGTTGTGAACAACAACACGTGGCTTTCTTGTTTATAATTTAAATTTACTTGCAGCAATGGATAGTTCTGTACTTAAGCTGTTTAGTTCTTCCGATGCAAGGGCAACGGATTGAATAGCATGTAGTTGTTCGTCACTAGATGCACTCACTTCTTCACAAGCAGCGGCACTTGATTGCGCTGTGATGGTCATTTGTTGAATCGTAGCGACAACTCGATCTTTGTATTTAATAATGCCTTCAATTTCGGTTGATACATTTTTAAAGGTTTCTTCCATGTTGTTTACTAATTCCGTTAAATTGCCAAATAGGATACCGGTTTCTTCCACAACGACACCTTGATTTTGGAAAGTCGTTTGCATTTCACTCATTTGTGATGTCACCACTTGGGCTTCTGATTGAAGTTCTTGAATCGTCGTTTTTACTTGTTCCGTTGCGACTTTCGATTGTTCTGCTAATTTACGAACTTCTTCAGCTACTACCGCAAATCCTTTCCCATGTTCTCCCGCACGAGCAGCTTCAATACTCGCATTTAAAGCTAATAAATTCGTTTGAGAGGAGATTTCAGAAATTGTATTCATAACGGAACCAATTGCTTCTACTTTTACTTCTAATGTTTGAACAGCTTGCGCCATATTTAATAAATCTTGTTTTGATAGGTCAAAGGAGTCTAGCAAGTTCTCCATTTTTTCTTCCCCGATAATATTCAATTTACCAGCTTGGATTGTAATATCATGAAGGGCATTGGATTGTTGCTGCATGCCATTAATTCTATCTCCAAGTTTTACAGAGGATTCCATGACGGCATCGGCATTTTCAGATGAACTCGTTGCACCAATAGCAATGTCATTGACAGCCTTTGCCACTTCATTACTTGATGCACTTGTTTCTTCTGCTAATGCACTTAGTTGCTGTGAGCGTTCTTCTACATGGTTAGATGATTCTTGAACAATCGTAAGAATCGATTTCATTTGTTGCACCATGGCATTAAAGTAGTTGGCAAGTTGACCAATTTCATCTTTTGAATTGATATCAATTTGAACGGTTAAATCACCTTGCGCGACCTCTTCCATTAATTCACCGAGATGATGAATCGGTTTTAATGTTCTTGTAATTAAGAAATAAAGAATGACAAAGGTAATGATTAATATTGTAACGGCAATGAGAATTATAACTTGTACCATATCCCGCGCTAACCCTTGTACTTCTTTGACATCATATACAGCTCCCACGTACCAACCAAGGTCAGGAATTTTATTAAAGACGATTACGGATTCTTTTTCATCGATTTCGTCATTGAAATGATTCGTCGTCACCGTATCACTTAACATTTTATTGACATAGTTTAATGATTGTAAGTTTTCCCCGGATTGGGTAGGGTGCACTAAAGCTGTACCTTTCTCATCAACAATCAGTGGATAGCCATTATAACCAAGTTTTGTTGATGAAACCATTTCCGTTAATTGTTCTAATTGAATGTCGACACCAAGTACACCGATTACTTGATTACCATCTTTTACAGTAACAGAACCTGTGATGGCATAATGATTTGATACTGAGTCGATATATGGTTCAGACCAGACGAATTGACCTTCGTTATCAATCGCATTTTTATACCAATCTCGTGATTTAATGTCGATATCGTTTATCCCTTCAAAATGGGGTTCAATGATGGTATAGTCGCCCGTTGAAAAATAAATTCCTGAAGCGGCTTTGTAAATTGATAAGTAGTCTGCTAATCCAGCACGATAGATTCGATCTTGTGCATCGTTGTATGTAGAAGATTTTTTATAAAATTCTATTGTGTCAGGTGAATTTGCTAGTTTTAATAAACTATTTTCATATCCATTTAAGAATGTTGTAATGTTGTTGGATAATCCTGTTACAACCACTTCACTCGATTCAATGACACTTTCTTCAGACTTGGATGAAATTATGTATGAACTAATTGATGAAAGTAATCCTAGTCCAAGCACAATAATGACTAGTACAATGGCAATAATTCTCCATCGTATGGATGTTTTCAAAAATATTCCTCCTTAAATTTTCGATTAAATGCTAAATAGATTATAGGACCATTTAGAGGAATTTCTCTAAATAAAATTAATTTTTAATATTTGGTTAATTTGGAATTTTCAGTCCGAAGTAAGAGTTAGAAAAATTACCACAATCATTGAATTTATTCCGTTTTTTTGATACATTATAAGAAATATGGAATCAATGATGTGACCAAGTAAATAAGAATTGTGACACAGAAAATGTAGCAGTTGCTGAGAGCTATATCACCACTTCTTATTGAAACCTATCACGGAGATGCGAGCAAAAACTTGCCGAGTCGTTATCGTTACTAACGTAGGAGGGTAATATTTTATATTACCGAACTAAGGTGGTACCACGTTTATTCGCACAGAGGCGTCCTTAATATGAGGGCTCTTTGTGCTTTTTATTTGGTTTTTATGTTTATTTTAGGAAAATGAATCCAAATAATAAGAAAGAATATCACGAGGCGAGCTCGAATCTACCGTTTAGAACGGATCCGTCAAGTTGTAATATATTTAGGAGGAAATTGAATGTCTCAACAAACAAATGATTTTTCAAAATGGTACATCGACACAATTCAAAAAGCTGATTTAATGGATTATACACCAGTACGTGGTTGTATCGCCTTTAAACCAGACGGCTATGAGTTATGGGAACACATCCAAGGCGAGATGGACCGTCGTTTTAAAGAAACTGGACACCGTAATGCGTACTTCCCAATGTTAATTCCTGAATCTTTCTTCCAAAAAGAAAAAGATCATATTGAAGGTTTCTCACCAGAACTTCCATGGGTAACAGAAGCAGCAGGGGAGAAATTAGAAGAACGCCTTGCATTACGTCCAACTTCTGAAACAATGATTGGTCATTTGTATTCAGACTGGATTAAAAGTTACCGCGACCTTCCAGTATTAATTAACCAATGGGCAAACGTTTTCCGTTGGGAGAAGAAAACACTTCCATTCATCCGTACGTCTGAGTTTTTATGGCAAGAAGGGCATACAGCTCACGTTGATGAAGAAGATGCACGTAAAGAAACAATGCAAATGTTAAATATATACAAAGAAGTTGTTGAAGGATTCCTTGCAATTCCTGTTTATGATGGTCAAAAAACTCCATCTGAACGTTTCGCTGGTGCGGTTGATACGTATTCAATCGAAGCGATGATGAAAGACGGTAAAGCAGTGCAAGCCGGAACTTCTCACTACTTAGGTACAAAGTTTGCAGAAGCTTTTGATATTAAATATTTAAACAAAGAAAACAAACACGTTCACGTTCATACAACATCTTGGGGAACGTCAACTCGTTTAATCGGTTCTGTTATCATGGTACATGGTGATGAGCAAGGTCTTGTATTACCACCAAAAATCGCACCAACTCAAGTTGTATTAATCCCTGTTGGTCCATGGAAAAAGAACCCAGCAATCATTGAAAAATTAGACGAAATCTTTGCTGCATTAAAAGCAAAAGGCATTCGTGTACGTCTTGATGATTCTGATCAATCACCAGGATACAAATTCAATGAATGGGAATTAAAAGGTGTACCAGTACGCATTGAACTTGGACCACGTGACTTAGAAAACAACCAAGTATTATTAAAATCTCGTGACGAACAAGATAAACAAACAGTAGCACTTGGTGAAGTTGTAGAAGCTATCGAAAAAGAACTTGAAGTGATGCAAACACGTCTTTACGACAAAGCAAAAGCGTTCCGTGATGCAAACTCTCATACACATATCGATTCATTAGCTCAATTACACGAACATTTAGCTACATCTGAACAAAACGGCACAATCCCTGGTTGGGTACTTGCTGGATGGTGTGGAGATGATGCATGTGAATCAAACGTGAAAGAAGAAACAAAATTCACAACACGTAACATTCCATTCAACCCACCAACGAAAAAACATACATGCATTAACTGTGGCAAAGAAGCACAACACACAGTTTGGTTCGGCCGCGCATATTAATTAATGAAACTGCTCTTGATTTCAATCAAGGGCAGTTTTTTATGAAGAAGAAATAAGGAAAATTATGCTATGATAAAACAATAATTCCAATTATTGTATATTTTGGAGGTCGTATGTCTAGTTTAAAAGCAATGTTAGACAAAAAGAAAAAAGCAAGATTTGTCGGAAGAGAATATGAAGTGTCTGAATTTATGCAGGAATTATCCATGCATGACTTTGAAGACCATCGCATCTTTTCTTATTACGGAATTGGTGGTGTAGGGAAGACTGAATTTTCAAAGGAATTACAAAGAAGAATCAACCCGTTGTCAAAGTATCGTTTTACATCGATTAATTTTGAAATTAAGAAGCATCGCACAATGGAAGAAGCTCTAATTTTCATGAGACAAGAGCTAGGGAAAAAATATAAAATGCCATTTACGCTTTTTGATATCGCCTATGTCATCTATTTGAAAAATATCGATCCTAAAACGGTTATTAATGAAAAATCGATTCCATTTATCGAGGAAAGTTCGATTATTATGGAAATCATTTCTGCAACTTCAGGGGTTACGATGATTTCGATTCCAAAAATTATTGAACTTGTATACCGTAGAATGGACAAACTATTAAATGCGTCCCGAAGAGAGATGATTGAAGATTTTAAGAATATGGATAACATAGAACTATTCGAACTGTTGCCATATATTTTTGCTGAAGATATTCGTGCTTATATTGAAAAACATCACAGTCATTTTATCTTTTTCTTAGACGCGTATGAGGCTTTATGGGAAGAAAAAAGAGAGCATTATGATGTGGATCATTGGATTCGTATTCTTGTTGAAGCAATGCCCTATTCTGTTTGGGTTATTACAGGGCGCGAACCCCTTGATTGGATTCAATATGAAGATGAATGGAAAGATCGAATTATTCCAATTCCATTAGATAACTTAAGTGATACAGAGACATTTCATTTATGTTCCTCACTGGGTGTAGGGGATTCTGAAATTCAACATGTTATTTATGAAAACTCTGGTGGACATCCATTTAGTATTACGTTAGCAATTGATTTATATAAACAAATCAAAGATTCCGGTCGAAAACCAGAAGTGAGTGACTTTATTGATCAAAAAACACCACAAAAATTAGTGAAGCGATTATTGTTATATATAACAAACTCTGAAAAACAATTATTAGAATACTTAGCTTTAGCAAATACATGGAATATCTCATTGTTTCATGCAGTCGTTTCGAATTTTAGAATTTTTATGAATGAAGAAAACCATCAGAATATCACACAATTTTCTTTCATTCGTGAAATAGGTGAAAATCAATGGGAGATGCACCAACTTATGCGTAAATGTTTAAAACATACGCAATCTGAAGAAAAACTGTCTAAAGGACATAATTTCTTACATATGTATTATAAGAATCAATTACATAAAGATTTAATTTATTCTGACCCTAATTATGCTAGTTCTATATTACATGAAGCGTTCTATCACGGTTATCAATTAGTTGGAATGAAAGAATTTAATAAAAAAGAATTTATTGATTGGTTCAGTAAATTAGATGAAAAATTCTTAAATAGTGGAAAAAACTATTTAACTTTGCCAATGCTTGAAACGTTAATTGATGATTTGGAGAAGTCTAATGATGAAATTAAATTGGAGTACTTATCGATTTTAATTTATGATTTAGCCTATATTCATATGTGGGAATTGCTTAACTATGATGAAGCTGAACGTTTGTTCAAAGAAGCACTACAATTACGATTAAATTACTACGGTGAAAACCATTTATATACTGCGAAATCTTATTATGGTCTAGCCACTTTATATCATCGACAAGGTAAGAAGGACCGTTCAGAAGAGTTATACATTAAATCTCTGGATATCCGAGAAAGACTTTGCGGGGAAGGGGATAATATAGCAGTTGCATTATCTGCAAATGGATTGGCAAAACTATATCAAGATAACGGTGATTATGAAAAAGCAGAAGAGCTTTATAAACGATCATTAGAAATTCGTTTAAGTCAAGTAAACATGAATTATGAAAAGATTGTTCTAGCGAAAAATAATCTAATCAGCTGTTATCAAGAGATGGGGAAATATGAGTTAGCAACAGAGTTAATTGATGAAGTGTTAACCATTATAAAAGAGCATCTATCTTCACAAAAGTTAGAATGGCATAAAGCACAAACATATTTAGCGATTTTAACAGCTAAAGATAAACATTTTGAGAAGGCAATTAGTATTTTAGATGAAGTAGAGGAATATTATAAAAATTATTACGGCGAAACCCATATAAGAGTTGGGGATATTTTGCATAATAAAGCACTGATTTATGCATTGAGAAATGAAACCATTCTTGCAATTGACTTTATGGAAAAAGCGATAGAGATTAAATCGAGAATTAACGGTTTGAATAAAGCCTTTGATAAACGAATTGGTTTTAAGAAATCTACAATAATGCTAGAATATATAAAACTTAAGAAATTGGCGTATGAAGACTGCAAATTTGACTTTTAGGTGTGAATTAAATTTGAAAATTGTGAAGAAAAATTTTTATTTTATTGAACCATTAGAAGATTTAGATGAAGTACAGAAAATCATTGTTCATCACACATCTCGAAAACAAATGAATGCTGAAGAATGTCATGAATTTCATCAAAAAGTTCGTGGGTGGAGTGGTATTGGCTATAATTTCTTTATAGAAAAAGATGGGACAATCGTTGAAGGACGAGGGTTTCACGTAGGGGCTCATGCATATGGGCATAATCGAAATTCAATCGGGATTTGTTTAACAGGAGATTTTGATATTGAACTTCCAACATCATCGCAATTTTCCTCGTTCCTTCAATTATGTCATCACATTATGAGATTGTATAATTTGGAGCCGCACCAAGTAATCGGTCATCGTGAACTTGATGGAGTAACGAAAAGTTGCCCTGGATTATTATTCAATGTTAATCAAATGCGTGATGATATAAAAGGTTATATCCATTCCTCAATATAGGTCTATAAGTGTCTCTTCATTAGAGGAGGCACTTTTTTGTGGAGAAGAAAGGGGAAATTTTTCAAAAAATATTACCAAAATGAGAGTTTCTGGAAACGATATTGGTGTTATAATATTAGCGAATAGGTTGTTCAGGTTGATTTGAGAGGGGAATTTTTAATGAGTTTAGAGACAAAAACAGAAGTACATGAAACATTACAATGGTTCGTAAAACAAGCACCAACAATTAAACAACTGTTTACAGAAGATGTCGACATTTCCATTACAGATGGCGAAACAGTAATTGAACAACTATTATCGAAAGAAATTGCCGTTCAAAGTTCAAAAGGTAGAAAACTTGAGAGTCACGAACCAATTATGGAGGTCATTCGTACAAATAAAGTAAAAACTGTAAACGTTCCTGCAGAATTATACGGTGATCCGTTTCAAGCAATGATAGTACCAATTCACGGAGATCGCGGGGAAGTAATCGGGGCAATTGCGGTTAGTAAAAGTACAAAAAATCAATCAAAATTATTGCAGGTTGCGGAGCACTTTGCAGCTTCTTCTGAAGAGATATCGGCTTCTACTGAACAATTAGCGGAATCCGCTAGTGAATTTAGTACATATATCAAACATTTAACAGAAGCCCAAAGTGAAATGAGCATGCAAGTTGAGAATACAACGAAAATATTAGAAATGATTAACTCTGTTGCAAAAAATACGAGAATCTTAGGTTTCAACGCAGGTATTGAAGCTGCTCGTTCAGGTGAATACGGAAGAGGATTTAGTGTTGTTGCAAAAGAGATTACAAAATTAGCAGACCAAAGTGCAGATTCTGTTAACGAAATTCGCAATTTACTCGACCAATTAAAAGTGAAAGTAAGTCAAGTTGCGACAATCGTTAAAGAAACATTAGAAATTGCGGACAATCAAACTTCAAGTATTAATGAAATTTCGCAAACGATTCAGCATTTAACGGACTTTGCAGAAGAAATTGAAGATATGGCTAAAAAATTATAAAACTATGAGAAGAGAAATCTTGGGTGGGATTTCTCTTCTTTTTTATTACATTGCTACGTAAATTGATGGTGAGCTAACGAATCGAAATAAAACACCTTGCCTCAAAAGAGACAAGGTGTTTTCATTTTACTTTTGGTTATTTTTTTGGAATTCAACCATGAAGTTTGCAAGTGCTTGACAAGCTTCGAATGGTACTGCGTTGTAAGTAGATGCACGGCAACCACCAACTGAACGGTGACCGTTTAGTCCAACGAATCCAGCTTCTTTTGCTTCAGCAAGGAATTTTTTCTCTAACTCTTCATCAGTAACTCGGAATGTGATGTTCATTAATGAACGAGATTCAGGTGTTGCATGACCGTAATAGAAGCCGTTACTGTTATCGATAGCATCGTAAATTACTTTTGCTTTTTCTTCGTTTTGTTTTTCGATAGCTTCTAATCCGCCTTTATTTTCAACCCATTTTAAAACTTCACCTAACATATAAATACCAAACGTTGGAGGAGTGTTGTATAAAGAGTTTGCATCAGCATGTGTTGTATATTTTAACATTGTCGGAATGTTAGTGTTCGCTTTTTCAAGTAAGTCTTTACGGATAATGACTACAGTCACACCAGATGGACCTAGGTTCTTTTGTGCACCAGCATAGATAATACCGAATTTACTTACATCCACTGGTCTAGATAAAATATCACTAGACATATCGGCAACTAATGTCACCTCACCTGTAGTAGGGAATTCTTTCCATTGTGTACCGTAAATTGTGTTGTTTGAAGTGATGTGTACATATGCATCAGTATCGTTAAATTTGATTTCTTCAAGAGAAGGAATATTACGATAGTTATTTTCTTTTGTTGAAGCAGCTTGAGCAGTTTGTCCAAAAAGTTTAGCTTCTTTTAAAGCTTTTTCAGACCAAGAACCAGTTAACACGTAGCTAGCAGTTGTTTCTGGTGTTAAGAAGTTCATTGGAATCATTGTGAATTGAAGACTAGCTCCACCTTGTAGGAACAATACTTCATAGTTATCTGGAATCGAAAATAAAGCTTTTAAGCGAGCAACTGCATCGTTATGTACAGCTTCATAATCTTTACTACGGTGGCTCATTTCCATTAAAGCCATACCAGTATTATTAAAATTCACTAATTCTTGTTGTGCCTTTTCTAAAACTTCTAATGGTAAAGCAGATGGACCTGCATTAAAGTTATAGGCACGTTTTGTTGTTGTACTCAAATCGAACACTCCTTGAAGATGTAATATAGATTGATTATATACCCTTTTCTACCATTTCGCTCGAAAAAATTTAAAAAATGATGAATTATTTGATATTTCGATTTTATTTTTACTTTTTTCGGGAGAAATTGATACAATTTTAGATAATAAGAATCTATTATCACGAATGATTAAAACTATTATAACTCAATTGTTCGTATTTTGGTTTCATTTTTTTAAGTGGATAGTAAATTTTTAATGGTTGTTCGTTTTTTAAAGAAAAATGAAATTGGGGGTAACTTATTTGGATATGATCATAGCGTTTATTTTTTATGTAATTCCCGCACTATTTATAATCTGGTTTATGGTAAGTATTGTTTCAGCACAGAGGGAACGGAATGCCATTTTGCGAGAAATCGTAGAAAAATTAGATGCTAAAAATAATGACTAAGGGGAATGTTTATGTGTTTAATTAACGTTCATTACAATCTACATCCAAAATATCCATTCATACTTGTAGCTAATCGTGATGAAGCCTATTCACGTCCAACAAAAGCCGCGCATTTTTGGGATGATCAACCGTCTATATTAGCTGGGCGTGATTTATTGCAAATGGGGACATGGCTAGGAATCGCAAAAAATGGGCGATTTGCAGCGGTGACAAATTTCCGCGATCCAAAAGAAGGGGCAAAACCGAAATCGAGGGGAGAAATCGTCACGAACTTTTTAACAGGTAGTGAGGATATAGGTGCGTTTATTGAAAATCTAAGAGCAAATCGATCATTATATGGTGGATATAATGTATTGCTTTGGGACGGAGGGGAATTTGTTCACTATAATAATCGCTTAGATGAAGTGAATACGATCCAACCGGGCACTCATAGCCTGAGTAATTGCTCGTTAAATACACCTTGGTCGAAAGTGGAGAAAGCTAAGTCGAAGTTGGAAGAGCACGCTTCGCAAAACAATGATATTAATGTTGAAGATTTATTTGCGATTGTGGCAGATTCTGAAATCGCAGAAGACCACCTGTTACCGGATACAGGGGTGGGACTAGAACTGGAACGTCGACTTTCTGCGATGTTTATCAAAATGCCGAACTATGGAACAAGGAATTCGACTGTTGTATTAGTGGATAATGAAAATAAAGTCACGTTTGTTGAGCGAACATTTCGTGATGGGGAATTTCAATTTGATACGAGATTTGAATTTGTGATTGAGGGGGAGTAGAGTGGGGATTTTCGTGAACGTTCGTTTGGCTAATTACTGATGAATACGAAAATTTGATGTGAACTGGTTCAATATAGTTTTCATAGATTTCGTGAATGAGTAAATGAAATGGGAAATATTACAAAATCGTTTTCATTAGAGTGTTGAATACGAAAATCAATGATGAATAGGTGTAAAATGGTATTCATAAAGCTCATGAAGACGAAAATCAATGGAGAATAGATTCAAAATGGTATTCATAAGGCTCATGAAGACGAATATCAATGAAGAATAGGTTCAAATTGGTATTCATAAAGCTCATGAAGACGATGAATACGAAAATCAGTGAAGAATAGGTTAAAAATGGTATTCATAAGGCTTATGAAGACGAAAATCAGTGAAGAATAGGTTAAAAATGGTATTCATAAAGCTCATGAAGACGAAAATCAGTAGAAAATAGCGTTAAAACGGTATTCATCGAATAAATAAAAGCGAAGTTCTAAGCTAATTTTTCTTCTAGCAAACTCCCATACTTTCCATATTTTTTGTTATATTCATTTATCTATATTTCGAGTAAGATTCTCGAGTAAGATAAATTATATGGAAAGGTGTTAAACCATTTGAAATTAGTACGTATTTTATTCATTCTAATACTTTCGTTCGGAATTTTTTCCGTCTCTCCTGCGTTTGCCGCAGACAAATCCATCGACCAATATTTTATGGAAGATGTTTATGAAGATCATGAGGCTTACAACCAACTTGAACGCTTTTTGTATACTGATATTATTGAAGGTTATGAGGAAACAGAAGTTTATGAAGAAGATGGAGAAATCTATGAATATACTTCGATTCTTGTAAAGCCTGGTAATACGATTACGCGTGCGCAATTTACAAAAATTTTAGTAAACGCCATGAATTTAAAACCCGGTGACATTACAAAATCATTCCCAGACGTAAAATCAAGCGATTGGTATTATGATTATGTACAAACTGCCACTAGCAATGGAATTATTATTGGTAAACCTGATGGAAAATTTAAACCAAATGAGAAAATTACCCGTGCTCAAATGGCTTCAATGATCTACCGTGCTTTTGAACCAACCGTTGATTTCTCGGCACCAATGAAAACGTTCAAAGATGTAACAACGAAAAACTCTGCACATGAAGCAATTGCCAAAGCTGCAGGAGTTGGCATCATAAAAGGGTATGGTACAGAATTTAAGCCAAATGATTTTGCGAAGCGTTCACAAGCTGTATTAATGATTGACCGTGCATTGCATTTAGAACTTGGTACAGCTGAAGACGAATCAGTCGTTACGCATGTTGTGAACCGTAATATTACGGAAGAGTTTTTATTAACGGATCAACAAGATATTAATGGGTTAAAAACGTTATATCGTGAAACAACAATGGGTTATTATCTAGCACTTTCACTTGATACGCTGACACTACAAGAAGATTCTGAGGAATTTGAAGGTACTATTACAGCAAAACAAGTAGGTGAACATACAAGCACAGTGACTACACTCAATAAACGTTTTGCTGAAGTGAAAATCGATAATCTAAAAGTTCAAGTTGTGATGACGGCACCAGATATGAATTTTGACATGACAGTTGATATGTCAGGAACAGCATACTTAAAGAAAACTGCAGATGGTACGTGGAAAATCTATAACATTGTTTATGATGAAGATTATGAGGACGTACTAAGCGCAGCAGTATTGGAAAATGAGTAATTCAACAATCCCTACAAAAACGGAGGGCACTGAAAAAGTCCAATATTTAAATTAGGCAGTTGAAAGTTTGAGATTATCAAACTTTCAACTGCCTTTTTCCTTTATAATTAGAATATCAAATGTATGTAGGTGATTCCCAATGATTTCAAACCAAGAAACGCTCAATTTAAGTCCTTACATGGCGATTTATGATATCGTCGTGCCAAAAAATAACATGCTTCGTCAGATAAAGGAACTGGTCGATTTCACCTTTATTCTAGAGGAATTAAAAACAAAATACTGTTTAGATAATGGACGAAATGCGATTCCGCCTATTCGGATGTTTAAGTATTTATTATTAAAGGCAATTTATGATGTATCGGACGTTGATTTAGTAGAGCGTTCTAAATATGATATGTCCTTTAAATATTTCTTAGATATGGCACCAGAAGATGACGTCATCGATCCAAGCTCACTGACAAAATTCCGTCGTCTGCGTCTAAAAGATGTCAATCTATTAGATATGTTAATCGGGAAAACCGTTGAAATCGCACTGGAAAAGAACGTTATTAAAAGTAATGCCATCATTGTGGACGCTACACATACAAAAGCTCGTTACAATCAAAAGTCACCAAAAGAATTTTTACAAGAGAAATCCAAAAATGTCCGGAAAGCCATCTATAAAATTGATGAATCAATGAAAGATAAATTTCCTGCAAAAAATACGACGAACGAAGTAAAAGATGAAGTGACCTACTGTAAAAAACTAATTGAAGTGATCGAAAAGGAACCAAAAGTTGTACAAGTACCCGCTATCAAAGAACGATTAAATCTGTTAAAAGAAGTGGTCGAGGATTATCAAACTCAACTTTCTTATTCATCTGATGAGGATGCACGAAAAGGTCATAAAACAGCTGACTCCTCTTTCTTTGGCTATAAAACACATATCGCGTTAAGTGATGAGCGAATTATTACAGCTGCAGTGATTACAACAGGTGAAAAAAGTGATGGGAAGTACTTACAGGAATTGATAGAAAAAAGTAAACAAGCAGGTATGGAAGTGGACACGGTAATTGGAGATACAGCTTATTCAGAGAAAGCGAATATTGAATACACAAAAGAAGAAAAAATTGCCCTTGTTTCAAAATTAAATCCCGCTATATCAGAAGGCAATCGAAAAGAAGAAGACAAATTTGAATATAATAAGGATGCCGGGCGATTTGTCTGTAAAGCCGGGCATTTAGCGATACGAAAAGCACGAACTGGTAAAAAGGGACAAAGTACAAATCAAGTAGAGACACACTATTTTGATATTGAAAAATGCAAGGTGTGTCCATTACGTGATGGATGTTACAAAGAAGGTGCGAAAAGTAAAACCTATTCAGTGAGTTTAAAATCCGAAACGCACGCAGAACAACTGGCTTTTCAACAAACGGATGAATTTATCCAGTTAGCGAAAGAACGTTATAAAGTGGAAGCGAAAAATAGTGAGTTAAAAAATGGACACGGGTACGATACGGCATCGTCAGCGGGTCTATTTGGCATGGAGATTCAAGGAGCGACAACGATATTCGCAGTAAACCTCAAGCGAATATTAAAGTTAATGAACGAAAAAGAGTAAGAAATACACAAGGAAAGAAGGCACTTTCTGTTCAAAATCGAACAGAAAGTGCCTTCTTTTGTATTTTGAAAACCAATACGCTATTAAAAACGTAAGTTTTTCAGCGCCCTCCAAAAACGTGGGGATTTTTTAGTATCCTTTATACTTTGTGTGGTACCATTTCTTTATTAAATAATTGGGGGATGAGTATGGAACAGAACGTTTTTGAAGAAATGGCAAAACGATATGACACAAAAGATAGAATCGCTTTAGCGAATGTGATTGCAGAGGAAGTTAGAGCGGAATTACAAAATTGCGGGTCCAAATCTTTCATCGATTATGGAAGTGGTACAGGTCTTGTTAGTTTACAAATATCAGATCTGGTTGAATCAGTATTGTTAGTTGATTCATCAAAACAAATGCTAGATGTGGCTCAAGGGAAAATTTCGCGCAGGGGAATATCCAATGCAAAGGTGCTTTATTCAGATTTTACGCAAGAAACACCGGAATTAAAGGCAGATATTATATTAATGTCCCTCGTCCTACTGCACATTCCTAATACGAAAATCATTTTACAACAATTGTTTAACATCCTAAATGAGGGTGGACAGCTCATCATAGTGGATTTTGATAAGAATGAAAAAATAAACCATCCCAAAGTGCACAATGGATTTGCCCATGATGAACTGAAAAGTATCTTAGCAGAGGTTGGATTTCATTCAATTCAAATAAAGACATTTTTCCATGGTCAAAACATTTTTATGAACCAAGATGCATCTATGTTTATCTCTACTAGTAAAAAATGAAACATAAACCTAAATTTTTCGTATATGTATTGAGGTGGATCAGATGAATGGTACAAAGAATGAAAAGAAGACTTCAAATAACCTTATAATCTATGGGTTTTTAGGTGCTTCAATTGGTGCCGTCATTGGCTTAGTTGCCTATGTGAAAGATTGGTTGTAGTAAGGAACTGAATAGAAAAGAGGAACCTACTTTTTACAAAGTACGGTTCTTTTTATTTTTTCAAAAAGCAAATTCAAAAATAAACATTTGTCATACGTCAAAAATGAGCATTTGCATTTATTAGTAACAGGAGGTAGTTATTAAGGAAGAAACGAAAGCACTCATTATTCGAAATAATAAACTTTACAAAAACTAAACTTTTGTCCCCTACCCCCTTCAGAAAGAATCATAAATTAACAATGTATTCAAAGAGAGGAGGTTTTATGTATGGGTTACTGTGGAAATGACTATGGATATGGTCAAGGGAATGGTTTTGCTTTACTAGTAGTACTATTCATTCTTTTAATTATCATTGGTGCTTACTATAACTTCAATGGTGGCGGAAAATACTGTTAATGTTTAAAAGGGGCATCCATTTCGGGGAAACTCGGAATGGATGCATTTAAATTTTATGAGAAGTCTTCATAGAATTTTCTGTCATGTGGTAAGAAAAACTAAGTCATTTGTCCCTGTTCTTTATAGTGAAAAAACATAAATTGTAATATCTCGTATAAAGGGGGAGTAAATCATGTATTGTAATTCACATGGTGGCTATTCTAAAGGACACAACACTGATTTTGTATTAATTGTCGTATTATTCATTCTACTAATTATCGTTGGTGCACATTACTTTAAGTAATATTTAAAAAATGCCTCGGAAGTAGTGATACTTCCGGGGCATTTTGTATTTAAATAGCTTTTTAGTACTACATTATATTTGGCAAAATTAAAATAAAATAGTAATAGGTACAAATAAAAGAAAAAGGGGTTTCGATAATGGATCAAGAAACCGAAAAGCGAATAGCCCGTTTAGAGGAAGAAGTACGTGCGCTTCGTTTTGAACTGAATGAGCTAAAGCAGAACAAACAGGTCATCGAAAATGGTACGAGTGAAAACCATTTAGTAAAACTGAATAAGGCTGCTGCTCAAGAACGGGGGGATAAGCAGGAATCACCCAAAACCATTTTAAAACCAGTAGTACAAGAGAAACCTGAAACGCCTCCGAAAAAGTCTCGTAGTTTTGAGGAAATGGTTGTTTGGGCATTACCAAAAATCTTTATGCTCATACTTGTCCTAGGTGTTTTATGGGGATTAAAGCTTATAAGTGATTATGGATTATTCTCCAATACTATTAAAATTATTTTGGCATACTTCCTTTCCATTGGATTAATCATAACAGCTACATTAATGGAAAAAAGGAAACAGGATAGCTCACAGGTGTTGACCGTTGTGTTATACGGTGGATCGTTTATGATTGGAATTCTGACGACAGCTGCAGGGGCCATCTTGTATGAAGTAATTGGGTTATATGTTGCGTTATTCATAGCGATACTTTATATTGCATACGGAATTATCATATCTTACTTCAAGAAAAATGAAGTGTTATCAGTGTTTATTATTTTCACTTCATTATTGCTACCTTATTTACTGGAGTACATGGAATTTAATAATGTCATAATTCTTTTATACGTATTACTCTTATTTGGTGCAATGCAATGGGTATTTATCAAACATCGTCAAAGAGTGGCGCTATATGTGGCCTATTTCTTTTCCATCATTGCACTACAAATCATTTATAGTTTGAATGAACAAGGGGAAGTTTACTATTTTATTAGTTATGTCATCTTAAATGCGGTATTACTTGCGGTTTGGTTGAAGATTTTTGAAGCGGGTAAATTCAGAGCCTTACATGAAGGAATGTTGTTTAGTTTAAGTGGGCTGACACTTTTATTGATTCACTTTATTCCAGAGGATTCTTTTATTGCATTTATTGTATTAGCCATTATTTATGGTAGTTTCGCGTTTTACATCAATAAGCGGGGAGAAAAACGTATTGTCGATGTGGTTGGAACACTGGCTTTATTGGCATTTTTCAACATGTTACTTGCGTTAGAGCTATCACCGGAACTAGGTAATATCCTCTTACCACTATCTACGTTTATAGGAATTATGTTAGCGGTGCGACTCGGTGCTATGCTAATGAAAATTACGTATAGTCTATTATTTATGATATTGATTCTAGGACATATTCTAATTAATGATGTAGAACCATTTTGGAGTGTCGAACATTTAAATTATCTATTAATCTTGATTTATTTAGTTGTAATATTTGCTTATATAAAAGGGAAGTCAATTGGGAAAAGTGCTATCACTTTTGTTGATGATTTCTACCCAATAATTATCGTACTATATTTCTTTATTTATATTGTGAAATTCGATGGTACTTATTTTTCAGAATATGGGTTCCCGTATTTTTCATGTTTAGTATTAGTCATTGTGATGCTTGGATCGTTTTTCCTTCCAGAACGAATCGTTGGACGGATTTTACGATACGTTCTCATTGTTACGTTTGGAATCGTTACGTTAAATCTTCTTCCAACCCATTATGTTGATGGGATGGAGATGTGGTTGAATCTAATCGTTCGAATCGTTTATGCGTGTGTCATTATCGGTATTCTGTCAGATGTTTATGAGGAAGGCTATTTATATAACAAGTGGATACGAGGATTAAAAATTAATATTGATGGGTTACTAATGCTTGGAATCCTTGGCACCATGTTTGTGATTTATGGTGTGTTGAACCAGCTCATTTACGACGGATATATTGATTACATCGCTATTGTTGCAACGAAAACGATTTTATTGTTTGTTACGGCAACGATCTCACTTTGGATGAGTACAA
The DNA here is from genome assembly GCF_003628435.1 of Ureibacillus endophyticus. Taxonomy (GTDB): domain Bacteria; phylum Bacillota; class Bacilli; order Bacillales_A; family Planococcaceae; genus Ureibacillus; species Ureibacillus endophyticus. The sequence goes on along the minus strand of NZ_RBZN01000029.1, from coordinate 14,523 downwards.
AGCGTAAATTAAAAATTGTTCGCGTGTTTGGGTATACCATACTTGGCGTTGCAATTTGTAAATTAATCTTTATCGATTTAGGAAATTTAAGTTTGTTAGTACGGGCATTACTGTTTATCGCAGTTGGCGGAATTGGATTATTGTTATCGAATCAATTGTTAAAATCGAAAAAATAAATTTTTTGGAAGCCGCTGATTAGTTTGCGGCTTTTTATTTTTTGACTGAAACTTTTTTACTGTTTAATTCGTATGTTTTTATATAGACCGAATGTGTGAATTATGTATAAGATGAAGATAACAATATTTAGAAATAGAATGAACGGAGGATTTTCATGTCTGATATAAAAAATCCATTATTCGATGATTTAGATGCAAAAAAAACTGAACCAATGAGTACAACATTAGAACCAGTTCCTCAACCTGTACAACTTGTATCCCAAGAGGAAATGTCACAAATAAAAAAACGTCAATTAATGTTAAAAGAAGAGCCACAAGTACAAGCGTTGGCAGAAAAAATTGACCATAAAAATCAAATTGCTGTTCTGGAATTTGGGAAGGAAACTGCAACTGCGATATCCAAGTTTTCAGATCGCATGTTGGCTTCCATTAAGTCTAGTAAGCTGGAAAAATCGAGTGAACTGATTAACCATTTGAATAAAATTATGGACCGCTTTGACCCACAAGATTTCAAAGAAGAGAAAAAGGGCGGCTTTTTGAAAAAGTTGTTCAATAAAGGGAAAGAGCAACTGGAACGGATTTTATCCAAATACGACACGATGAATAAAGAAGTAGATGTGATCTATAACGAAATCACAAAATATGAGTTGGAAATGAAGAAAAATACAATGGAATTAGAGCAAATGTATGAGCAAAACTTAAACTATTTCCAAAGTTTAAGTGAGCATGTGGCTGCCATTGAAGTAAAGTTAGATCAACTGCGACCTCAAATTCCTATTTTAGATCAAAGAGCGAATGAAGGCGATCAAGAGGCGATTATGGAGCTAGAATCGTTGAACCGTACAATCGAGTTGTTAGAACAACGCCGCTATGATTTAGAAATGGCTCAACAAGTTTCGTTCCAAGCAGCCCCACAAATTCGTATGATTCAACAAGGGAACAACCATTTAATTGGGAAGATTAATTCTGCCTTTGTGACAACGATTCCGATTTTCAAACAAGGGCTAATCCATGCGGTGACAATTCAACGCCAAAAATTAGTGGCAGATTCAATGAATGAACTAGATAAACGGACGAATGAAATGCTCATTCGTAATGCGGAAAATATCCGTCAAAACAGCGTAAACATTGCACGCTCAGCTGGAAACCCGAGCATAAAAATTGAAACAATAGAAAAAACATGGCAAACCATCATGTCTGGAATTCAAGAAACAAAACAAATCCAAGTCGAAACCATCCGCAACCGTGAAGAAGGAAGAAAACGTATTGAAGCATTGCAGTTAGAATACGAAAAACTAAAACGAGTTTAATAAGAAAAGCGGAGCGCGTTCGTTCAGCCGTGAAAGAAACTGGCCGAGAAAAACGCCACATCACGTGGCATTGTCGGCACTTGTACATCCTTGTACTGCGGAGACTTCCGACAAGCGTGTTTACACGCGTAGGAGGAAGTTGAAGTGACCGAAAGAGCTAGCGTTCGCAGCTAGACAAAAGAAAAGCGGAGCGCGTTCGTTCAGCTCCGACAACAACTGGAAGAATCGGCAAAAGGGCGCTTTATGCCCTTGAAGACGATTCTGAAGTTGACGAGGAGCTAACGCGCGGAGCTAGACAAAAGAAAAGCGGAGCGCGTTCGTTTAGCTCCGACAACAACTGGAATAATCGGCAAAAGGGCGCTTTTTGTCCTTGAAGACTATTCTGAAGTTGTCGAGGAGCTAACCCGATCCTTATATAACAAAAAAACTACCTACCGTCAAAAACGGTAGGTAATTTTTTTATTACCACCCTCTTCTTCTACGACAAGGGCGGCAACCGCAACCATGCCCATGACCCATAGGACCTTGACTCATAGGGCTAACTTGGCTCATAGGACCTTGACCCATTGGGGATACATTGCCTCGATTGTTGCTTTGAGTTTGAATATATTCATTCTCAACAGATTGTGTTTGTGGGAAGTAGTGTTGGTTATGAATATAATGACGATTAACTGTACGAGTATGAGTAGGATGAACGTGAGGCACCACTGTATGGAATACGTTTGTTTTAACTACTTCTTGAGTAGGTGATACACGTGCTGGTGCAACTTGTGTTGGATGTACGTTTGGTGGACAGTAGATAGGCTTTCTGCTACCGCAACCGCAATTTTTTCTGCGCATAATTTCTCCTCCTTAGTTAATATTTGTTGCATTAATAAAATATGAAATAAATAATAGTAGAGTTAGTTGGTTTACCTATTATTAGAAAGATTGTGAGGAAAATCGGTCTAATTACTAAATAAAAGGTAGATGCCTATTGAGTAATTCATAATTTTTTATTTTCTAGCAATAATCACAAGTAGAATGAATTACCCAAAAATCGCCAAAAAAGTAGATAATATTCTGGATTTCATGATTTTTTACTAAATCTTTTTTTCTCCCTTGCTAATTCCGAGTGAATCAGTTAGTATTAAAACATACTAAATCTATAAGAATTCAAAACATTGGGAAGTGATTGGTTTGCCAAATTTATTGTTAAAAACAAGTCAATATTTAGAAACTGTTAATAAACAACCATCAATCCATACTATGACACCAGAAGAAGTACGTGATTTACGAGCATCAAGTTTAGTAAAAGATGATCAAAATACAGTTGAACTTGCGAATATAAAAGATGAATACATTGAAGTACGTGATGGAAGCAAAATAAAAATACGAATTTATACACCAGTTGGAGAAGGACCTTTTCCTGTCATCATTTATTATCACGGTGGAGGATGGGTAATCAATAGCATTGAAACAAGTGATCGCTCTTGCAAACAATTAGCAGCTATTACGAAATCCGTTGTTGTATCTGTTGATTATCGACTTGCTCCTGAATTTAAATATCCAACTCCAGTTCATGATGCCTATGATGCATTTTTATGGACTGTTGAAAATGCAAAATTAATTAATGGAATAAAACATCAAATTTCCGTGATGGGAGATAGCGCCGGTGCGAATCTTGCTACTGTTGTAACACTCGTGGCGAAAGATTTACAAGGTCCAGCGATTGCTTCACAAATTTTACTATATCCTGTGACGGATTTAGGCTATGATACGGCTTCATACCAAGAATTTGCAGAAGGATTTGGACTTGAACGAAAAGATATGCAATGGTTTGGGAAATATTATTTAAATAACGAAGAAGAAAAAGAACATCCTTATGTAGCACCATTAAAAGCAAATAATGTGTCAGGTCTTCCTTCAGCAATGATTATTGTGGCTGAAAATGATGTGTTACGTGATGAAGGGATTGCATATGGGGAAAAATTAAAAAATGCCAATGTACCAGTCAATCAATTAGTTGCGAAGGGTCTTGTTCATAGTTTCTTTACGAAAAATGAAGTTTTCTCGGAAGAAATTGAGAAAACAATTGTAGCAGTCAATTCATTTTTAAAGGAAACGTTGCAGCCAACTAAAATTGCAGGTTAAAGTTTTTTATGATAATTTTTGAGGTGACATCATGGGAACAACAATACTAGACATTCAAAAAAGCTTTGAGGAAATGCCGTTTTTCAAATATATCGGCTTTGATATCATCGCATTTGAAGAAGATCGAGTTATTTTAAAGCTTGATATACGTGAAGACTTTCTAAACAGCAATGATACTTTACATGGTGGAATTTATGCTTCCATGATTGACCAAGTACTTGCAATGTTTATTCGGGCAAAAACGCAGGCTAGCTGTGCAACGATTAACTTAAATATTAACTATTTAGCTCCAATTTCTGCTGGGACAGTTTACGCAACAGGGCGAATTGTCCAACTTGGCTACCGCATTACACAAGCAGAAGGAGAAATTTATACTGGTGATGGCAAGGTCCTTGCAAAAGGTATCGGCAGTTTTAAAATCATTCGAGACAAAACGAGCATGTAATATAGAAAGCCTAACCTTAGGAGGATAGTGCATGAAGTGGATCATCTCCATCCTTTTTCTTGTTCTGTATGCAGCGGTGACATTTTTTGGTTTAGGTCCGGTGTTATTTGCTGATGGGTCGGATGCAGAACGAATGATAACATTGGTATTTGTCATTATTATTTACATCGTTTTAACTCTGCTCCTTATTTGGATACGAAAAAAATATAGAACATAAAAAATCGGTAATCACCATATGATTACCGGTTTTTTCATTTTTTTACAACTTACATCTTGCTATTTATATCGGACGCTGATATATTAAATGTATCAACAGACGATATATCGTTAGTCATTATATTATACGTCGATATAAAAATGGGGTGAATTTTCATGAAACAAGAGCTTGCACCGTTAACAGAAGGCGTTTATTATATTTTGCTTTCTTTATATGAACCACGACACGGTTACGGCATGATTCAATTTACGGAAGAAATGACGAATGGTCGCGTGAAATTAGGAGCGGGGACCATTTATGGGGCAATTAAAACCTTGCTCGATCGTGGATGGATTAAAGCCTTTGAAGAAGATGGGCGGAAAAAGGAATATATCATTACAGAACAAGGCAAAGAAGTAATTGAATACGAAATTTTAAGATTAAGGGAACTTTTTGACAATGGTATCCGTATAACAGGGGGTAGTGAAAAATGAATGAAAAGTGTTCAAGATTTCGTTTCTTTTTAGATTATGAAAAAGAGGAAAAATGGGTAAATGAAATGGCAAAAGAAGGATGGCACTTAACGGATTTTAATATTGGCTATTATAAATTTGAAAAAGGTGCACCAGGGCAATACATTTACCGTAATGAGATGGTAAGTAGTTTAGGAGCAAAAGGGCAAGTTAAAGATTACCTCGAATTTTTGCAACAATCAGGTGTGGAACTTGTGAAAACTCGTGGAATGTGGGCGTATTTCAGAAAAGCAACTGAAGATGGTCCATTTGAGCTTTATAGTGATACATCATCAAAATTAGCGTATATGAAACGCATCTTTTTATGGTTCTTCTTTTTCTTCCTATTAAATTTCTATTTTACCATTTCAAATATTGGAGAAGAATCTGTTTTCCAAGTGATTCTTGGCAGTTTAAACCTCTTAGCAGCCATTTTACTTTTCATTCCATTAGTAAAAGTAGGAAAGAAAATAGGTCAATTGAAAAAGAATTTAGATCTATTTAATGATTAGAAGGGAGAAGGGCTATGACATTATCATTGCAACATGTGGTGAAGAAATATAAAGATTTTACAGCCGTAAATGATTTGAATTTCACCATTGGCAAAGGGGAAATATTTGGATTGATTGGTCAAAATGGTGCGGGAAAAACGACCACTTTCCGAATGATTTTAGATTTACAAGACCAAACTTCAGGAACAATTACGTGGGATGGAGTTCCGATTAAAAAGGTGAACCGTGATTGGCTTGGCTATTTACCAGAAGAGCGCGGAATATTTCCACAAATGAAAGTAGAAGAACAACTATTTTTCTTTGGTCAGCTTCGCGGCATGAATCGTACTGAATTGAAAAAGGAAATTGATTTCTGGATTCAACGTTTTGACTTAGAGGAAAAACGAAATGCAAAGGCTGAAACGTTATCAAAAGGGAATCAGCAAAAGGTTCAATTAATTGCAAGTTTTATCCACAAACCAAAGTTTTTAATTTTAGACGAACCATTTAGTGGGCTTGACCCAGTGAATCGTGATTTATTAAAAAATGCGATTTTGTTGCTAAAAGAAAAGGGTATGACAATTCTATTTTCCAGTCACCAAATGGATAATGTAGAAGAATTATGTGACCATCTATGTTTATTAAAGCGCGGGGTATCGTTATTTTCCGGAAGTTTGCTAGATTTGAAAAAACAATATGGGAAGACGAAATTGACGATTCGTACGGAGCTACCTGTTGAAGAATTTTCTAGATTGTCAGGGATAAAAGAGATTAAAAGAGAACGAGATGAAGTGGTTATTACATTGATCGATGAATCCTATGCAAAACCAATATTCGACTTTGTTTCAAATGGGAATTATATTGAGAAATTTAGTTTAGATTATTTATCCCTCGATGAAATCTTTAAAGATAAGGTAGGTGGGGATCATGCGTAAATTTTCGATACTATTAAAACAACTCTATTTCCAAAAAATACGTTCCAAAACATTTATTTTGATGACCTTATTGTACATAGGGATAATTACGGTGGTAATGTTTTGGTCTGACATTAAAGCAATTTTTGTGGATGAGGAAGCAATTGAAGTAGCAATCGTCAATGAAACAGCCGTTGATTTGGAACCGATTTTTGCATCCAGTGAAGATGTAAATTATTCGTTCCCAAATAGCGAAATGGAAGCATTGTATGAACAGCTGAAAGAAGAAAAACTAGATGCTGTTATCCATGTAACTGAAGAAAATAACAATTTGAACGCAGATATTGCAACGTATACGCCATTAAAATTAAATGATCAATCAGCTATTTCATCTCTTCTTCAATATGCTGGGAAAATTTACGGCATTGGTCAACTGAATTTAACGGCGCAAGAAGCAGACCAAATTTTAAATTCTGAACCAATTATTACGATGACGAATTTAAATGAAGAGGTAGCTGATGGAAAAAGTGAAGATCAAAAAGAAGCGGGCATGTTTGCTTCTTATGTAGCGGGGATTGTAATTTATTTCTTCATCATGGCCTTTTTATCTATGATTACAACGGATGTAGCAAACGAAAAAGGCTCTCGTGCATTAGAGATGTTACTGGTAAGTGTGAAACCAAGTAACCATTTACAATCGAAAATCTTTGGCGTGTTCTTAGTAGCACTAACTCAAATAGGTATTATAATCGCAGTATTATTTGCTTACCTTGGATTTACGGATAGCGGGGAAAAGCTTGAGTTTGTTCAATCAACCATTAATGAACTTTCTTTTGGGTTTGTATTATATATTTTAGGGTTCTTATTCCTAACAATTTTCTTATATCTCATTATTGGGGCATTGTTCGGTTCCCTTGTTTCCAAACCGGAAGAAGCTTCTCAAGTAATGACACCAGCTATCATGATTCCGTTAATCGGCTTTTATGTAATGCTTTCAGGAATGGGCAACCCAGACACATTATTAATTAAAGTGTTCTCTTACATTCCGTTAACATCAGGAATGGTCATGCCGATGCGTATTGGAGCTACCGACATTTCACCAATCGAGCCGATCCTATCAATTGTCGTACTGATTACTACGGTTGTAGTTGTGTACATGTTAAGTTTATCATTCTACAAACGAAGCGTATTAACGTATAGTAGTGGTGGCATCATCCAAAAAATTAAAACGGTATTAAAAGTAACAACGTAAAACAATTAGATTGTAGACAAATTCTAGAAGATAGAGTTTGTTTGCAATCTTTTTCATTCAAAGGGAAGTAGGCTGGGATAAAAGAAAATAGTAAAAAAACGAGAATGTATATTCTACAATCTCGTTTTTTTCATATTTTTATTTCGAAACTTATTTATAGAATAGCTCCACATTATAAGGCATCAATTCAAATCCATTAGTTGTTTTTGCAATTTCAAAGTAATGTTCATTTCCAGCTCCATCAATAATTAATACGATAGTGCCTTCTACTTCTTCACCAGTAGCAGTGGCTAAGATGGTGCCGTTCGGTTGTTGTTTTAATATCACATTACCGAACGCATACATTTCTTTAATCGTTATGTTTGCTGGTGATTGTAATTCAAAAGTATATTTTTCAAAGAAACCGTTTTCCTTTGAAAGATCTAACACACCGTAGACATTTTTGTTCCCATCTATCACAAGGGCATATTCACTTTGATCAAAATCGAAATGAGCTTTCGTTCCGTCTGTTATAAAGAATGCTAAAATCTCTTCAATTGTTGTGGCGTCTTGAAAAGCCGTATAAGTCCAATTTTCATTCGATGAAACTGGAATATAGTAGAATGTTTGTTCTTCTACTGGGTGACCATCAAAAACAACATCTCCACTATTTGCTATGTAATAATTATAATTTAAGGAATGGTTATTCGCCTTTTGATTGAATACGATATTTCCAGCAAAGTCAACATAATACTGTACTGTTTCCGTAACACTTTCGTTATTTCGCAAGCCTGTAAACGTCAATTCTATAATTTCATTTTCAGTATCTTTTTTAATGGCATAAACGTTACTGTTTTCATTCGTTGAAAGTGGTTCACGATTGGCTGATGTCACCATTACATTAATAAATGAATCCATCAAGAATGCTTGGGCTAGGATATTTTCTGTTAAACTGTTTTTCTCGTTGAATAGCTCCAATTGAGTTTCTTCGTTTAAAACAAAATCAAAACTTACAAATCGTTCGTTTCCGAATAAATCTGTTCCTTTGATATCTATCCAATCAATAAATGTGTTCACTTCATTTTGTGTAAATTCACCAGAAATCGTAATTTGAGAAGGGGAGAAGTCAACATCTAATGAAGTATCGTCTATGTTTGTTATTTCAGAAAAGCTTAAGAAACCATAATCTTGTGCATTTAGTGTAAGCGTTGATTCAATTGTTTTCTCTGTCATAAAAGGAATTGCTCTCGTTAAGAAGGAAGCAAAATGAACACGTAACACATTGCCTTTTGGGTTGAAGTTTGACACGTTGGAAATGCCTAATACATTTAGAGCATTTACTGCGTCGCGTGTTTCCGTTCTTGCACGTGATATGTCTTCTATATTTCCTTCTTCATAGTTGGCAAGCTCAACTAATGATTTTCCACGCATGGCTTCAGTTGCGCGGTCGAGTACAAGGGCCATATTTTCCCGTGTAATTTTTTCGGAACTTGCTAAAGAGCCATCTGGTTTTCCGATAAATACGCCTGAAGATTTTACAACGGCAGCGTATTGTAATAATTCTCGGTCTTTACTGTTTACAGAAAGGTCGGTGAAATATTGTTTTCTTTCCCAATCAGTAGGAATGCTTGATATGCCACTATTGACTAAAAAACGTCCAAGCATTTTGACCACTTGTCCACGGGTAATGGATTCTTTTGGTGAGAAGGTTGTTGGTGAAGTTCCTTTAATGATTCCTAACTCTACTAAATTTAAAATCTCTTGTTGTGTTTCTTCGGGGTAGTTCGTGATGTCATTAAAATTCGTTGTCGCTGCATCTGCAGATTGGACTGAAATTGGCGCTACAATGGCAGCAATGGCGCATGTTGTATAAAAAAGTCTACGTTGCATTGAGTTCCCCTCGCATTTGTTATTCTAAAGTAAGATTACCACGTAAATTAATAGAATCATATGAATCAAAAAATGGTAAATTTATTTCGAGATTTGAAATGTATTGCTTGGCTGTTCCATTCAATATTTGCTAAAATAGGTTGGCTATACTGAATTTTCCAAATTCACTGAAAGCCGAAGAAGGTGATTACATGAAAGTTTTTTTGCGGTTAAATTGGTTCTTTAAAGAGAGGAAAAAAGAATATATCATTGGGATTCTTATGTTAACAATTGTCGGAATATTGATATTGATTCCACCAAAAATTATTGGATACGTCATAGATGAGATTGGCTCACAAACGTTAACGGTACAATCGTTACTGAAATGGATAGCCATCATCATCGCAGTCGCCCTAGCGATGTATGTGATGCGATATTATTGGCGAATGATGATTTTTGGATCTTCCAATTATTTAGCAAAGATCTTGAGGGAAAAATTATTCCGTCACTTTACGAAGATGAGTTCATCCTTTTATCAAGAACGTCGAATTGGAGATTTAATGGCCCACGCAACAAATGATGTGTCAGCTGTCCAACAAACAGCAGGTGGCGGAGTATTAATGCTATTTGACTCCATTGTAACGGGGGGATTTGTGATCCTTGCCATGGCTATTACGATTGATTGGCGTTTAACACTCATTGCACTTATTCCAATGCCCTTTATGGCGTTATCTACAAGTTACTACGGAAAACTATTGCACGAACGGTTTGGCGTTGCGCAAGCTGCCTTTTCCGATTTAAATGATAAAACGCAAGAAAGTATAACGGGGATTAAAGTTATTAAAACCTTTGGACAGCATGAAGAAGACATTGACGATTTTACAAGATTATCTGAAAACGTCGTGTCAAAAAATATGAAAGTTGCCCGAATTGATTCTTTATTTGACCCCACCATCAGTTTAATAGTAGGTATTAGTTTTTTGCTTAGTTTAGGGTTTGGGGCGAAATTTATTGTAGATGGCCAAATGACAATTGGTGATTTAGTAGCTTTTAATACGTATTTAGGTTTACTCGTGTGGCCAATGCTTGCTTTTGGACTATTGTTTAATATTTTAGAGCGCGGACTTGCTTCTTACGATCGCATTCAACAGCTATTATCGACTCCAGTAGAAATAGACGACAAAGAAGGTGCCCTTGATATTCGTCCAGCAGGGGATATTGTGTTTAATGTGGATGAGTTTAAGTTTCCTGGCGAACAAAAATCATCTTTGAAAAATGTTCATTTTACATTAAAGCAAGGTCAAACCCTTGGAATTGTCGGAAAAACGGGAGCAGGGAAGACCGCTATTTTAAAACTATTACTTCGAGAATTTGAAGGCTATAAAGGGGAAATTTATTTCGGTCAACATAAAATTGATGACTATAAAATGAACCGCTTAAAAGAGGCAATTGGCTATGTGCCTCAGGAGCATTTTTTATTTTCAACCACGATTTATAACAATATTGCCTTTTCAAATATCGATGCTAGTAAAGAAAGAGTGGAGCATGTTGCAAAGCTAGCAAACATTCATCAAGATATTTTAGCCTTTTCTGATGGTTATCAAACGATTGTCGGGGAGAGGGGCGTATCACTATCAGGGGGGCAAAAACAACGGATTTCCATTGCACGTGCATTGTTAACGAATCCAGAATTACTCATTTTAGATGATTCTCTCTCTGCAGTTGATGCGAAAACGGAAGAAGCAATCCTTCAAGCATTGAAGGAAGAGAGACAAGAGGCAACAACGATTATTACCTCCCATCGATTAAGTGCGATTGAACATGCACATCTCATCCTTGTGTTGGAAGAAGGGACAATTGTTGAGCAAGGCACCCATGAACAATTGATGGCGTTAAAAGGCAAATATTATGAAATGTACCAACTACAACAGTTAGAACGTTTAGTAGAAAAGGGGGGAGCGGCTGATGAATAATCAACCAACCTTCTCAAATAAAGAACAAAGAAGGATACTTTTCCGATTATTATCCTATTTAAGACCCCATAAAAAATCAGCCTTTTTAGCCTTATTTTTACTTGTCTTAACGGTCACTGGGGATGTGCTAGGTCCTTATATCATAAAAGTATTTTTAGATAATCATGTAGCGGTATTAAACTTTGAAACGAAACCGATTGTGTTTCTAGCGGTATCATATTTCACCATCCAAGTTGTGAATGTGTTTATTTCTTATTTTCAATTAGTGAAATTCCAAGAAATCGCCCTCAAAATTATCGGGCAACTTCGAATCGATGTGTTCTCGAAAATTCATCGCTTAGGTATGCGTTACTTCGATAATACGCCAGCAGGATCCATCGTTTCTAGAGCCACGAACGATACAGAGGCAATCAAAGATTTATTTGTTTCTGTTTTAAGTGCCTTTGTGCAAGCGGCCTTTTTAATTATAGGCATGTATGTTGCGATGTTTTTATTAAATCCATTGTTAGCAAGTTTCGCATTACTAATTTTGCCACTCATTATCCTAGTAATTTATATTTATCGAAAATATAGTTCGGTCGTCTATATGACCATGCGTGAAAAGTTAAGTCAACTAAACGCAAAATTATCGGAAAGTTTATCGGGGATGGGGATTATTCAAGCCTTTCGTCAAGAAGGGCGTTTCAACGATGAATTCGACCAAATTAATGAGGACCATTATGTGGCGGCAATGAACAATACAAAATTAAATAGTCTTTTGTTAAGGCCAGTTATTGATTTAATTTATTTTGTTGCCGTGGTGTTATTGTTAACGTATTTTGGAATATCATCCTTTGATACGGCGATTGAAGTTGGGGTTATTTTTGCCTTTGTGTCCTACATTAATCGTTTTTTTGAACCAATTAATCAAATGATGGAACAATTAGCGATGTTTCAACAAGCAATTGTGGCTGCGTCAAGGGTATTTGCACTAATTGATGAAGAGGAAATCGAACCAGCACAACAACAAACAACTTACGAAATACAAGATGGCTATATTGAATTTAAAAATGTGACCTTTAGTTACGATGGGAAGACTCCTGTATTAAAAAATATTAGTTTTACAGTGAATCCAGGGGAAACGGTAGCCCTAGTTGGTTCAACAGGTAGTGGGAAAAGTTCAATTATCAATCTGTTAATGCGATTTTACGAATTTGAGCAGGGGGATATTTTAATTGATGGACATTCTATTAAGTCCTATAGTAAACGTGAACTGAGGAAAAAACTTGGGCTAGTTTTGCAAGATCCGTTTTTCTTTTATGGAACGATTGAAAGCAATATCCGTTTGTACGATCAACAGTTAACAGATCGTGATGTGGTATCTGCTGCTCAATTTGTGCAAGCAGATCAATTTATTGAGCAACTACCAGATAAGTATAAACAGAAAGTTACGGAAAGAGGGTCTACGTTATCCAGTGGGCAAAGACAGTTGATCGCCTTTGCACGAACTATTGCAACGAATCCCAAAGTGCTTGTGTTAGATGAAGCAACAGCTTCTATTGATACCGAAACAGAAGTTGCCATTCAAAGTTCCTTGGAAAAAATGAGAAAGGGCAGAACAACAATCGCCATCGCTCACCGCTTATCAACGATCCAAGATGCAGAGCAAATTTTAGTGATGCATAAAGGTGAAATCGTAGAAAGAGGCAATCACCAAGAACTGCTTGCACAAAAGGGTTTATATCATAAAATGTATCTATTGCAGAATGGTATTGTGGAATAATATATGTGCAGGAGAGAAATAAAACTGAGTTTTTGAAAAGATTGAGTAATGATAGTATTGGAAATCAACTTCTTATATCAAAAAATCAACTTTTTCACTTAGGGAGGTTGATTTTTTGTTTTTTTCTCAGTCTCGTATTCTTTTCAAATGGTTTATTATTTTACTACTAACTTATTATCGAAGAAAAATACATTTACTTCTAATTTTTAGAATACTATAATGTGTTTTAACTTAAATAAAGAAGGTGTCTTAATGAAGAATGAACAAAAGGGCATTCTCTATGCATTTGGAGCATATGGAATATGGGGATTGTTCCCGCTCTATTGGAGACTATTAGACCAAGTAGATAGCATGGAGATTTTATTAAGTAGGGTTATTTGGTCATTCGTCTTTACAACGGTATTTATTTTAATACTCAAACATAAGAATTTATTAATAGAAGATTTGAAAACGATATGGAAGAACAAAAAGGTCTTTTTGGCCCTTTTAGCTGCATCCTTTGCGATTTCATGTAATTGGTTTATTTATATTTTCGCTGTCAATAATGGTCATGTGATTGAGACGAGCCTAGGCTATTATATCAATCCGCTAATTACCGTGTTGTTCGGGATGCTCTTCTTTAAAGAGCGTTTATCGAAAATGCAACTTGTCGCAGTTATTGTTGCGTTTATTGGAGTCATTGTGTTAACGGTGAGTTATGGGAACATTCCATGGGTTGCAATGCTACTTGCTTTTAGTTTTGCAACATATGGTGCATTGAAAAAGAAAATTACCTTGGATGCTACTAGAGGTTTAGCCATTGAAACATTATTTATTTTACCCTTTGCGTTAATTTACTATATTTATATTATGTCAACTAATCAAATGTCCTTCCTCCATGTATCCTGGCAAACGGATATTTTATTAATACTAGCTGGGGTAGTGACGGCAATTCCTCTTGTTCTTTTTTCGAAGGGGGCCAAGTTACTGCCACAATATTTAATCGGGTTTATTCAGTATATTACACCAACAACTCTATTAATCTTTGGCATAGTTTTATATCATGAAACCTTTTCTACGATAGAATTCATTTCTTTTAGTTTCATTTGGTTAGCGATTCTTATTTTTACCGTTTCAACCATAGTCGAATCGAGGAAACGACATAACATTGAACATAAAGTAGCAAATGTTGAAATTTAATAGAAAATTCTATCGTTTTCCAAGAGGGTTCTGATTGTTTTTGTAGAATATAAATATGTTATGTAACATTAATATATTTTTATAGTAGGGTAGTGTCAAAACTTCTATGAAAAATTGAAAAGCACAAGGTATTGGGCGATAAGTACTCTCCGAACGAGGGGACAATCGCTCTTGACAAACATTCCGAAAAGGTTGCGCCCATATTTTTGAAGGCGAAGGGGAAAAAGTAGGCACACCAAATAACCCTCGCCAAATACCAATTTTAACCTTTTCTCCATTCGGTTTGTCAAGAGTTCGCTACGCCGATTGTCATTCGTATGTAGTTATTTGAG
>NZ_RBZN01000028.1 GCF_003628435.1 Ureibacillus endophyticus | reverse complement strand
AAAATATGGGCGCAACCTTTTCGGAATGTTTGTCAAGAGCGATTGTCCCCTCGTTCGGAGAGTACTTATCGCCCAATACCTTGTGTTTTTCAATTTTTCATAGAAGTTTTGACACTACCCATGAATTTGAACGATATCCCCTTCTTTTATAGGTGTAAGGATTTCAGAGCGATGAATTAAAAGTTGATCTGTTTCTTCTGGGCGCTTTAGAAAAATAGCATAATCCAATTCAAATCGATCTAACGTATATAAATTGGACTCCATTTATAAAAACTCCTTTCATACGGATTACCTGCATTAATCTGTATTTAATATAACCATTTCTCTTCATTGCATCCGAAATGAAAAAGCCGCTACATCTATGCAGCGACTTTTTGTTTAATTATATAAATCATTTAACATCTTTATTTTTTTCTCGATTGCTTCTTCAAAGGTCATAATATATGCAGCTGGATCTTTTGGGTTGTGGAATTGTGTAATCTTCCCTGTTTCTGGGTTTACAAATTTCGTTGAAGCGCCACACCCAATTCCTAGAATCGTTTGTACTTCTTCCATGATGACAATATTATAGATACTTTCTTCACCCGGTTTACAGTATCCCACGTTTTCTAAGTTACCTAATATATTTTTTTGACGGTATAAATAATAAGGTACATAGCCATTTTCGCGAGTCCAACTACTTGCCATATCCATCATTTTCGTAACCGTTTCACGATCCGCCACTTTATACTTGTCCTTATTATGAGTCATTTCTGACGCACGTTTAAATGACAATGTATGAACTGTTAAGGATTCCGGTTGCATTTTTGCCGATTCATCCAAGGAATGTTGGAACTCTTCTATCCCTTCGTTCGGTAGACCAATAATTAAATCCATATTAATATTGTTCATACCGGAATTTCGAGAAAGCCAAAACTTATCGATTGTTTCCTGTACAGTGTGATGACGACCGATTGCTTTTAAAGTCTCATCTGTATAACTTTGAGGATTTACTGAAATGCGATCAATTCCCCATTTCTTAAGAACAGCAATTTTCTCTGGTGTTATCGTATCAGGTCGGCCTGCTTCTACTGTAATTTCTCGGATGTTTTCAGGATTTGGGAAGGATTCAAACATCGTTTTATATAAAGCGTCCATTTCCTCTGCTTCAATCGATGTCGGAGTACCCCCACCCCAATAAACAGATGTAATGTTTATATTATTGTCTTTCAACCATTTACCCATTGCGCGGATTTCAATGTGTAATCCGTCAATAAAGGATTCTACTCTACCAGACTTTCGGTTACTTTGGATGGCATAGGCTGGGAAAGTACAGTATGCACATTTTGTTGGACAAAACGGAACCCCAATATAGACTGAAATCTCTTTACCTAGTTCATCTAAGTCAGGGATAGTCACTAATTGGCGTTCAACAATTTCTCGCATAAGGGCTATTTTCGAATCAGATATACGGAAGTCTTGTTTTAAAACTTCATAAATCTGTTCATCAGAAAACCCTTGTTTACGATACTTATGATATAACTTAGTTGGTCGCACCCCTGTTAAGATTCCCCAAGTTTGTGTCATTCCTGTATATTGCTCAAGAACATCTAACATAACATGGGAAAGTGCACGTTTCATTCGAATTGCCTGTTCTTTTTCCGTTCCAACTGAGTCATATTGAATTGAATAGTTACTGCTATATGATTGACCATCTGCAAGCATTTCACATGAAGTATTGATTGTATTAGTTTCATCTATTAAATGTTGAAAACGAAAAGATAGTTCAGCATCTGGAGCAGATACTACTATTTTCGAGTCTTCAAAAAATAAATTTGCTATATGATTTAACACACGATTCCAATCTTCTTTAAATTCTTCATTTACTTCGATTATTTTCATCGTAGACTCACTTTCCTCTTTATTTCAATCATTTTATTATAAAGCATTTTAATATCGAAACAATAGTAAATCACTACTACAGAAAACTACTATTCACACTTAGTACTATGGTAATGGTAAATACTGTAATTAATGTAATTCAAATTTACTATAAGTTCTAGATATATTGAATCAACTCATATATAATATATAATTATTAAATTTTCAAAAAGTTAATAGAGGGGGTAACTACATGGTACTTTTCAAGAAAATCCCATACAAAAAATTAGAAAGTGTTAGCTTCACATCAATCCTTCAACAGCTAAGCATCGATTTTCACTCAATTCCTGAAGCTAAGTGTGATGAAAGGACACTGTATATTACGATTTCTCTCTCCTATTATAGTAAAAAGTCAATTTGTGACCTCATTTTCTTACTGGATAGACCAACTCTTGCTGGAGCAATTTCTCTAAATGAACATTATGATCCGATTCGAAGATTTTTTATGGAACATTTCGACTATACCCTTTGTTATGAAGACGAAATACTCATTGCAAATACCTTTATGAAAACCAATCGTTTCAAAGAGATCTATACGAATTACACTTCAAATATAAAAAGACCACACGAGAGTATCGTGCGGTCTTCTTATTAAAGTCCGTCGTATAACGATTGAATTGGTTTAACTAAAATACGGTTAACTTCTTCAATAATTTTACTTAGAGCCATTTCAGCTTCTAACATAGCAATTATTTTTGGACTACCCTGTGCCAATTGTGCAGCTTTTTGTGCATACACTAACTCATCTTCTTGCAATTCCTCACCGTTCATTTGTTTTTGTTGCAATTTCATTTGGATATCACGGAAATTCGTAAAAAGTTTTGTCGCTTCTTCGTCAGCGCGAACTGCTTCAACAGCTTCCTTTAATGCAATAAACTCCGGAGTTTGACGTAGCGTTGCTTCTAACTTATTAATGTCATTGTAAATGTTAATCAAAAGGTTTACCCACTCTCATTTATTAATTTATTAAAAAAACAATCAACCCTTGAACAATTCCAATTACTCCACCTAAAACAGCACCAAGTATTGTAATCATTTGAAGTTCGCGGTTCGCAATACCAATAACAATCTCTTCTAACTTTTGCAATGGGAAAGAGTTGACTTGCTCTCGAACAACTTCTTCTAGGTTTAGACGAATTAACATTTGTTCTAGTTGTTTTTCTGCCTCAGCAAACCCTTTATCAACTAATTTTGGCAGCAACTCATTATTTGCATAGTCAATACCAGTCGGCCAATAATGATTTATCGTTTGGTTTAGTCTGCTTTCAATTGCAAGTTCTCTCTTAGCGTATGATTGTATGTTTGATAATATTGGTTCGAAATCAATATCTTTAAGAAAATTTATCGCAGGTTGTTGTTTAATTTTATCCCATTCATTAGAGAAAATGCTAATTAAAAGAATTTTTGTACCAGGAGCGTTAATGAATTTCACAAGTTCTCTCTGAAGTTTTGTTACTAGGGATGTTGAATCACCTAAGAACATTTGGACCATCCCACCAAATGACCCTTTTGAAACTAAAAAATCATCCATCATATTTTTAATGGTTGTTTCACCTTGGGGAGATAAAAAATATTCTTCCCCTCTTTGAAGTAAATAGGAAACAGCCTCTGGGATTTTCTTTTCAATTGCTTGATGCATTTCTTCAGGTAGAAGTTCATTAATTGTTGTGGAAGATAAAGTATTCTTTACATTTAAAAATTGGTTTTCTATTACTGTATCGATTTTAGTTTCAATTGTATTAGGCAAATGTCCAAATCCTGCAATTTGTAACCATTGTAATATCGTTTTATCATCAGTAAAAACAGTGCTTTGAACCTTTTTTTGTGCAAAATCCAACACAGAATTTCGCATTTCTTCAGTAAAGAGCTTTTTTTGAAAGACTTCCGGTGTTAATAAATATTTATTTACCGTTACTCCAATTTGTGTTGCAAGTTCTTCTCTTCTTTTTGGTATAAGCCCAGGTGTAAAAGGTAAACGCCAATTTTTAATGTAGATTGCATTATGTGGTCGGAATAGCATTTTGATTGCTAAATAGTTTGTAAATCCACCTATAGCAGCTCCAACCAATGCCATAAATATTATCGTGACTAGTGCATTTTCCATAAATAACCTCTCCGTCATTTAAACTTGTGTTTATTATATCAAAGTGGTGGAACTTAAAGATAATAATAGCCTTTCATACCTATTTTTAGTACGATTAACTAAAGCTATAGGTTTCAAAGGGGGATTTATGGATGATACAACATTTTCACTTCAAACCATTATTTGAAAATAGTCAGTTACCTGGATGGGTGATTACGTTTTACTACAAACAACAATATTATAAAGCAGAATATAATAAGGATGGGTCGATAAAATGGATTGGTATAAAACCATCCGAAGAAGAGTTAGTAGCAGTTGAAAAAATGATTCATGAATTAATGCTCTTTCATGTTTATGATTAATAAATAGAATATCAGGGAATTTTTCCAAGGTAATATGTACTCTTTGATTAAAAATATTTTTTTAGTGAACAATAATAACTAAAAACAATTACTAACACTGTAGTAGTGCTACGGCTCAATTTCAACTTTTAAGCAGTGACAGTAATAGTACTTAACAGCTCTTTTTCCTATTAATTTATAGATACTAATATTCTCTAAAATTCAAAATTTTCTCTTTTAAAATTTGTTTTCACAATTTGTATTTTTTCATAAAATATTTTATCATTGTATTATTACATTATTTTTATTTCACGGGAGGTGTACTCTTTGATCGCCCCCCTCATTTGGGCTTGCGACAAAGAACGTATTTGGACGTAGACATAGTAGAGTTAACCATTAAGTTGGCAGCATTTTTCTTGTTAATTGCTGCTACGGCATTTTTCGTTGCAACTGAGTTTGCAATCGTAAAGGTGAGATCAACACGAATTGATCAATTAGTTGCTGAAGGCAATAAAAAAGCAATAAAGGCTAAAAAAGTTATTTCAGATTTAGACGAATACCTATCTGCCTGTCAATTAGGGATTACAATTACAGCCCTTGGTTTAGGTTGGCTAGGTGAACCTACATTTGATATGATGTTACATCCTTTATTTGAAATGTGGAATTTTGATGCAAGAATTTCTTCACTTCTTTCTTTTGCTATTGCATTCTTACTTGTAACATATATACACGTTGTCGTAGGAGAATTAACACCAAAAACGTTTGCCATCGAAAAATCAGAAGAGCTTACTTTAAAACTTTCGGGGCCTTTAATTCTTTTCCATAACGTCATGTATCCGTTTATCAAACTTTTAAATGGATCTGCACGTGGTTTATCTGGATTATTCGGATATAAAATGGCTTCTGAATCTGAAGTTGCTCACTCTGAAGAAGAACTTCGTTTAATTTTAGCGGACAGTTATAAAGGTGGAGAAATTAACCACTCAGAATACGAATATGTAAACAGTATTTTCGAATTCTCTGACCGCACTGCGAAGGAAATTATGGTTCCTCGAACTGAGATTGTTAGTATCGAAAAAGATTTAACAGTTAAAGACGTGTTCGAAGTTATGGGTGTCGAACAATATACACGTTACCCTGTTATTGATGGAGACAAAGACCACGTAATAGGTTTAATTAACTTAAAGCATCTTTTAACTGCTTATATCCAAAATCCTGCAAACGGTAACAAACCCGTTGTAGACTATATGCAACCAATTATTCGAGTGTTTGAAACCGTGCCGATTAGTGATTTATTACTTAAGATTCAACAAGAACGAATTCACATGGCTATTCTAATGGACGAATACGGTGGTACATCAGGATTAGTTACAATAGAAGATATTATTGAAGAAATTGTCGGCGATATTCAAGACGAATTTGACGAAGACGAAATACCGGAAGTTCAAGAAATAAGCAACGGTCACTATATACTAGATGCAAAATTGTTAGTAGAAGAAGTAAACGATATGCTCGGTATTGAAATTACTGACGAAGACGTTGATACAATCGGTGGCTGGTTCTTAACGCAACGCTTCGATGCTGTCGAAGGTGATAGCTATGACTTCCAAGGATATGAATTTAAAATTAAAGAATCGGATGGTCACCATATCCTTTATCTTGAAGTAACCAAACTACCTGAAGAAGAAAAAACGTCAGAAGAAGACACTGAAGGTAACGAACAGAATTAAACATACTTAATACAAACGACTTTCCATTATATGGGGAGTCGTTTTATCATGGGTTAAAGTTTTGCTTGGAGGAAACAAAGTGGAGTTATATACAAATTTACGAGCAGGGGAAAAAGGTGCTTGGTTATCAATTGGAACCTATATCCTTCTCAGCGCTATCAAACTAGCAATTGGACATTTCGGATCTTCAGAAGCATTAAAAGCAGATGGTCTGAATAATACAACAGATATCATTGCATCTGTAGCTGTATTAATTGGCTTAAGAATTTCTCAACGACCACCTGATTTAAATCACCAATATGGGCACTTAAGAGCAGAAACGATTGCTTCAGTTATTGCATCCTTTATCATGATGGTTGTTGGTTTGCAAGTACTCCTAAACTCAATTAAGCATTTGTTGAATCCTATTAAAGAAACGCCCTCCATCTTAACAGCGGTTGTTGCAATGGGTAGTGCAGTTGTAATGTATGGAGTATATCGATATAATCTTTCCTTAGCCCAAAAAATTAATAGCACTGCCGTAAAAGCCGCTGCTTATGATAATCGTTCAGATGCTCTTGTAAGTATAGGTACTGCTATTGGTATTTTCGGTGCGATAATCGGATTCCCAATCGTCGATACTTTTACTGCTTTAATTGTCGGTATCATCATTATTAAAACGGCTATTGAAATTTTTTGGGAAGCTGTACATACGTTGACGGATGGATTTGATATTGAAGAAGCTGAGACTTTATCAGTTTTAATTCGTAATGTTGACGGGGTAATTAGTTTATTGGATTTTAAAGGTCGTACTCATGGGAATATGAGTTTTATAGATGTAACGGTCACTGTAAATCCCCATTTAAATGTTTGGGAAAGTCATCGAATTACAGAGAAAATCGAATCAACAATCAAACAATCCAATCCTTTTTGTAGGGTACATGTTCATATCGAACCCCACGAAACTCCTAAGCCAACTGAAGAAGATTACCATTTCTAAATAAAAGTGCCGATTCTAAAGAATAGGCACTTTTTATTTCCATACTCTCTTCAATTTAAATACCTCTTCAATATAACCATATAAGGAGATTGGAGATAAAATAAATTGGTATGTTAAAACATATAAAATAAATCCCATTTTATTTTTTCGAATGCGGAGATTTAAATGCTTAAATACATTTTTCTGGTACTTATACAATATATAACTTTGCAGAAGAGCTAAAGGTAAAACTAGTAATGTCATTGGACCTGCTATCCATGTGATTCCGAAAAAGGCTAATATAAGACCTGGAATCCAAGCTAAAGAATAGACAATATCGATATACGGCATGAGTAAATTTAAAAATGTTGCATACCTTGGGAAACGATTCGGTTGTTGCCAAGGTTTAATTTGTTTTAATGCTTCAATCATTCCCCTTGCCCATCTGGAGCGTTGTCGCTGAAAATGTTTGAAAGTTTCTGGCACGTCCGTAAAAGCAACAGCTAACGGTTCAAAGTACACTTTATACCCTTTACCTAATAAAAGCCATGTTACAACAATATCTTCTCCAATTACATCTGGAAAACCACCGATATCAACTAGATTCTTTGTTCTAAAAATGGAAAATGCCCCTTGTGCTACTAATGTTCCTTGATACATCCCTTGCATTCTCTTAACAGAAGCAATTCCTAGGAAATATTCCCACTCCTGCAATTTCGTCCAAAAATTTTTACGACCATTTCGAACTAATATTGCTCCCGCCGTTGCAACGACATCGTCAGGTGCAGTTAGTTGTCTTGAAACAATATACCTTAACGATCCCGGCATTAATATTGTATCTGCATCGAGGATAATGGTATAGGGCGTATCCACCAATTTTAAAGCACTGTTTAAAGCATGATGTTTTCCCTTTTTTGATTCATGGATGACACGGATATCCATCTTAAATTTTTTTGCAAACTGTTGAGCATATTCAGCTGTTCGGTCCGTTGAATTATTATCAATAACAATTACTTTAATCTCACCAAGATAAAATTGTTTATATATATATTGCAAAGTCGTTCTAATATTTTTTTCCTCGTTATAGCAAGCTATTAATATAGTAATCGGTACAGTAGGATTCGATACTTTAAATTTTGGTTGACGGTCTAATAGAAGACTAATCACATTAAAGGCATTGATGTACCCCGGGATATAAGCAATTCCTCCAATAATAAATAGCGCAACAGGTAATGTAACAATTAGTGATAGTTCGTGTACCCAATTTAATGAAAGATAAATGGATAACAATAACCAAATAAGCGCACCGGAATGGGCTATTTTCAACTTTTTTAGTAAAGGGATGTATCCATCTGATTCCCTTTTAAACTTTCCCTTTAATTTATTTTTTGAGGAGGGTGCCTTTAAAATCAACCTAGTGTCCCCCTTTTCAACTTTTACACTATGAGGATACTATTAAGTATGTAAAAAAACAATAAAGATGCAAAAAAAACGCAAGAACCTTAAAAAATACTATTCTTGCGTAAAAATATGCTTTTATCTATCTGAACTTCCATCTGTTAAATTATGTTTTACTGCATAAAGTGCTGCTTGTGTCCGATCTTGGACTTCCAATTTTGTGAAGATATTTGAAATATGTGTTTTTACCGTTTTTTCAGTTACAAATAAGGATGCTGCAATTTCACGGTTACTTTTCCCCTTTGTTAACTCTGCTAAAACGTCTTGTTCTCTTGGCGTTAAAGGATTTTTTACGTGAGGTAAATTTTCTTCTTCTCGAAGTGTTTCTTCTAACTTTGAATTAGCTACAGGATGTAATATATTCTCTCCATTAATAATTTGACGAATCGAACTCACTAAATCATCAGGTTCTATATCTTTTAATTGATAACCAGCTGCCCCCGCCTCTAAAGCAGGCAATACGTGGTCTTTATCTGCAAAACTAGTAAGCATTAAAATGGAGATATCCGGCCATTGTTCTTTAATTTTTTTCGTTGCTTGAATACCATCCATTTCAGGCATCACTAAGTCCATTAAAACGATATCTGGTTGCAACGATTCAACAAGTTCAACCGCTTCTAATCCGTTTTTCGCTTCTCCTACTACTTCAATGTCTTTTTGTGTTTTTAAAAAAAACAATAAACCTCGTCGAACTACGTGATGATCATCTGCTATTAATACACGTATCATAATTTTCCCCCTAATAAGGTAAACGGATTAACAGTTCCGTCCCCTTACCTATTTCACTTACTATGTCCGCTGTTCCACCAACAGCATTGGCACGATCTTTTATGGATTGTAAACCGATTGAAGGAATGTTTAACTCGTTATCAATAATGAAACCTCTACCTTCGTCTTTAATTACAAGTAGAATATCAGTAGGTGTTACGTTCATATATAATGCCGCTTCCTGTACCCCAGCATGTTTTCGAACATTGTTTAATGCTTCTTGAGCGATACGGAATAATGTTTCTTCGATTCGAGATGGAAATTGAATTACACCAGAAACATGTACTGTTAAATTAATATTTAACATTTCAGCATAAGCTTTGATTGCTTCTATTAATCCACTTTCTAAACCTTTTGGACGCAATTGCCAGATAAGGGCACGCATCTCTGTCAGGGCTGATTGAGTAAGTTGTTGAATTTCCTTAAATGTTTCTTTAATTTCTTGTTGCTCGCTCATTTCAATTCCAGCTCTTGCAGTTAATGTAACCGAAAATAGTAATTGATTTACTGAATCATGTAAGTCTCGAGCAAGCCGATTTCGCTCCTGCACTAGTGCTATTTCTTGTTCCTGTTTCGTTAAATAAATTCGTTTGATAGCAGAACCCATTTGGAAAGCAACAGATTCAAGTAATTCTAATTCTTCATCAGAAAAACTAACTGTATTTGCCGAAGCGACATTCAATATTCCAAAACGTTCATCACCTGATTGTAAAGGAACTGTGGCATGATGGGTAATACCAGCAGGGTCCCCCACATTCGCTTCAAGAGCCGCTTCAATTCTCTGACATTCAATAATGTTAGAAGCTTTTTTCAATTCATTATTTCGATATCTTGAAACACACCAACAGCCACCAGTTTTCAAATGTTCACATTCATTATATTGAAGGGCTTCTGGTAAATTTTCATGGGCTACTAATTCAGCCTTACCTTTGTCATTTATAAAAAATATCCAACCAGTCTTAAAATTCGTACCATTTAAAAACTTACTTAAGGCACCATGTAACATAGGAATCATTTCGGTTTCTTCGTTTAATAGCTCAGCGATTTCTTTTAAAATTGTAATATTTGAGTTATCCTTCATAACCATTTACGTCACCTCGATTGCTAAGACTATAATATCATTGAAATCTTACGCTTAGAAAGAAACACGCTTGGACAATACAATAGTAAATTTGCTACTAGTTTCATTCGAATTAATAAGTCTTCAAATCAAATTATTTTAGAATAATAATCCAATATCATTTACATCTATTTATGAACACTCTATAATCATAACTGCAAGAGTAAACTTTACTTAGGAGAAAGCATTATGAATAAAAAACTAGAGAATAGTTTGCTATTTATTTGGCTTACGTCATTTGTAGCAACATTAGGTTCTTTATATTTTTCCGAAGTACGTGGCTATGAACCCTGTGAATTATGTTGGTACCAACGTATTTTAATGTATCCAATATTTTTAATGACGACCGTTGCATACATTCAAAAAAATGCTCGTATTGCTGTCACTACGGCAGTGTTTTCATGCATCGGTGGGTTGATTTCTCTATACCATTATGGAATACAAAAGCTAGATTTTTTATCTGAAAGTGCTCCAGCATGTGGTAGAGTGCCATGTACAGGTCAATACATCAATTATTTCGGTTTTATCACAATTCCATTTTTAGCTTTAGTTGCATTTATCTTAATTGCCATTACTAGTTTTTACATGATTAAAACCTTAAAGGAGGGTAAATAGCTTGAAAAAGTTAGGTATTATTGGAGCAGTTGTTGTTGTATTATTTATTGCTGTTATTTTATTAACGAACCTATCAAATAAGGATAAGTTGGCAAACAATCCGTACGACACAGATAATTTAAGACAGTCTACTATCGATTTATTAGATGACGAGAATTATCAAAACATCATTCTACCAGATGCATTAGAAGATAAAATTGCTTCTGGAGAACCTGTTGTAGCATACATGTTTAGTCCTGAATGTCCACACTGTAAAAAAATGACACCATCATTAATGCCGATTGCAGATGAATTTGGGGTTCAAATAGATCAGTTAAACATTTTAGAGTACGAACAAGGTTGGGATGACTACAACGTTGAAGCTACACCGACATTGATTTACTTTAATGAAGGAAAAGAAGTAAACCGTATTGTTGGAGACTACTCAAATGATACAAAAGTAATTTATGATTTCTTAGGACAAGTGGAAAAATAAAATTACTAGTACGATTAAGACAAGGTCGATGTTTCGACTTTGTCTTCTTTTTTAGCAATAATAATATCATTAATACATTTTGGAGGTAACATGTTTAAATATACAATTCCGCAAAGCAATTTAACCGTAGAACAATTGCTTCGAACAAAATGGCGCTTAGGAAAAAAGCTCGTTCATGAATTAAGAATGGCAAAAGCGGTTACTTATGAAGATGGCACTGCCGTGGTCTGGAATGATAAATTAGAAGCAGGAACGATCATTCAATTTACTTTTGAAATGCCAACATCCAACTATATTCCAACAGAGATTTGTGAAGTGAAAATTTGCTATGAGGACGATCATTGTTTAATCGTCTCAAAACCTAAAGGAATGGCAACTCATCCTAATGATGAACACGATACAGATACTTGTATGAACCATGTGATGGCGCATATAAAAGCAAACGGTGGCGATTATGCAGAGCACGTTCATCGATTAGATCGCGGAACAAAAGGTTTATTGCTGGTTGCAAAGCATCCGATTGCAAAATCCATATTCGACCGAATGATTGAGGAAAAGTCGATTATTCGTATGTACAGTGCAGAGGTTCAGGGGAATATTCGCCAAGAAAGTGGTACAATCAATGCATCGATTGGAAAAGACCGTCACCACGCAACGAGACGTGTCGTTTCCAAATCAGGACAACATGCCATCACTCATTTTGAAGTGGTAAAACGTTTTAAAAATACTTGTATTGTTCATTTAATTTTAGAAACAGGACGAACACACCAAATCCGTGTTCACATGGCACACATCGGTCATCCGATTGTTGGAGACACTATGTATAACGCTAGAAAAACTGCTTCTGGCGATTATGAACTCCACGCCATCCAACTGGAATTTGAGCATCCTTTCTTGAATGAGAAAATTATTGTGAAGGATGAATAGCTAAAATTGAACCGGCACTCGTGATTGAGTGCCGGTTTGTTTTTTGTTCTGGACGAGCTGCTTGTCGCCGGTCTCCAGTTTTTTCGCAGCTGATTAAGCCGCCTCCGCTTTTCTATTGTCCAGCTACGCGCGTTAGCTCCTCGGCAACTTCAGAATCGTCTTCAAGGGCAAAAAGCGCCCTTTTGCCGATTCTTCCAGTTGCTTTCAGAGCTGAACGAACGCGCTCCGCTTTTCTTATTTGTCCAGCTACGCGCGTTAGCCGTTCGGAAACTTCGACATCCTCCTGCGTGTGCGAGCACACTTCTCGGATGTCTCCAGTTTCTTTCACGGCTAATCGAACGCGCTCCGCTTTTCTACTGTCCAGCTGCGGCGGCTTGGCTCTCGCGTCGCTTCAACTTCTCCTACGAAGGCAAAGAGCGCCTTCTTGTCGAAGTCTCCAGCGCGTGTCGAGCCTGGACGAGCCGCCTCCGCTTTTCTTATTTGTCCAGCTCTGCGCGTTAGCTCCTCGGCAACTTCAGAATCGTCTTCAAGGGCAAAAAGCGCCCTTTTGCCGATTCTTCCAGTTGCTGTCGGAGCTGAACGAACGCGCTCCGCTTTTCTTATTTGTCCAGCTACGCGCGTTAGCCGTTCGGAAACTTCGACATCCTCCTGCGTGTGCGAGCACACTTCTCGGATGTCTCCAGTTTCTTTCACGGCTAATCGAACGCGCTCCGCTTTTCTAATTAAAAATCAAAGTGGAAGTTATCCGGATCTTTTCCTACGCGTTCGTTTTTATTAACGTTGTTGATGCGTGCGATTTGGTCGTCAGTTAGTTCAAAGTCAAAGATTGAGATGTTTTCTTCGATGCGACTGAGTGTTACTGATTTTGGGATGGTGATAACGTCATTTTGATAGTGCCAACGTAAAATTACTTGGGCTTCTGTTTTACCTACTTCGGAAGCAATTTTTGAAATTGTTTCGTCTTTCAAAACTACTCCACGGCCAAGTGGTGACCAGGCTGTTACGGCAATGTTGTGTTCTTTGCAAAATGCCCGTAATTCTTCTTGAGATAAATATGGATGCAGTTCAACTTGATTCACCATTGGCATTACATTTGCTTTTGCAAATACCTTTTCTAAATGATGCGCGTGATGGTTTGAGACTCCTGGTACACGAATTAATTTCTCTTCATAGAGTCTTTCAATTGCTCGGTACGTATCAACAAATTTCCCTTCCACTGGCCAATGTGTTAAATATAAGTCCACATACTCAAGACCAAGTTTTTTCAAGGATGTTTCAAATGCTCTTAACGTTTCATCATAACCTTGGTCCGAGTTCCACACTTTTGTTGTTACAAAAATTTCTTCACGATTAATTCCTGAATTACGAATTGCTTCCCCTACTTCTGCTTCATTATAATAAAGTGCAGCTGTATCAATTGCGCGGTAGCCAATTTCAAGTGCCTTTGATATCGCTTGAAGGGTTTCTTCACGGTCTGTCATTTTATAAACACCTAGACCCATATACGGCATTTCTACTCCATTTGCTAATGTTTTTGATGGAATTCTTGTCACCATGCTCACTCCCCTAATTTATTATCTTTATTATACGATGAATTAAATCGCTCTTAAACGAAAGCGACTTTCAAATTAATAGTTTATCTTTCTACTAAAATTCTCCTATTTTTCTCCTCTAAATGGTTCTATTTTATATTACTTTTTAATATATAAGTATGAAGGACTTTTGTCTCTTTGGATATTATTTGGAGGAGCTGATTGCTAATGATGGAAACACCTTTATTATTAACAAGTTTTTTAAAAAGAGCTGAAAAGTATTTTCCAGAAAAACTGATTATTTCTAGGACAAGTGCTGAAACAATTCATCGCATCCCTTACAAAGATTATGTTAAACGAACAAGGAAATTAGCCGATGCCTTAACAAAACTTGGTATGAAGCGTGGTACAAAGGTTGGCTCTTTTGCATGGAACCACCATCGTCATCTTGAGGCATATTTTGCAGTTCCTTGCACAGGTGCAATTCTCCATATGATCAATATTCGTTTATCTCCAGAACATATTATCTATGTAATTAATCATGCAGAAGATGAAATTTTACTGATTGATGGTGATTTATTCCCATTATTTGAAAAAGCCATCCCGTTTTTAAAAACGGTCAAACATATTATTGTCATGCAAGATAATAAAGAAGTTCCAAAATCTAGTTTCCCAAATGTATATTCCTATGAGCAACTTTTAGAAGAAGCGCGTGACGACTTTAAATTCCCTGAAGATTTAGATGAAAACCTTCCTGCAGGTATGTGTTATACAAGTGCTACAACAGGTATGCCTAAAGGTGTTGTTTATTCCCACCGCGGTTTAGTGTTGCATAGTCTTGCCCTAGGGTTAGCAGATAGTATGGGGTTGAGAGAAAAAGATATCATTATGCCTGTCGTTCCAATGTTCCATGTGAATGCATGGGGAATGCCATTTGCAGCAGTTAATTATGGATCAACACAAGTTCTGCCTGGTCCTATGTTTAATGCTCCATTACTACTCGACTTAATAGAGCAAGAAAAAGTAACGGTAACAGCTGGTGTGCCAACGATTTGGCTGGGTGTTGCTCAAGAACAAGAGAAAAATCCACGAGACTTATCATCATTACGTGCTGTAGTTTGTGGTGGATCTGCATCGCCAAAAGGATTAATAAAAACCTTTGAAGAGAAATTTAATGTTCCATTCATTGTTGGATATGGAATGACTGAGACAACGCCAATTGTTAGTTTATCTAACTACACTTCAGCAATTGAAGAATGGACTCCCGAGGAAAAGTTAGACACTCGCGCTACACAAGGTTTACCTGTTCCTCTTTTAAACACTGAAGTTGTCAATGAAAATGGTGAGGTTCCTTGGGATGGCAAAACAATGGGCGAACTACGTATTCAAGGCCCCTGGATTGCCGATGAATATTATAAAGATGAACGTACAGCAGAAGCATTCCGTGATGGATGGTTATACACAGGAGATATTGCCGTGGTAACACCAGAAGGATATATCAAAATTACTGACCGTACAAAAGACTTAATTAAAAGTGGTGGTGAATGGATTTCTTCTGTTGATTTAGAGAATGCATTGATGACCCATGAAGCAGTCTTTGAAGCAGCAGTTATTGCAATACCTCACGAAAAATGGCAAGAACGTCCATTAGCCTGTGTCGTTTTGAAAGAAGGAAAAGATGTAACGAAGGATGAACTACTAGCATTTTTAGAAGGACAATTTGCAAAATGGTGGCTTCCAGATGATGTAGTCTTCCTTAATGAAATCCCTAAAACATCAGTTGGAAAATTCTTAAAAGCTAAATTACGAGAAGACTTAAAAGATTATAAAGTGAACGTATAAAAATTTTATGGCTAGTCCGATTTAGCTTTTCGGTCTAGCCTAATCTTTAATTTTTTCTAGTTAAACTTTGCTTCTCATCATTATCATTATCAAGTTCATCGAATTGAATTGGATCTGGAAAACGCAAATCATCTTCCAATTGCGACCCATCACGCATCCGTTCCATCTGCTTTCCAAGCCAAATTAAATCTCCCATATTATTTGTCATATGCCCGCTCGGTTCCATTTTTTCTCTCTCCATTTTCGTCAACCTCCTTCTTTTACTATTCCCAAATAATAAGATTTGAACCAACTTAGACACAAATTAATGTAGTAAAGTACTATTAATTGAGCTATACTGAAAAGAGAGTTTTATTACATGAGGAGGATTACTTCATGAATTTAATTTTAATTCTGGGTGTTGTTGTCGCTTTCGTTTGTGCAATTTTCACAGCAGGTTATGAAGGAAACTACAAATCAGAAAAATAATTTCACCCAAAAGGACTGATACATTGATATCAGTCCTTTTTAATTTGCTTGACTTTATATTGATATACAAAATATACTTAGTTACATAAAGTAAGTATATTAATTAAGGAGGCTACCTATGCCGACACATTTTCATAAAAAGCCAAATATGTATGTTTCACACGTTCAAATAAAAGTTTCAAACTTAGACCGTTCTATCGAGTATTACAAAGATATCATCGGTTTTGATGTACTAGTACAAGATGAAAAAACTGCAGTACTCACGTTTGACGGTAGAACTAGTATTTTATCTTTGGAACAAGTTGATAATGCTCAACCTCTAGCAGGTGGTCAAACTGGTCTTTATCACTTTGCAATTTTGCTTCCAACTCGAAAAGACTTAGGAAACTTCATTCAGCATATTGCACAAAAAAATGTACGAATTGGTGCGGGTGATCACCATGTTAGTGAAGCACTTTATTTATATGATCCAGATGGTAATGGAATTGAAGTTTATATCGACCGCCCAGAAGACGAATGGATTTGGTACGGAGATTCTACCGTTCATATGGTAACCGAACAATTAAATATTCAATCAATCATGGCAGACGGCGATGGTCAGTGGAACGGACTTCCTGAAGGTACTGTCATGGGACATATCCATTTGTCCGTATCAGATTTAGCGAATACTGAAAAGTTTTATACAGAAGCACTTGGTTTTGAAGTAGTATGCCGATTTGGTATGCAAGCATTATTTATTTCAACTGGTAAATACCATCACCACATCGGACTGAACACTTGGAATAGTGAAGGTGGTAAGAAAGCTCCTGCTAATAGTGTTGGCTTAAAATCCTTTACGTTAGTGTTAGATAATGCTGAACAAGCTGAACAGATTAAGAAAAACCTAACTGCTATGGGTGCGATTGTGGAACAATACGAAGGTGCACCTAAATTTGGTGGGGCTCAACTATTTTCAACGGAAGATCCATCAGGCATACGTATCATTTTCACATTAGAAGGTGAATAAAAAATTCATAGTAGACCTTCTAGCTATTGTGGTAAATAATTGAGGTACAAACAATCTTTAGGAGGTCACTATGAAAGCAATTCAAATGACAACATTTGGTGAACCAGATGTTTTAAAGTACAAAACAATAGAAGATCCAAAGCCAAGCAATAATGAAGTTTGCGTGAAATTATTTGCTGCCGGGGTAAACCCAAATGAAGCTTATGTACGAACAGGCACATATGCATTTCTAATCCCAGACCTCCCTTATACACCAGGGTTTGACGGAGCAGGGATAGTAGAGTCTGTTGGTGAAGACGTTACCCGTGTAAAAGTTGGCGACCGTGTATTTGTTGCTGCATTACTAGCACAGAAAAACACTGGTACCTATGCTGAAAAAGTAGTATGTGATGCTAGTGCAGTTCACTTATTACCAGAGTCTTTTAGTTTTGAACAAGGTGCTGCTTTAGGAATTCCTGCAGTTACTGCTTATCGTGCTATTTTTCAGAGAGCTAATATTAAACCCGGAGAAACAGTGTTAATTCATGGAGCAAGCGGTGGCGTTGGACTACTTGCTGTTCAAATGGCGAGTAGCATCGGGGCAACAGTGATTGGTACAGCATCAAGTGAAGAAGGTAAAAATCTAGTACTTCAAAGTGGAGCTCAATATGTTTGCAACCATGTAACAGAAGATACTATCGAAGAAATTTTAGCGTTAACGAATAGTACTGGTCCTGATGTGATTATTGAATTCTTAGCCAATGCAAATTTAGAAACGGATTTAAAAGTTATCGCACCATATGGCAGAATTGTGGTTATCGGAAATCGAGGCTCTATCGAAATTAATCCGAGAAATGCAATGGCAAAAGAATGTGATATTTTAGGTACAGCTGTTTTTAATATTCCTAAGAAACAATATGAGGAATGCTTAATCGGGGTTTCAGCTTTATTAAAGTCGGGTGTTCTTAATCCTCAAGTAGGAAGTCGTTTGCCTTTAAGTGAAGCTAAACAAGCTCATATTGATATTATGTCTAAGAAAGCTAAAGGAAAAATAGTTTTAGTAATCGATTAATTTTAAAAGGAGGTGTCCAAAAAGTAATAATTTTTTGGACACCTCTTTTCTTTCTTGATAAATATCTCTTATGAATTATTGTTCCTGCGGTGGTTGTCACCATCCTCGTCACAATAAAAATGCTCCTGCAGTAGTAGAAATAAATTTCCACTATCCTCATCGCAAAGGAGTTGTCTCAAAATGACTTTTCAGACAACTCCTTCATTTTATTTTAATCCAGGATAATTTTGTTGTCTTAATGCCTCATAGATAACGATTGCTGCTGTATTCGATAAGTTTAACGAACGGACTTTATCGCTTTGAGGAATTCGTAAACACATTTCTCGGCGTTCATAGGCAAAGCCCTTAGGTAATCCCGTAGTTTCTTTACCGAACATAAAATAAATATCCCGCTCTTGATCACTAAAATCATGGGTAGTAAACGGTTCATCACTATAGGTTTCGATTAAATAAACATCCCCATCCTTTGAATATTCAACGAAATCTTCAAGTGAATCGTGATAAACGACATTTACGTGCTCCCAATAATCAAGTCCCGCACGCTTTAGCATTTTATCATCCGTCGAAAACCCGAGTGGACGAATTAAATGTAATGATGTATTCGTACCAGCACAAGTTCGGGCAATGTTCCCCGTATTTGCTGGAATTTCTGGTTGATATAAAACGATATGCAATGGCATATGGTGACACTTCCTTATTGAATTTTGTTCGTTTGTGTTTCCGTTTTGTGCGGATAGAGTATTGTTTCGTTCGCATAAGCTGTTGATTGGTGCGGATACGCTTTTGTTTCGTTCGGATAAATTGGCTTTTCGTTCAGATAGCTTCAAGCTCGGTCAATGAAGGACACTCGAATTAATTTTCCCTCGCGTTTTGTCCTTCATCACGGGTATGAAGGTCACTACATTCTATTTTCTCGTGCGATTTGTCCTTCATCAACGCTATGAAGGTCATTCGAATTAATTTTCTCTCCCGTTTTGTCCTTCATCACGGCTATGAAGGTCACTACATTCAATTTTCTCGTGCGATTTGTCCTTCATCAACGCTATGAAGGCCATTCGAATTAATTTTCTCTCCCGTTTTGTCCTTCATCAACGCTATGAAGGTCACTCGAATTAATTTTCACACGCGATTTGTCCTTCATCTCGGCTATGAAAGTCACTACATTCAATTTTCTCTCACGTTTTGATCTTCATCACGGCTATGAAGGTCATTCGAATTAATTTTCTCTCCCGTTTTGTCCTTCATCACGCCTATGAAGGTCACTCGAATTAATTTTCACACGCGATTTGTCCTTCATCACGGCTATGAAGGTCATTCGAATTAATTTTCTCTCCCGTTTTGTCCTTCATCACGGCTATGAAGGACACTCGAATTAATTTTCCCTCGCGTTTTGTCCTTCATCAACGCTATGAAAGTCACTCGAATCAATTTTCACACCCGGTTTTGTCCTTCATCCCAAGATAACTAAACCTCCAACAACAAAAGCCCCTTCTCAATCTCCGCCAAAACATCGGAATCACTTTCCTTCTCACGCGCGGCAAGTAAAGCTTCTTCTGCTAATGGTCCACCGATTTTTCCGATTGCCCATGCAGCCGTTCCGCGCATGACAGGTCGTTCATCTTTTTTCAATATCTCAATTAAATCGGGTACCGCTGCTTCCTCTTTAAAATGCGCTAGAGCAATAATCGCATTTCGTTGAATCGGCTTTTTGCCACGCCATGAACCAGACATCGGACCGAATTTCGCCTTAAACTCTTTATTTGAAATATTTAGCAATGGCTGTAAAAGGGGCTTTGCCAATTCTGGGTCTGGTTTAAATTCATCATGAATCCAATTGATTTTCCCTTTATTTTTCGGACAAACTGTTTGACATGTATCGCAACCGTAAATTCGATTACCGATTTTTGCACGAAATTCATCCGGTAAAAAATCCTTCGTTTGCGTTAAAAAGGCTACACACCTTTTTGAGTTTAGCTGGCCTGCTTCAACCAGTGCACCTGTTGGACAAACATCTAAACATAAGCGGCAATCACCGCACTCATTTTCGATTGGATTATCGGGTTGGAATGGAATATTCGTAATCATTTCCCCTAAATAAACATACGAACCAAACTCAGGAGTAATAATCGAACAGTTTTTTCCGCTCCAGCCAATTCCAGCACGTTCAGCAACTGCGCGGTCTACCAACTCTCCTGTATCGACCATGGATTTTAGCGTAACATTTGGCACTCTTTCTCTTAACCATTCTTCAATTAATTGAAGTCGTTCGCGAACAGCTACATGATAGTCAATTCCCCATGATGCCCGTGCAAATATCCCGCGTCTTGCTCCTTTTTTCCCGGTAGGTGCCTCTTCCATTTTTGAAGGATAGGCTAAAGCTATCGCTATGATACTTTCCGCACCCTCTAAAAGACGATGGGGTTCCGTTCGCAATTCTATGTCGGACTCTTCAAAACCAGATTGATAGTTTAGCTCTTGCTGGCGTTTCAATCGGTTTTTTAACTCTTGAAAAGGAGAGGCATGGGTGAAACCAATTTTGTCGACACCGATTGACTTTGCATATTCAATTAAGTCTTTTTGCAATTGTGCAATCATTTCACTTTTCCACTCCTTGTCTGCTAAACTATATATTAACGTGCGCTTAAGATAGCGCAACTTTGAATAGTAGGTGATTTTCAATGAATATTTCATTAAATGATTCACTTCTAGAAATAAATGACCAATTAAAAATCGGCATTATCCATTATACCAAAATAGTCGTATCAGAATCTCCTCAAATGATAAAAGGACGAACACAACTTTATCAAGAAAACCTTTATTTAGAACTTCAAGAAACTCCTGTAACAGAACGCCCTGGCATTAATGAATGGCGTAAAGTATGGAAAGCTTTTGGAGCAGATCCAAATCGCTACCGTCATTCCGCAGAAAGTTTGATGCGTCGAATAGGAAAACAAAATTATCTAACACCTTTCCACTCAGCTGTTGATTTGAATAATTTCTTCTCCCTCCAATACGAAATTCCTATTGGTATCTATGATGTAGCCAAATTACAAGGGGCCATCGAAATCGCTTTAGGTGACGAAGAAACAGGCTACGAAGGTTTAAATGGCCGATACAATACATTAAAAAATATTCTATATAGTAAAGATGCAGAAGGTGCTTTCGGTAGTCCTTTTGTTGATTCTTTACGCACTGCTGTTACAGAATCTACAACAGAAGCCATTCAAATCTTTTATTTACGACCATCACTTGATGAAAACGAGTGTGAACAACTATTATCTACTGCTGGTAAAATGTTTACACAAATTAGTGGTGGTGATTATACTACAACCATTTTATCGAAAAATAAAACTGTTATTTCAATATAAGGGGATGTGGCAAAATGAAAAAGATTCCACTAGCTGAAGGGATTAAATTAAAAAGCATTCTATCAAAAAAGATACAAGAATTAATTAGTGAAATTCATTTAGTTGCTCACGCAGTTGTTGAAAAGGGAGAAAAACCAAATCCATCCGGAAGATCCCTTGCTGAAGTGGAAAAAGAACTTGCACAAGTCCGTAAAGATGCTAGACTCTTAGACAAGCTTATTTATCGTGCAAATATTGATAATACAGTAAATTTCAAAGGTGAAGAACTTCCAATTGTAGAAGCGATTGAATTAGCCTCACAATTACGTGCTGAGGCTAGTCTTGCGAAGGAGTTAGGAAGATCTGAAAAAGAAAGACTTTATCATAGTACAGGAGAAAGTGTCATCTTCTATCAAGTGGCAATGTATGACCCTGCTGAATATCGTGCCCGAGCAAATGAACTAGAAAAAGAGGCTCATAGATTGTCCAACTTGATTAACGCAAAAAATTATCAAGTTGAAATCGAATTTGATGATTCGAATTACTTCTAATTGAAAGAATCCTCGGGGCGGTGAGACTCCAAACCGAGGCATAACGTCTGTTTTTTGCCTGTCGTGCAATTTTAATTCGTCAACCGATTACCATTTACCTGTTACTTTGTTACCGATGACTAATAACCAACTATAGTAAAGGTACACAATATAACTTTTTAAATAGTAATCTTGATCCAACAGACGTTATGTAAAGAAGCCGCCTCTTAAATAGAAGCGGCTTCTTTTTTACTCATTCAACCCCAGGTAAGATACGTAACAGTTTTGTATCTGCATCTAAGATTGCATCTACTCCTAATGGTACTGCAATATTCGGTTCGCAATGGCCAATTTTATAGCCTGCTACTGCAGGTTTTCCAAGTGGTTTTAAATATTCTTCAAAAATTGCCCATACATCTTCAATACAAGCGCCTTTTTCTAACTCTGCAAAATCTCCGATGACAAAGCCTGCAGCCTGATCTAACTTCCGCGCAAGACGTAGTTGATTTAACATACCATCTATTTTTTGTAATGGTTCACCGATATCTTCAAACAACAGGATTTTACCTCTTGCATCAAATTCAAATTTTGTTCCCATTGTGCTCATTAATCGATGAAGATTTCCACCTGTCAGTTCACCACGTACTACTCCAGGCACGATGGTATGAAGAGAAGAAATTTTTTCATCATACTGAATTTCAAATGGTGTAAATAGTTGCTGAAACATTCTTTTCGAGAAATCCGATAGTTTTTTCTGTACAACTGATGAAAGCATCGGTCCATGGAAAGTTACAATATCTGAGTACTCCTGAAAGGCATTATGGAAATACGTTACGTCCGAAAATCCCCAGAAAATTTTAGGATTTTCATTTAGCAGCTGATAATCTATTTTGTCTGCGATTCGAGCTGCACCATAACCACCTCTAAGGCAGAAGATTGCTTTAATTTCCTTATCTTCAATCATCTCATGTAAATCTTCTATTCGTTCATCATCTGTTCCTGATAAATATTTTCCCGTCAGACCAACCGTTTTTCCAATTTTAACTTTGAGTCCGAGTTCTTCTAAAAAATCAATCTTTTCAGGGAGTGTTTCCATTGCAAGTGGACTGCATGGTGCAAGAACACCAACTGTATCCCCTGGTTGTAATCGTTTTGGACGAATTTTCATAGGTTATTCCCTCCAATATCTATAAAGATTGTATCATATTTAGCTTCCAAAATCTGAATAGTGTGTTGAACTAGCAATTGCTATATAGCTATAATGGATACATTATGGAAAAATAAGCGCGTTTTCTACACGCAAAATTATAAAGGAGTTTATTCATGAAATTCCCACCACATATACTATTAATTTTAGCAACATTACTTTGGGGAGGAAATTTTGTTATTGGACGGGCCGTTACTGGAGAAATTCCGCCATTTACCCTCGCTTTTCTCAGATGGTGCGTAGCCTTTGTTATTTTCTTACCTATTGTATATAAGAACCTTAAAATTGACTGGCCAAAAATTAGGGCAAACTGGAAGATTGTTGTCATTCTTTCTTTAACAGGGGTAGCAGCATTTAATACGCTTGTTTATATAGGGGTATATTCAACTACTTCAATTAATGCTTCATTAATGAACTCGTTAACCCCTATTTTTATTTACATATTATCTTTTATTGTTTTAAAAATCCGCGTTACGAAACATCAAATGATTGGAACGATACTCTCCATTGTCGGCGTACTATTTATTTTATCAGGTGGTAAACTTTCTAATATTGTGAGTTTCACGTTCAATAAAGGCGATTTAATTATACTAGTAGCTGTGCTTTGCTGGAGCATTTACTCGTTACTTGTAAAACAATATTCTAATCAATTACCTGGATTCTCCACATTTTTAGTGACAATTGCTGTGGGGGCAATGATTCTTTTACCTTTCACTATTTATGAATTACTAACATTAGAGAATCCTATTATTTGGTCTCCAAAAACAATTGGTGCTATTTTTTATGTTGGAATTTTTGCTTCTATTATTGCTTTTTTAAGTTGGAATACCGGTGTAGTGAAGATTGGAGCTAACCGCGCAAGTATTTTCTTAAATTTCATCCCAGTGTTTGCAACAATATTTGCTACTATCTTTTTAGGGGAACAACTTCAAATTGCTCAAGTAATTGGTGGATTAGCAGTCATTAGTGGAGTAATTCTTACAAATCGTTCTAAAATCTAAGGGACGTTTCAAAAAACTTTGAAACGCCCCTTTTTTATATGATTAACAGTTGGTAGCCGTTAATAACTAAAATTAATAATTTGATTGTCGATACTTATCGCTAAATTCTTTAGTTGCTCAAATGAAATACCACTGGAGGCTAAAACAAATAGCATTTTGTTTCGTTGCCAAATAATATAGGTTTCTTCATTTATATTGTTTGAGCTTTGATAGCTATATACATCTGCAAGGATATTGTTAATTTTAATAGATTCTTTTTTTGTCCCTATAATAGTTGGTGAATTCACTGGGTTTGTTACAATTGATAAAAATGCCGCACCATTCTCAAACGGTGCAAAGGCTTTTATTAAAAATTCCTTTTCACCATACTTATTTACTCTAATATTATTTACAGTTGATCCTAGTTGAGGAACAGGAAAACCGACAAATTGATTTAGTTCTGCCGTATATCCTTCAAAAATTTTTAAGTCCTGCAATTCTTTATTAAATGGACCATCTTCACCATAAGCAATCGTTCCTAAATTTAATGTAGATGGGACAAAGTGATTCCTCTGAACATCCTCATAAGTTCCTGTGTACATAAAACTTAGCCCTGGTATTTTTGTTATCATATTGGCCATTGTAGGGGAAGAAAAACTACATATACCAACACTTACGATGATTATCCCTAGGAGTGTAATCGAATGAAACCATCGCCAATTCCTTTTGTTCTTTAACCTTGAAGATCCCCCCTCCCCTTTTTCTAAAGAGGACAATCCATCTTTATCTTTTCTCATATTAATCCTTCCCTTTTCGAATATGTATAAGTGCTTCTACGTTTAATAGAAGCACTTATTTTATTATTGAGCCACGTTATGAACTCGCCAACCTTCCCCTGTAACAAAGTGTAGTTCAACTTTGTTTATTTCATATTCATCAAAATCAGCAATTGGAACTTTTACCTCAAATACTTTTGAAGTTGTAGTGCTTTTCACTATTTTAGCTGTAGCCTTTTCCCAGTTAAGAAGACTTCCACCGTCTGCATTTGGTTGAGCTAGTTTACCATTATGAGTAATGAAACCAAGGTCTTTAAATAATTTTGCAGTTTGTTCTGGAGAATACCATTTTCCTAAGTAGTTTAATAGTTTTTCTTCAGAATCAAGCGTTTCACCCATATAGCGGTACTCTAAATCACCAACCATGAAGTTTTCTAGATTTCTAGGACCTTCACCACCAGAAACGACATACCAGTAAGCTTTATTTGCACCTGAGACAAGTTCTACTGCCTCTTTCGAAGTAACAATCGAATCATCTTCTTTTAAATGTGGCGTCTTCCCAATTGAAGTAATTTTGAAATCCATGTATCCTTTTTTAGAAACTAAGAAATACAGCTTATTTTCCCCTTCTTTAAGGAAATCTTGCTCTACATCATTTAGTGATGCGTTTAATGTTACAGAAAACTCGGTAACGCCGTTTAATCTTGCAACTTCTTTAAGTTCAACTAATTCAATTTCCTTAATGGCCTTACTTAAATTTGAAAGGTCTATGTTACCTTTTAAGTCTAGTAAACTTGGTATACCTAGTGGATTTTTCGATACATAATCAAACAGTTTAATAACTGGATTTACATTCATTGGAATATTGTATTGGTTTGGTAAAAAGTCAGGGTTCAATGCACGAGCCATGAATACAGAAAATTGATCTCTTGTAACCTTTGCTTTTGGTTTAAAAGTACCATCTGCAGATCCAGTTGTAATATCATTTTCAGCTAAAATCGAAATCGCTTTGTAACTCTTAGACGTCTTAGGAACATCTTTAAATTCCTTTGTTCCTGCACCTTCTAATTTAAATGCATTCACAAGAACCTCTGCCATTAATTCTCTCGTCATAGGCTCATTTGGTTTAAATTCTTTACTTGGTGGGAAAATTCCAGCTTCCACAACGGCCGCAATTTCTTTATATGAAGAATGAGTTTTTGGTACATCTTTAAATGTCACCTTAATGTTTTTTGTATTTAAATTTAGCGCTCTTACTAACATCACTGCTGCTTGTGCCTTTGTAATCGTTTTGCCAGGTAAGAAAGTGCCATCTGGATATCCTTTAATGATTTGCTGGTCAACTAAATATTCAATCTCATGCTGTGCCCAATAATCTTCTTTTAAATCCTTAAAAGACGCAGCAGAAGCGATGCTGCTTGTAAACAAAATACTTCCAGTAATTGCAGTTACAACTAACAATTTACTAAACTTCTTCAAATTAAAAATCCTCCTAATTTGTCAGTTAAATTCAAATCAACCATTAGACGGAGATAAAACGGAAAAGGTGACAAAAAATAAAAAGAAAATTTTTAAAAAAATTTAGCAGACTTTTTTTCGTCTAGGAGCAAATAAGCCGGAATTTTCAAGTTTTTTGTAAGTGACATGATTATGTAAAAGAATTATTCTAGACAATCTATAACACTTAGAGATTAGAAATCAACTGTTCACAAATACTTCTAAGGGTCTTATAATGAAGGAAATCATTGAAATGATAGAATTTTCAACTAGAATTACTTAACATTACCATGTAATATATCAGAAATCATTTTTTTAAAGGAGCAGGAGAAATGGCAAAAATTAAAATAGGAATTGTAGGTTACGGTAATCTTGGAAAAGGGGCAATTGAAGCTATAAAAGTTTCACCTGATATCGAATTAGTTGCTGTTTTCACTAGACGTGATCCTCAATCCCTTCAAATTGACGGTGTAAAGACTTTACATATTGGTGATGCACCAAATTATCAAAATGAAATTGATGTTATGATTCTTTGTGGTGGTTCTGCAACAGATTTACCTGAGCAAGCCCCTATTTTTGCAGAAATGTTTAACACAGTAGATAGCTTCGATACACATGCTAAAATTCCAGAATTTTTCGAATTAGTGAATAGAGCAGCTGTATCAAGTAAGAAAACATCCATTATTTCTGTAGGTTGGGATCCAGGTCTATTTTCAATTAACCGTGTATTAGCTGACGCAATTTTACCAGTGGGTGAAAACTATACATTCTGGGGTAAAGGTTTAAGTCAAGGTCACTCAGATGCTATTCGCCGCGTAGAAGGTGTAAAACATGGTGTTCAATACACAATTCCTTCAGAAGATGCAATGGATAAAGTTCGTAGCGGCTTAAATCCAGAACTTTCAACTGCAGAAAAACATAGTCGAGTATGTTACGTTGTGGCTGAAGAAGGAGCAGATCTTGCAAGTATTGAAAATGAAATTAAAACAATGCCTAACTATTTCGCGGACTACAATACTGAAGTAAACTTCATCACAGAAGAAGAATTACAACGCGATCATTCAAAAGCTCCCCACGGTGGATTTGTAATTCGTGGTGGTAACACAGGTAATGGCAATAAACAAATTTATGAATTCTCATTAAAATTAGACAGCAACCCAGAATTTACCGCGAGTGTATTAGTTGCTTATGCCCGCGCCGCTTACAGATTAAATAAAGAAAATCAATACGGAGCAAAATCTGTATTTGATGTAGCACCAAGCTATATTTCTCCGCGCACTGCTGAGGAGTTACGCAAAGATTATTTATAAGAATTTGATTCGCGGCTTACAATGAGTAGGTCGCGATTTTTTTACAAAATTAAAACCCGGAAATTAAATTCCGGGCTTGATTTCAACTTACATTAAATTCTCCATGACACACTGCCTCGCTTTTCGCAAAGATTTCATGAAGAAAACTTGCTATAGCTTATTCAGTTTTGATGGTTAATGAATCCCAGTCATCGGGTTAACCCTCCTAATCATAGAGATTGAAGTGAAATCATTTATAGTATAGGTTGTCTTTCATTTTCTATACATTGAAAATTTAAATTTCTATGGCACCACCATTAATCCTTTTAAATCCGCGCAATTTGCCAAGCTGTTCTACAAGTCTCAAAGCTGCTTGATCCTTTAATTTTGCTTCAATCATAATATCAGCAGATTTACCAAACGCTTTTAATGCCTGAATAAATGGTAAAGCAAAATCGATATCCACGTAATCCGCATGGGCTCGTATTAATTTCTCTGACTTCGGTGAGGAAAGATGAAATTTTGGTACCTTCCCCGTTCTTTCCCATGTTGCAAAAATTCGTTCTAGTAATTCCTCAAAATTCTCATCTTGTCGATTTACCCAATAATGATGATAATCAAAAACCATTGGGACATTTTGTTGCTCACAAATTTGCAACGTTTCCGCTGCGGTATAGGTTTTATCATCATTTTCTAAGGTCGTTTGCATTCGGATTTCTTTGTCTAGTTTGACAAAATTCTTATGAAACCTCGTCATCGCTTCCAATTTATTACCGTACATCCCACCTACGTGAATGTTT
This sequence comes from Ureibacillus endophyticus, assembly GCF_003628435.1. Classification (GTDB taxonomy): domain Bacteria; phylum Bacillota; class Bacilli; order Bacillales_A; family Planococcaceae; genus Ureibacillus; species Ureibacillus endophyticus. The sequence goes on along the minus strand of NZ_RBZN01000028.1, from coordinate 17,166 downwards.
ATATTCGCATCCTTATGTAATCCCATAGCCTCTAACATATTATAATGATAGGTCATGTCTATTATCGCATTTGCTGTAATATGTTTTTGGGGACTAGTAAACAAAGTAAATTGGTTTGGATGAAAGCTCACACGTAAATTATGTTTTTGAACCAATGACCCGATTTCTTTAAACAACTCTTTAAAAGGGGTAATATAATCCCACTTTACATCCGGATGGGTGGCAAGGGGGACGAGGGATGAGGACATTCTGTAAAGTTCAATACCATGTGCAATATTGTAATGAAGGACACGTAATGTATTTTTTAAATTTTGCTCGGTAAGATATAAAAGCTTATTGCTTCTTTCTTCTTCTTCTTGTTTATTCCAATTCGTAAAAGTGAGCGTTCTTGAAGGAGAAGCTTCCCATAATGCAAGGGCTGTCGAAACATAACCAAATCTTAGAATCATTCTTTACACCAACTTTTCATGATAGAATATAGCGCCCACAATAAGATTCATGAGCGCTTTACCTTGTTTATTTATCATGCTTATTTGCTATTTGCTTATTGATACCTCGATACATTTGAGTATACATAGTCCCTTGAACAACATGCTCCAAGAAAAAATCGCCGACTAACTTTAAATACTCATCATCGTCATACATCTTTCTATTTTGAATTTCCATTTCAGCCATTCCTTCATATGTCGCAAGAAGTGCATATGTGTAATCATGTCCAGTGATAGGAAGTAAAACTTCAACAGTATGATCGTAATTATCATTACGATATTTTTTCAGTTCTTGTAAGTTTTCTATCGCATCTTTAAATTTTTCTTGTTTTATTTCAAATGTTTGATAAACATAAACTGCCATTTCAATAACTCCTTTAAGCGATTTTACTTAATAATTTGTCCTATTACTTTAAAGTCATGAATAGGATGTACAAACCATTTTTACTTACTAAAGGAGTTATTAAATGAGCGCTTTTTTTGGTTACGTATTTCTAGGGATTTCTCTTGCAGCTCCAATTGGCCCCGTTAATGCCGCCCAATTAACAAAAGGTATTTACGGAGGCTTTTGGCATGCATGGCTAGTAGGCTTAGGAGCGATGTTAGCTGATGCCTTTTTTATGCTAATTGTATATTTAGGTGTATTTCATTTTTTAGAAACTGAATATATGCAAACTTTATTATGGTCATTTGGTTGTTTTGTACTTATTTATACTGGTGTTGAAAGTATGATAAATGCTGGAAATAAGGTACAAATGAAAAATACAAAAGACAATTCGTTAAAAAAATCATTTGGTTATGGTTTTTTATTATCTCTTTCAAATCCATTATCTATGTTATTTTGGCTTGGCATCTTTGGATCTGTTTTAGCCAAAACTGTATCAACTTATGATATTGATCATGTTATTTTATATAGTGCTGCTATTTTCGTTGGTTTGTTTATATGGGATATTACGATGGCTTTTACAGCAAGCAGTTTCAAAAAAATACTAACTTCTAAAATTCTAATCATTATTTCGATATTATCAGGATTATCATTAGTTGGTTTTGGCGTTTATTTTGGTGCACAAGCAGTTAAGTTACTCTTTTTCTAAAGACCTTTAGGATATTCGTTCTTTCCTTTCCCTCTTTTTTTGATACAAAAAATGACAATAAGAATGATCGCAATGAAAATGACACTTACCAACAGCCCCATACGATTATTCTTATCTAGCAAGGTACCAAAAATTGCAAGAAGTATAAAAACCATTGCAAGATATCGCTTTATATGATCAATTTTTGTTACTTTCATAAGTTTTGGGAATGAAAGTAAAATAAACAACCAATTATAAATAAGCATTAGTCCAGCAGCGGTTGTAATATACTCATATACTCGATCAGGTACTAATCGAGCGATAATAATGGAAATGACTAAAACGGATATAGTTAAGGAAAGAGCAAATGGAGGTACTTTAAGTTTACCTTTTTTCGCAAAAAGTTTCGGTGCATCGCCATCTTCTGCCATTGTGACAAGCATGCTAGTAACTGCAAATAAAGAGGCAGCCATTGTAGAAAATCCTGCAATAATAATACCTGCATTAAAAACATGAGGGAAAAATGCAAGATTATAATCTGCTAAAGCAATGGCAAAAGGACTTTCTTCAGCATTAAATTTGTTATGGGATACAAAACCTGATGCTAAAAAAATGGAAATTAAATAGATAGACGTTAACAATATAAGCATGACGGTTGTTGATTTAACAACCTCTTTCTTCTCTTGAAGTCTTACTGACAATATTCCCATCACTTCTATTCCGCCAAAAGCATAAAATCCGAAAATGAGTGATGACCATAAACCCATAATGCCATGTGCAAAAATCTCATCCGTTGAAGTAGGAACATTAAAATCATTTTTACTACCACCAAAAAAGCCAAATAATACTAATATGGCAAGTATAATGAACATTAAAATTGCGGCTACTTTTATGACCGCAAATAAGTTCTCTACACGTTCAAATCCTTTTGTACCAATTAAAACGACAATTATTCCTAATGTTGCATAGATAGATGCTAAAATCCAAAGGGGTACATTTGGAAACCAAAATCGGGTAAGGATAGAAAGTGCGGTTAATTGACTCCCGGAAATGAGCATTTCAGAAAACCAATATACCCAGCCACTACTAAAACCTGCCCAGCGTCCAAAAGCTTTTTTTGTATATGAACGGAAGGATCCCTTTTGAGGATCTTGTACAAACATTTTCCCCAATGCTTCTGAAACAATCATTGCAGTAATTCCAGCAAGGATAAAAGAAATAACAATAGAAGGACCTGTTTTAGAAATTCCAATACCAGAACCAAGAAAGTAGCCTGTCCCAATGGTGCAACCTACACCGATTAGAGAAAGTTGCCACCATTTTAACTTACTATCTTTGTTATTGTCTTTCTTCCCCCCTACGCGTGCTGGTAGCTCCATCAAAAACTCCCTCCCTTAATTCCTAGTTATTATGAGCTTTGGAAAGAAGTTTATGCCCAGTCCACCCTTCTACTAAAATCCTTCAAAATAGTTAGGAAATTTATGTATTAAATGATATTATATTCCTATAATGATAAGGAGGAATAAATAATGAAGAAACTAATTACTGCAATGCTTCTTTTTGCTTTTATTTTCATTACTCCATCTATATTTTTGGATGAAGTACATATAGAAGCAGCAGGAAAGACAATGTATGTTAATGCAAAAGACGATATTATTTTGCGAGAAAAACCATCTCAAAATGCTAAGAAACTGGGCACAATTAAAAATTACTCAGCTATCACTGTACTATCATCATCAAAAGGTTGGTCTTATGTAGAAACAAATAAGACAAAAGGCTATGTTTATACAAGTGCATTATCAAGTAAAAAACCTACCCCAACCATTAGTGGAGGATTAATACCAAAGGCTGGAATGAAGCTTACTTATTCACCATCGTTTCTATCCACGAATAAAGAAGAATTTATCGTTAGCAAAGACACCTACTGTACATACTTAATAAATATTTCAAGTAACGGTTCTGACCTTTGTTATTCTGAAAAACAGTCAAAGCTATCTATGGGTGTATCTGGAACAGATTGGGGCTTTTTCAATCTCACATACCCGATGAAACAAGGCCAATATATTAAAGATACGTATTTTGATTATGATTCAATGAAAGAAAAATATAATAAAGTACTTGTTGAAAGTACTTCTAAACAAGTCAAAGTGAAAGCAGGAACCTTTGATAATGTTGTAATCCTTAAATACACAACAGGTGAAAGATATTATTTTGTAAAAGGTATTGGGATAATAAAAGCAACGGACAAAAAAGGAAAAACTGTTACAGAATTATCATCAGTAAAAAATATCAAACTTACAACAACAGATGCTGTAAAATTGGTACAAAAATATACAGGTTTCACGAATGATTCTGACATGATTTTCGAATATGATCATAAAAATGATGAACAACATTATATTATCCATGTATTTAGATTTGTAGGTGAACATACTGCAACGTACGGTTGGTATGGAGTAGATCCATATACTGGTGAGATTTACGATGCACTTACAGACAACCGTATTTAATTAAAAATAGACCTTCAACATACTTACTGTTGAAGGTCGTTTGTTTACTTATTATTATTTTGATGGCGTGAAGTGGATGAAGCTTTTCCTCTTCGTTGCTCCGGTGGAATTTTTGGTTTTGCATCATTTGTTTTTTTCTTTGGTGCGTACGAGTCTTTTACCATGTGCTCTTCCTCCATATTCGTATTGGTGTCGTTTATAGAATAACCTTTATGTAGTGAATTATTTGCGAAAGATATTGGCATATTATTTAAGAACTTGCTTTACCGTTGATATAAAATTGTTTGTGCAACCCCGATAAAATACTCAGATTCCACAATAATATGGTTTAATACTACTTTTGCAGTTGGATTCGTACGAATAGGAACACTTTCTTCCATCATGGTGTGGAGAAAGTTAATAAATTGTTCACTCTGTCTTAAACAATATCTGATAAGCTGCATGATATCATTGTATAACGATTGAGAAATATAGCCATTTGAACGGTTGACTGTTTCAATATATCGAACTACGCGTTGATGTGTTTTGGCAAATTCCTTTTCCCAATCTTTTAATGCCTGTACATACTTTTGTTCAAGATTTCCTACAAGCTCACGAATGACAACTGTGTGCTCCTCTTCTTGATGTTTCCAAAATTCAGCTTCATCAAGTACACGTAACGGCATCATATCTCCATAATAGTATTGCAACTCTTCTTCCTCCTATCTATTTATGGTCTTCTTAATTTATATTCAAATGAAGAAAGGGGAAGAACAAATAATCTGTCATGCAATTAGTAAGAAAAAAAGACCATCAAAAGATGATCTCTCAATAAATATTATTCAAATATTTCTAATCTCTTTTTCATCACATCTGCCATTTGCTTTGAATTTGGATCTTCTTCTTTTTGCAAGTTTTCAATAATGCTGAGATAATCTGCTTCATTTCGATTTTGACTAAGTTTATATGCAGCCTGTATGTCTTCTATTTTTATTTTAATACCTACAATTCCCTTTAATTGGCTTTCTAAAAATTGTGGAGAAAGTTTATCCCATAAAATTGGATTTTCACGATGTTGTTCATACTTTTCTAACAACCTCGTTAAATCTTCTATTAACTCTTCTTTTTCTAAAAGACTCCCTTTCCCATACATATGTACCGACTGATAATTCCAGGTTGGAGCATTTTCATGAGAATACCACGAAGATGAGATATACGAATGTGGTCCTTGGAACATCACAAGTACATTCTCACATGCTTCAATCGTTTTCCATTGAGGATTACCATAAGCCAAATGACCCTTAACAAAGTAATTTTCGCCTTCTTTAATTAACGTCAAAGGTAAATGCGTAGCAATTGGTTTTTCTTGCACGGTTGTCACAATCGTAGCGAAAGAATTATTTTGAACAAAGTCCCAAATTTCATCAACATCTGTTACTTTATATAGTTTGGGGATAAACATACATCTCACTCCTAACTCAGCGTTTTTGTCATAATATAATCGAGCTGTTCTTCATCACCTAAATAAAATGAATGTGATCCAGTTTGGACAAAGCCCATTTTCTTATAGAAAGCAATGGCATTATCATTTTTTTCCCATACGCCTAGCCAAATTTTCTTCCGATTAAGTTGAAGTGCAATTTCAACTGCTTTATTTAATAGAAGTTTACCAAGCCCATGTTTTTGATAATTCGTTTTTAAATATATTCTCTCAATTTCAATACAATCCTGCCCTACTTCTGCTTCATTTGTATTAACCTTCAAATATCCAGCAACATCATCATTCACATAAACAAAATAAAATTGCGAAGATGTAGTAGATAATTCCGTTTCTAATTGCTTTAAATTAAACGCCTTGTCTAAATAGGCATTCATATTTTCAGGTGAATTTTGATCCTTAAAGGCACTGTTAAACGTATCGATACTAATTTCTTGAAGTGTTTGTAAATCTTCAAGGGTACATTTTTTGATATAAGCAGTCATTGTTGCAAGTCGCTCCTTCTTACATTAATAGTTTCGCTTATTTCCCTTTTTAACGTGTTCCCAATCTTTCTCCACATTTTTTCTAACTCTTTGAAGGAGATTAAAAATGGTTTCTACTTCATCTTCAGATAATCCCTGTAAGGCTACTTGATTGGAATAATCATTTTCTCTTTTTATAAAAGGATAAATTTGCTGTCCTTTTTCGGTTGGAAAGAGTTTTTTTATTTTTTTGTTATGGGGATCATCCTTTTTTTCGATGAAACCGTTTAATTCAAGTTTTTTAATTGCGCGGGCAGCTGTTGTTCGATCTACTTTGATCATCTCTGCTAATTTTTCTTGAATAATACCAGGGTTTTCACAGATTCGAACAAGGTATAAATATTGTCCTTTTGTTAAGTCATATTCTTTAAATTCAATATTACTTATTGAATCTAGTGCCCTTGCAATCATTCCTATTTCTCGAAGAATTTCCTTCATGGTCAATCTCCTTTTTACGATTGTTGCAAATACAACAAAAATTTCTATAAAATAAATTTAACTTCATTTTGTTGTAAATGCAACAAAAAAATTTTCTAATTCAACCAACCAGTACAATATCACCAATTGATTTTGCTTTTAATAACATGATATATAGAAATGCAAGATTTTCACCCTAAATATCAATGTGCATGTTCTAACTACGAAAATGAGCTATACGTAAACAATCCTTTTATACCTAAGTGTGTTACATTAAATCATTAATTAGGAGTGACAATGTGGGGGCTATTAATGGAAAAGAGTACATTAATCGATTAAATCAGTTAAAAAACGAAATCTGGTTAGATGGAAAAAAAGTTGAAGGATTACTTTCTGAACACCCTGTCTTTAAAGGCCTCATTCAAGAAAAAGCTGCATTATATGATTTACAGCTAGATCCCCATTATATTGAGGCAATGACTTTTATTTCACCTGAATCAGGTGATCCAATTGGGCTATCCTACATGCAACCAAGAAGTATAGATGATTTAAAAAGAAGACGAAAAATGTTTGAGCAATGGGCAAAGAAAACCTATGGGATGATGGGGAGAAGTCCTGATTATTTGAATACTGCAATAATGGCTTTCGCCTCTTCCGCTAGCTTTTTAGAGGGAAAAGAAAATTGCTTTCCAGAAAATCTTGTACAATTTTATAAAATGGCAAGAGAAAAGGACTTAAATTTCACACATACATTTATTAGTCCACAAGTGAATCGTTCACAATTCTATTTTGAAGATAGTAAAGAACCCATAGCAGCAAAAATTGTTGACGTGACGGATGATGGACTTGTCATTAAAGGTGCTCGATTACTTGCAACCCAAGGCGGATTAACGGATGAAGTATTTGTAATTAGTATTGGTAAATTTTTTAATGAAGATGAGGTATTTGCGTTCTCAATACCATCCAATACAAAGGGACTTAAATTTATTTGTAGGGATACTTTTATCGGAGGAACATCTCACTTCGATCATCCATTAAGCTCAAGATATGAGGAAATGGATTCCATTGTCGTATTCGATAATGTATTAGTTCCTTGGGACAGAGTATTTTATTACAAGAATGGTGAAGTAGCAGAAAAATTTATTAATCAAAGTGCGTTTCATAATCTTGCTATACACCAAGTAATCACAAGGCAAATAGTCAAAACTGAATTTATTTTAGGGATTGCACAAGTATTAATTGAAACCATTAATATTGGAGAATATCAGCATATACATGAGAAAGTATCCGAAATCATTTGTGGATTGGAGACAATGAAAGCATTATTGGAAAAAGCAGAAAATGACGCCTCGATTGATGAATATGGAATCATGCGTCCTGATATTACCGCTTTAAGTGTAGCTAGTTTAACTTTTCCGAAATTGTATCCTCGATTCACTGAAATCATTCAAATAATGAGTGCTAGCGGCATCATTACATTACCTACTGAAAATGCCTTTCTATCAGAGATAAGACATGATTTAGACCAATACCTACAAGGAGCAACAAAATCAGCTGAAGACAGAGTAAAGGTCTTTCGCTTAGCATGGGATTTAACGATGAGTTCTTTTGGAACAAGGGAAACACAATATGAACGTTACTTTTTTGGTGATCCGATTCGTTTAGTTAGTAGTGTTTATAAAAGCTATCCGAAAGAGCAATATGTAAAGGATGTATGCAAATTTTTACAGATAGAAAATATATAAAGATATCAAGCTCACAAACCTCGTTATTCAAAGTTTGTGAGCTTCCTTTAACTAAAAACGTTCATTAAATTATTGAACAGTAATGTTATCAAAAGGTGTTGATATGCCATTTACAAGAACATCGATTGAATCGTGTTTAGCATCTGTTGTTAAATAAAATGTCTTTTGCTTAATAACAGTATCATCTAAATTTGTTTCATCAATCTTTATGATTAAATCCTTCCCTTTTGTTTCTAAATTCGTCTCAATATCTCCTTTTGAATAAAACACAATATAAAAACCTTTTCCTCCATCCGAGATTAATTGAAGTTTGAGATTGGAATCCACAATTTCTTGCACACTATTTGGTACGTTTTTAATTTCCTTTAAACTCAATGTTGACGAATCGCAACCAAAAATCATCAAGATTACCAAAAACACAATTAATCGTTTCTTCAATAAATCACCCACCTTTCTTTGTTTTATGTAAGGACAGGCTATTAGAAGGGGCTTCGAGCACTTATGTATGTATTCTTAAATATATAGCTAGCTAATAAAAAAGATGTTAAAATATATGTCATTCATCTTAGAAGGAGCATAAATATGGAACAAAAAATATCATTTTCTACCTATGCCATTATTGGCACGATGCTATTTGGAATGTTCTTTGGTGCAGGAAATTTAATCTTCCCAATCCAAATGGGACAACTTGCAGGCACGAATTTTTGGCCAGCATTAATTGGATTCCTTATCACGGCCATAGGACTTCCATTCATCGGAATTTTAGCGTTTGGGTTATCCGGAAGTAGTGGATTACGTCATTTAGCAAGCCGTGTTCATCCAATCTTTGGACTAGTCTTTTCAGTAGCACTTTACTTAACGATTGGACCATTCTTTGCGATACCGCGTACAGCAACGGTACCTTTCGTAGTTGGATTTGAACCTTATATTAATCAAGCACAAAGCAACTTATATTTAGGAATCTTTAGCTTTATATTTTTTGCAATAGTCTATTATTTCTCTTTGAATCCAGCAAAAATTATCGACTATATTGGTAAATACTTAACACCTGCATTTTTAGTGTTTTTATTCATATTAATTATTACTACGATTGTAAAACCAATGGGACAATTCGAAAATCCGACTGGTGATTATATCGATTTAGCCTTTATTACAGGCTTTAAAGAAGGATATAACACAATGGATGCCCTTGCCTCCCTTGCATTCGGTATTGTTGTTATTCAAGCCATCAAGAGTCAAGGTATTACTAATACAAAAGAGATTGCAAAAGCTACTTGGAAATCAGGAATTTTCGCGATGGCATTAATGATGCTAATTTACGGGCTCATTACTTACATGGGGGCATCTAGTGTTTCAGCAATCGGCTCATTCGATAATGGTGGTTTAATTTTCGCTGCCGTGTCTCAACACTATTTCGGATCATTTGGGAATATCTTACTTGCCATTATTATCGTCTTAGCTTGTTTAAAAACAAGTATCGGACTTATTACGTCTTGTAGTGAATTTTTTAATCAAGTCCTTCCAAAAGTAAGCTATAAATGGTTTGTTCTAATATTATGTCTTGTATCATTTTTCATTGCGAACTTTGGACTGACGAATATTATTCAATATGCTGTACCAGTTTTAATGCTTCTCTATCCTTTAGCTATTGTGCTAATCTTATTAACTCTTTGCTCACCTTTATTTGGCCATAAGCAAAGTGTTTATGCAGCAACAATGTTCTTTACGTTCTGTGTAAGCTTATTGGATGGTTATAGTGCATTAGTTGGTAGCTTGCCAGGAGCTGCTTTCTCGGTATTCGAAAATATAAAAGTGTTCTACATGGATTATTTGCCACTTTACGATATTGGTCTTGGCTGGATTTTACCAGCTATGGTTGGTGTAGTGATCGGGGTATTATGGCCAAAGAACACTAAAAAAACAGCAGTTCAATAATGTATCTTCTGAACCAGCTTAGCTACTAAGCTGGTTCTTAAATTTATATATCCAACACGAAAACACCCGTAAATAGTTACGAGTGTTTAATAAAATTATTTTAAAGCTATACAAATATTTTTTGCTTCCGTGAAAAATTCCATACTGTGATGGCCACCTTCACGTCCTACCCCACTTTTCTTAAAACCTCCAAATGGCGCACGAAGGTCTCGAACAAACCAACAATTCACCCAAATTGTCCCCGCTCTAACAGCGTGAGAAATTCGATGGGCACGTTGAAGATTTTCAGTCCATACAACCCCATTTAATCCGTATTCTGTATCATTGGCGATACGAAGCGCTTCTTCTTCTGTATCAAATGGAATAATTGTAACGACTGGTCCGAAGATTTCTTCTTGGCATAAACGTGTTTTAGGATTTTCTTGGATATATACAGTTGGCTCTAAATAATAGCCGTTTTGTAAATATTCAGGTAACTCTGGGCGTTTTCCACCACAAATTAATGTCGCATTCTCATCTTTAGCAATTTCTAAATAACTTGTTACCTTTTTATAATGCTCTTCACTAACAAGAGGGCCCATTCTTGTTTCCGCATCTTGTGGATCTCCCACTTTAAGTTCCATCGCCGCTTTTTTAAATCGGTTAATAAACTCATCTAAAATGGTACGTTGCACTAAAATTCTTGATCCGGCAAGGCATACTTGGCCTGAATTCATGAACGCTGCTTGAATCGAAACAGGAATCGCTTTATCCAGATTCGCATCTTCAAATATGATATTTGCCGCTTTTCCACCCAACTCAAAGGAGAATTTCTTCAAAGAATCCGCGCCGTTTTTCATAATTCGTTTTCCAGTAGCCGTTGAACCAGTAAATGAAACTAGATCTACTTCTGGATGCGTTGTTAAAGCAGTACCTACAACCGACCCTTTACCATGAACGATATTTACTACACCATCTGGAATCCCTGCTTCTTTCGCAATCTCTCCAAGAAGTGATACCGAAAGCGGAGTCATTTCAGCTGGTTTTATAATAGCTGTGTTACCTGCTGCAAGGCATGGGCCAAGTTTCCATGTAGTTAACATAAACGGAACATTCCATGGTGTAATAAGTGCCGCAACTCCAACTGGTTCGTATCGAGTATAATTGATATACTCTTCTTCCATTGGATAAACTTCACCGCCTTGATTCTCCATAAAATCGGCAAAAAATTTGATATTATTTGCTGCACGAGGTACTTCGTGTTGCACTGCAGAATGGAACGGTTTTCCTACATCAATTGCATCTAACCCCGCGATTTCCTCTTTCCGTTCAAGTATAATTTCAGCCATTCGGCGAAGTTTTGCACATCGCTCTGCAACTGTCATCGTTCTCCATGGACCATTTTCAAAAGCGTTTCGTGCTACATGACAAGCACGATCCACATCTTCAATCGTCGCTTCACTAACTCTTGCAATTACTTCTTGTGTCGCAGGATTTTTCACCTCAAAAGTAGCATCGTCCATTGCTTTCGTATATTCTCCGTTTATATATAAACCGACTTCTCTTACCTTCGTTTGTATATTTGTCATTTTGTAACCTCATTTCTCTTCTTAACTGACTCTCCTGCAATTCCCCAATGTTCTGGCTCTAATTCGTTAATCATAATACGAACATTTTGAACGGGAGCTTCTAAGACATTCGAAACGACATCCGTAACTTCACGTATCAATCGTTCTTTCTTTTCTGGTGATCTACCTTTAAGAATATTAATCTGAATAAATGGCATAACTATCTCCCCATTCAACTTATTCAATGAATCTAGCTTCCACCGTTCCAATACCGTCAAATTCTGCTGAGAAGTGGTCACCTGGTTCAATTTTAATGGCCGCAGATAAAGAACCACTTAAAACAATTTCACCAGGTTGTATACTTTGCCCGACTTTATATAATCGGTTAGCTAACCAGGCAATAGCTCTTGCTGGATGACCCATAACTGCTGCACCCGCACCTGTTGCAACCACTTCTCCATTTTGCTTAAATACCATGCCCATTAATTTCAAATCAAATTCTTTTGGTGAATAAAATCTTTCACCAATAATAAATCGAGAAGAAGAAGAGTTATCTGCTACCGCATCTTGTAACGTAAAACTGAAGCCATGGAATCTACTATCTATCAGTTCTATGGCAGGTGCTATATATTTCGTTGCATTCAGTACATCAGCCACCGTCACATGAGGACCTTTTAATTCTTTATCAAAAATAAAAGCAATTTCAGGTTCCAACTTGGGGTGGATGAATGGTGAAATTGATATTTTATCACCTTCGAACAGTTGCATACTTTCTAGTAACACACCATAAGAAGGTTCATGTACACCCATCATTTCTTGTTTCGCTTTACTCGTTAATCCTAGTTTTCTACCAATTCTTTTTGTATTTTCTTCTTTACATTTCATTTCAATTAGTCGTTCCTGTACTTCATAAGCTAATGCTTCGTCTAGTTCAGGATACTGGTCTACAAACTTACTAACTGCCTTTTTCCTTTTTTCCGCTCGTAGTAGTTCATAGGCAATTTGATCAATCATATTTGTTTTTATCATGTTATCACCTAGTTCCTTTACTATCATTTAAACGAAGCTGTAACTGAACCGATATGGGCAAATTCCGCTGTGAATGTATCATTTTTCTTTACTTCCACCGCACGGGTTAAAGCACCTGAAAGTATAATTTCACCTGCATTTAGAGAGACACCATATTTACTTAATGAATTGGCTAACCAAGCAACAGACCTCAATGGATTTCCTAATACGGCTGCCCCAGCTCCAGTATCAATCATTTCACCATTTTGATATGCTACCATGCCAATGCGTGTAAGATCGATTCCCTCTAGTTTTGTCGGTTTCCCACCGATAATTGCACTTGCTGAAGATCCGTTGTCAGCTACCGTGTCTTCAAATTTAATTTTCCAATCTTCAATTCTACTATCTATGACTTCAATGGCAGGGACAATATAATCCGTGGCATCGATCACATCTACTATCGAAACATTTGGTCCCTTTAAATCCTTTTTCAAAATAAAAGCTATCTCAAATTCAACTTTTGGTTGAATATAGTTTTCTAGAGAAATAGTCTCACCTTCGATAAACATCATATCTGCTAGTAGATGCCCGTAGTCAGGCTGGTTAACACCAAACATATTTTGGATTGCTTTACTTGTTGCGCCTATTTTTTTCCCTACAATAATGCCACCATTTTCAACTTTTCGGCGAATAATCTCTAATTGTGTATGATATGCTTCATCAACTGTTATTCCTGGATAGGAAACGGTTAATGGCTCGATTACCTGTTTTGTTACTTCGGCTTCTATTAATCGAGTAGCGGCCTCTTGAACAATCGTCATAACTGTCCCCCCTTACCTTGGACTATACTTTTACTCCCTTTTTGTTCGCTAGTTCTACAGCCACATCGATAATCCAGTCTTCCTGTCCTGCGATGGTTTGCCTTTTACCTAGCTCTTCCATAATTTCACCTACACCAACACCAAACTTCTCTGCAGCATGTTTAACATGTAAAAGGAAGCTATTATAAACTCCAGCATAGCCACTTGATAAATTGTCACGATCGACAACAATAGGAGATTTCATAATTGGTGCTACCTTTTCTTCTGCCGCATCCATTAAAATAGCTAGATTGATGCCCGTATCTATATTCATCTTGTTTAAGACAGCAACAAGGACTTCAGTTTGTGCATTTCCTGCTCCCGCTCCTAGCCCTCTTAATGTTCCGTCAATTTGGTCTGCTCCACATTCAATGGCAGCCAAAGTATTTCCAATTGCTAATCCAAGGTTATTATGCGCATGGAATCCTACTTCAATGGACAATGCTTCTTTTAATGCAGATACTCTTTCCCGAACGCCCGTTGGAACTAGAGCCCCAGCAGAGTCTACAACGTAAACACAATCCGCACCATAGGATTCCATTAATTTTGCTTGCTCTACAAGTACTTTTGCCGGTTGAGTATGTGACATCATGAGGAATCCAACCGCTTCAAGGCCTAACTCTTTAGCTAAACGGAAATACTGTTCTGTCACATCAGCTTCTGTACAATGAACTGCAATTCGTATTATTGAAATACCTAAGTCCGCTGCTTTTCTTAATTCTTCACTCGTACCTATCCCTGGAACAAATAAAGAAGCTATTTTAGCATTTTTGGCGGTTTGCACCGCCACTTTAATTAATTCTAATTCCGGATGTTTAGAAAACCCTTGTTGGATTGTTGAACCATTTAAACCAGATCCATGACTTACTTCAATCACAGGTACACCAGCTTCATCTAAATCTTTTACGATAGTTCTTACTTGTTCTGGTGTATAACTATGACTAATCGCATGATCACCATCTCGTAATGTTGTATCTGTCAATCTAGGTATTTTCATCGTGCACCCTCCTTCACACTAAGTACATGTGCTGCATAAACATCGCCAACTTGATAAGCTGATGCTGTCATAATATCCAGGTTTCCAGCATAAGTAGGGAAAAAGTCTCCTGCTCCTACTACCTCATTCATAATGACAACAGTTGGTAAACGACCCCAAGGAGTGTCACGATAATCGACAATCGGTGATCCTTTTAATCGATAGCCAGGGACATACTTCGAAATCTCTTTTGCAATGGATTCAACAGATTGAATTACCGCGCGCTCATCAAATTCTTCTTTAATCACAGCGTAAACAGAATTTGTCATATTAATCGGTGGCTGTGCTGGATTAAATACAGGAATGGCTCTAGCAATTTTTGCTCCACCAATTTTTTGTACTGCACTAGCCGTTGTGCGAACAAATTCATCAACATTTTGTCTTGTTCCTGGCCCAATTGATACACTTGCAGCTGTTGCGATAACTTCTGCATAATGTACAGGTACTACACGATTGACCGCATATACAAGGGGAGTTGTTGCCTGACCACCACAAGAAATCAAATTCACATTCATTTCTTCAAGATGTTCATTTAGATTTACTGTTGGAACCACAAAGGGCCCAACAGCTGCTGGCGTCATGTCTACGGCAAATTTCCCATGTTCTTTTAATTTAGGTGCATTTACTTGATGGGCTTTCGCGCTAGTTGCATCGAACACAATCTTAATTTCTGAGTCTTCTAGAATCTCATCAATTCCATAATGACTTGTCGCAATCCCCTTCTCCTTTGCTCTAGCAAGCCCCTCAGATTTTGGATCAATCCCTGCTACTAGGGCTAACTCCATATTCCCATCATTTTTTAATATTTTATACATTAGGTCTGTCCCAATATTTCCAGAACCTAGTATTGCTACTTTTACTTTTGCCAAGTCATCACCCCACTATTCTAGTAATCTATTATCATGATTTATAAAACTTCTTCTTTAACAGTCTCTTTTAATGTTAGTGGCGTTCCTTGTGTCCACCAAGATTCTGGGAAGTCTGTTCCAATCCATGTATCACCATTACCTGGAACATCTTTCATTTCCCAAATTACTGGTTTCCATGCTGGGTCTGTAATGATGTACCCTGCATCACCGAATAATTCAATGCGGTTTCCACCTGGCTCATGTACATACATACAAAATGCTTGGCTAATTCCATGCTTATTCGGTGGAACTTCAATCTTCACATCATGGTCTTTAAGTAAATCCGCCACATCATAAAGATTTTGTGGAATACCATACCAGTAGCATAAATGGTGCAGTTTTCCTTTAACTGCATTTGGTTCTTGCATATAGGCAATTTCATGTACCAGGTTCGATACACTAATCCAACTGCCTAACACATGGCCATTATCTTGAATTTGCTCTCTCAAACGGAAACCTAACGTATTAATCATGAATTCTGTGTCAGCTTTAGGATTGGATGTCATCAGATTAATATGATCTAAACGTCGTACCGGAACACCACGGTCAGGGCGTTTCGATGCTCTGTTTAATAGTTTTGAACGATCTTCTGGTTTTACATGATAATATTCAACGTCCCATAAAATTTCCATTAAGTGTCCATCTGGATCTGTAAATCGGTATGCTTTCCCGTGTCCGATATCCCCGTCTATCCAACCGATTCCTAATCCTGTTTTTTCAATTTCTTCTACTCTACGATTTAAAGCTTCTGGAGAGCTTGCACGCCATGCTACATGTCCAACACCTGCTTGGTCCGATTCAGTAATAATCAACGTATTATGATAGAAATCTTCATACGCTCGAAGGTAAACAGATTTTTCAGAACGAGCAGTTACTTCCATTCCTAAAAATCTAGTAAAGAACTCTACGGATTCTTCTAGTTTTGGAGAAAGAAGCTCCACGTGTGCAAGTTGTGCAACATCAAAAATTTGTTCTTGGTTTAATGTCATATAAATTCCCCCATTTTATAAATTTTTATTTATTAATAAAACTCAATTCAGGTAATAAAGAGCGATATTTCCCTCTAAAGAACATTAGTGGATCTTTCTCTTCAACCTTAATGTCTAGCACCTTACCAATAAACAAAGTATGATCCCCTTCAACATGTTCGTTTACAACTTCGCAAGCCACTTGTGCGATTGCACCCGGTAAAACAGGAAGTCCAGCAAGCGTTTCAAAGTTAACTTTTCTCTCTTCTTTTATTTGACCAGCAAATAACATTGAATATTCTTGTTGGGTATCCGCTAAAATATTAACTGCAAACTTTTTACTTTTTTTGATTTTCTCTAGCATTTGAGCTTTTTCTCCAATGGAAATCACCACAAGCTTCGGATCAAGGGAGACGGACATGAAGGCATTTGCCGTCATGCCATGTTCTTGTCCATCAATTTCCGTTGTAATTACTGTGACACCCGTAGCGAAATTGCCCATCGCTTGGCGAAATTGACGATCATCCATGTTTTCCCCTCCTATGATTGTTTCGTATTGTCAAAACTTATATATATAAATCGCTAATAATCGTTGGTTTTATAGTCTTTTACGCAAAAAAACTTGCCACCCCCTGGATTTTGGTGTTAGTTGAGGTTACCACACACAAAA
>NZ_RBZN01000027.1 GCF_003628435.1 Ureibacillus endophyticus | reverse complement strand
CCGAATGGAGAAAAGGTTAAAATTGGTATTTGGCGAGGGTTATTTAGTGTGCCTACTTTTTCCTCTTCGCCCTCAAAAACAAGGCGCAACCTTTTCGGAATGTTTGTCAAGAGCGATTGTCCCCTCGTTCGGAGAGTACTTATCGCCTAATACTTTGTGATTTTCAGTTTTTCATAGAAGTTTTTACACTACCTTCAAATCTTTCCTTTTTATATTTTATGATGTTATGTATTTTATTAACAGTGTAAAGTGGCCGTCTAAAAAAAGAGAGTTACTTTTTGCGACGGGGATGGTGGGATATTGGTGCGACCACCGCAAGTAAAATTAATCCAGAATAAAAAAGTGCCCAAAAAGTTTAACTTTTTGGACACCTCATAAAAAAGAGAATAAACTCCTTTAGCATTCTCCTCGTTCGCGAGCAGCTGCTTCATCTTTAATTTCTTCACGTAAACCTCTAACAGCTTCTTTACGTCTTTTATTTTTCGCTTCTATTTTTGCTCTCTCTTCAGGTCCCGCAAAAGCGGCAGTTTCTTCTGCGGCTTCAATATTTTCTAATGTATTTTGAACCATACTTTGTAATTTTTCTACGTTATCTGAACGATCATCTGGTTTTGCATTTCTGCGACGAGCCATAATAACATCCTCCCCTAAAGATATAATTATTACGGTCTTTAGTGTGGATGGTACAACTAATAATATACTAAAAAAAGCCCTTCCATTAAAAGGTAGGGCTTTTTTACGAGGGTTATTCTTCTTCTTTAATTTGTTCAAATTGAATTGCTGTAATATGAACATTTACTTCGTTTGTATTAATGGACGTCATATTATAAATTGCTTGACGAATTGAACTTTGAATATCTTTTGCTACTTTCGGAATAGAAAAACCGTATTTTACAGAACAATAAACATCTATCGCAATTTGTCCATCTTCAGAAATTGTTGCTTTCACACCTTTTGAATGAACCTTTTTACCAAAGCGTTCAGCTACGCCAGATGCAAAATTTCCCCGTGTCGCCGCAACGCCATCTACTTCTGTTGTTGCGATACCTGCAATTACTTCAATTACTTCAGGGGCTACTTCTATTTGACCAAGTTCTTCTTTTCCAGAAGGAGTTGGTTGTACGAAAGCTTTTGTTACTTTCTCAGCCATCTTCTTCATCCTCTCCCACTTTGTAAAACTTTTAGTAGTGACACATTTTACAAAGACTTCTATTTGTTTTCATTATACCATTTTTCATATTATCGTTGTTATCAAAGCTATAATATTATTTACTTTTTTACTCTATTTCCAAACATCAGCCAACAATTGATATGAACGTCTTCTTTTTTCTTGATCATAAATTGCACTATTTATGATAATTTCATCTACTTCACGTTCACTTATTAACTGTTCAAGTTTTTTCTTAACCGTTTGCGGTGAGCCAAAGAAAGTATATTTTAATTGTTGAAGTACTGTTTGTTTTTCGTGTGTTGTCCAAAGACTTTCCATTTCACGAGGAGGTTTTGTTTTCCCTTTTTTTCCTTGAATCATTCCTAAAAATTGTTGGAAAAGTGTACTTGCTAAAAATTCACCTTCTTCATCTGTCTCCCCCACCATTGCATTGATGGCAATCATGACATAAGGTTTCTCTAATACATCAGATGGTACGAAATTTCGTTTATATGTATTTATCGCATCATCTAATAACTCTGGAGAAAAATGACTAGCATATGAATAAGGTAAGCCTAATTTCCCTGCTAATTGAGCACTATATAAACTAGATCCTAACAACCATATAGGAATATTTAATCCTCTCCCAGGTACTGCAATAACTGGTCGATCAACATCTTCAAAATACTCCATAAGCTCTTCTACTAAACGATCAAATTCGTAGGCGCCACGTTCATCACGTCTTAAAGCTCTTGCAGTTAACATATCAGATCCTGGTGCTCTTCCTAGACCTAAATCAATTCGCCCAGGATACATTGACTCTAACGTACCGAATTGTTCGGCTATCACTAACGGAGAATGGTTAGGTAACATGATTCCACCTGCACCAACACGAATTGTTGATGTTGCTGCCGCTAAATATCCAATTAAAACAGAAGTCGCTGAGCTAGCAATCCCTTGCATATTATGATGTTCCGCTACCCAATAACGATGATAGCCGAGTTGTTCGACATGTTGAATTAAATCCCTACTATTTTGAAAAGATTGTTCAATTGTTTGTCCTTCTAAAACAGGAGCTAAATCTAATACTGATAATTTTGGTAACAAAGTTTGTCCACTCCCTTCTATTTTTAAGTATAAGACGATTTCTCATTTCATTCATTTATTTGCACTTATATATTCGAAAAATCGCATTTTGATAAAAAAAAGAGATTTTCTCAAAAGTATGAGAAAATCTCTTAAAAAGTTTTATTTTGTTACTGCTTCTTTTTTCACGTTTAAAATATCGTTTTCTTCAAGGAATTTCGTATTGAATTTACCTGATTGGAAAACTTCATTATTCATTAAAGCTTGGTGGAATGGAATTGTTGTGTTAATTCCAGGTCCTGAAACTTCGAATTCACTTAATGCACGGTTCATTCTTGCAATTGCTTCCTCACGAGTATCAGCGTGAACAATTAGTTTTGCAACCATTGAATCGTAGAATGGAGGAATTGTATAGCCAGCATATACTGCTGAGTCAATACGTACACCATAACCACCTGGAGTCACATAAGTGTCTACTGTACCAGCTGAAGGCATGAAGTTTTTGTATGCATTTTCTGCATTAATACGACATTCAATTGCCCAACCGTTAATTTTAATATCTTCTTGTGCGAATGGTAATTTCTCACCTGAAGCAATTTTTAATTGTTGTTGAACTAAGTCAACACCAGTAATCATTTCTGTAACTGGGTGTTCTACTTGGATACGAGTGTTCATTTCCATGAAGTAGAATTTGTCAGCTTGGTAGTCGTAAATAAACTCAATTGTACCTGCACCTTCGTAGTCACATGCTTGAGCAGCTTTAACTGCCGCAGCGCCCATTTCAGCACGACGTTCAGGAGATAATGCTGGAGATGGAGCTTCTTCAACAAGTTTTTGCATACGACGTTGTACCGTACAATCACGTTCACCTAAATGAACTACATTGCCATGGCTATCTGCTAGTACTTGAATTTCACAGTGACGGAAGAATTCAATGAATTTTTCTAAGTATACGCCTGGGTTACCAAATGCTGCAGCAGCCTCTTTTTGCGTAATTTCGATACCTTTCACTAACTCTTCTTCTGTACGAGCAACACGGATACCTTTACCGCCACCGCCTGCAGTAGCTTTAATAATTACTGGGTAACCAATTTCGCTTGCCCATTTTTTACCTGTTTCAATATCTGGAACAATGCCTGTCCCTGGAACAAGTGGTACACCAGCTTCTTCCATTGTAGAACGTGCAACGTCTTTAATCCCCATGATTTTAATTGAATCAGAAGAAGGACCGATAAATTTAATACCAGCATTTTCACAAGCTTCAGCAAAGTCTGCGTTTTCAGCTAAGAAACCGTAACCTGGGTGAATACCATCAACACCAGTTTTTTGTGCTACACCTAATACTGCTGGGAAACTTAAATAAGAATCCTTTGATAATTTTGGTCCGATGCAGTAAGCTTCATCTGCTAATTTTACATGAAGTGCTTCCGCGTCAGCTTCAGAATATACTGCTACAGTTTGGATACCTAGTTCTTTACATGCACGAATGATACGTACTGCAATTTCACCACGGTTTGCGATTAATACTTTTTTCATGATAGAAGCTCCCCTTACTCAGGTTTCACTAAGAATAGTGGTTGACCGTATTCTACTAGTTGACCGTCTTTCACTAGTATTTCTACAATTTCACCTTTAATTTCTGCTTCGATTTCGTTGAATAATTTCATTGCTTCTACGATACATACAATTGTTTCTTCTCCAACTTTATCTCCAACTTTTACATAAGCAGGAGCATCTGGTGATGGAGCTTGATAGAAAGTTCCTACCATTGGAGAAGTAATTTTATGTAAAGATGCATCATCAGCAACTGGTGCAGCAGCTTTAGGCTCTTCTACTTTTTCTTCAGCTTTTGGAGCTACTGGAGCTGGTGCTGGAGCCGCTGCCACTGTACCTTGTTGTACAACAGGAGCTGCTTCTTTCTTAGGAGCAACAACTTCAGTTACTACACCATTACTTTTTTTCAATTTAATTTTAGCACCATCGTTTTCATAAACGAATTCATCGATTGATGAGCCATCCACTAATTTGATAATTTCTCTTAATTCTTGTACTTTAAACATTTGTGTGTACACCCCTTAGGTTTTTAAATTAATTACAAAACCTATTTTATAATTTTTTTTGAACTTTTGAAACAAATAATTTTAATTTTATAAATTTTACGTAAAAAACAGTGCTTTCGTTGCGTAAACGAAAGCACTGCGTAATTTCTGTTATATAACATTATTATATCAATAAACTATTAATTGTAATAATTTGATGAAACACTTACTGATACATCACTTATATCTTCCAACTCAGAGCGTACGATAAAGATAATTTCATTCGCCTGTTGTTTTGAAATTTCATCTGATAATACAGTAACAGCTACTTTCTCATCTTCAACTCGTACTAACGCATCAGAATAACCAAGCGACTCAATTAACATTTCAAGCATTGCTTCAGACGATTCTTGTTCAATTAATGCATTCATTTCATTAAATGCTTCATTTTTCTCCTCAGCTGTGTACTGATCTGAAGCAATTTTTTGAGTAAGCTGCTCTCTTATTTTACTACGTTCGTTACTTTTTTCCATACGCATTTCATCAAATAAATAACTTTCTGAAGTCGTTGTTGTAATTTCTTTGTCATCTACACTTGTTAAAGTTGTTTCTTGTAATGTGTCATCTGTAAAGATTGTTAACAGATCCACATCACGATTAGGTTCAAATACATAGTAAACTGAAATCACAGCCGCTAAACTCAAAAGCGTTAATAACCATACTGTTCTTCTTTTTACTTTCATTGTTCATCTCCTTTACTCTCCATCGGTACAATCATAATTCTGTGAGTAGGCATTTGCATTACTCGACTGATAGTTTCTAAAAGTTTCTGTTGAATGCTTGGGTCAGACGCCCCTTCGGATACAACGAGCAATCCTGATACACTTGGCTTTTTACTTGTTGAACTAAAATCTAGTAAACTATCTCCAGATGTTTTTGTCGTATTTTCATCATAATGGAAGTAAACCTTAACTTGTCCAACACCTTGAATTTGGCTTAATGTTTGTTCAAGTTTTCCTTCAGCTGTTGATGTATCATACTGCTCACCCTTTGGATCATTAAACGTTACAGAAATGTACGCAATGAACACTATTAATGCAATCGGAATAAAGATTAATTTTTGCTTTGTCCATTTCTTTTCCACCTCACCTCTAACGAGCGCCCCCCTTCCATTCAAGACGCCTAATCAATAGGCGTTTATATAATTAAATGTTTTGTTCAGTAAGTTAAGTAATACAGTCTGTATGGGGTTGCACTGAACAAAGTTTCATGTTTCAACACATTGTATGAAGCTAGTCCCAACAGTATGAATTAAAGTTTAAGAAAATCTAACATTGTTGTAATAAAAATTAGCAGTGTTGCTAGTTTTACATAGACAAGAACATCTTTTTCATCAGCTAAGAGCAATAAACATTTTCCTATTAGAATAATCGCAATGAGTTTGATCAAAAACTTTTCCCCACCCCTAGTTGCATAATGACCATTAGAATTAACCAGATAAATACAAAGGCAATGCCTAGAAGAATTGCAACTGCACAAAGTAGTAATAATGATTTTCCAACATCGTCTAATAGCCCGCTAATGGTTCCACCCGTAAACGGTTCAACAATTGCAGCTAAAAACTTAAAAGTCAATGCATGAATTAATAGTTTTCCTGCTGGGAAAAAAGCGGCAATCCAAAAAGCGGTCATAGCACTAAAGCCTGCTACAGTTGTCGCAGTGGATTGATATTTCTGAAAGATTGAAAATCCTTCAACAATCAGTGAACCAACAATTGGTATTGTTTGTTCAATTACTTTTTTCGCTGGACTTGCAATTGCTTGGTCAATTGTGAAGAAAGCTACACCAGTAAATGATAGAACCGTTACCATAGCAATTAATAAAGCCGTAATCATTGTCATGACGGAGCCGCGAATTAAATCCGACGCTTTCGAAAAACTAATATCTTGAATAAACCTTGTACAAAAATCAAGCACCAGCGCCACAGTGACAGCAGGGATTAAAATATTTTTACAAAGTAACATTAGCATTTCGAATATAAAGAGGATTACCGGACTCCATGCAATAAATGAAAACACCGAATTTAAAACTACTAATAAAGACGTTAATATTGGTGTAACTCCTAAAAAGAAATCTGAAGCAACGTTGACCAATTGTCCCATTAATGAAAATGAATCCATCACCGTTTGTCCGAGTGTTAGTATGAGTACAATAATAAATAACGTGTCAGCCCATTTTTTAAATTTGGGGATAAACGCTTCGAGTACTAAAAATAGTATGGTGTAAGTCATTACTAGAATGATAGATTGTCCAGCTAATTTTAGTGGATCGATAAAAACATTAAGTAGATCATTCATTGTCAAAGCCCCTTACTGAAGCTTTTCTAAAATTGACGAGAAATTCGAAAGTACTTTTGCAAATTCGCTAGTCCAATAAAATAGTAGTACAATTCGTACCGAAAACATCACGAGTTCACCAAATGTTTCGTATTCCTCTTCATCAAATAATGATTGAAAAAACAATCCTATCTGATAAAAAAGTGCAGAGTACACAAGCTGGGTTACATAGGGCACTGATGAAACATATGAAAGAAGCTGCTCTACGAATGGAATGGCGAGCACCGACAGTAAGAAATATAGTAGTACGAAAAAGAAAATGATAACAAATAGTCCGTGTAGTTTATGGATCGTTTCTTTAATGAATATTAGAAGTAAAATTAGGATTACGGCATACATTAAATAGTTCATAGGGTACCTAGCTTAAATTGAGCCATTGGAAGAATGTCAAGATATCGTCAAAGAAAAGCCGTAAAAATCTTATTAGTTCTGCAGTTATATATAGGTATGCAATAAAAAATAGAAAAAATGAAAATTCCTTTTTGCCGATTTGCTCAAAGAAAACATGAAGTAAAGCAATGATGAGCCCTACCCCAGCTACTCGCAAAACGTCCGATAACTCCATTACGACGCCTCCTTGTGTAAGGCAATATATGAGCTTGTTCAACTAAATAGACCTGTCCAAACTAAAAAAGCCATCTATTTTTTTAGATGACTGGTTAATAGTTAAATTCTAGAATACGAGCGCTTCATAGTTATTAACTTTTAAAATAATATTTTCTAAATACGCAAAAAATAAAAACAGTAATAAACAAAATTTGTTTATCACTGTTTTTAATAGTATTATGCACGAGATACGTATGATCCGTCAGTTGTATTGATAATAAGTTTATCCCCTTCATTAACGAAGAATGGAACTTGAACAACTAGTCCTGTTTCCATTGTAGCTGGTTTAGAACCACCTGAAGCAGTATCACCTTTAATACCAGGTTCAGTTTCTTTAACTTCAAGAACTACTGTATTTGGTAATTCTACACCTAGCATTTCACCTTGGAATGATTGAATATAAACTTCCATATTTTCAAGAAGATATTTTAATTCATCTTCAATTTGAGCACTTGCTAATTCTGTTTGTTCGTAAGATTCCATGTCCATGAACACGTGAGAATCACCTTGTGCATATAAATATTGCATTTTACGGTTATCAATTTGAGCTTTTTCTACTTTCTCACCAGCACGGAATGTTTTTTCTGTTACGTTACCGTTACGTAAGTTACGTAATTTTGAGCGTACAAATGCCGCACCTTTACCTGGTTTAACGTGTTGGAAATCTAAAACACGATATAACTGGCCGTCAATCATAATTGTTAAACCAGTACGAAAATCGTTTACTGAAATCATGAGTTTTCCTCCATTACAAAATAATTAATTCCTTTTTCGAATGCGTTAATTTTTCATTACCTGTTTCTGTGATTAAAACATCGTCTTCAATACGTACTCCACCGATTCCTGGTAAATAAATGCCTGGTTCAATTGTCACAACCATATTTGGTTCTAAAACCGTTTCAGAACGCGATGAAAGTGCTGGTCCTTCATGTACTTCTAAACCGATACCGTGACCAGTAGAATGTCCAAATGCTTCGCCATAACCTTTGGAAGTTAGGTAATCACGAGCAATGGCATCCGCTTCGATTCCAGTCATACCAGGTCCAACTTTTTCTAAAGCAAGCAGTTGAGACTGTAATACAGTATTGTACATTTCAATCAATTGGTCAGACGGTTGCCCAACTGCAATTGTACGAGTTATATCAGAGACATAGCCATTGTATAATGCACCGAAATCAAGGGTTACAAAATCACCTTTTTCTATCGTCTTGTTTGTTGCAACACCATGTGGAAGAGCGCTACGCACACCACTTGCAACGATAGTGTCAAAAGATGACGCCTGTGCACCTTGTTTACGCATGAAAAATTCCAATTCATTCGACACTTCAAGCTCAGTTTTTCCTGGCTTAATAAACTCTAAAATGTGAGTAAATGCTTGATCTGCAATTTCACATGCAACCTTAATAATATTAATCTCTTGTTCGTTCTTTATCAAGCGAATTTTTTCAATTAACCCAGAAAGAGGTACTAAGTTAGCTTTTAATAAGGACTTATAATTTTCATAAACCCCGTATGTCATAGTATCTTTCTCAAAACCTAACGTTTTAATCCCCATTTTTTCAACTTGATTTGCTACTTCTTTAAACAGAATACCTTCGTGTTGGACAATTCGGTAATTTTGTACTTGTTTTTTTGCCTGCTCTGTATAGCGGAAATCTGTAATAAAAACTGCATCATTTTGAGAAACAATTGCTACTCCTGCTGTTCCTGTAAAACCTGTCATATAGCGGCGGTTATATTGATTTGTAATTAAAATCGCATCAACATTTTCGTCAATCAACGCTTTACGTAATTTTTCAAGTTTAATCATAAAAAACATCCCCTTTTTATTGTTGTAAAAACTTTCTTAGGGCTAATTCATACCCGAATGTCCCCAACCCTGTAATTTGACCAACACATTCTGCTGCAAGTTTCGATTCATGTCGAAATTCTTCACGTTTATGTATATTGGATATATGTACTTCTATAACGGGGACATTTATAGCAGCAATGGCATCACGTAAGGCGATACTAGTGTGAGTATAGGCACCGGGATTAAAAACGATGCCATCCACCCCACTATCCTCCGCTTCATGAAGCCAGTCGATCAACTCGCCTTCATGATTTGATTGTTTAAATTCTAGATTTGCGTTAAATTGTGCAGCTAGAGTAACACATTTATTTTTTACATCTTCTAACGTTTCACTGCCGTAAATTTCAGGCTCCCTTTTGCCTAATCTATTTAAATTCGGACCGTTTAATACTAATAGATTCATAGCGTGATTCTCCTTTTTTAACGAAAATTACCACCTTTTTTTATTTTATCACAGAGTCTTTATACGGCAACTTATTTCGTTCTCCATGCGCTCTGTAATGATACGCAGCAGTTTCGAAAACAAATCGTGCTGTAATAATAACTACTACCATAAACGGAATCGATAATTTTTTAAATGATGATAGTTCTGCAGGTAAATCAAAAATAACCCATTCAACAATAAGAGCTAATACTGCACCGATTACGAGAGACGTGAAAAAATGCGGTACAAGGGCTACATATTGCATGATAAAATATAAAATGAGGGTAATAAGGAAAATCATAATGATTAAAAATAGCCATTTAATCGACCAATGATTGTGAACTAATATCCCCCATTCCTTTGTGTAACCAACAGGACTCCATTTAATAAAATGAAATAGTGATAAAAGTTTTAATGACAATGTCAGAAAAAGAGCAGCAAAAACACTCGTGGTTACTGCTAAGTAAATCATTTTCAACACCTCTTTTTCCATAAGTTTCGCCATTAACAAAATTCATTATACGCTTGGGTAGAGGTTTTGGAGAAAATTTAGTACAATAGTATAGTTACAAGTTTTATATTTTGAGAGAGTGGTGTACATAAATTGAGTAATCAAGCACCTGTTTATGGTGGACAAGCACTTTTAGAAGGTGTAATGTTCGGAGGAAAAGACCATACAGTTACAGCTGTACGTAGAAATGATCAATCGATCGAATATTATTATGCTAAAAAACCCCAAAAACCGATTTTTCAAAAGTTAAAGAAATTCCCATTCATTCGCGGTGTAGTTGCGTTAATCGAATCATCTGGTTTAGGTGCAAAACATTTACAATTCGCAAGTGAACGTTATGACATGGATCCCGGTGAAGAAGAGGAATCTGAAGGTGAAATGTCAAAACTTCAAATGATATTAGGTGTAGCAGTAGTTGGGGTTATTTCATTTTTATTTGGAAAATTCGTCTTTACATTGGTACCTGTATTTTTAGCAGAATTATTTTCTCCATGGGTAACAGGTAAATATCCACAAATATTTTTAGAGACTGGCTTCAAACTAATTTTACTACTTGCTTATTTATATATTATCTCCATGACACCACTAATTAAAAGGGTTTTTCAATATCATGGAGCTGAACATAAAGTTATTAATTGTTACGAAAACGGGCTGGAACTAACAGTCGAAAATGTTCAAAAACAATCTCGTTTACATTATCGTTGCGGATCAAGTTTTATTTTATTCACTGTAATCATTGGTATGTTTGTGTACTTCTTCTTTCCAACAGATCCATTATGGTTACGTTTAGTCATTCGAATATTATTAATTCCTGTTGTACTTGGTATTTCCTTTGAAGTACTTCAGATTACAAATGCATTTAGAGAAATTCCAGTATTAAAGTATCTTGGTTATCCAGGTTTATGGCTTCAATTATTAACTACAAAAGAACCAAAAGATGAAATGGTAGAAGTAGCTATTGCCTCATTCAACAAATTGCATGAAGTTGAAAAAAATCCAGAAGTGGCAATGGAATTACATCACGACTAAAAATAAAGTAACAGGGACTCATGAATGACGATGAGTTCCTGTTTTTATTTATGCTAAATGCTAAGTTGATTTTTGCACGGTAAAACACTATTCCCTTATAAATCATAAAATACCTAATACTGAACAAATGCAATAAAAATGGGGTGATACAAAAGTCAAAACTTTATGGCCACCCCGCTTTTCCTTGCTCAATATCTCTTATTTAGATAAATAAATTGCTTTTCCTATATAAATAAATTGCTAGATTTAGATCTAATTTATTTTTACTTTTAGTTAAATCCACGTTTAATAAGTTTTCTATTTTCTTTAATCTATATATCAGCGTGTTTTTATGAATATGAAGGTCATTAGCAATTTCTTGTAATGAGCTATTACTATTTAGCCACTTTTCAAGATTTAATAGCAATTCTTCATCTTTTATTATTGGTTTAATTGTGCGCTCAATAAAAGTTTGAATTTTATATTCATCAATATCGGACAACAATAATTCAATCGTTAAGTCTTCTTCAAAGATTAGCTCTACACCCTCTGAAATAGCAGTTGACAAGGCGATAAGTGATTTTTTATAGGACTCATGTAAATTATAAAAATCTTCGCAATTTCCAACACCAATATGAAGTTCTGTCTTATATCTTGTTTCTATATTTTTTATTAAGGTTAACAGCCCATTTTTCAATTGTTCTCTAGAAACTTTAGGAATAAGCATTATTAATTTATCAAAACTCCATTGCGCCATTCGTAGCTTTGGATGAATGGTTTGAACACTTAATAAAAAATCAATTTCATGATATTCAAACCTACGATCAACCTTTACGATTACAATTCGGTTATAAACTTCAGGGTCAATACCCATAACTTCAATTCTCTGGGCCAATATGTCCTTTTCGACTCTACTATTCAATAAATCTAACAGTAAAAACTCAAACATTCTTGCATCGCGTTCTTTTTCTTGTCGGGCAAGAAAATCTTCAACGAACAATTCCGTGATTCTTTGAACAAGTTTCCCATATTTTTCAATTTCTGAAGGTTCCCCAGTAACACCAATTACCCCGATTGGTGTGTCTTCAATGATTAAGGGCATTACCATTCCTTCTCGAACACCTTTTAGCGTTTTCGACAATTCATATGTCATGATTGTGACTTCTTTATTTTTCATTGCAAGAAGAGAACCTTCATGAAACTGATTAATTCGGGCAACTTCAGTACTAGCAATGATAAACCCATTATGATCAATTATTACGACATCCTGATCAATTAATTTCTTTAATTCTTCTACAATTTTTGTACCAATCTTCTGTAAATCAAACATCATTTTCCCCTTAAAAATAGTAGTTATCATCATTGCTAGTTCTTCTATTAGACAACCCTATGTACTTGTTCATAAACTAACTCTACTATGTGCACTGCTCTCATTTTACTAGATAAACCTTCTTTGGCAATGCCAGCTTTCATCTGCATTAAACATCCTGGGTTAGAAGTAACAAGTATGGATGGGTTCACTTCTTTGACGTAGCCCATCTTCGTATTTAAAATATTACTTGCCATCTTAGGCTGTAATAGATTGTATATACCTGCAGAACCACAACAACTATCTGCTTTTTTCATTTCTCTATATTGTATACCAGGTAAGTTTTCCAAAATCCTTCTTGGTTGCTCGAAAACTTTGTTCACATTTCGTAAGTGACATGAATCTTGATACGTTGCAATTACTTTTGACTCTGATAAAGGTAGCGACTTTAAATAATCAATTATTCCCAAGTTAATTAGTAAGGAAGAAATATCAATTAGTTTGTTACTGAAACGTCTCGCTTTTTCAGCAAAGTCAGGATTGTCATGTAAATGTTTTTCATATTCTGACAAAAACGCACCACAACCACCAGCATTATTAACAATATAGTCAAAATCATCACTATCAAAGGCTTGTACATTAATCTTTACATTATTTAAACCTTTTTCTAGCTCTCCACTATGGCCATGTAAAGCACCACAACATTGTTGCTCTTTTGGAATCATTACTTCTGCCCCAAGTAATTTTAATAATTGAACGGTTTTATCATTAATTTCTTGAAAAAGTGATTCCATTAAACAACCAGTAAAAAATGCCACTTTTATTGTTGATGGCTTCACAGGAGTAAGTTCTTCTACTTTTCTCGGTACTTCTGGCAATGCTTTTTCCATCTCATTTAAAAATGGTGGGAATAACTTGAGGAAACCTATTTTTCTAGTAACCTTTTGTAAACCTGACTTTTGATAGAAGTGAACTAATTTTACTACCTTATTTAAATCTTTCTTTTCTGCAAATAAGTGATTAAAGGTAATATTTCGAACTGTTTTCTCTAATCGCTTTTGTGGTTTTACTTCTTGAATCGCTTCTTTTGTTTGCTCAATTAATGCACCATACTGTACTCCAGCAGGACATGCAGGTTCACAAGCACGACACCCTAAACAAAGGTTAAAAGATTCTTCAATGGATGTATCCCATTCCACTTTCCCTTCTCTAATTGCCTTCATTAATGCAATTCTTCCACGTGGTGATTGGGCTTCATCTTGTTCTGTATGAAGATACGTAGGGCAAGAAGATAAGCAAAAACCACATCTCATACAATCAAGTAATAACGCTTCATCTACATGTTGTTCAAATGATTCTCTCATAAGTAATTTAACGGACACTTTGTAACACCACTCTCTTTTTTGTTTCCTTTGCAAATACTTTACCTGGATTCATGATGTTGTTCGGATCAAAAGCTTTTTTAATTCCTTTCATAATATTTAATCCTGCTTCTCCAATCTTCCATTCGAGATATGGTGCTTTCATTTCCCCAACTCCATGCTCTCCAGTAATTGTGCCTCCAAGCAATAAAGCTTCTTCAAAGATTTCACTAAATGCTAATTCAACTCGATTTAATTCATCTTGGTCACGAACATCTGTTACACATGTAGGATGCAAATTCCCATCCCCCGCGTGACCAAAAGTAGCAATCGAAAGGTTATATTTTTTTGCGATTTCGTCAATTTTATTTACCATTTTTGCAATTTCAGATCGAGGTACAGTTGCATCCTCTAAAATCGTTGTTGGTCTCAATCTCGATAATGCAGATAAAGCGACACGTCGAGCTGTTTTTAACTTATCCGCTTCCGCTTCGTCATTTGCTATCTTTGTGAAAATTGCTCCATTCTCATTAGCAATTCTTGTCATTTCATTTACGTCATGTTCTACTGCAGCAAGGTCTCCATCTTGCTCAAAAATGAGCATCGCCTCAACTTCAGTAGATAAACCTATCTTCATAAATTGCTCAACTGCTTCGATTGTTTTTTTATCAAGAAATTCTAGGGTAACAGGAATAATTTTATTGGCTATAATGCTTGATACTGTTTTGGCACTAGCCTCTAAAGAATTGAAATAGGCAATTCCAGTCATTTTCGTCTTTGGTAATGGTACAAGCTTTAAAATGATTTCTGTGATGACAGCTAGTGTACCTTCTGAACCTACTAATAAAGCAGTTAAATCATACCCTGCTACATCCTTTGCTAATTTTCCTCCCGTTTTTAGTATCTCTCCGTTCGGCAATACTGCTGTAAGCCCTTTCACATAATCCTTTGTGACACCATATTTGAGCCCGCGCAATCCCCCAGAATTCTCACAAATATTCCCACCAATCGTTGAAATTTTCATCGAACTAGGATCTGGCGGATAAAAAAGATTTTCTTTTTCCACAAAGCTACAAATATCAGCAGTAATGACACCAGGTTGAACAGTGATCGTTAGATTTTCTTTATCGAAATCTACTATTTTATTCATATGATTAAATAGCAGTACGACACCACCACTATTCGGAACAGTACCAGCTGCTAAATTCGAACCCGATCCTCTTGGAACAATCGGAATCTTATGCTCATTACAAATCTTCACAATTTCAGATACTTCCTCAGTGTTTCTAGGAGACAGAACACAGTCAGGTAAAGCTTGATAGTTTGCAGTTGCATCATATGAATAAGCTAGTAACTGCGCAGTTGTCATTTTCACATTTTTCTCACCAACTATATTTATAAATTCTTGTATGATGTGTTGATCCATTACATTCACCTCAATTGAATATCATTTTAATAATTTTATAATTTAGAAAACTCAAATTATATGTACGGTTATGCTAAAAAAATAAGAATTTAACATAAATTTTTGTACTATATGCACAAAAAAGGACACTTGATATTCTCACCCTTCTCTAACCCATGTTCTTCTTTAGACATTTAGACATTAAAAAACACCCTTTTAGACGAATTTAATCTAAAAGGATGTTTTAAATGAGATTATTTTAAGTTTTCACTAATTTTTTATAAACCACATTTTAGTTGTGCTCCACAACCTGTACATGTGTTACAGCCACCTAATTCTTCAACAGTACCTTGTCGACAAACCGGACAAGTATTCCCTACTTCTGAACCGATTGTCACATTCGTAGATGTTAGTGGAGCAATTGTATCAACCAATACAACTGGCTTTTCCTTCACTTTTTCTTCCAATACTTCTTCAAATGCTAATTGCTCATCATGTGAAGATTCAGCTTTTAATGTCAGTACTTGTGAATCACGGCTGCCATCAACGTAAACCGTACCGCCCTTCGCTCCACCTTTGTATAAGCGTTCATATACTTTTTGAACTTGCTCAACAGTGTAACCCTTTGGAGCGTTCACGGTTTTAGAAATTGAAGAGTCTACCCAACGTTGAATTACACATTGTACATCCGCATGAGCTTCAGGCGTTAATTCCATAGAAGAAATGAACCAGTGTGGTAAATTGTTTTCATCTGCATCTGGATGCGCTTTTAAGTATTCTTGTACAATTTCAGCTTTCACTTCAATAAACTTACCTAATCGACCTGAACGGTAATATACGAAGGAGAAATAAGGTTCTAAACCAGTAGCAACACCCACCATTGTACCAGTTGATCCAGTAGGTGCAACCGTTAATAAATGAGAGTTACGAATACCGTTTTCTAGTACTCCTTGGCGAACATGTTCAGGCATTTGTTGCATATATCCTGTATTCACAAAGGCTTGTCTTAAACGATTAGTTTCTTCCTCTGTTTCACCTTGTAAGAATGGGAAGCTTCCGCGTTCTTTTCCAAGTTCAATAGAAGATTCATACGCTGTGACAGCAATTGTTTCAAAGATTTTATCAACTAACTCATTACCTTCTTGTGAACCATATTCTTTTTCACAATAAATAAGCAAATCTGCTAAGCCCATAACGCCAAGACCAACACGACGTTCTCCTAAGGCTTGCTTACGATTTTCCTCTAAGAAATAAGGTGTTGCATTAATAACGTTATCTTGCATACGTACACCAATTCTTACAGTTTCTTTCAATGATTCGAAATCAACAGTTTTTGACTCTTTTTGAGCAAATTGAGCTAAGTTAACAGCTGCTAAATTACATACTGAAAACGGCGCAAGTGGCTGTTCTCCACATGGATTTGTTGCTACAACCTTTTGCCCGTAAGCACGTGCATTTGTCATGTCATTCGCATTATCAATGAAGAAAATACCAGGTTCTGCGGCATAAGTTGCACAAATATTAATTAAATTCCAAAGTTCTCGAGCTTTAATTTTACGATATGTGCGTACTCTGTAACCTAGAGCTTCCCATTCACGAACATCCCCTACTTCATGCCACTTTTCGTTATAAATGGCCATTTCTTCAGGAGTATAGTTTGCAACATCTGGGAAACGTAGTTCGTACTCCTCATCATTTTCGACTGCTGCCATAAATTCTTTTGTTAAAGTAACTGAAATATTTGCACCAGTTAAAAATTCTGGATTGTGAACACTATATGTTCCACCATCACGAAGTTTCGATTCGGCATCCTTAATAATTGCTTCACTGAAACCACCAAGGCCAGGTATATTTTTATAATTTACAATACCTTGGTACATCGCTTCTTCTTGCTGTGTTAATGGCTTAAATTTCAGCTTTTCTTGAGCTAAGCGGGTAATAAGCTCATCTTCTGTATTTTCAATTAAATAGCGAAGAATACGTGGATTTTGCATTTTTGAAATAATAAATTCAACGATATCTGGGTGCCAATCTGCCAACATAATCATTTGTGCTCCACGTCTTGAACCACCTTGCTCTACAAGATGTGTTAACTTAGCAATATCGTCAAGCCATGATACTGAACCACTAGATTTTCCATTTACACCGCGTGCAAGTGTGTTACGAGGGCGTAATGTAGAACCATTTGTACCTACTCCTCCACCACGACTCATAATTTCCATAACTTGTTTACGATGATCACTTATCCCTTCACGGCTATCAGGGACAAAAGGCATAACATAACAGTTAAAGAATGTTACATCTGTTTGTGAACCAGCTCCGTACAACACTCGTCCAGCAGGGATAAATTTCAATGAAACAAGTTGCTCATAGAATTTATTAAACCATTTTTCTCTATTTTCATCTGTTTCTTCAACAGAAGCTAACCCTGTTGCATTACGTTTTGCGATTTGTTCATAAAAAACTTCTAGAGGCTTTTCAATAACGTCTAAGGACCTTACAATAATGCCTGTATTTTGTTCTTTAGAATCATCTAGTACGTGACGGTATTCTTCCTCGATTAAAATTTCAGCTTTCTTTGCTTCAAAATCAATTGAGCGAATAAACCCTAATCCACGTGCAGGAAATTTTGGATCTTCCTTAATAGTTAATACTACAAAATCTCCAGGCTTTAATGTCTTCTTTTCTGTATCCTTAAACGAATAGCGGTCAATCATCACCAATCTTGACACGCCTTTATGAGTTATATGCATGTCCTTTGTAATTGGATGAACTTGGGGGAAATTCTCGATGTCTTTATTAAGTTGCTCTATGAGGATGGTTGTTTGTGTTTCATTTACCATTACCATCTGCCAGCCTCCTTGCTATTAATACATCTAGTATGATTTACACTTAATAACCACACAATATATTGTGCTTATATCAAAACAATCACACTAGATGTTGTATTATTTATATTCACTAGAAAAGATTACCGCATAAAAATTATCAATGCAAGGGGTTGATTTTTTTAAATTTGTATAAAACGTTGAGAATACATGACTTTCAATGAAAAAATATTTTTTCAGCTTAAACAAAACGTATGTTCTATATACTATTTTCTATAATTCCACTCATCAGTCAAGTATTTTTTTTCTTCTAATTTTCTAACATACTCTAATTGCTCAGAAGTTAATTCATAAGGAACTAATTCAATATCTAGTGCCTCTTCAAAACCATCTCTGAAAGCATCAATACATTGTGAAATCGTAATTTTTTTAGATGTTAATTGATTAATTGCAACTGCTTTTTCAGGTAATTTTTTTCGCATTCTTTCCTTAACTTTGTCAGAAGAAAACTTAAATACAGATAATAGTTTTTCTTCATCTAGTTCTAATAAAATGGCACCGTGCTGTAAAATGACACCTTTTTGTCTTGTTTGCGCACTTCCAGCTACTTTTTTACCCTCAACAACAAGTTCATACCAACTTGGAGCATCAAAACAAACTGCGCTTTTTGGACTTTTTAAATCAGCACGTTTTTCTTCTGTATCTGGAACGCTAAAATAAGCTTCTAAGCCAAGGTTTTGGAAACCAACTAGTAAACCTTCACTTAACACTCGATAAGCTTCTGTAACGGTTGCAGGCATATTAGGATATTGTTCTGTGACGATTATGCTATAAGTTAATTCATGTTCATGTAAAACAGCCCGTCCACCAGTTGGTCGTCTAACAAAACCAAGATTTTGAGCTTTTACTGCATCTAAATCGATATCCTTTTCTGCACTTTGGAAATAGCCAATCGATAAAGTTGCTGGATTCCATTCATAAAATCTAATTACAGGTGGAATTTCCCCCTTACTATGGAAGTCTAGTAATGCTTCATCTAAAGCCATGTTATATGAAGGACGACATGGTCCAGAATTTATAAAATACCATTTTGCTTTCATCATTTCATCTCCTCACAATAAATATCATTTTATCAAACCCATTGGACTATCGCTACTTTCTCTTTTATAATAGTAAATGGAGAAAGAAAGGAGAAATTTAGTAGTGGAAGTACTTTATACAATCGCTATCATACTTGGTTTAATAATCGTGTATGTCTTAGTAAACATGTTAAGATTAAAAAAAGCAGTAACAAATCTAACTCAAGAAGAATTCATTCAAGGCTATCGCAAGGCGCAATTAATCGATGTACGAGAGACAAAAGAATTTGATGCTGGACATATTTTAGGTGCACGTAATGTTCCATCTACACAATTACGCCAACGATACAAAGAAATTAGACCAGATCTACCTGTTTATTTGTATTGTCAGAATTCAGGTCGAAGTGCACGTGCTGCATTATTCTTAAAGAAAAAAGGTTACAATCAGCTTTACCAACTTCAAGGTGGATTTAAAACTTGGACTGGTAAAGTGAAAACAAAAGCATAACTAATTTTTCACTAAACTGTAAAAATTTCAGTTACAATACTATCTTAAAATAATTGGGATGCCATTCTTTAGGGGCATCCCATTTTTAATATATTTTTAGACTTTTTCCCTATTATCTTTTAGAAAAAAATAGTTTCTTCCTATATAAATAGTCACTATTAAATTAAAATAATTTTTTGATTTCCACTAATATAATCATTTCAACCATCCACGCACACCATAAAAAACGTCTCACTATAGTGAGACGCTTCAAAATATTAAGCTTCTACTTTTGTATAACGAAGCACTGGTGTACGTGCAGCACGTGTTTCATCTAATCTGCTTACGACAGTTGTGTGAGGTGCTTCTTGTACAATTGCAGGGTTTTCTTCTGTTTCTTTTGCGATTTGAATCATAACATCACAAAATGCATCTAACGTTTCTTTTGACTCTGTTTCTGTAGGTTCAATCATCATTCCTTCTTCCACGTTTAATGGGAAGTAAATTGTAGGTGGATGATAACCGAAGTCAAGTAATCGTTTTGCAATATCTAATGTACGAACCCCTAATTTCTTTTGACGGCGTCCAGATAACACAAATTCATGTTTACAATGACGGTTATATGGAAGATCGAAATAAGGTTCTAAACGACGCATCATGTAGTTTGCGTTTAATACAGCATATTCTGTTACTGATTTTAACCCTTCTGGACCCATTGTGCGAATATAAGTATAAGCACGAACGTTAATTCCAAAGTTACCGTAATAAGGTTTTACACGGCCAATTGATTGTGGACGATCGTAATCGAAATGGAATGTTCCATCTTCTTTTTTCACTAATACTGGTTTTGGTAAGAATGGAATTAAATCCGCTTTAACCCCTACAGGACCAGAACCAGGACCTCCACCACCGTGAGGACCAGTAAATGTTTTGTGTAAGTTTAAGTGAACACAATCGAAGCCCATGTCTCCAGGACGAGCCTTTGACATAACCGCATTTAAGTTTGCTCCATCATAGTATACTTTCCCACCTACACTATGAATAATTTCAGCCATTTCAAGAATGTTTTCTTCAAATAAACCTAATGTATTTGGGTTTGTTAACATTAATGCAGCAGTATCTTCTCCAACTACACGACGTAAATCCTCTAAGTCTACTAATCCGTCTTCATTTGACTTAACTGTAATTGTTTCAAAACCAGCTACAGCTGCAGAAGCAGGGTTTGTTCCGTGAGCAGAGTCTGGTACGATTACTTTGTTTCGATGTCCTTCACCATTTGCTTCATGGAACGCACGAATCATCATCAATGCTGTCCATTCACCATGAGCACCCGCTGCTGGTTGTAAAGTTACTTCATCCATACCTGTAATTTCAACTAAAGAGGTTTGTAACTCATATAGTAATTCCATAGCACCTTGTACAGTTGATTCATCTTGTAGTGGATGTATATTAGCAAATCCAGAAAGTCTAGCAACGTTTTCATTAATTTTTGGATTATATTTCATTGTACACGAACCAAGTGGATAGAAACCTGAATCTACACCATGGTTACGGCGTGAAAGTGCAGTATAGTGACGCATAATATCAAGCTCTGAAACTTCTGGAAGTTCGGCAGCTTCTTCACGAACATATCCTTCTGGTAAAAGTTCAGCAAGATCGAAATCAGGTACATCGATTTCAGGTAAACTATAACCTACACGTCCCTCTTTCGATAATTCAAAAATAAGAGATTGGTTTTCGTTAAGCATTGTAAGCCCCCATTTCTGCAACTAATGTTTCGATTTCCTCTTTTGTACGTAATTCTGTCACAGCAATTAACGCATGATTTTCTAATTCCGGATAAACGCGACCTAAATCGAAACCACCGATAATACCTTTTTCTAGTAATTTGTTATTAATTTCACTAACAGGTTTATTTGTTTTCACAACGATCTCGTTAAAGTGAGAACCTTGGAAAGGAACAACAAATCCAGCATTTTCAAAGGCATTTTTTGCAAATCTTGTTTTTACAATATTTTGCTTCGCCATTTCTTGTACGCCTTGTTTACCAAGAGCTGTCATAGCAACAGATGCTGCAAGTGCAAGTAATGCTTGGTTTGAACAAATATTAGAAGTAGCTTTCTCACGACGAATATGTTGCTCACGAGCTTGTAATGTTAATACATATCCACGGCGTCCTTCGTGGTCAACTGTTTCACCAACTAAGCGACCAGGCACTTTACGCATTAATTTTGAAGTTGTTGCAAAATATCCACAGTACGGACCTCCGAAACTTTCAGGAATACCAAACGGTTGTGCATCCCCAGTTACGATATCTGCGCCTAATTTGCCAGGTGGTGTTAATACGCCAAGAGCAAGAGGATTTGCCGAAACGATGAATAATCCTTTCACATCATGAGTTAATTCACCAATCGTCTTAATATCTTCAATTTGACCGAAGAAGTTAGGATATTGAACTAATACTGCTGCAGTCTGGTCGTCTAGTAGACCTTTCAACGCTTCGATATCCGTTACACCATCTTTTGATGGAACTGTAACGACTTCAATTGATTGACCATATGCATATGTAGCAACAACGTCTCTATATTCTGGGTGAATTGCATCAGATACTAAGAGTTTTTTACGGCGTGTATGTCCAGCAGCAAGCATACCTGCTTCTGCTAAAGATGTACCACCATCGTACATAGATGAGTTTGCTAAATCCATTCCAGTAAGCTCTGCAATCATAGTTTGGAATTCAAAGATAGCTTGTAGCTCACCTTGTGAAATTTCTGGTTGATATGGTGTATAAGCTGTATAAAATTCTGAACGAGAAATTACATGATCTACGATAATCGGTTTGTAATGGTTATAGATACCAGCACCTAAGAACGATACATGAGATTCTGTATCACTATTTTTTGATGCTAATTGCTTTAACTCTTTAAGAAGAGCAGATTCTGACTTTGCCTCTGGAATATTATATAACCCTTTAAAGCGAACACTTTCTGGAATATCCGAAAATAGTTCATCTACACTTTGTACACCAATTGTCTCTAACATTTCTTTTTGATCTGTTTCCGTCATTGGAAGATAACGATGTGCCATGGAATTACCCTCTTTTCCTATTTTTTTGAACGTTTATAAAAAGGTGTAGCAACCGTTTTAGCTTTTACCTTTTTATTACGAATTTCGATTTCTAACTCTGTATCTAATTCTGTGAATTTTGAGTCAATTAAAGCTAAACCGATATTGCGTTTCGTTAAAGGAGATTGAGTACCAGTTGTTACCTCTCCAATTTCTACGCCGTCTTTAAATACTTTATAACCATGTCGAGGAATACCTTTATCAATCATTTCAACCCCAACAATCTTGCGTTTTAATCCAGCTTCTTTTTGAGCAATAAGAGCTTCTTTCCCGATAAAGTCACTTTCTTTTTGTAGTTTCACAACGAAACCAATTCCTGCTTCAAGTGGTGAAATATCTTGAGATAACTCTTGACCATATAGTGGTAGACAAGCCTCAAATCGTAATGTATCTCGTGCACCTAACCCAGCTGGAACAACACCTTTATCTTTTCCAACTTCTAAGATTTTTGTCCAAAGTTTTACAATGGCAGCTGGTTCCCCATATAGTTCGAAACCATCTTCACCTGTGTAACCTGTGCGAGAAACTAAAACTTTCTGACCTGCTACATCAACATCATTAATAAATTTGAAAGATTTAATTTCAGATAAATTTGTTTCTGTTAATTGTTGTAATACTTCTTCAGCAAGTGGTCCTTGAAGTGCAATTTGAGCATATTCGTTGGATTTGTTTGTTACTGTTACATCACCTTCAATGTGACGCTTCATCCATTCAAAATCTTTTTCAATATTTGCTGCATTTACGCATAATAAATATTTATTTTCTTGCAAGTAATAAACAAGAAGGTCGTCAACTACACCACCATTTTCATAGCACATTGCATTGTACTGAGCTCCACCAAACGGTATTTTTGAAATATCATTGGATAATAATTTTTGTAAGTAAGTAGTAGCATCTTTACCTTCAACAAAAATTTCACCCATATGTGAAACATCAAATAATCCAGCACGGTTTCTTACAGCATCATGCTCTTCTTTAATAGATGAAAATTGTACAGGTAACTCCCATCCACCAAAATCAATCGTTTTACCGCCATATTTTGCATACTCTTCAAAAAGCGGAGTTCTTTTTAACTGGTTTGACATGCGATTTCCTCCTCATTACATTACATAAAAACAAGCAAATTCATTTATACAATACATTAACATTAAGATTCGGGATTTTCTGCAATAATTATAGGAATATAACTAAAAAAGGACAGAAGAATCCCTTTAATCTTTTAGGATTCCTCTGTCCTTGCACCTGAAAGTTACACCAGAACAATCGACTATAGATCATGTCTGATTATTCGGCTTTCCCCTTTGGTGGCTATTTTTACGCTACTCGATATTACGTACATTCCAAAAAAGTTTTAGCAACTTTTTAGACGAGTACACATTCAAAAAATGTATTTGATAAAATAGCACTCTCCAGAGATGCGTCCTGTACGAGTCTTTTTGCCTGAGAGATTCATAGTTAACACTACTTGCTCCTTCGGCGACGCTCTTCACGTTCTCTCCCCGTACAATCATCCGCGCAATATTCATAATTTAATGTACAATATACTGCTCTTAGCCATATCCTAACATTAAATTAAATAGAAAGGCAATCTTTTTTTAAAATAGTCATAAAAACGAACAATTTTATTATTTTTTTATCTATTATTCGCCTTTTAATCTTCTAACTTGGAAGCCAATATATTCAACAATTTGTCTTAATGTACGTCCTCCAGTTAAAACGCGGATATGACCTGCTTCACGGTAAAATTTTCTTCTGGAATAATATAATTGTTCTAACTCAGTTTTTGTAGAACGTTGTACAATAGGGCGATTTTTGTCATTTTTTATCCGTACATATATATCTTCGAAGGTTGCATCTAAAAAAAACACTAGACCACTTCGTCTCATCAGTCTTCGGTTTTCTTCTTTCATCGCGACTCCACCACCAGTTGCGATAATACACGCCTCGTCCCGAAAATTTCGTAAAAATTCTGTCTCTAAATTTCTGAAATAAGCCTCCCCATATTTTTCAAATATTTCTGGAATTGTCATTCCTTGTTGCCGAACTATTTCGTGATCCATGTCGTAATATGGCATCTTTAAAAAATAGCTTAATCTTCTACCGATAGCACTTTTGCCACACCCCATGAAGCCAACCAAATATATTTTCCGCATGATATCACCTTCTTTACTACGCAAACTCTTACTACTTACTACCAATTTCCTCTAGTAGGTTTATCGTAGCACGAACATTGGCGAATTCCAATGAATTATATATTTTTATTTGTGATTCGTAAGAAAAAACAAAATATGTCGCAAAAAATGTCGTTAAAAGTAGTAATGATATTGCAAGTA
This sequence comes from Ureibacillus endophyticus, assembly GCF_003628435.1. Classification (GTDB taxonomy): domain Bacteria; phylum Bacillota; class Bacilli; order Bacillales_A; family Planococcaceae; genus Ureibacillus; species Ureibacillus endophyticus. The sequence continues at coordinate 21,967 of NZ_RBZN01000027.1, read as the reverse complement.
AATAGCTTCCTCCTCTATTATTCATTACGTATTTGTACAAAAAATTCTCGCTCCTTTACTGCTCCACTTTGAAATTCAACATAAACGGTAATATAGTTGCCATTTAAACGAAAAGAAGAATTCTTTATCCCCATTAATAGAGGAATATAACCTAGATAATTTTTTTGCATTCGAATGATATCCTGATATTGATCAACTACAACTATTTCGTTGGAGTTAACATAACTAATTTGAATAGTCTTTGCACGCGTATTTGACTGTTCAATATGCTTAACGTTCGATAAATATTGTTCAAAGTCATTTACGAATAACTCCCATGCAACATGATCATTATTTGTTATTGAATCGTTCATCTGATTTAGCCAACTGTAAATGAAAATAAGAAGGTGAATAAACAATGCGAACACAATAAAACTAAATAATGCTTCAATCAAAGTAAACCCACTAGAATTTAATCGATTTCTCCAATTTCGTTGATACATTTCGTCCTTTCTCCATGTAAATTGGTAAAATGCACGCATATTTTAGAATCTTCATAATTCCATCGATAAACATTACTTTCTATATTCATTACTCCACTATTACTTCCTTCATTTAATATCTTCTTAGCTGCTTCGTATGCAGTGATAGATGCATGTAATTCCATTTTTTTATTAATTAGGGTGCTATACATCTGATAAGAAAGCGGTATTAGTGTACCTGTGATTATTAAAATAATAACGATTGTCAGAAGACTTTCGACAAGTGTTATCCCCTTACAGTTCAGCAAGCTTCATCCGCCCTTTATGAATATTTATAATGATTTGTTTTTCTCCTAAAGGCGTTATAAACTTTAATTTTCCAAAGTCATTTATCTCTCCATTGAAAATCCGAATCAATTTTACGGTACTAAAGGGAGAAAATTCGATATTTGCTGGATAAGGTCTATCTATAATACGCTGTCCACTTCTATCGTAATATGCATAATACGATTGTTTATCATTAAATTCGATTGTAATTACCCTGCCTTGTTCTATGGTAAGTGCTTGTATCGTTTGGATATCAAATTGTACTTGTTGAATAAAACTCTCTACTTTTTGCTTTTCTGCAAATTTATTTGAGAATTGCAGTACGATTGAACTAATAATCGTTAAAATAAATAAAACTAGTAACATTTCTAATAGCGTATATCCTCTGCTATCCAATGTTATCCTTTTCACGAGCCATCACTAACATTTGAAGCACTATTAACTACTACACTACCATCCTCTTGAATATTTACAGGATCACCATTAGGACATGTCGTTTCGTTTTCTTTTAAATATTTTTCATCTACAAGTTGTTCTATGGTTGTGGGAAATGTTTTATGGTCAATTTTGTAAGCTTCAACTTGGCCTTGTACCATGTTGACATAGGCATCACAACCCTTTTCATCGATGGTTGCAAAATGTTTTGTAACATTTGGTATGGTTACTAAAATTAGTACAGAAATAATCAGCAATACTATTAACATTTCGATGAGGGTAAAACCTTTTGAATTTTTCATCATGAATTGTCACCTCAATTAAAGTATTTCAATGATTTCATACATTGGTAGTAACACACTTAAATATGCTGCGATAATACAGATTGCAATGATGATAAATAACAATGGCTGTACAACAGCTATACCTGTTTTAATAATATTTTGAAGTTTCTCATCTAGTAAATCACAATAAATAAGCAATTCTCTTCCAAGATGTCCGTTTTTTTCTCCGTGTTTAATAAACTCCTCGAATTTCGGAAAAAACCAAGCAATAACGGAAACACAGTGAGAGAGAGAATCACCATAAATAATATGTTTCTCAATTTCCGATGAAACGTAAGCTAATAACTTATTAAATTGTTGCTGTTGTAATATATTTAATGCTTGTTGTAAAGAAAAACCACTGACCAATAGACTTCCTAAACCTCTACATAATTCTCTAGTCAGAAGTAATTTATAAAAATAGTTTACAATTGGGATTTTTAAAAACAGTATTAATCTTTGTTGAACAGTTTGTCTTTTAAAATACAATGAACATATAAACAACCCAAAAGTTATTAAAAGTATAGATAAAAATAAAACATCAGGTAAACGAAGTAATATATTTGATAACCCAATATTTGATGTTTGTCCATCTGTTCTTGAGTGAATAATCCCCTGAATATTCGGTAGAAAGTACGTCCTAAATGAAATAAAAACACACGTTAAAACGACGAATAATAATAAGGGATAACTTAAAAGTTTTATTAACTTCTTTTGCATTTTCTCATTGAATTCCATTTGAATAGCGATATTCTTTAGTGCCCTCGCCATATCCCCATTTTCTTCTGCAATTTTTATTGCAATTAAATAGTATTGGGGAATTGAAAAACATTTTAAAATACTAGCTACGTCTTCCCCACTTCGTAGTCTTTCATGAATAGTAGTATTCCAGTAATCAATTTTCTCTGTATGAAATGGGAGTAGCATTGTAATAGAATCCGAAAATGTGTAACCTTCCTCTAAAAGAGTACTCAATCTTAATAAAAACGTAGGAATTTGTTTTATTTTCCCTTTGTTTTTCATAGACATATATCTATCTTTGATATCAAGATATTGTTGTACTAACATGATTTTTATTCACCTCTAACTTAGAGAGTTGATAGCTTATAGTTTCATTTTTCGGTAGACGATATTCGTCCCCGCGCATGGTTGAATATATTGCCTCAACTAAGTTAAACTCACTTAATATCTCGTAAATTGCTTTTCTTTCATCGGTATCAACCTGAACTAAACATTGCGCAACGATTCCAATTATCGCTTGTCTCATTTCTTCAAGGGAAATATCTAAATCCATCAGACGATATAAACAATTCACCGTATCTTTAGAATGAACAGTTGATAACACAAGATGACCTGTAAGTGCGGCTTCAATTGCAACCTTTGCAGTTTCTTTATCGCGTATTTCACCAATCATAATGACATCAGGGGAATGACGAAGAATTGCTTTTAAACCAGAAGCATATGTTACCCCAGCTCTCTCATTTACTTGAATTTGTAATAATTGAGTTTGATTACTTTCAACAGGATCTTCTAAAGAAATAACCTGTCTAGCAAGTGTTTCACTACAATAATTAATTAGCGAGTAAAGTGATGTAGTTTTTCCAGATCCAGTAGCCCCACAAAACAGAAGGAGTCCTTGTCTATTTGAAACAAGTTGAATGAGTTTATCAGCAGCATTTGGAAATAAACAAAGTGAAGTAATAGGATGACGAGAGTTTTGAAGCAAAAGACGTATAACAAGACTTTCTTTACGATAAACAGAGGGTAATGTCGATACTCGGAACGAATAAATATTTTCTTCTATATTTTTTTGGAAAGATCCACTTTGGGGTTTTCGCTTTTCACTAATATCGAGTGATGATAAAAATTTAAAAAATGATATCATTCGATCCCCAAGCTCAAACGGTATATTCCCTGCCGGAAATAGCTTTCCGTATTTTCTAAAATGGATTTTGTAATATTCAGTTGTGGGTAATATATGTAAATCAGAAGCTCCAAAATGGATTGCTCTTACCAATAACTGAATACTTTTGTTTTCTACTACCGATTCAATGTCCATCGTTAACACCTCTTCAAAGTAGAATTTTTATCGACCGCAAATTGTTAAAGACAGTATATAATGGCTAAAAGTAATAGAAAAGGGATTTTCTCAACAAAAAAATTTGATAGTATTTTTAACTACCAAATGTAATTTTTCATTTAAATTTAATCCATTCTATTAATTAAATAAGGAAAAAGAATATTTTGAAAAATTTACAAGTATTGAAAAATAATTTCATTCCCTCTATCATTTCCACTATATAAAAGATAAAATTGTAATATAAATAAAAAATTTCGTAGAGAGGTGATTTGATGATTCATCCTTTAAAAGTAACGAGCACTTTAGCAGACGAAACTCGATATCAAATATATGAATACATGCTACAAGAGAAAAAGCCGTTTACAGTTCAGGATATCGCAGACCAATTTAAAATTCATCCAAACGTTGCTCGACTCCATTTAACAAAGTTATCCGAAATAAATGTTATTACAGCAGATTTTGTTAAATCAGGCAAAGGTGGACGTCCAGGAAGAGTTTATAAGGCAAATGAGGAAGGTATCGTCTTAAGCTTCCCAAAACGGGATGAAAGCCAATTATTAAAATGGTCTCTTCAATTAATCGATAAATTGGGTCCAAGTGCTTTAGAAACAGCCCAAGAAATTAGTTATCAAGATGGATTTGAGTATATTAGTAAAAAACTTCAAACGGAACAAAAAATAAAACAAATTATCGGTTTCGATGAAAAGGTAAATATACTAACTCAAGCTGCAGCTATGATTGGTTATGTGCCAGAAATAGTAGAAACAAGTACTGGAAAAATAATAAAATTCTCAGTTTATAATTGTCCGTTTAATAATCAATTATCTACAAATAATAATATTGTATGTAAACTACATGAATCCTATTTAAGAGGACAAGTAGATGCTTTATTCTCACAAAACGAATTTGTCCAATTTAAAAATATGGTAAGCGATTGTGATTTTTGCCAGTATTCAATAAATGTTCCTGATACGGTAAAAATATAATAATCCATCTGTTTGTCACAAACTAAATAGAAGTAGCGGTTTACATTAAGCTTTCTAATCATTTATAATAAGAAATGAGATTATTGTGTCGTATGGCAAAAGGAGGGATTCTTCATGAGTAATATGTATAAAGTGTTAGCTTTCTGGACAGGTATATTTGCCGTAATGTTCTATTTAGGTGATATGTACGAGGTTTCGCTATTATTCGTTGGTAATACGGTATTATTCTTATTATTAGGCTTTTTAAACCTAACAGAGCGCATGTACATGTACATTTTCGGAGCTTATTTAACAATTTTCTTCGCTGGATTCACGTACTATACTACATTTATCCACGTACCTGGTGCAGGTCATTAATAAATGACATCGGCTGATATTTTCAGTCGGTGTTTTTTTAATATATAAAAGAAAAAATGAGTACCAAAAACTAGGCACTCATTTTTAATCAGAATCCATTTAAAAAAGGATTCATATCCATTTCAGCTCCAGGAGTTGTATAAGATCCATGACCAGGGTAAATAATAAAATCCTCGGGTAATACAAGAAGCTTTTCATGAATCGATTTTAGTAAAACTTCTAAGGAACCACCAATTAGATCTGTTCTTCCAATACTACGTTCAAATAATGTATCGCCTACAATTGCAAAACCAGCATTTTCAAAAATGTATGAAACACTTCCCGGCGAATGACCTGGAGTAAAGACAGCTTTAAATGTAAAATCCTCAATTGTAAAGTTTTGTTCTTTTTTGATAATATGCTCTTCATTTGGTGGAGCAACAATATAATTCGGTAATTCAGCATATTTGCCAGAGCCATTTTTCATAGGATCTGCAAGCCAACTTACCTCATTCGCATGTATATATAGAGGAAGATCATAGGCTTCTCTTAGCGCATCTACTGCTCCAATATGGTCAAAATGTGCATGTGTTAGAAATATTGCTTTTGGTTTTAATTGGTTGGACCGGATTGTTTTAATAATTTTTGAAGCTTCTTCACCCGGATCAAAAATCAAACAATCTTTCTGTTTATTACTAACTATATAGCAGTTTGTTTGTACAGGGCCTAAACTAAAAACTTTTACATTCAACATTGTTTTCACCTCTTCAATATTATACATGTGTAAGAAGAAAATTACATTGTTTGTTCATATTTATCTTGGATTAGTTCTCGACAAAATAGAGCCTGTGATTTACAATAAAGAAGGAATATTGTTTATCGACATTCATTTTCTAATGTCGAAAGGAGTGTCTTATTAATGAACTTATTAATGGTTATTTTCGCTTTAGTAGCAATCTTTGCAGTAGTAAATATATTCCAAGGTATTAAAGAGAAAAATGTATTGGCTATCATTTTCAGCCTAGCTACTGCAGCAATTTTTGGTTGGTTTGTAATCATGACTGTTTTAAATCAAGGTTATCCACCAAAATTACACTAATATTTATGAAAAAACGAGATATCATCATGATATCTCGTTTTTTCAATTTATTAAATCAAAAAAACTGGTGTAGCGATAGTTGCTACACCGGTTTTATTAATTGACAACATCTTGTTTTAAATTACCTGTCTCCGAATCATAGAAGCGAAGTAAATCGCCATTTATAATCGCATCCGAATATTCTAATTCTGTCGTTGCGCGATCGATATATGGTTGACATGCTTCAATACCAATATCATTTCCCGTATTACGATCGTAACAAACTTCACCAGCATATACTAACTCATTTGTAACAAAACGTCCGTCACGGAAAATAACAAAGTCTTCATGTTCTTCTGAGAAAATATCAGCACCTAACTGCATGTCATTTGAAGTTTCAATACCTAACAAGTGTAAAATTGTAGGTCTTAAATCAATTTGACCGGCTGTTTTATTAATCTCGCCCCCATCTCCAGAGCCTGGAATATGGATATATAGTGGCACCGACTGAAGTAAGGCGCTATCATATGCTGTAATTTCTTCTTTATCTAAGTACATTGCCATTGCTTTGTTATGATTTTCTGAAATACCATAATGGTCTCCATACATTACAATAATTGAGTTTTCATAGAGACCTTTTTCTTTTAGTTCTTCAAAGAAAACTTTAACAGCTTCATCTAAATAGCGTACTGTTTGGAAATAACGATTTAAAGTGCCTGAATTAGAATCATATTCAGGAATCATTATATCTTCTGGATCTAAATAGAACGGATAGTGGTTCGTTAATGTAATTAAACGAGAATAAAATGGCTGTTGCATCTGAGTCATTAGTTCTGTCGATTGTTCAAAGAATGGAATATCTTTTAATCCCCAGTTTACAGAATTTTCATCCGTTACCTCATAGGAGTTGATATCATAAAATTTATCAATATTTAATGATTTATAAATCATATCACGATTCCAGAACGATGAATTATTTGAGTGCATTACATTAGTAAAGTAGCCATTTTCACCCAATTTTTCTGCCATTGAGTTATACGTATTTCCGCCGTGTGTAAAGAATACTGCACCGCGACCTAGACCGAATAACGAATTCTCAACGATAAATTCCGAATCCGATGTCTTACCTAATCCAGTTTGATGATAAAAATCACTGAAATAATAAGTATCTTTATCATTTGTTAAAGAATTTAAAAACGGTGTTACCACTTCACCATTCATTTTATTATTAATAACAAAACTTTGTAATGATTCTAGCGAAACAAGAATTAAGTTTCGACCAGCATACTTGCCAAACATTTCATCATTAACAGCAGCTTGGTTTGCTTGCACATAGTTATCCACTTCAACGAGTTCACTACCGTCTGCTAATGCGCGTTGGGCACTCGATTTTGATTGTACATAAATATCGTATAAATGGTAGTTATACGTACCGATGTTTTTCACAAGTAATTCACGGTCAAAAGCACGTGTTAATAATTGTGGACGTTCTGTTTCAGCTAATCCTAAATTTAAGAATAATACTGCCATTGCTAGCACAAAATAAGCACGTCGGAATTCTTTACGAATTGTTAATTGACCTTGTAATTTCGGAACAAACTTAATAGCTATAATTAAAATAATAACATCGATGAAATAAAGTATATCCAGCCAATTTATAATCGCGCCAACTGATGTACCTAGTTCACCGAAATTGCTAGTTTGGAACAGTACAGGTAGTGTTATAAAATCGTTATAGAATCGATAAAACCCTACGTTTGTATATAAAACGATGGATAAAATGATACTCATCGCTATAATATAACGATTCCGCGCTTTCGTTGATTTTAAAAATAAGGATAAACCATAAATAAATAATAAGAAGCTTAATGGGTTAATAAACAGGATAAACTCTTGCATTAAGTTTTCAATGTCCATTTCAAAACTTGTATGGTATACAATTACAGTTTTTATCCAAGTCGCAAGTACCGCAATAGCTAAAATCGAATGTTTAGGCCATTTTATTGACTTCATCCCTAACATCCTTTCTACATAATTGATATAGTAAAGAACTAAATTTTTCAACATACACATTAGATTTTAAGAAACAAAGTTTATCTTAATGTTTTTGCCAACAAGAAGCAATAAAAATTGTCGGCTTAAAAAATATGCAGAAAAATTAATATAACAATTACTATACATTTTTAAATCGTATCTCATAATATTTACGATTTAGTTACAAAAAGGTTCCAAAATTAAAACAGTGGATAATTATTCCACTGTAATATCCTCTGTAAGTTCTGATAAAGATTTTAAATTAAAAGGAAAATTTTTTCAACGTATAATAAACTTTTTTCTTTTTTCTACAAATTCTCCTAATATCCATCAATTAATTATCTAATTCTCGTTCTAATTTTGATATTTCACTTCGAATAATTAACATTGCTGATTGAAAATCTTTCGGATCTAATACACGTGCTTTGTATAATTCTCGTACCTCATCTTCCATTAAAATTAAATCACCAATACGATCTCTTGTATAAATATATATTCCGTATTGCTTTAGTAAATCATAAATGTCTTTCATTGTCTTCATACTATACTTCCTACCTCTTTCGATAAATGTTGCAATCAATTCTGTCTTGATCAGTAATAATTACATTAACTGGGATATCATGCGAATCTTTCGGTACTGATTCAACCACTTGAAAATGAAAAGCAAGGGAAATAAGTTGCCCTTTAAATCTTTCTAAATAACGGTCATAATATCCTCCACCATATCCGATTCTGTATCCACTTTTGTCAAAGACGATTCCTGGCACGATCATACAATTTATTTGTTCCGCAGAGACAAGCTCCGTTAAATCCGGGATTGGTTCTCGCAAATCCATATATACGATTTCAAGTTGATTAAAATTCTCGATTTTATAAAATTGCATCGTTCTATTTTTTGAATTACATTTAGGAACTACTACGTTTTTATCTGCTTTCCATAGAGATTCAATGATACCAATCGTATCAACCTCTCTATTATTTGAGATCGTAATAGCAATCGTATTTCCTTCTATTATAGATGGCTCTTTTAATAATTTTTCTCTAATTACTAAAGAGGACCGCATATACAAATCATTCGACATGTTTTCGAGTTTTTCTTTTATTTTTAGACGCCATTCACTTTTATTCAAGGTTATTCACCATTCCCTCTTTAATAAGTAAAAAGCCAAAACCACGAGTGGTTTTGGCAAAAATGCTTATTACTTTGTTTCACGGTGAAGAGTGTATTTCTTCTCGCGAGAGCAATATTTTTTAAGTTCTAAACGCTCAGGATTGTTACGTTTGTTCTTTTTAGAAATGTAGTTACGTTCGCCACAATCTGTGCAAGCTAATGTAATGTTTACGCGCATTATTAACCCTCCCACTCTATATCTGTACTTTTATTCTTGAGCATGATTTATACGACTAAATCATTATAACATATATCGAAAAAAAATCTAGCATGATTTATTAATAACTTTCCATATGTTAAAATAAGTTAAAATATTTATTTTAGAAAGGACCGACAAAGTGGAACTATCAACTATTATCATGATAATCGGAATAATATGTATTGTTCTCTCCTTTTTCCTAAAAGATTCTTCAAAAAAAGTGGAACAGGAACTAGAAGAGCTTTCTATTAGCATATACCAAGAAACAAACTCCTTAAAGAAACGACTAAAAATTGTAGAAGAAGAATTACTATTAGAACCTAATTTTAACGTAAAATCCCCTGTTTCGACAAAAAAACAGATGGACGCATATAAACAACAACAGGTCTCTAATAAATCATTTAATCCTACACCCAAAAAACAAACTCAAATAAATGAAATACTTGTTGCCCAAGTAATTTCACTTAATAAACAAGGCTATCCGATTGATGAAATTAGTAAAATGTCAACATTATCAAAAGAACAAATTAAAAGCATTTTAAACAATGGAGGCGCCCGATGAAAAGATCTTCCGTTCGAGCATTCGGTGTAGCCTGTTTTTTAATAGGTGCTATTTTAACAATTGCAAATCAATACAATATTCCTATTATCACTTCAAAAGAAGAAAATGTTCAACAATATAAAGAGCAAATTGCTGAACTTGAACTTCAATTAAAAAAGGCGAATGAAAAATTAGAACAGACTGAACAAACAAAACAAAATTCAGAAGCTGTTCAATCAAAAGAAACAACACAAGAGACCCAAGAAGTAGAATCATCACAAGAGAATACAATTCCTGATAAAAGCGACAAAATCGTATCAGGCACCCTCTATATATACTCAGGTCTTACATCTGCTGAAGTTGCTCAAAAGTTAAAAGATTTAGGCGTTATTAAAAACAGTGTAGAAATGGAACTTTTTTTAGCTCAACCTGAATATGCGAAATCCATTCAAAAGGGGCAATTCGAATTAGATTCCTCAATGTCAGTAGAGGAAATTGCAAATATCATTACAGGGAAACCCCAAGAGTAATATTTTTTCGCGCAAGAATGTTTTTCTCAAGCATTCTTGCGTTTTTATTTATTTCTAAAATAATCCCTAATGAACATTGCAAACTGCCTAGTAGCTGAACTTTTAAATCCATTTTTCTTATACGCTAAACCAATTTCTCTTTTACAGTTTTCCAAATCTACCTTGATTAACTGAAGATTATACTGCTCAAGCCCTTTAATATGTGGGATTAATGACACGCCTAATCCACTTTCAACTAATCCAGCAACTGTATGTATTTCTTCCCCTTCAAACGCAATATTTAATTGAAAGCCTTCCCTCCTAAATAGCTCATCAACGGTTCTACGCAAGGAATTTCCTTTTTTAATTGAAATAAAAGGATCATGGGCAAAGTCTTTAATTTTCACGTGTTTTTTTACAGCTAACGGGTGGTTTCTAGCAACAATTAAAAATAACTCCTCATCCCATAATTTTTCCCAAACAACTTCACTATTCCTATCAATAGAAGATATTAAACATAAGTCTAATTCACCTGTTTCGAGTTTTTCCATTATGACGCTAGAATTGCTTTGAGTGAGTTGAAATTTCATGTTTGGATAAAGATTTTTCACATCCATCAATAACGAAGGAATCACTTCGAGCCCTAATGTATGCATAAAACCTAGAGAAACTTCACCTTGACCAGGAGAAACAATATTCGCTAAATCTTCTTTGGCCCTTGCATATTCCTTTATAATACGCTCAGCTCTTTCAAGAAAAAATTTCCCATAGCGATTCAACTTAATTGAACGTCCATTACGATCAAATAATTCTACCCCGACACTACTTTCTAAAACAGAAATCGATTTACTCAACGCGGGTTGAGAAATATGTAATTCCTCTGCTGCCCGGGACATATTTTCATACTTTGCAACTTTTAATAAAGTAGTACAGCGAATTAAACTCCATACCCAACCCCCTTATAACTTATTTTTATAAGATACATAAAAACAATGAATTTCTATTATATAACACCTTTCATTATAATGAATTTACAGTTTTAGTTCAAAAAAATGTCACAACTATAAAGAGGCGGCTACTATGAGTTATTTACAAAAAGGAACGAAACAATTTACGTTGGCTAATTTAGCATTATTTGCTGCAGGATTTATTACTTTTGCAAATTTATATTTAACACAACCTCTGCTTCCACAGTTTTCAGAGGAATATCATGTTTCACCAGCAGTCGCTAGTTTATCCTTATCAGTATCTACAGCAGTCTTATCTGTTAGTTTAATTTTATTTGGTTCTTTTTCAGAGGCATGGGGACGAAAAAAATTGATGACGTTTTCAATTTTTGCTGCAGCGATATTAACAATTGCTCTTGCCTTCTCTCCTAATTTCGAAATACTTTTGTTATTACGAATACTTCAAGGTTTTGTCTTTGCAGGTGTTCCCGCAATTGCAATGGCCTATTTAGGAGAAGAAGTGGATCCATCTAGCTTAGGAACTGCGATGGGGCTTTACATTAGTGGAAATTCTGTTGGGGGTCTTGCAGGTCGTGTCATTATGGGGACAATGACACATTATTTTAACTGGCAAATAGGGATGATTTTTATAGGACTTTTAAGTTTAATAGTCAGCGCTTATTTCGTTTGGGCATTACCTACATCAAAGCACTTTACACCAAGACCATTACAATTTAAAGCCTTAACGAAATCATTATTGACTCATCTAAAAGATCCAGGATTAATCTGTTTGTTTGGAATTGCTTTTACCTTAATGGGCGGATTCGTTACATTATATAATTACATTGGCTATAAATTAATCGGCCCTCCCTATAATTTAAGTGCAGGTATTGTTGGTTCAATTTTCATTGTCTATTTAGTTGGGACGTTTAGTTCAGCTTGGTTTGGAAGTTTATCCGATAAATTTGGAAGACAAAAAGTTCTTATGGTTGGAATACTCATCATGTTTTCTGGTGCAATTCTTACACTACCCGGAAGTTTATATGTAAAAATTATTGGGATTGTTTTATTTACATTTGGTTTTTTTGGTGCCCATTCAATTGCTAGTGGATGGGTTAGTTTCCGAGCGAAAAAAGATAAAGCACAAGCCTCATCACTCTACTTATTTGGTTACTATTTTGGTTCTAGTATAGGTGGTACAACAGGGGGGATTTTTTGGGTGAGCTGGGGCTGGAATGGTGTTATCGCATTTATCAGTGCTTTTTTAATTACTTCTTTCACATTGTCGATTATACTTTTAGTACTAGGGAGAAAAACAAAAACCCTAAATGATCAACTTCAATACTAAAAGTAAAGAGGGATATACATGAATATTTACGAATTTGAAGTAAAAACAGAAAAAGGCGAACCCTATTCTTTAGAACAATACAAAGGCAAAGTATTATTAGTTGTAAACACGGCAACAAAATGTGGTTTAACAGGTCAATTTGAAGAGTTAGAAGAACTATATAAAAAATATAAAGATCAAGGATTTGAAATACTCGGCTTCCCATCAAATCAATTTAAACAAGAGCTCCCAAATGCCACAGATGCAGCAGAAGCTTGTCGTTTAATCTATGGTGTAACATTCCCTATGCACGAACTTGTAAAAGTTAATGGAGAAGATGCACACCCTCTTTTCAAATACTTAACAGAGCAAACAAAAGGTTTATTAGGTAAAAATGTAAAATGGAACTTTACAAAGTTTTTAATCGATCGCGAAGGTAATGTTGTAAAACGCTTTGCTCCAACAGATAAACCTTCAAAATTTGAGAGTGAAATCGTTAAATACTTATAAAATAGGGCTAACCCAAAACGACGATTCATTTGGGTTAGCCTTTTTTTACCACAACGGTTCATCTTCTTTAGAAAAGGACATTGTAAATTTACTAATGTATAAATTGAAAACTAAACTGTTTAAAAGAAATGACATCAAAATAAATGGGAACGGAAATTGAAAGAAGCCCAAAATAAAATAAGTTAAAAACAGAACAGGGAACATAGATGAGTTTTTCTTTTTACTAGATGTACTATGAAAAATTCTTTCATTACATTTATCACATTTCGTCCGATAAGCATTCCAAGACATTGAGAAGATTTTTCTACTTGAAAATTGGCATCCGCAGTGAGGACAAGCCGCCTGTTCGCTATTTCGAATACACCATAATAAGTAAATACAATTTAATGCAGAAACAATTAAGACCAACCATAATTGTAAAAATAAAATTTGAAGAATGTTCACAACTAAAAAAGTAGGTATGGCTAGTAGAAAATAAAAGAATATTAACAAAGGTACATATTTTCTTTCTGCATATATTTTAATATATAGAATCCATTTTTTATTTTCCCAACGAGTAGTTTTTATAATCGTAAAAATAAGAGCTGTAATTGTAAAAACAGTTAATATATAAATTATTAAAAACCAGTAGAAATTTGAAGTAAATTCAATTTCATCTAGGTGTCTGGATCCTAAAGTCATTGTATTTAAAGTAAATGAACGATCACTTAACGTAATCATTATAAAAAATAGCCCAAGAATTGTAAAACCTGCTAATACAGTATTATAAGCCCAGTTCCCCTTATGTATTTTATTATTTTGACTTGATACAATTTTATTTATTATTTGAGTCTTCTCTTGTTGTGTAAATTGAAGATTTGTATCGAGTTCCTTTTTCCATTTTTCTTTAAAATCATTCATTTCCATTTATCAACACCTCCAAATCACTTTGTTGTAATATCTCTTTCAACATGTTCCTCGCCCTTTGAATTCGTGACTTTATTGTTGAATTTGGTGTATGTAATAATTGCGCAATTTCTTCTATTGAATAGTCACCAAAATAGTACAGCAGAATTACTTCTCGATATTTTATTTTTAATTGTAGAACCGCTTTTGTTAATTCCATTTTTTCTTCCGATTCCATTAGCAACCTTTCCGAGTCTTTTGAATTCCCTTTAAACCCAACTCGTTCAAAAAGTAATTCTTTTTTACTTTTCCAGCTACGTAAATAATCATAACTACGATTGACAGTCATTTTTGTTAAATATGTCTTTAAACTTGATTGTTCTCGAAACTGGTCTTGTTTTTTATAAAAATTAATAAAGACATCTTGTACAATTTCTTCAGCATAACGTTTATCCTTTACATAGATATAAGCTATTCGAAGTAAGTAATCACTATATCCTTCAACGATTTGTTCTATTGATAATCTCACAGTAAACCTCCTTTCAATCCACTTCATTCTATAGACGGATACTTTTCAATTTAGGACGCAAAAAAAGGAACATCTTAAAAAAATTTTTTAAGACGCTCCCCTTGTACTTATACTATACTCTTTCTAAAAAGGCTTCTACCATTTTTGTTCCAGTTTCAGTACCGATCGATTCTGGATGAAACTGCAATCCAAATACTGGGTATTGCTTATGTTGAATCGCCATAATTTCCCCATCATCTGCTGAAGTCGCAACAATTTCAAAATCTCCATGGATTGTTGAAGGTTCGATGACTAATGAATGGTAACGCATTACTTCTATCTCACCGTTTAATTGTTCAAATAACCCTTTTTGCTCATAGTTTAGAGTTGAAAGTTTGCCATGCATGATGTTTTCTGCACGAATAATTGTTCCTCCAAAGGCTTCACCAATGGATTGATGACCTAAACAAATTCCTAGAATGGGATATTCATTATATAATTCTTTAACAACATCAACTGTGATTCCCGCTTCCCTAGGAGTCCCTGGTCCTGGTGATAACACAATCGCTTCCGGATGTAGATTGCGAATATCTTCTATTGATAAAGCATCATTTCTAACGACTTTTACTTCTTTTCCTAATGCAGCGATTTGTTGATATAAGTTATACGTAAATGAATCATAATTATCGATTAGTAAAATCATCTTTGTACCTCCAATAGAGCTTTTGCTTTGTTTAATGTTTCTTCGTATTCGGATTGTGGAATGGAATCATATACTACTCCTGCTCCTGCCTGCACATAAGCATGTTGATCCTTTACAATCATCGTACGAATCGCTAGGGCCAAGTCCATATTTCCATTACTCGAAATATATCCAATTGCACCTGCGTAAACACCGCGTTTTGTTTGTTCCAAATTATTAATAATTTGCATAGCTCTTATTTTTGGGGCACCAGATACCGTTCCTGCAGGTAAGCATGATGTTAAAACATCTAATACATGAACATCATCATGAAGCTCACCAGTAACTTCTGAAACAATATGCATCACGTGTTTATAACGTTCGATTGTCATATATTTACTCACTTGTACAGATCCAATTTTACTCACTCGACCGATATCATTACGTCCTAAGTCTACTAACATTCGATGTTCTGCAATTTCTTTTTCATCATTTAATAGGAGTTGTTCGATTTGATTATCTTCTTCTTTTGTTTTTCCACGAGGTTTTGTACCTGCTATTGGATTTGTCGTAACGATACGATTTTGAACCTTCACTAAGCTTTCCGGTGAAGTTCCTAAAATTGTATATTCATCAAACTCTACATAAAACATATAAGGTGATGGATTGGACGTTCTCAATTTACGATATAAGCTAAATGGATTTCCTTCAAAAGGAGCTTTAAATCGTTGAGATAACACAACTTGGAAAATGTCACCTTTTTCAATATGCTCCTTTGCTGTTTCCACCATTTCAATAAATTGTTGCTTTTCAATTGTTGGTTGAAATTTTACTGAAACTGCTTCTTCATCAGTAAAAGGAATACTTTGTGTAATCTCTTTTTCAATCTGCTTCACGATATTTTGCATCTCTTCTTCAGAGCGCCCATTATTAAATAAATCAATTGCTACAATTGTTACTTTTTGTAGTAAGTGATCAAACACAATAAAGTTATCATAGAAGAATACATGAACATCCGGCATATTTAAATCATCTTTTAATGATTCACCAATCTTTTCATTATAAAAAGCTGTATCATAGCCAAAATACCCAATTGCACCACCAAAGAAAGAAAATGGATAATCTCCATTTTGAATTGGCATCATTTCCTTCAACTTTAGTAAAACTGATCCTTTTTCTTTTTGTGGTTCTTCGTTAACATATTGAGCTGTGTACTCTTCATTGTTCCCTTTTAATTCTGCAATAGGATTTACAGCAATAAATGAATATCTACCGCTTTCTTCATGTTTCGCAGAGGATTCAAATAACACCTTATGTTTGCCTTTTAAGCTACTAAAAATAGAAATTGGTGTCATCATATCCCCTTGTACTTCGTGAATGACATATTGCTTTACTTCAACAACCATCTCATCTCTCTCCTTCTCTACTCTACTCATCTATGCACTTGCTGACGTTTGAAATCAACAAAAAAGGCCCTTCCATCACAAAAAGGACGGAAAGAGCCGTGGTGCCACCTTTATTGACTATCCATGAAAAAATCGATAGTCCACTCAACTGTTGTAACGCAAGTCATGCGCTAGTACCTACTAAAAGTTCAGTACTAGAAGCTAGAAAGCCCATTCATATTATTTCCTGCACTAGCTTTCACCCACCGCTAGCTCTCTAAAGCAGTCCATAATACTACTATTTTTCATCATCGCTCATTATTATACTACAAATAGTTTATTATAAATTTTCCGATTATTCAAATATAATTATGAAAAATTTTAATTGTTTAAATCAATATGTTGCCCCTTTTTCAAATATAAAAGATGTTCTGCAATATTTGTTGCATGGTCAGCACAACGTTCAATATAACGGCAAATAAAAGATAAATACGTAATTTGTGAAATGTTTTCAGGTGTTACTGCACTTAATTTCATTAAATGTTGTATCATATTACCGTACATCTCATCAATTTGGTCATCTAATTCCGCCACTTCTTTTGCTTTTGTAATATTTTCTTCAACAAATGAATCAACTATTTGTCGTAACATTAATGTTGTTTTGAAGTACATGTCTTCAAGTAATTCAACGGATGTAATAAAGCGACTATTCCCAATATGCAAAGTTTCTTTTGCAATATTCACTGCATAATCGCCAATCCGTTCCATATCATTAGCAGCTTTTAATAATACAATTAATCGTCGTAAATCAGTGGCTACCGGTTGTTGCCTAGTTATCAGTTTAATAACTCGATCATTAATTGCTTCTTCTAATCGATTAATATCTACATCTTTATCTATTATCTCTTGTGCTTTTATTAAATCTTTTTCAATAAATGCAGTAAAAGAAGCTTCAAAAGATAAAATACTTCGATTACATAAAACTAATAAATCTTGTTGCACTTCATTTATTTCGTTATCATATCGTCCACGAACACTACTCATTCCTATAACATCTCCTTATTATCCGAAGCGGCCTGAAATATAATCTTCTGTACGTCCGTCTCGAGGCGTTGAGAAAATTTTATCTGTGTAATCAAACTCTACAACTTCCCCATTTAAGAAAAATGCCGTTTTATCAGAAATACGAGCAGCTTGTTGCATGTTATGAGTTACGATGACAATAGAATAGTTATCTTTTAATTCTTGTACTAGCTCTTCTACTTTTAATGTAGAGATTGGGTCAAGGGCAGAAGTTGGTTCATCCATTAAAATAACATCCGGCTCAATAGCAAGGCATCGGGCGATACAAATACGTTGCTGCTGACCACCTGATAATCCATATGCATTTTGATTTAAACGGTCTTTTACTTCATCCCAAATCGCTGCTCCACGTAGAGATTTTTCAACTATTTCATCAAGAATTTTTTTATTTTTTATTCCGTGAATTCGTGGACCATACGCGATATTATCATAGATTGATTTTGGAAATGGATTTGGTTTTTGAAAAACCATGCCTACTTTTGTGCGCAGTTCTTCAACTTCATATGAAGAATCAAAAATATTCCTTCCACGGTAGTTAATTTCTCCTGATGTTTTTACAATCGGTACTAGTTCTACCATACGATTTAACGCTTTGATATATGTTGATTTACCACATCCAGAAGGACCGATAATTGCTGTTACATCATTCTCTTTAATATCTAGTTGAATATCCTTTAATGCATGGTGCTCACCATACCAAAGATTAAAATTTTTTGTACCAAAAACCGTATTTTTTTCAACTCTATTTATCATTGGACTAACTGCTTGCTTTTGAGATTTCATATTTATCTGATCACTATTTTTTATCATAAGTTCTACCATTTATCACTCATCCTTAATATCGTTTTTGGAACTTATTGCGAATAAATATCGCAATCGAGTTCATTACTACAAGCAGCCCCATTAAAACAATGATTCCTGCAGCTGCAACAAACTGAAATTCCTCTTGAGGACGTTTTGCCCAATCATAAATTTGAAGTGGTAATGTAGTAAATTCACTTAATAGGCTGTCAGGTAAAAATTGCAAAATCACTGGAATCCCTAAAACTACGAGGGGAGCAGTTTCACCTACTGCACGAGATAAAGCTAAAATACTCCCTGTTAAAATTCCTGGAATTGCTGCAGGTAATACAACTCGAGTAATCGTTTGCCATTTCGTAGCTCCCATACCATAAGAAGCTTCCCTCTGCTCTTTTGGCACAGCTCGAATCGCTTCTTGGGCAGCTACGATAATGACAGGTAAAATTAGTAAACTCATCGTTAAACCTGCTGCTAAAATACTTTTTCCTAAAAATAACATTCGAGCAAAAATTGTTAACCCCAACAATCCAAATACAATAGAAGGTACACCAGCTAAGTTTGAAATATTCATTTGAATAAAATCTGTAAACTTATTTCTCTTTGCATATTCTTCTAAATAAATAGCTGTTCCAACACCTAAAATCATTGATACAGGTGCGATGACCAGCATTAAATAAATCGATCCGATTAATGCAGCCTTAATTCCAGCTTTTTCTGCAAATCGAGAACCAAAGTTATTGAAAAAATCCCAGTTTAAATAACTCATCCCTTGTGACAAAATTCGGATTAATAGAATGACTAAAGCAAGTAAAGCTAAGCTTGTCGCGATAAAAAAGATTGCTTTCCAAAACTTATTCACCTTTAATCGAGACTTCATACGCTTCATTACTACAGTATCATCGATATATCTCATATTTTTAATACTCCTCCCTGAAGCGTTTTGAAATGTATTGGGCTAGTAAATTCATTGATAGAGTAAAGATAAATAGTGTAAAACCAACTGCATAGATTGAGTAGTAAATGGTTGTACCATAACCAGCATCTCCGGATGAAACTTGTACAATATACGCAGTCATAGTTTGAATTGAACCCGTAACATTGAACTCAAAATTTGGAGTTGCTCCACCAGCAAGGGAAACAATCATCGTCTCCCCTATTGCACGAGATACAGCTAAAACGACAGATGAAATAATTCCTGACAATGCTGCTGGTAATACAACTTTTAATGCAACTTCAAGCTTCGTAGCACCTATTGCTAATGCACCTTCACGAATAGAATTTGGAACAGAACTCATAGCGTCCTCGGATAATGATGCAATCATCGGTAAAATCATGATTCCAACGACAATACCTGGACTTAATGCATTGAATATTTTCAGCGACGGTATCAATTGTTGTAATAATGGCGTTACAAATGTTAAAGCAAAGAAACCATAGACAATGGTTGGCACACCAGCTAGAACCTCTAAGATTGGCTTAATGATGCGACGTGTTTTATCTGATGCATATTCACTTAAGTAAACAGCAGCCGCAATTCCAAGGGGTACAGCTACACATGCTGCAATGACAGATACTTTTAAAGTCCCTAATATTAATGGTAATACACCATATAAAGGCTCACTACCTGAGAAGGGTAACCATTCAGTACCGAATAAGTAGTCGGTAATTGATACTCTCTGAAAAAATTCAAAGGTTTCAAAAATAAGGGTAAAAATGATTCCGATTGTTGTTAAAACAGAAATAAATGCTGTGATTATTAAAATAAGGGGCATTAATTTTTCAATTATCTTTTTGCCTTTTTTATTTCGAGATTGAGCGATTAACTCTTGAACACTCTGCTTTTTCTCGATACCTTGAGAAGACATAATGTAAACTCCCTTCACCTATGTAAAGAACTAATCTCAAACTTTTATATAGAGATTAGTAAATGTTTGAGGTATCCTACTATAACCGTAGTGGATACCCCACACTCAAGAAATTATTTTAAACTTTCTAAAGTAGATAAGCCTTCATCGTATTTTTCATCTGGTAATTTTACATAACCAACTGCCTCTGCCATTTCACCAGCATGTTCTAATGTAAATTTCATAAAATCATAAAATGCTTCATTTTCTTTTAATGCACTATTCTTTGCATATACGAATAGTGGACGTGACAGTGGAGTATATTCTCCAGATTCAATTGTTTCGTTTGTTGGTGCAACACCGTTAACAGATACTGCAGTTAATTTATCTTGGTTTTCTAAGTAGTAAGCAAATCCGAAGAATCCAATTGCATTTTTATCAGAAGCAACACCTTGTACTAATACGTTGTCATCTTCAGATAAAGTGGCAGATTTTACTAAATCAGAACCATCTAAAATTACTTCATCAAAGTAATCATAAGTACCTGAGTCAGTACCTGGTGAATAGAAGACGATTTCTTCATCCGGCCAAGATGGATCGATATCTGACCATTTTTTCGTTGAGCCATTTTCAATCCAAAGTTGTTTTAACTGATCTACTGTTAATTCAGTAGCCCAATCATTTTCTGGGTTAACAACTACTGTTAAACCGTCGAATGCAACTTGAAATTCTGTATAGTCAATTCCCGCTTTTTCTAATTCAGCTTTTTCTTCATCTTTTATTGGACGTGATGCATTTGAGAAGTCAGTTTCCCCAGCGATGAATTTTTCAAAACCACCACCCGTACCCGATACACCTACAGATACTTTGACATCTGGTTGTACTGCGCCATATTCTTCAACAAGACCTTCAGTAATTGGTGCAACAGTTGACGAGCCGTCGCCTGAAATCGAACCCGTTAATTGTGCATCGCCAGAATCTGCAGTTTCTACTGTATCATTACCAGTTGTTGTATCTTCCGTTTCTGTATCAGAACCACATGCTCCTAATAGTAATGCTGATCCTAGTACGGCAGTCACCGTTAAGTACTTCCACTTTTTCATCTCTTATTTCCTCCATCAGTTCATAGTAAGTTTGTCTTACAGGTAAAACTATAATGGTAGATTGTTGATTTCATATAAATCAATGGTAAAGAGATTGTAAATAGATGGTGAACTTTGTAAATCTTTTTAGCATAAAAAAAGGAGGTGTCCAAAAAGTAATAATTTTTTGGACACCTCTATTCTTTCTTGATAAATATCTCTTATGAATTATTGCTCCTGCGGTAGTCGAAATAAATTCCCACTATCCTCGTCGCAAAGGAGTTGTCTCAAAATGACTTTTCAGACAACTCCTTCTTACGATTAGTCAAGTATATTTAAGTTATTTCTTTTATTTTAATGAATTAGTTTTAGAAGGGAGGGGTACCCCTCCCTTCTAAAACTAATTTTTTCATGCCGAAAAAACCTAACGATT
>NZ_RBZN01000026.1 GCF_003628435.1 Ureibacillus endophyticus | reverse complement strand
ACAGCCTTACCAAATATTATCACCATTAATATTTTAATTATTTGTTCTTGGTACTTGATAAATTCGATTAAATACGCTAATAATTGAGGGTACAAACTTGTCACTTCCTTTTTGGGTAGTTTTGTGTGTGGTAACCTCAACTAACACCAAAATCCAGGGGGTGGCAAGTTTTTTTGCGTAAAAGACTATAAAACCAACGATTATTAGCGATTTATATATATAAGTTTTGACAATACGGATTTGAAGGAGGGGGTTAGGGTATGGAAAAATATATTTTGTCTTTAGATCAAGGTACGACAAGTTCACGGGCGATTTTATTCAATAAAGAAGGAACGATTGAACATGTATCGCAAAGAGAATTTAAACAATATTTTCCTCGGTCTGGTTGGGTTGAACATAATGCCAATGAAATTTGGAGTTCAATTTTATCAGTGATTGCGACTGTGCTGACGGAAAAAAATATCCATCCTGAACAGATTGCAGGAATCGGTATTACAAATCAACGGGAAACAACAGTTGTATGGGATAAAACAACAGGTGAACCAATATATAATGCCATCGTATGGCAATCTAGACAAACTGCGGATATTTGTAATCAACTTATAGATGAAGGACATAGTGATTTATTTAAAGAAAAAACGGGATTAATTATTGATGCATATTTTTCCGGAACGAAAGTAAAATGGATTCTTGATAATGTTGAAGGTGCAAGAGAAAAAGCTGAGCGAGGCGAGTTGTTATTCGGTACGATCGATACATGGATTATTTGGAAGCTAACGGAGGGTAAGGTGCATGTAACCGATTATTCAAACGCGTCGAGAACTTTAATGTACAATATTTTCGAATTAAAATGGGATGAAGAACTATTGAATATTTTAAATATCCCAAAATCAATGCTTCCAGAAGTTCGACCCTCATCAGAAGTTTATGGAAATGTATCAAAGAAACATTTCTTTGGAGTAGAAGTGCCGATTTCGGGAATAGCTGGAGACCAACAAGCTGCACTATTTGGCCAAGCATGTTTTGAAGAAGGAATGGTGAAAAATACATACGGCACTGGTTGCTTTATGTTAATGAATACAGGAGAGAAAGCAATTCATTCCAATCAAGGTCTTTTAACAACGATTGCATGGGGGATTGATGGAAAAGTTGAATATGCTTTGGAAGGAAGTATTTTCGTAGCAGGTTCAGCCATTCAATGGTTACGTGATGGACTTCGAATGTTTAGAAATTCTTCCGAAAGTGAACGTTATGCAGCAAAAGTAACTAGTTCTGAAGGTGTCTATGTGGTTCCTGCCTTTGTAGGACTAGGGACGCCATATTGGGATAGTGACGTGCGTGGTGCTGTCTTTGGATTAACGCGAGGTACAACTAAAGAACATTTTATTCGAGCTACATTAGAATCTTTAGCTTATCAAACAAAAGATGTTCTTAGTGCAATGGAAGCAGATTCAAACATCACCCTTAAAGGTTTACGAGTGGACGGGGGAGTTGTTAAAAATAATTTATTAATGCAATTTCAAGCAGATCTCTTAGATGTTCCTGTAGAGCGTCCGGCCATCAATGAAACAACTGCTCTAGGTGCCGCATACTTAGCAGGGTTAGCGGTTGGATTTTGGAAAGATAAAGAAACCATCTCTAAACAGTGGAACCTTGAACAAAAATTTGAACCTAGTATGGAACAACAAAAACGAGAAAAATTATATGAAGGTTGGAAAAAGGCAGTGAGTGCTGCTCAAGTCTTTAAGTAACAAGATGGCTTCTACCAGGAAGTGGGGAAGCCTTCTTAATTTTGAGGACCAATTGTATGATGAAGATATAATGACTTATCGTACTACATAAACCACAAGTACTTCTCAAATTTATCGAGTAATAATCGTTTTCGTAACGAGAATAGGGAATAATTGATTTATTAATGTAATTTTTGCTAACAATAGGTATAATAGAACTTAATGTTAAAAATGAAGGAGTTTTACACAATGAAGCGACATGACGCGCGAGAAAAAGCGGTGCAAGTTTTGTTTCAGTTAGATAACACAGATCTTACTTTACAAGAAGCAATTGGACACATTTTAAATGAAGAAGAATCTGATACATTCTTTGAACAATTAGTTCACGGTGTGACAGAACATCTACAAGAGATTGACGAAGCACTTGAAAAGAACTTAGAGAATTGGTCTTTAAACCGTCTACCTAAAATTGAGAGAACAGTACTGCGTTTAGCGGTCTTTGAATTACTATATATGGAAGATGCACCAAGTCGCGTTGTATTAAATGAAGCAATTGAGCTTTGCAAAACGTTTGGTGATGAAAAATCTAGCAAGTTTGTAAACGGGGTTCTATCTAAATTTACACAACAATAGTTGAATGAAAGGACGTAGCAAAAATGACTAGTATTATTAATGGGAAAGAAATTGGGCAGGAAATTAGAAAATCTGTAGAAAATCGAGTTAAGGAATTAAAAGAACAAGGCTTAACTCCTGGTCTAGCGGTTATATTAGTTGGTGATAACCCTGCTTCTCAAACTTATGTACGTAACAAACAAAAATCATGTGAAGCAATCGGAATTTTTTCTGAATTAATTAAATTACCTGCTGAAGTGACTGAAGAGGAACTACTAGAACAAATTAACATCTTAAACAATCGTGATGACATTCACGGTATTTTAGTTCAATTACCTTTACCAAAACATATTAACGAAGATAATGTAATTGCAACAATTTCTCCAGAAAAAGATGTGGATGGATTCTCACCTGTAAGCGTTGGAAAAATGATGTTAGGTCAAGAAACATTCTTACCATGTACTCCATTTGGTGTTATTAAATTACTAGAGTACTCTGGAATTGAAATTGCAGGCAAACATGCAGTTGTAGTTGGAAGAAGCCATATTGTAGGTAAACCAATGGGACAACTATTGCTTCAAAAAGATGCGACTGTTACATATACTCATTCAAAAACACCAGATTTACCATCCATTACGAAACAAGCTGATATTTTAATAGCTGCAGTTGGTCGACCAAACTTTATCACAAAAGAACATGTTAAACCAGGTGCCGTAGTTATCGATGTAGGAATCAATCGTGATGAGAACAACAAGTTAACTGGTGATGTTAACTTTGCTGAGATTGAGCAAATTGCTTCACACATTACTCCGGTTCCAGGTGGAGTAGGTCCAATGACTATTACGATGTTACTTTATAACACAGTACAATCAGCGGAAAAGCAATTGTCACAGGACAAATAACAAGAAAACATGTAATATATAAAGATAGAGCTGTTTTTCTATAGAGAAACAGCTTTTATATTGGATAAAATTTTTTAATGTGTTCTATAACACGGCAATTCAAGATGAAGGAGTCGTTCCTATGACATCATCTTCATATTTAACTGTAAAAGCACTAACTAAATATATAAAAAGAAAATTTGACGCAGATCCTCATCTAAGAGAAGTTTATGTTAAAGGTGAACTGAGTAATGTTAAAATCCATACTTCAGGCCACATTTATTTCACACTAAAAGATGATACTGCCCGAATCACAGCTGCGATGTTCCGTATGAATGCAAGTAAGTTAAAATTTAGACCTGAAGAAGGTATGCAAGTATTTATTCGTGGCGAAGTGAGTGTCTATGAAGCTTCTGGTGTTTATCAACTTTATGCACATTCTATGGAACCTGATGGAGTAGGTGGACTATTCGTAGCTTTTAATCAACTAAAAGAACGATTAAACAAGGAAGGTTTATTTAATCCGAATTTCAAACAGCCAATACCTAAATTTCCTAAAACGGTGGGTGTGTTAACAGCTACTACAGGAGCAGCCATTCGTGATATTTGCACAACCATTACACGTCGCTATCCCTTAGCAGAAATCGTTATATATCCTACAATTGTTCAAGGGGAAAACGCTGCACCAAATATTGTGCAAAATATACAGTTAGCGAACAAACAAAAGCTCTGTGACGTCTTAATAGTAGGTCGTGGTGGTGGGTCCATTGAAGATTTATGGGCATTTAATGAAGAAATTGTTGCAAGAGCTATATTCGAGAGTAGAATACCGATAATTAGCGCGGTAGGACATGAAACAGATACAACAATTGCAGATTTTGTTGCAGATTTACGTGCTCCAACACCGACTGCAGCAGCAGAATTAGCTGTACCAAACCAACATGAATTAGTTCAGCGAATTTTACAAAATCGGTCGCAATTACACCAAATGGTTAGTTCAAAATTAGCCTACGAACGTAGTCGGTTAACAAAGCTTCAAAAAGCATACCCATTAGCAACACCAGAGCGACTATATCGTCCTTTTACTGAAAGACTAATCCAAATGGACATCCAACTTGGGAGAGCGTCACAACTATTTTTAATGAAGAAATCAGCTGAATTACAAAAATTAGATACAGCAATTAAATTACATTCACCTAAAAATGATATACAATTTTACAGTAAACAATTAGAACAAACGACAAATAGTTTAACAAGATCGATAATGACAGTTCTAAATAAGAAAAAAGATTCCTACCTCTCTGCTATTCGCACTTTAGAAGCATTAAATCCTTTGGCAATTATGTCTAGAGGATATAGTGTTTCTTACAAGAATAATAAAGTGATTAAATCTATATCACAAATTGAAAAAGGTGAAGAAATCTCAATACACTATCATGATGGTGAAGCGCAAGCTACCATTACAAAAATAATGGATAAGGGAGAGTAATCCATGGGAAATGAACAAAAATTTGCTGATGCTATGCAAGAACTTGAGGAAATTGTCCGTAAACTTGAACAAGGTGATGTGCAATTAGAGGAAGCAATTGATTTATATAAAAAAGGAATGGAATTATCTCATTTTTGCCATGACAAATTGCAAAATGCTGAAAAACAGTTAATATCTATAGTGAATGAAAATGGTGAAAAGCAAAACTTTGAACCAATAAATAATGGAGTGGACAACAACTAATGAATTTAAAACAATTTATTGATGAGAATTTACCGAAGCTAGATGAAGTGCTTTATGAATTAGTTAGAACAATTAAAGCTCCAGCTCAACTGAAAGAATCAATGTTATATTCTTTAGAAGCTGGTGGAAAAAGAATTCGTCCACTTTTTGTATTAGCTGTTTGTGATTTGTTTCATAATAAAAAAAATGAAGCATATGTAGTTGGTGCGGCAGTGGAAATGATTCATACATATTCACTTATTCACGATGATCTTCCTAGCATGGATAATGATGACATGCGTCGTGGCAAACCAACAAACCATGTAATATTTGGAGATGCACTCGCAACCCTTGCTGGAGATGCGTTAAATACATTAAGTTTTGGTGTTTTAGCTAGGATGGAAAATGTCTCTTCTGAGAAGAAGATCGAACTAATCAATTTATTAAGTGTTGCTGCTGGTGCAGAAGGGATGGTAGGTGGACAAGTACTAGATATCGATGGTGAAAACCGAAGTTTAAGCCTACCTGAACTAGAAAATGTTCATATCAATAAAACAGGTGCTCTATTACGTTTTAGTATAGAGTCCGGAGCAATCCTATCTGATGCAACGACAGAAGAAAGATCGGCACTAGTTGAATATGCACATCATATTGGTTTAGCATTCCAAATCCAAGATGATATATTAGATATCGTTGGTACAACTGAAGAGTTAGGTAAAACAGCAGGAAAAGACGTTGAAAGTCATAAGAGTACTTATCCAGCTCTACTGACTTTAGAAGGTGCTAAACAAAAATTAGAAGAACACTATGATTACGCAATTACAGCTCTTAGAAAAATTGATAAAAATACAGCAATCTTAGAAGAATTTGCACAATATATCGTAAAAAGACATAACTAAATCGGTTCAAAAACTTTTGAATTATAGTTTGCACTGTTATAATAGTAAAATCATTTTATAAATGGACTTTTATTAAAAGCAATAAGTTAAACATGTATATTTTAATATTGCATTTCATTGCACTTCGAAAACTAATTAATTATGGTTCACTTTATTTAATACTTAGATGAAAAGGTGTGTGAGAGATGGATTTAACCAAAATAACTAGTCCATCCTTTTTGAAAAATATGAATAAAAGAGAGTTGGAAATTCTAGCAAGAGATATTCGCTCTTTTCTTATTGAAAAATGTTCAATCACAGGGGGGCATATTGGTCCAAATCTTGGCGTTGTCGAGTTGACAATTGCTTTGCATAAAGCTTTCAATAGCCCAAAGGATAAATTTTTATGGGATGTAGGGCATCAAGCGTATGTGCACAAAATCCTAACTGGACGAGCAAGTCAATTTGATACGTTACGTCAATTTAAAGGGTTAAGCGGTTTCCCGAAAAGAATGGAAAGTGAACATGATGAATGGGAAACTGGTCATAGTTCGACTTCGTTATCTGCTGCAATGGGTATGGCAATTGCTCGAGATATTAAAAAAGAACGCAATTATGTCGTACCGATTATTGGTGATGGCGCGTTAACAGGTGGCATGGCACTTGAAGCGTTAAATCACATTGGCCATGAAAAAACGAATATGATTGTTATATTAAACGACAATGAAATGTCAATTGCTCCTAACGTAGGTGCCCTCCATAATATTTTAGGTCGCCTTCGTACTGCAAAAGAATACTCTAAAGCAAAAGAAGAACTAGAATCACTGATGAAAAAAATTCCAGTATTAGGCGGAAAAGTAGCAAGTACTGCTGAACGAGTGAAAGACAGTTTGAAATATTTAGTTGTATCAGGTGTATTCTTTGAAGAAATGGGCTTTAAATATTTAGGACCTATTGATGGACATGATTTCGAAGCGTTAGAAAAAACGTTAGAACATGCGAAAAAAGCGACTGGTCCAGTAATCGTTCATGTTATAACGAAGAAAGGAAAAGGCTACAAACCGGCTGAGGAAGATACTGTTGGCACATGGCATGGAACAGGTCCATATAAAATGGAGACTGGGGCATTCGTTAAAGGAAATGTACAAGGTCCAGCATGGAGTAGCTTAATATCCGAATCTGTTCGTAAATTAATGAAGAATGATCGTCGTATCGTTGCAATAACACCAGCAATGCCAGTCGGTTCTAAAATGGAAGGGATCCAACGAGATTTCCCTGATCGATTCTTTGATGTTGGAATCGCCGAACAACATGCAACGACAATGGCAGCAGGTTTAGCAACTCAAGGAATGAAACCTTACTTAGCAATTTATTCTACATTTTTACAACGTGCATATGACCAAGTCTTACATGACATTGCGCGTCCAAATTTAAATGTATTTATTGGAATAGATCGTTCTGGTTTAGTTGGTGCTGATGGTGAAACGCATCAAGGTGTGTTTGATATTGCCTTTTTACGCCACATTCCAAATATCGTCCTTATGATGCCAAAAGACGAAAATGAAGGTCAACATATGGTAAAAACGGCGCTCGAATATAACGATGGTCCAATTGCACTCCGTTATCCTCGTGGTAATGGAATTGGAGTACCACTTGATGATGAATTAAAAACAATTCCTATCGGTAGTTGGGAAGTTTTAAAAGATGGTCAAGATGCCGCTATTTTAACATTTGGAACAACGATTCCAATGGCAATGGCCGCTGCTGATGAACTAACAAAACAAGGAATTAATGTGAAAGTCATTAATGCTCGATTTATCAAACCATTAGATTCTGATATGCTACATGAGCTAATGGTAAAAAATATGCCAATTCTAACTATTGAAGAGGCGGTTCTTCAAGGTGGTTTTGGAAGCGCTGTATTAGAGTTTGCAAGTGAAAACCACTATTATGATGTAGAAATTGAAAGAATGGGTATACCAGATCAATTTATTGAACAAGGAAGCGTAGATTTATTACTTGATGAAATTAATCTAACAAAAGAAGAAGCAGTTCTTCGTATTCAAAAGTTAGTAAAAAGTAATTCTACAATAGGAACGAAGCAAGTATGACAAAGCAAATAAAAGAACGTGTCGACATTTTACTAGTAGAGAGAGGGCTATGTGAGACTCGTGAAAAGGCGAAACGATCAATAATGGCTGGATTAGTTTTTTCAAACGAAACACGAATCGACAAAGCTGGAGAAAAAATTCTTGTCGATGCTCCTCTTCAAGTAAAAGGTTCTCAATTAAAATATGTAAGTCGTGGTGGTCTAAAGCTTGAAAAGGCTTTGGAAGTATTCGACATCACGGTAGAAGGTAAATTAATGTTAGACATCGGTTCCTCTACAGGTGGATTTACCGATTGTGCATTACAAAATGGAGCGAAACATTGTTATGCCCTGGATGTTGGTTCAAATCAACTAGCATGGAAAATTCGCAATGATGAACGTGTCACTGTTATGGAAAAAACGAACTTTCGTTATTCCAAACCAGAGGATTTTGGAAAAGGGTTACCAGAATTTGCAACAATTGACGTGTCATTTATTTCTTTATCGTTAATTTTACCCGTGTTAAAAACGATTCTAATTCCAGGCGGGGATGTTATAGCACTTGTCAAACCACAATTTGAAGCAGGTCGTGAAAATGTAGGGAAAAAAGGAATCGTAAAAGATCCTAAAGTTCATTTAGAAGTGTTAGAGGACACTGCATCTATGGCTACAAAAAACGGCTTTATTGTAAAAGATGCTTCTTTTTCACCGATAACAGGTGGGGAAGGAAATATTGAGTTTTTATTCCATTTGGTGAACCCAATTGATAACACGATCGAACCATTTACTCAATTTAAAGAAGTTGTTCAAGCAGCACACGATGAACTGAAAAAATAAAATTAATAAAATTATGTATAAATTATGATGAAATAATGGGTAACTCGTAATCGAGTTGCCCATTTTTCTTGTAGTTTTTAAATTGTGATGATAGTATAATTATACATAAATATTCATAAGAGGTGAACGGAATGAAGGGTCAACGTCATATGCGAATCCGAGAAATTATTACAAATAATGAAATTGAAACACAAGATGAATTAGTAGATGCTTTAAAAGAAACAGGGTATAACGTAACACAAGCTACAGTATCGAGAGACATTAAAGAATTACATTTAGTAAAAGTTCCACTACCAGATGGCCGCTATAAATATAGCTTACCTGCAGACCAACGCTTTAACCCGCTTCAAAAACTCCAACGTGCATTATCAGACGCATTTGTTAGTATTGATGGTGTATCGCATTTTTTAATGTTAAAATCATTACCGGGTAATGGTAATGCAATTGCGGTTTTAATAGATTTATTAGAATGGCCAGAAATTTTGGGTACATTATCAGGAGACGATACAATTTTAATTATTTGTCGTAGGGAAGAAGATCGAGAAAACGTGAAAGAACGTATTTTAGATTTACTATAAGATTTACAAAAATTTGAGGTGGACTTTTTGTTAAGAGAGCTTAGTATTCGTAACTTTGCAATTATTGATGAGTTAACGATTAACTTTTCTGATGGTTTAACTGTTTTAACTGGTGAAACAGGAGCAGGTAAATCCATTATTATTGATGCAGTTAATTTACTTGCAGGTGGACGAGCTTCTTACGAGTTTGTACGTCATGGTGCAAAAAAAGCTGAACTTACGGGTTTATTTAATATAACGAATGAAAATCATCCCATATTTGAAAAACTTATCGATGCAGGTCTAGAAAGTGAAGAAGGAACGATTATACTACGCCGAGATATCAGTGATAATGGAAAAAGTGTCTGTCGTATAAACGGTAAACTTGTTCCATTATCCATCTTAAGAGAAATTGGTGGTACATTAATTGATATTCATGGTCAACATGAAAGTCAAGAGTTAATGGACGAAAAGCAACATATCAATTTACTAGATTATTTTGCAAGTCAAGACATTAATAAAATAAAAGAGAAATATGTGGAAAAGTACGAAGCTTATCGTCAATTTAAAAGAGAAATACAGTCATTAAATTTAGATGAGCAACGGATTGCACAACGGATTGATTTATATCAGTTTCAAATAAAAGAGCTTGAAGATGCAAACCTTAAAATAAATGAAGAAGAAGCATTGCTAGAAGAACGCCGTCGATTATTAAATTTCCACAAAATTTTTGAACGGGCAAATGTTGCGTATGAAGCCATCTCTGGTGAACAAAAAGGCCTCGATTATGTAGGTGATGCAATGACTGCACTTACAGATATCGTTTCATTAGATGAGCAATTCCAAGAATCACAAGACGCAGTTTCAAATGCATTTTACGCTCTACAGGATGCTGCTTATCAAGTTAAAAATATCTTGGATGAGTTAGAATTTGATCCAGAACGATTAAATGAAGTAGAACAACGATTAGCTCAATATCAGACAATGAAACGTAAATATGGGTCTACTGTTGAAGAAATCTTAATTTATTTTGAAAAAATTAAAGAAGAATTATTCCAACTGCAAAATCATGATGAGGCTATTCAAAATAACGAAAAAAAATTACAAGAGATGGAAAGTGAATTAGAAAGTATTGCAGTAAAACTTTCTGACATAAGAAAACGCTGTGCAATAAAATTAAGTGATGCCATAATGGAGCAGTTACGTGATTTACATATGGAAAAAGCCAAATTTATTGTTAATTTCGAAAATCTACATAGTTTTGATACGAATGGGAAAGACTATGTATCATTCTATATATCAACAAATGTTGGTGAACCACCGAAATCATTACCGAAGATTGCATCAGGTGGAGAATTATCTCGAATTATGCTCGCGTTAAAGACTATTTTCTCTTCTTCAAATGGAGTTACTTCAATCATATTTGATGAAGTGGATACTGGGGTAAGCGGTCGTGTAGCTCAAGCAATTGCAGAAAAAATCGCTGCAATTTCAATTCACTCCCAAGTACTATGTATATCCCATTTACCGCAAGTTGCGGCGATGGCAGATCAACATTACTTAATAAGAAAACATGTTGATCAAAATCGAACATACACATCTGTATCAAATATTGATGTAGAAAATCGGATTCAAGAAGTAAGTCGAATGATGAGTGGTGCTGAAATTACAGAGTTGACGTTACAACATGCCTCTGAATTGTTGGATCTTGCTAGCATACGAAAACAAGAAATGAAAAGCATGGTGTAAGTAATTTTGTATTTGCTTAATCCCGTAATTTAATTTAAAAGCAGTCTCGCTAATGAGGCTGCTTTTTTAAAAAGGATGTAACACGACAAATATTTACCTCTCATTAATGTTGTACAACTGACACATAGTAAATGTACAAATCTTAAAGGAGGTGGACTATGAGATGCCATTTGCGTAATCTGTTGACGTTGATTTTACTTAGTGTATTAATTTTCTCGCCAAGTGCATATGCATCCGCGAAAAAATTAATACCGATGGGTGAATCAATCGGAATACAGCTGCAATTGCCATTTGTATACGTTGCACATGATGTTTTACTACCGAATGGTCAATGGCTAAAAAAAGGTGACGTTATTACAAAAGTAAACGGTGAACAAGTTTCTTCCGTAGAGAAGTTAAAACAACGGTTAGATGCCAAAGATTTAACAATTTCGGTAAAACAAAAATCAGATCAACGAGAAATTTCTTTGACGAATGAACAGGCGAATAATATTTTGCCGTTCCTCAAAGATGAAACAGATGGTATAGGTACATTAACCTTTATAGATCCGGAATCAAAGCAGTACGGAGCATTAGGGCATCAAATAATTGATAGTGTACTTAATGCACCACCTGAATTTACGAATGGATCAATATATTTAGCCTCCATTGAACAAATTAAGAAAAGTAGCCCAGGAAATCCAGGCTACAAGATTTCAGTAATTGAAAAAAATGATATTCGTTTAGGGAGTATTAAGTCTAACGATTCATATGGTATTTTTGGCAATTGGGAAAGCAATTTAAAACAAAGTTTGCGTAAACCAATTGATATTATGCATGTTGAAGATATTGAATTAGGTAAAGCGCAACTTTATACAGCCATTGAAGGGTCGCAAGTTGAAGCTTTCGACATAGATATTATAAAAATTGAAGATAATTTCCTTCAATTTATTGTGACAGATAAAAAATTATTGGAGAAAACAGGCGGAATTCTTCAAGGAATGAGCGGTAGTCCAATTATACAAAAAGGACAATTTGTTGGGGCAGTAACGCATATGTTTGTCGAACAACCAACAAAAGGTGCAGCAATTACCGTAAATGAAATGTTAAAGAAACAACCTTAATAGGGAAGAAAAGACTATACTTTAAATAAAAGTATAGTCTTTTCTTAGTTTTTTTATTAAAATTAAATGTGTCGGATGTGTGTAAATTGTTTAATACATATAGAATTTTGTCGATTCACCATGAAAGTATCGTACATTCTCATTATTTTAAAAATTTTGAAAGGTTTTCTCTAAGATATGTCGAAAATACAATTGTCAAGTATAAGAAATCTATGGCATAAATTGCGTAGAAGCCCTAAAATTTAGTAGAAAATAGTAATTCCAATCAAAGGAGGAATTTATTTGCCGAAAGTTAAAGTGGCTATTGCCGATGATAACAGAGATTTAGTAAGAACGATGGAACAATACTTCGAAAATCATCCAAATATTGAGATTGTTGCAACTGCATCAAATGGTAAACTATGTATCAAAATGTTAGAAGAATTTCAACCAGACGTATTACTTTTAGATATCATCATGCCTCATTTAGATGGATTAGGAGTTCTTGAAGCGATGTATAGTGACGAAAGATTGGCTAAAACGCAAGTCATTATGCTAACTGCCTTTGGACAAGAGGATGTCATGAAACAAGCAGTAACTTATGGGGCTTCTTACTTCATGTTAAAGCCATTTGAATTTGATCAACTCGTACAAAAAATCTTACATTGTGCTGGTCAAAAATCAGAAAATGTAAAAAAACAAAGCATCCTTCAACCTGAAGGACAAGCTAAAGTAAATCAAAGACAACTTGACACTACAATTACAAGCATTATTAAAGAAATCGGTGTTCCTGCTCATATTAAGGGCTATTCATATTTGAGAGAAGCAATCCAGATGGTTTACTACGATATTGAGCTACTTGGTTCGGTTACAAAAATTTTATACCCAGAAATTGCAAAGAAGTTCAGTACAACGCCTTCACGTGTTGAACGTGCAATTCGTCATGCTATTGAAGTAGCGTGGAACCGCGGCAACTACGAATCGATTTCTCAAATGTTTGGATACACAGTACACCATTTAAAATCAAAGCCAACTAACTCTGAGTTCATTGCAATGATTGCTGATAAAATTCGCATTGAATTGGTAGCTTCCTGATAGTAACTAAAATTTACTTTTGAAGGTATCATGAAAATCGATAATCGAGAAAATTCCTTTTGAACTTATAAATACTTATTTTAAAAGACATTTTCATTTATTGGTATACTCATACCAATAAAGGAAGGTGTCTTTTTCTTTTTCTGCAATAATTAGTTTAATTTTCTTCATTTTTACTCAAAAATCTACCAATGTAAAACTAGTAAAATAACCTATTATGCTATCACTATGACCATGAATCGTGAAAATTAAACAAATAACTACCTGTTCTGAGTTCATCACAATGAGCGCATCTAACAAATTTCAAAATTAGAACAGTAATATTGTTAGGCATTCTATTTATTTCAAGTAATTTACTCTCGAATATTATAGTAAGAAGCAAGTTATGTTTGGGGGTGAAATTATGAAAATCAACTGGAAAGTTAGACTAAGACATAGACAGTTTTGGATAGCGATTGTTTCGGCGTTGTTATTATTAGCTAATCAAGTAGCTGATATATTTGGCGTGGATATTACACTAATTAGTTCGCAAATAGAGCAAACGGTAGAAACGGTATTACTTGTTTTAGCAATGCTTGGGGTTATTATTGACCCAACCACATCCGGTGTGAAGGATAGTGATCAAGCACTGACCTATAAAAAACCAAGGAAGAAAGAAGAAGAATAAGTATTTTATAAATGATTTAGCGTAAGGATAATTTACTGCCACTCACTCTTAGTGGTAGTATTTATACTTACGCTAAAATTATTTTAGGCAAACTTTCATCTATTGCTAAAAAATTGGAAAAAACATAATGGAATGTGAGAAAGGTCTCTAAACAAAACACCAATCGTTCGATATACTAGTTAAAGGGAGGGATTTGGGTGATTGTATATAATAATGACTATCTAATGATTATTGAGGATAATGGTAAAATTTTCCTCAGAACAACTAGAAAAGGATTTCCACTAAAAAGACTTGATGAAATATTAAGAACATACCCACGTATTCGACTTACAAACTTTGCATTGTTAAAGAGTGCATTAGATACAATCGATGACCAGTTTGAAATTGGAGTTTGGCTTCCAAGTATAGAAGTTGAAGTTTCTAAAGACAAAATGTCGGCTTCGATTATCGTATACGAAACATTAGAAACAATTCGTGAAAAAAAGGACGAACTTATTGCCCAAATTAAAAATACCCTTATAGAAAATAAAATTGTTCATGGAATAACTGAAATTGATCTGAATAAGTTAGTACCAGGAAAGGCAAGTTTAATTGCTCAAGGCACAGCACCTATTCCCGGTGAAGATGCGATAATAAAATATTTAGAAATACCTGATCGAAAACCTGTGATTCAAGAAGATGGTAAGGCAAATTATTTTGATCTTAATTTTATCTTCGAAATTCAAAAAGGAGATTGGTTAGGTGAAAAAATCCCAGCTAAACCAGGAATCGATGGAATAAACGTTTATGGTGAAGCTGTACCTGCTCCTTTCGGTAAAGACACTCAGTTAAAATATGATAAAAACTCGGCAAAAGAAGTAGAGGAAAATGGCAAAATCGTATTATATGCGACTACTCGAGGTGTACTAGAAGAAAGACAAGGTCTTATTTCAGTCAATCGCCATTTACCTATTGATGGTGATGTTGGGGTTGAAACAGGGAATATTAAATTTGATGGTTCTGTTACAATTAGAGGTACGGTAATGAATGGTTTCTCTGTTGTTGCTACAGGTGATATTTCAATAGAGGGTGAAGAAGGGATAACTGGAGCGAAACTAATCCAATCATTAGAAGGTGATGTCTTTATTAAAGGTGGCATCTTCGGTGTTGGGGAAACAGAGGTAGAAGCTGGAGGTAGTATTTTTGTAAAGCATGTTAATGATGCTAAACTTTTCGCCAAAAAGGATATTGTTATTGGTTTCTATTCTTTAGGCTCATATTTAGTTGGTAATTCTGTATTGCTTGATGAACGGAAAGGTAAAATCATTGGCGGAAAAGCCGTTGCTAAAAATACAATTGTTACTGCAATTGCCGGTAATCATCTGGAACGAAGAACTGAACTTATAATTGAAAGTTTAAGTAAACATAAAGCCTATGAATTGATTCAAGAAAAGGCATCTTTATTAAAAGCAACACAAGAGGAAATCGTTCAATTAACTACGAAAATTAACCTGATTGGTGAATATAAACAAAACCTTAATCGACAGCAAGCTGCAGGACTAAACCAAATCAAACAAGAAATTGAAAAAAAGAAAGAATATGCAAAACAACTAGATCGTGAAATAAAAGAATTAATGCACGATTTAAAAAATGTCGGAAAAGAAGAAATTGTAGTTAAAAAAGAAGCCTATCCAGGGACATATATTCAAATTGGTTCAAAATCATCCTTGCTTAACAAAACAACGCAAGGTACATTCCTTTTAGAATATGGAGAGTTGAATGTTTAATGACAAGGAACATATCCATTTTTGCCCATCGCGGTGCATCCGGTTATGCGTTAGAAAATACATTTAAAGCTTTTGAAAAAGCAAAGAAAATGGGTGCAGATGGGATAGAACTTGATGTTCAATGTACAAAAGACTCTGTTCTTGTCGTTTTCCATGATATTGACTTATTCAGATTGACTGGAAAAAGGAAAAAAATAAATGAATGTACTTATGATGAACTCCAATCATACCCGTTAGGAAAACATTTTTATAGAAGATTATCGAAGGAGCGAATTCCTACTTTAGAAGAGGTTGTTCATTGGGCAATGGAAAATCAAATGCCTCTAAATATCGAATTAAAAGAAACACTGATAAATAATGTCGAAGTGTTAAACCAGTTTTTGAGGCGAATTCAGCTGCCAAAAGGTAGTCATTTTTCTTCCTTTCATGAAGAATTAATCAAAAATGTAAAAATGCAACGACCTGATTTTGAAACGGCATTCATCATTACAAAAAAATTTAATTGGAATGAATTAAGTCCAAACATTCACTATGACGCTATTCATGCTCATAAAAGATACTATAAACATGACTTATTGGAATTATGTAAAAAGGCGAATAAACGGATACGATTTTATAGTGTAGTGGGTATAGAACCATTTTTATCTGACCCCCATCCTGCAGTTATTGGGTGGATTACAGATTATCCTAATAAAGTCGCAAAAAAAGTCAGTAAAAAATAAACAGACGTTCAAAAAGTAGGGGATTAAAAACCTTTCATTTGAACGTCTGTTTTTTATTTCTGTTTCTGAAATTTTGGAGCAACCTTTCCGTTTTTTCGATCGCGGTGTAATAAAAAACCTGCAAAAAAACCAAGACCAATTAAAAAGAAAATAATGCCAATTATAAATTGTAACCATAACCAAGGGAAAGGTGAAATTAGTTTTCCAAATAAAGTATCTCTCATAAATTTTATTCCTGCCCCAGCCATAACTGCAGGGATGAGCAATACGATAAAAGCTAGCATTCTTGCCATTCTATGTACCCTCCTAACAACTACTTTCATTTTACAATTGTCCTAAAGAAAGTCAAGAAACGATAAAAAAATACATAAGATAGAATAATGTTAATAATCAGAATATTGCTAATACAATAATTTAATCTTTTATAGTTGCTTATTCTCGAAATAGAAAGTATTGTAAAAATAAGCTAGTGAATTGTTAGGGAATTAATGATTTTTTTAGCTAATTCTTTTTAATTTACAGAAAGAAAACGCTTTCTTATGAAAGGGGACTGCATCATGGAAATTTTTAATTATATGGAAAAGTATGATTATGAACAACTAGTATTCTGTCAGGACAAAGCATCTGGTTTAAAAGCAATTATTGCGATACATGACACAACACTTGGGCCAGCATTAGGTGGAGCAAGAATGTGGACGTACGCAACAGAGGATCAAGCAATTGAAGACGCTCTTAGACTAGCAAGGGGAATGACATATAAAAATGCGGCAGCAGGGTTAAATCTTGGCGGAGGAAAAACGGTCATTATTGGTGACCCTTTCAAGGATAAAAACGAAGAAATGTTTAGAGCATTGGGCCGCTTTATTCAAGGCTTAAATGGTCGTTATATTACAGCAGAAGATGTAGGAACAACAGTAACAGATATGGACCTTATTCATGAAGAAACGGACTATGTAACAGGTATTTCTCCTACATTTGGCTCATCAGGTAACCCTTCACCTGTAACTGCTTATGGCGTTTACCTTGGAATGAAAGCAGCAGCGAAAGAGGCATTTGGAGTTGATCATCTAGAAGGGCGTACAGTTGCAGTTCAGGGGCTAGGAAACGTTGCATATACATTATGTGAATATCTCCATAAAGAAGGTGCAAAACTCGTTGTAACAGATATTAATAAAAAAGCAGTAGAACGAGTTGTGAAAGATTTTAATGCGGTAGCGGTAGATCCAGATGATATTTACAAACAAGATGTTGATATTTTCTCACCTTGTGCATTAGGTGCAATTATAAATGACGAAACTATTCCACAACTAAAAGCAAAAGTTATTGCAGGTTCTGCGAATAACCAGTTAAAGGATTCAAAACACGGTCAGATTATCCATGAACTTGGCATTGCGTATGCACCTGATTATGTTATCAATGCTGGTGGTGTTATAAACGTAGCGGATGAATTATACGGTTATAATCGTGAACGTGCGATGAAACGCGTAGAAACGATTTATGATAGCATTTCAAAAATTTTCGAAATCTCAAAACAAGAAGGTATCCCTACTTACTTAGCGGCAAATCGATTAGCAGAAGAACGTATTGCCCGAGTATCAAAATCTAGAAAACAATTTTTACGAAACGAAAAAAACATATTGAATGGAAGATAAAAAGGGCTGTCTAAAAGTAATTACTTTTGGACTGTCGCTCTTGCTTTCGTTGCAAATAAATTGTGACCACTGTAGGAGCACTATTCTAAAGTTGAAATTTATTACTAAACAAGGCTGAGTTTAAAGTCATTTTAACTCAGCCCCTACTTGCTAGGAGGGGTATGTTTGGCTCGTGAGTACGATGTTGTCATTTTAGGTGGTGGAACGGGTGGCTATGTAGCAGCAATCCGCGCATCCCAATTAGGTTTAAAAACTGCCATTGTAGAGAAAGAAAATCTTGGTGGGACTTGCCTTCATAAAGGGTGTATTCCAAGTAAAGCATTGTTACGTAGTGCGGAAGTATATAGACAATCACAAAATGCTCAAAACTATGGTATTGAAATTCAAGGGGTAACATTAAACTTCTCTGCGGTACAGAAACGCAAACAAACCATTGTTGATACATTGCATCAGGGTGTAAAAGGTTTAATGAAAAAG
The DNA here is from genome assembly GCF_003628435.1 of Ureibacillus endophyticus. Taxonomy (GTDB): domain Bacteria; phylum Bacillota; class Bacilli; order Bacillales_A; family Planococcaceae; genus Ureibacillus; species Ureibacillus endophyticus. The sequence continues at coordinate 29,809 of NZ_RBZN01000026.1, read as the reverse complement.
GGGAAAATCGATGTTTTTTATGGGACAGGTAGAATACTAGGTCCTTCAATTTTTTCACCAATGCCCGGTACGATTTCCGTTGAGATGAATGATGGTTCTGACAATGAAATGATTATTCCCAAAAATGTAATCATCGCAACTGGATCAAAACCTCGAAGTTTAGATGGAATTGATGTTGATGGAAAACATATTTTATTTTCAGATCATGCATTACAAATGGAGCAATTACCGAAGTCCATGACAATTGTAGGTGGGGGAGTAATCGGAATTGAATGGGCATCCATGTTAAATGACTTTGGTGTAGAAGTAACCGTTCTCGAATATGGGAATTCTATCTTACCAACAGAAGATTTAGAGATTGCTAAAGAAGTAGAGAAGTTATTAAAAAATCGAGGTATTACAATCCAAACAAATGCAAAACTACAAAGTTGCACATCTAAAGAAGATAACACCGTTGAAATTATTGCAAACATAGAGGATAAAGAAACGACATTCCATACAGAAAAAGTATTAATCGCTGTTGGAAGAACTGGTAATATCCAAAATATTGGATTAGAGAATACAGAAATTGAAAGTGATTCCGGTTTTATTAAAGTTAATGAAAACTTTCAAACAAAGGAAAAACATATATACGCAATCGGGGATGTTATTGGAGGAATGCAACTGGCCCATATTGCTTCCCATGAGGGGCTAGCAGCAATTGAACATATTGTTCATGGAACAGTAAAAAGTATTAACTATAAAAATGTGGCTCGTTGTATTTATAGTTATCCTGAAGTGGCAAGTGTTGGTTTAACAGAAACGGAAGCAATTCAATTAGGACATGCTGTAAAAATCGGCAAATTTCCATTTAAAGCTGTTGGAAAAGCTTTAGTGTATGGACAATCTGAAGGTTTCGTTAAAATTATTGGGAATAAAGAGACGAATGATATTCTTGGTGTGCATATGGTAGGACCGCATGTAACCGATATGATTTCAGAGTCAGCATTAGCTATGTTGCTAGATGCAACACCATGGGAAATTAGTGAAACGATTCATCCTCATCCGTCTTTAAGTGAAGTAATTGGGGAAGCGGCACTAGCAGTTGACGGAAGAGCAATTCACTTTTAAATATCATAATTCAGTATAGATGATTAATAGATATTAATAGTACAAGGGTAATTTATTACGGAATCATTGAAAGAATGCATTTAAGATTTTACATCATTTCATAATTTTTTAGTCTTGCAAGCAAAGTAATCGTTATTGCTTTGAAAGGGGATGAATAAATGACAAATGAGAGATTACATCACCAACAATTAGGATTGTCAGATGATGAAGTGTTAAAAATGTATGAAACAATGTTAATGGCAAGAAGACTTGATGAAAGAATGTGGCTATTAAACCGTGCAGGGAAAATTCCATTTGTAATTTCTTGCCAGGGACAAGAAGCGGCTCAGGTAGGGGCTGCATTTGCCCTCGATAATACAAAAGATTACATTGCTCCATATTATCGAGATATGGGAGTTGTACTTCATTTTGGCATGACACCAAAAGAATTAATGTTATCTGCATTTGCAAAAGCAGAAGATCCGAACTCCGGTGGCAGACAAATGCCTGGACACTTTGGTCAAAAGAAAAATCGAATTCTTTCAGGCTCATCTCCTGTGGCTACACAAGTTCCGCATGCAGTAGGTGTTGCATTGGCTGGGAAAATGCAAAATAAAGACTATATTTCCTTTGTAACTCTTGGCGAAGGCTCTACAAATCAAGGTGATTTTCATGAAGGAGCAAACTTTGCAGGTGTCCATAAATTGCCTGTCATCATCATGGTAGAAAATAATCAATATGCAATTTCAGTACCTGTTGAACGCCAATTAGGCTGTGCAAAAGTATCAGATCGAGCGATTGGTTATGGCATGGTAGGGGTTACAGTTGATGGTAAAAATCCATTAGAAGTGTATAAAGTTGTAAAAGAAGCAGCTGATCGTGCAAGAACTGGTGGGGGTCCAAGTTTAATTGAAACGGTTACTTACCGTTTAACAGCACATTCTTCTGATGATGATGACAGACAATATCGTTCTGCTGAAGATATCGCAGAAGGGAAAGCAAATGATCCGATTATTTTATTTGAAAACTATTTAAAGAATGTGAAGGTTGCAACAGATGAGTTGCTAGCAACTATGAATGAACGTGTTATGCAAATTGTAAATGAAGCAACAGATTACGCAGAAAATGCCCCTTATGCAGCTCCAGAGCATGCGAGGAAGTACGTATACTGGGAAGGAGATGAAAGGTAATGGCAGTAATCTCTTATATTGAAGCGATTAATCTAGCGATGAAGGAAGAAATGGAACGAGATGAAGGTGTATTCGTTCTTGGAGAAGATGTTGGGCGTAAAGGTGGGGTATTCAAAGCAACACAAGGGCTTTATGACCAATTTGGAGAATATCGTGTCCTTGATACTCCTTTAGCGGAAAGTGCGATTGCAGGTGTGGCAATTGGTGCTGCAATGGTAGGAATGCGCCCAATTGCAGAAATGCAATTTGCAGATTTTATTATGCCAGCAGTAAATCAAATTGTCTCTGAAGCAGCTAAAATACGCTATCGTTCAAATAATGATTGGAGCTGTCCAATTGTTGTCCGTGCTCCCTTTGGTGGTGGAATCCATGGCGCCCTTTATCATTCGCAATCGGTTGAAGCGCTATTTGCAGGAACTCCAGGGCTAAAAATCGTTATACCTTCCACTCCATATGATGCGAAGGGCTTATTAAAAGCTGCAATACGAGACGAGGATCCTGTTTTATTCTTTGAACACAAACGTGCTTACCGATTAATCAAAGGGGAAGTTCCGACTGAAGATTATATCGTACCGATAGGAAAGGCAGATGTTAAACGGCAGGGTGATGATATTACTGTAATAACATATGGTCTTGCAGTACATTTTGCCCTCCAAGCTGCAGAACGATTAGCAATGGATGGAATTGAAGCACATATTCTAGATCTACGTACTATCTATCCACTAGATAAAGAATCGATTATTGAAGCAGCTAGTAAAACGGGAAAAGTGTTGTTAATTACTGAGGATAATAAAGAAGGAAGTATCATGAGTGAAGTAGCGGCCATTATTGCAGAACATTGTTTGTTTGAACTGGATGCACCAATTCAGCGCCTTGCTGGTCCAGATGTGCCTGCAATGCCTTATGCTCCGACAATGGAAAAATATTTCATGATTAATCCTGAAAAAATAGAAGTAGCAATGAGAGATTTAGCAGCATTCTAGCTCAAGTAGGGGGTATTTTAGGTGGCAAATCAACAAATATTAATGCCTCAGTTAGGAGAAAGTGTTACAGAAGGCACGATAGAAAGATGGCTTGTGAAACCAGGGGATAAAGTAAATAAATATGACCCACTAGCTGAAGTTGTAACAGATAAAGTAAATGCAGAAATACCTTCTTCCTTTTCTGGTGTTATTACTGAACTGATAGCAAATGAGGGAGAAACACTTCCAGTTGGAGCAGTCGTGTGTACGATAGAAGTGGAAGAAGCAAAACAAGAAGAGCAGAAACAAGTAACATCGAACATAAGTGCAGCAATTTTAAATGCGGGTAGTATGAAGAAACCTACGAATGCATCACCTCAAAAGAAGCGCTACTCCCCAGCTGTCTTAAAACTCGCACAAGAACATAATATTGATCTTCAAGTAATTAAAGGAACTGGTTTAGAAGGTCGTATTACACGAAAAGATGTATTGAACTATCTCGAAGCTGGACACTCAACAAAACAGCAAAAAGTAGCTACTAATGTAGTGCCACAAGAAGTTCCACAACAATCTAAAGTGGACAAACAAACTGATAATTTACAAGAGACGAAGATTTCGCCAATTTCATCTTCTCAAGACATAGAAATTCCTGTTACATCCATTCGTCGTGCCATTGCAAATAATATGGTTCGAAGTAAACAAGAAGTACCTCATGCATGGATGATGATAGAAGCGGATGTAACAGAACTTGTTGCATATCGCAATAAAATAAAAGATGAATTTAAAAAACGTGAAGGTTATAATTTAACATATTTTGCCTTTTTCGTAAAAGCAATTGCACAGGCCTTAAAAGAGTTTCCTCAAATGAATTCTGTATGGGCTGGCGATAAAATTATACAAAAAAAGGATATAAATATTTCCATAGCTGTGGCAACAGATGATGCGTTATTTGTTCCTGTCATAAAAAATGCAGATGACAAAACGGTGAAAGGTATAGCGAAAGAGATTCATGAATTGTCAACCCTTGTGCGTTCTGGGAAACTTCGACCTGAACATATGCAAGGTGGTACTTTCACGGTGAACAATACGGGTTCATTTGGATCTGTACAATCTATGGGAATAATCAATTATCCTCAAGCTGCTATTGTACAAGTGGAATCAATTGTAAAAAGACCGGTAATCATGCATGATAACATGTTTGCAGCACGTGATATGGTAAATTTATGTTTATCTTTAGATCACAGAATTTTAGATGGATTGATTTGTGGGAAATTTCTAAATAAAGTGAAAGATATCGTCGAAAAAACAAATTATAATGCGAATTCGATTTTTTAAATCGTAGCGGAAGCCTTAAATATCAGGCTTCCGTTTATTTTTTTGCTTTATTGCGAAGGCTTTGTAATGTAGAATAATATTATATTTTTTAAAGGGGGAAGCTGAATAGCGAACTTATGTCAATTAAAATGAAAGATATTCAATTTCAGACAGCAAGTTATGAACAATGGAAAGAAGAAGCAATAAAGGCTCTAAAGGGGAAACCTTTTGAATCTCTTTTCACAAAACTTGCAGAAGATGTAACTCTATCTCCACTTTACACACAAGAAACATTAGTAGACAAAATTGGTGATGAGTTAGAAAAGCAAATTGCAACAATTCGTTCACTTAAAAGTTCAGAGGGCTTACAAGCTGCTCAGCAAATTTACGGTGACACATCAGAACAATTTTTCTCGAATCTAGAAGATAGCATTGAACGAGGAAATAATTGTTTAACAATTGATGCTCGTACAAATTTCGAATGGAACGATACAAACTTAGAAAAATTAGCGACATATTTAGTCCAAAACCCATTCAAATTTATTATTCAAAATAAAAACGACTCCCTTTTACAAGTTTTTAATAAAATTGAAAATAAAGAAAAAGTACAAGGATTTATTATTTCAGAGTCACCAATCGAATTAGATGGCTTTGAAAATGTTCGTACAGTTAGCGCGAATACTGTTACATATCATTATGAAGGTGCAAATGCAGTACAAGAACTAGCTATCGCATTAGCAATCGCTGCAAAGGAAATTAAAGACGGTGATTTCGAACAATTTTCGAAAAACTTCTTTGTAAACTTTGCGATTGATACACAATTCTTTGCGGAAGTTGCTAAGCTTCGTGCGTTTAAAGTATTATGGAAAGCATTTGCTGCTGCATATGGCGTTAATAATCCAGTTGCTATTCCTGTTGTGGCAGAAAACTCATTACGTAGTTACTCAAAATTAGATGTTTATGTAAACTTACTACGTGCAGGAAATGAAGCATTCTCTGGACTAATCGGTGGGGCAGATTTCTTTACAGTACATCCACATGATGTTCTATCAAAACCTACTGATAAATCAATCCGTATTGCACGAAACGTATTATTAGTGATAAAAGAAGAGTCACAAGTTGAGAATGTATTAGATCCAGCAGGCGGTTCGTACTTCCTTGAGACTTTAACTGCAGAATTTGTAGAAAAAGCTTGGGCATTATTCTTAGAGATCCAAGAAAACGGTGGATTTGATGCTTATGTTGAATCTGGCAAATTACAAGAAAGTCTTGAAAAAGTATATAACGATCGATTAAAAGCTGTACAAACACGTAAACAATCGTTAATCGGTACAAACATCTATGCTAATCCAGTTGATGAATTACCAGCGGAAACTAACGCAGCATTCGCATCGATAAAACGTTTAGCAATTCCATTTGAACAGTTACGTGAAAAATATAGTGCTACACAACCTAAAATTGCAATTTTAACTTTCGGAAAATTAAAAGATTTCAAACCGCGTGCAGACTTTGTTTCAGGATTCTTTGCTACAGCAGGTGTGTCTCCAGAACAATCAGGAGAAATTCTAACTGTTGATGCTGCGAAAGAATGGCTACAAAATGCAAATTACGATTATGTGATTGTAGCTGCAAAAGATGAGGATACAAAAGAACTTGTGCCAACACTACTTTCAGTTAAACCTGAAAACTTAATTTTAGATGCTGCAGGTAAATATAAAGACGAAGAATCAGCATGGTTAGAAAACGGACTAAACGGCTTTATTTTTGCAGGTCAAAATATCGTTAAAAAGTTAAACGAGGTACTTGAAAGTGTGAAGGGGGCACAACAATGACAACACCAAACTTTAAATCAGTTAATATTGAACAAGTATTATTAGACGAAAAACTTACACCTACTCAAACATTCATGACAAATGAAGGTATTGAAGTAAAAGAATTTTATAATAAAGAAGATATTCAGCATGTGAAACATTTAAATGACGTATCAGGGATTGCACCAAATACACGTGGACCTTACCCAACGATGTATGTTGCTCGTCCTTGGACAGTTCGTCAATATGCAGGTTTCTCGACTGCTGAAGAATCAAATGCTTTTTATCGCCGTAACTTAGCGATGGGTCAAAAAGGGTTATCTGTAGCATTTGACTTAGCGACTCACCGTGGTTATGACTCAGACCATCCTCGTGTAAAAGGGGATGTTGGTAAAGCTGGGGTTGCAATCGACTCAATTGAAGATATGAAAATCTTATTTGATGGTATCCCACTTGATCAAATGTCAGTATCTATGACAATGAACGGTGCAGTATTACCGATTATGGCATTTTACATTGTTGCTGCAGAAGAACAAGGGGTAACACCTGAAAAGCTTGCAGGTACAATTCAAAACGATATTTTAAAAGAATATATGGTTCGTAACACATACATTTACCCACCAGAAATGTCTATGAAAATCATTGCAGATATTTTTGAATATACAAGTAAATTTATGCCGAAATTTAACTCAATCTCAATTTCTGGTTACCATATTCAAGAAGCTGGTGCGACAAACGATATCGAGTTAGCTTATACATTAGCTGATGGTCTTGAATATGTACGTACTGGTTTAAAAGCAGGTATTGATATTGATTCCTTTGCTCCACGTTTATCATTCTTCTGGGCAATCGGAATGAATTATTATATGGAAGTTGCAAAAATGCGTGCTGCACGCCGTATTTGGGCACAAATGATGAGTACATTTAACCCGAAAAATCCTAAATCATTAGCGTTACGTACTCACTCACAAACATCTGGATGGTCTTTAACAGAGCAAGATCCATTCAATAACGTTACACGTACGTTAATTGAAGCAAACGCTGCTGCAATGGGTCATACTCAATCACTTCATACAAACGCACTTGATGAAGCGATTGCTTTACCAACAGACTTCTCAGCACGTATTGCTCGTAATACGCAATTATTCTTACAAGAAGAAACAGGAATGACTAAAGTAATCGATCCATGGGGTGGTTCATACTACGTTGAAAAATTAACAGATGAACTTACTGAAAAAGCATGGGCATTAATCGAAGAAATCGAAGAACTAGGCGGTATGGCAAAAGCAATCGAAACAGGCTTACCAAAAATGAAAGTTGAAGAGTCTGCAGCAAAACGCCAAGCAAAAATCGATTCTAAATCAGAAACTATCGTTGGTGTAAATAAATATCTATTAGATGTTGAAGAACCGATTGAAATCTTAGATATTGATAACACGCTTGTTCGTCAAAAACAAATCGAGCGTTTAGATGCATTAAAAGCAAATCGTAATGAAGAAGAAGTGCAAAAACATTTAGCAAGACTAACAGTTGCAGCTGAAACAGGTGAAGAAAACTTATTAGCAGTTGCTGTAGATGCTGCTCGCGCTCGTGCATCACTAGGTGAAATTTCTGATGCTATCGAAAAAGTATCAGGACGTCATAAAGCAATTATTCGTTCTATTTCTGGAGTATACTCTTCAAACTTCTCTGATGAAGAACTAATCCAAGAAGTAAAACAAATGACAGAAGAATTCCTTGAAAATGAAGGACGTCGCCCACGTATTCTTGTTGCAAAAATGGGACAAGATGGACACGACCGTGGAGCAAAAGTAGTTGCTACTGGTTATGCCGACCTAGGTTTCGACGTTGACATTTCTCCATTATTCATGACCCCAGAAGAAGCAGCTCAAATGGCTGTAGAAAATGATGTTCATTGTGTGGGTGTGTCTTCTTTAGCGGCTGGACATAAAACATTAGTACCAGAACTAGTTGAAGAACTGAAAAAACTTGGACGTGAAGACATCATCGTTATTGTTGGTGGAGTTATTCCTGCACAAGATTATGAATATTTATATGATTCTGGAGCAGTAGCGATTTTCGGTCCAGGTACTGTAATCCCAGTTTCAGCAATGAAAATTATTGAAGAGATCTACAAACGATTAGGTTACGAGGAAGTGACTGAATAATGGATGGACGTAATTCAATGCCAGAGAGGAGTGCTCTAGAAGTAAAGCCTGGTGTTGAAGGTGGCCATGACGGAATGAAAGTTACACCAAAAAAGTTTCGTAAAAAAAAGCAAGAACAAATTGACATTCAAAAATTGGCAGGTGAAGTGCGAGAAGGTGCTCGTACTTCACTCTCCAAAGCAATCACACTAATCGAAAGTTCTAATCCTGAGCATAAAGAACAGGCCCAAAATTTATTGCAAGAACTCTTACCGTATACAGGGAACAGTATTCGAATCGGAATTACGGGAGTACCCGGAGCAGGAAAGAGTTCATTTATCGAGGCATTTGGTTCAATGCTTTGCAATATGGGGAAAAAAGTTGCCGTTCTTGCCATTGACCCAAGCTCATCTCTTTCAGGAGGGAGTATTTTAGGTGATAAAACAAGGATGGAAGAACTAAGTCGTAATCGAAACGCCTTTGTACGACCTTCTCCAAGTGCAGGAACTTTAGGTGGGGTTCATAAAAAAACACGTGAAACGATGCTTATTTGTGAAGCAGCTGGTTATGATGTCATCCTAATTGAAACAGTTGGTGTTGGCCAAAGTGAAACCTTTGTACGGGGAATGGTAGATTTCTTTTTACTTCTAGTGTTAACAGGTGCTGGTGATGAACTGCAAGGAATGAAAAAGGGCATCATGGAGTTAGCGGATGGAATCATTGTTCATAAAAGTGACGGTGATAATATTCCAAAAGCTAGAAAAACGGTGCGTGAATATATGCAAATTTTACACTTCCTACAACCTGCAACACCTGGTTGGATGAGTAAAGCACTTCCTGCATCATCTCTTGAAAAAACAGGTTTAAAAGAAGCTTGGGAGATGATTTGTCAGTTCGAAACGACGATCAAAGAGTCTTCCTATTGGGAAACAAGAAGATTAGAACAAACCCGTGAATGGTTCCAATCCATGATTGTTGATCATTTAATCGACTCATTTTTCAATGATCGCGATAAAAAGACTCAGGTTAAAGCATTAGAAAATGCCATTTTAAAAGGGGAAATTACAGTAACACAAGGCGTATTAAAGTTATTTTCCTAAATAGAAAAGAAGTGTTTTTATCATATAAACTAGGGTCTTTATGTTAAAATGATTAGTTGAAAGGAGCGATAAATTATGAACATGGATTATGATTTGTTTATGGAGGAAATTAAAAGAACAGCACGTGCTGAAATGGAGGCTGCAGGTTATGAGCAGCTGCGTACGCCTGAAGAGGTGGAAGAAGCATTTGCACGTCCTGGTACTACATTAGTAATGGTGAATTCAGTATGTGGTTGTGCAGGTGGAATTGCTCGTCCAGCAGCAGCCAATGCTATTCATTATGATAAAAGACCAAATCATTTAGTTACAGTATTTGCTGGTCAAGATAAAGAAGCAACTGCAGCAGCACGTTATTTCTTTGGTGATAATCATATTCCTTCTTCTCCATCTTTTGTTCTATTAAAAGATGGGAAAGTAGTAGCTGATATCGGACGTCATGAAATTGAAGGACATGACCCAATGTCTGTTATTACTAATCTACAAGCAAACTTTGAAGAGTTTTGTGAAGAAGTTTAACATTTAGTAAAGACACGTCCTTAAAGTTTATTCTTTAAGGACATGTTCTTTCTTATATATACGATGTAACAGTCAATTAAGGGGGAACTTTTATTAAAAAGTTTAAAATTGGCTATCGAACTATAAAAACTGCTGTTGGTGCATCAATCGCATTATTCCTAGCAGCTTATTTTGACTTACATTTTTTTAGTTCAGCAGCGATCTTAACGATTCTCTGCGTACAAACGACTAAAAAGAAATCTGTGCATGCCGTTTACACGAGAGTGGTTGCAAGTATTATCGGCATGATATTTGCCTTTATAGCATTAGAATCGTTTGGCTATTATCCCATTGTACTAGGTTTAATGTTATTAGTTTTTATTCCAACTATTGTTTCATTACGAGTTTCAGACGGATTTGTTTCAAGTGTTGTCATAATGATGCACATTTATAATGAAGGTAATTTTACGGTTGATTTATTATGGAATGAGCTATCTTTAATGGCAATTGGTTTTGGAACGGGACTTGCCGTGAATATGTATATGGGCGATTATCAAAAACAATTGGATCATTACATTAATCAAATTGAGGAATTATACCGTTCTATATTTTCTGAAATTGTCAAATATTTGCGCAATGGGGATACCTCCTGGGACGGGAAAGAGATTATTGAAGCGGTAAATCTGCTAAATAAAGCAAAATCCCTCGCCTTCAAAGATGTTGAAAATCATTTAGCCAGAAAAGAAAATCAATATTATTTATATTTTGATATGCGTGAAAAGCAGCTAGAAATTATTGAGCGGGTGTTACCGAAGATTACTACTTTGCCTGTTATGGTACAACAAGCAGAACTTGTTGCAGATTTTATGGAGGAGTTATCAATCAACGTCCATTCAGGAAATACGGCGAAAAAATTTAGAGACAAATTGGATATAGTAAAACAAGAGTTTGCTAAAATGCCATTACCTGAAAATCATGAAAAATTTCTTGCCATGGCCTCACTATATCAATTTATTGAAGAAATGGATGAGTATTTAGAGATTAAACAATCCTTTAAAGGTATTAAAAAGAAAAAAGCGATTACCAACTAGTAGTAATCGCAATAAAGTTGAATTTAGAAGAATGATAGACCAAAAGCTAAAGTTGAAATAACCATGATGGCTATCATACAATATACAACTATTTTCTGAAATTTTTTATTACTCATATGCTCGTACTCTCCTTTTTTTCTTAGATTTAGTTTATCAAATTTGAAATTTTTCTCAAGTATGTAGCGAGTTGTTTTTAAATTCGTTAAAATAGATTTGTACTATAACAGGAGGGGTGTTACAATGGAAAAAGTGGATCATATTGGTATCGCTGTGAAAAGCCTAGATGAACGTATTCCATATTATACAGAAGTCCTAGGATTAAAATTATTAAAAATTGAAGAAGTTCCATCTCAAAATGTGAGAGTGGCATTTATAGATGCAGGAAATGTAAAGTTTGAGTTATTGGAACCAACAAGTGAAGACAGCGCAATTTATAACCATATCGAAAAGCGCGGAGAAGGAATTCAGCATGTTGCCTTTGGAGTAACAGGAATTCGTGAGAGAATGCAAGAGTTACGTGAAAAAGGTGTACGTATTCTATCAGACGAACCAAAACCAGGTGCTGGAGGAGCAGAAGTTGCATTCCTACACCCAAAAGATTCATTCGGAGTTCTATACGAGCTATGCGATAAAAGTGGAAAAGGGGAAAAGTAATCATGGATATGTTCGATAAAATTAATGAAATGTATGACCGAAAGCGTGAAATCGAACTTGGTGGTGGCGATGCACGTATTGAAAAGCAACACGAAAAAGGAAAGCTTACTGCACGTGAGCGTATTGAATTATTATTAGACGAAGGTACTTTTGTAGAGATCAATCCTTTCATTACACACCGTACTACTGACTTCGGTATGGACAAACAAGTTGGACCTGGAGATGGTGTTGTTACTGGTTTTGGTAAAGTAAATGGACGTAACGTTTATTTATTTGCTCAAGACTTCACAGTATTTGGCGGTGCACTTGGTGAAATGCATGCGAAGAAAATTGCTGCTGTAATGGACTTAGCTGCTAAAAATGGTACACCATTTATCGGAATTAACGATTCAGGTGGTGCTCGTATTCAAGAAGGGGTACTTTCATTAGATGGATACGGTCATATTTTCTATCGTAATGCAATTTATTCAGGTGTAATTCCACAAATTTCAGTTATTATGGGACCTTGTGCAGGTGGAGCGGTTTACTCTCCAGCGATTACAGATTTTATTTTAATGGTTGATAAAACTTCACAAATGTTCATCACTGGTCCAAAAGTAATTGAGACTGTAACAGGAGAAAAAATCTCTTCTGAAGGTTTAGGCGGTTCAAAAGTACATAACTCAATTAGTGGTAATGCACATTTCCGCGCACCATCTGAACATGAATCAATTGAACAAATTCGTCGATTATTAAGCTATTTACCACAAAGTAATAAAGAAAAAGCGCCAAAATATCCAAAACCTGAAGGCGATGACTATCGTCCAGATATTATCGATTATGTTCCAATTGAACCAACAAAAGCATACGATGTACGTAAAGTAGTTGAGCAAGTTGTCGATGAAGGTTCTTTCATGGAAGTACAAGCTGAATTCGCGAAAAACATCGTTGTAGGTTTTGCACGTATCGGTGGGGAATCTGTAGGTTTAGTATGTAACCAACCAAAAGCATTAGCAGGTGGATTAGATATCGACTCTTCAGATAAAGCGGCTCGTTTCATTCGTACATGTGATGCTTTCAATATTCCAATCATTACATTTGAAGACGTATCTGGTTTCTTCCCAGGTGTTAAACAAGAACATGGTGGAATCATCCGTCACGGAGCGAAAATCTTATATGCTTACTCTGAAGCAACTGTTCCAAAAATTACAGTTATCCTTCGTAAAGCATACGGTGGCGCATACGTTGCATTAAACTCTAAATCAATTGGTGCGGATTTAGTATTCGCTTGGCCAAACGCTGAAATCGCGGTTATGGGTGCAGCAGGTGCAGCAAACATTATCTTTGCTGGAGAAATTGCAAAATCTGAAGATCCAGAAGCAACTCGCGCGGCTAAAATTGAAGAATACAAAGAAAAATTCGCTAATCCTTATGTAGCAGCATCTCGTGGTATGGTTGATGATGTAATCGACCCACGTGATACTCGTATTAAATTAATTCAAGCATTAGATATGTTAGATAAAAAAGAAGAATCAAGACCGAAGAAAAAACACGGAAATATTCCTCTATAATACTTTGCAAAAAGAGTTGTCCAATAATTTGGATAACTCTTATTTTTTTTGAATCATTTTTCCAACATCATCCGTATGAATAGATAGGGGGAATGAACATGGACTTTGAAATATTGACAAAAAAACAAGAAGAGATATTTTTAGAAATTAAGAACTTAGAAAAACTTAAAAACCAGAAAACTGTTATTTCTGCTCAGCTAGAAAAAATAGAGGACGAAATTAAGAATTATGAAGATGAGTTAAAAGAGATTCGCGGTAAACTAGAAAAATTAGAACATTTTAGTTTTATTAATTTATTTCGGAATTGGACAGGAAAACAAGATGAGCTTCGTGCCAATAAAATTGATAAAGCGGCTACAATCGAGCTTCGATTAAATGAAACGTTTTTAATGAAAAGAGATCTTGTAAGCGATTTAGAAAAGATAAAAAATAACATTGCACAAAAAGATGAACAGACAATGATGAAAGAGTATGAAAATCTTACAAATGAGAAGAGAAAATGGATTAATAATCATCATCCGTTATTAGCGGACGAATTAGCAAAACTTGAGGAGAACGAAAATAATTGTAAACGATTAGAGAAGGAAATCGAGGAAGCGGAAGATGCTGGTAATCAAGCAATTAATGCACTCTATTCGGCGTTAGACTCTTTGAAATCTGCTAGTAATTATTCAACTTGGGATACCTTCCTTGGTGGTGGACTAATTGCAACTCATTTAAAATATGAAAAATTAAATGAATCAGAATCGGCTATTCATAAAGCACAAATGGCGTTACAAAGATTTAAGAATGAGTTATTGGATATTCAAGAGATGAGTACTAGGCATCTCGATGTAAATACAGATGGCTTTGTTCGCTTTGCAGATTATTTTTTTGATGATATTTTTTCGGCATGGTCTGTACATTCAAAAATATCATCTTCACAGGAACAAATCTCAAGAGTGTTATCTGATGTTCGAAATACGATGAATAAATTAGCGGAGAAGAAGAAAATCGTGAAAAGTGAATACGAAACGATTGACCAAAAGAAAAAAGACATTCTGGGAATCGCAATGTAACATGGTTGTTTTCCTTCATATAGAGGCGTAAAATAAGGAAGTATTAACAAATAAGGGAGTTTTACAATATGAACAGCCGTTTAGTAAACGAATTTTTAGAATTGGTGCAAATTGATTCAGAAACAAAGCATGAAGAAGTAATTGCACCTATTTTAGTGAAAAAGTTAGAGGGAATGGGATTTGAAGTTTTTCAAGACGATGCTCATACTCGTAACGGTCATGCAGCGGGCAACATAATTGCAACATTAAAAGGAACATTAGATGTGGAGCCTATTTACTTCACAGTGCATATGGATACTGTTGTACCTGGAGTAGGCATTAAACCAGAAATTCGTGAAGATGGCTATATTTATTCAGATGGAACAACAATTTTAGGTGCCGATGATAAAGCTGGGATGGCAGCATTATTTGAAATGGCACGTCGATTAAAGGAACAAAATATTGAACATGGCACAATCCAATTCGTTATTACTGCAGGTGAAGAAAGTGGATTAGCTGGTGCAAAGGAATTAAACCCTGAACATATTATCGCAAAATACGGTTTTGCTGTGGACAGTGACGGAAAAGTAGGTGGCATCGTAACTGCAGCACCATATCAAGCGAAAATTGAAACAAAAATCTTTGGGAAAACAGCTCATGCTGGAGTGGCGCCAGAGAAAGGGATTTCTGCCATTACGCTTGCTTCTAAAGCCATTGCAAAAATGAGTCTCGGTCGAATTGATGAAGATACGACAGCAAATATTGGCCGTTTCGAAGGTGGGAAAGCAACAAATATCGTTTGTGATGAAGTTTATATCTTAGCTGAAGCTCGTTCAATTGTGAAAGAAAAACTTGATCAACAAATCGCACATATGAAAGAAACATTTGAACAGGTGTCTAAAGATTTAGGTGGCAGTGCGCAAGTTTCAGTAAAATTAATGTATCCAGGCTTCTCTGTAACAAAAGAGGATAAAGTGGTACAAGTCGCAATGCAAGCTGTTCAAAACATTGGCCGAGAAGTGATGCTTGGTCAATCAGGTGGCGGAAGTGATGCAAACGTCATCTCAGGTTTTGGAATTCCAACTGTAAACCTTTCTGTTGGATATGAAGAAATTCATACAACAAATGAACGAATGCCTATTGAAGAATTAGAAAAATTAGCCGATTTATTAGTTGAAATAGTAAAATGTTCTGCAAAATAACTCTTTTATGAGAGGTGAAGTTATGACGTTTGAAAAAACTGTTATATTTCGTTGTGGAAATGAAGAATATGCGTTACCTGTTGAACAAGTCGTATCAATAGAGAAATTAGGTCGTATTACTCCAATTCCGCATTTACCAAATTATTTATTAGGCTTCTCTAGAGTTCGTGAAGAATTAATTCCAGTGATTGATTTTAATCGAATTCTATACAATAGACAAAGTATTGGGGAACAGTGCCGAATGATTGTATTAAATACGGACATTGTAAACTATGCACTAGTTGTAGATGAAGCAAAGGAAATCTTGAATTTTTCACCATCGGAAATCCAACAAGTAGGTCTTGTAAATTATTCGAAGACTCGCTATTTTACTGCTGTAGCAAATCTAGAGAATCGTATGATAACATGTGTAGACCCGAAAATATTAGTGAATTCATTAGAAGGAATTCGAGAAATTATCGAGTATTTACATAAGATGCTCGAAAATGAAAAAAACGTAAACGCTTAAATAATGGTATATTCTAATACAAGAAAAGAAGCTAGTCGATTCGATTAGCTTCTTCTTTTATTGTTTCGTCATCATTAATATGTTTTTTACGGAACTGAATAAAGAAGCCGTAAATACTTGGAATGAACATAATCATCGTAATACATGACAATGTAAAAAGAAGGTTATTTTCAATCCATGATACATTACCAAGTGCATAGCCCGTCCCCAGCCAAATTGATGTCCAAATAAAAGCGCCGATTATATTATAACGCACAAAGTTTTTATATGGCAGACCTGTAAAGCCGCAGATAAATGGCGTCATTGTTCGCATAAGCGGAATAAATCGTGAAAAGGTAATGGCAACTCGGTCATATTCTAATAAAAATTCCTTTGCCTTTTCAATAGATGTTGGAGGAATAATTTTCAAAAATAATTTTTGATTTAATGACGATTTACTTAATATTCTTCCAATGAAGTAGTTATTACTATCTGCTAGTGATGTTGCAGAAAAGAAGAGAATTAATAAAATAAACAGATTTAAACGATCCATCGCAGCTATCGTTCCACTGGCAAAAACAAGAGAATCCCCAGGTAGAAACGTTAAAATGACAAATCCTGTTTTTCCAAAGACAATTAAAAATAAAATTAAATAAATTATAACCCCTAGTTGCTCGATGTATTCAAAAAGCTCGGTATCCAAACTATGCAAAAAATCTAGTATATTCGCTATACTCATGGTACCAATCTCCAATCTGACTAGATATCCTTTGTAAAGTGTACCCAAATGATGAAACTTTTAAATTATAGTATTCGTATTCAATAGAGGAAGATTGTATTCGTAAACTAGGGAGGAGATGTTTTTGAATAATAATTTACCGTATCGTCCAATACTTCATATCCCAAAAACAAAAATAGAAAAAATTAGTGATATAATTGGTTTTGGTTTATTTGTGTTATCTGTATTATATGTTCTTATTAATTGGAATGTTATACCAGAGCAAATTCCCGGCCATTTTAATGCAAGTGGTGATGTTGACAGATGGGGCTCAAAGTATGAGATAGTTATATTACCAATCATCGGGACATTTCAATTTGTGTTAATGAGTCTTTTAGAAAAAGCTCCCCATATGCATAATTACCCTAAGAGACTGAATGAAACAAATGTTGAACAGTTTTATCTTCAAAGTAGAAAATTATTAAATGTTGTAAAAAATATTTGTTTATTGTTGTTTGCCTACTTAATTATTCAAATCGTAAGAGTTTCAAAAGGGGATATTCAATCTCTTGGAGTTGGGTTTATGCCTATATTTCTATTGGTGATTACCAGCGTAATCATTTTCGGGATTTATCAACAGAAAAAAATTAAATAAAAGATGGAGAACAGATTTTGCAAAATATTATTCAAGTTTTTTTAGGCGGAATGATAGGGGCAATCATTCGGTATGAAATTCAACTTGTTGTTGGTACAACGGTTATGTTATGGATTGTAAATGTGCTAGGAAGCTTTATTTTAGGTTGTCTCAATGGATTTTTTGAAAAAAAGGAAAGTAAACTAAAATTGTTTTTTACAACGGGTATGTTAGGGACGTTTACGACTTTTTCTACATTTTCTGAGACTTCTTTTAATATGTTACTAGAAGAGTCGTTTAGAGGTACTGCATATATCTTTGGGATGACGTTAGCTAGTGTAAGTGCAGCGTTTATCGGCTATCTATTAGTTCGGAGGAAAGAGACATGATTTGGCTACTGGTTGCAGTTGGTGGAGGATTAGGTGCTACATTACGATATAGTGTTCAAATTTTAATAACGAAGATGGCAACTCCTTCTTATTGGGCAACGGTCCTTGTCAATTTAATAGGATCTTTCTTCATTGGCTTAACACATGTGTGGGAGATAGACAACAAAATTGCACTTTCATTTTTTACTATTGGAATGCTCGGTGGATTTACGACTTTCTCAACTTTTTCTTTCGATGTTGTGAAACTTGTAAACCAAAAACAATTAGTAAAAAGTTTTTTGTATGTATTGGTAAATATTTTAGGCGGCTTGCTTTATTTCTGGGTTGGTTGGAGTTTGTAAAAGTAATTTTAAAAGGTGGTCTGTATGAAGAGAACAGGTGAAAAAGCATTAAGTATTATTTCTGTAGTGTTAAATATTATTTCTGTAGGTATTTTAATCCTTATGTTAGTTGGTAGTAAGATGGTTGTAAATGATCCACAAGTCAACATAGAAATCGAAAATTCATTAGCTCAATCTGGATTAACAGAGCAAGAAATTGCGGACAGTGTTAATTTTATGGGGGAATTCATCGATTTTATTAGTACAATTGGTTGGGTATTTGTAGTGTTAGGACTTATTAGTATTGTCTTAGCTATTGTCGGAGCAATAAAAGTAAACGCTAATCCGAAATTAGCAGGGATATTATTTATTATAGGATGTGTATTATCTGGAATTATTTCTTTATCTGGTATTCTACTTCTTATTGCAGCAATTATGTGTTTTGTTAGAAAACCAAAAAACTCAACACCAATTGAAGTTCGTGATGAAAATGGATACATTATCGAATAATTAAAGAGGCCCTGAACAAAATTAAAGTACTATTTTTCCTTATATGGAAAATAGTACTTTTTTGATTTGATGAAAACTGATTACCGTTACGTGGACATGCATCTAGAGATAGCTCAAGCATTCTCGTGGCTAGCTCTAGTAGTAGCAAAAGGCGAATGCCGACAGCTTGACTCTTCCCTTTAATATTTTTATAGCTAAATTTTTGTACCTACTTATGTCTTAGCCTATTCTATTTTTTATATGGAATGCCTTCATGCTGCAATAACAATTCTTTTACATCAAGTCCACCACTGTATCCTGTCAAAGTACCATTTTTACCAAGGACACGATGACACGGGATAATTATCGATAATGGGTTTTTACCAATGGCTGTTCCAACAGCTCGAACTGCTTTTGGATTACCGATCATATGTGCAATATCTGAGTAACATTTCGTTTGTCCATAAGGAATTTGATTTAAAGCTTCCCAAACATCCATTTGAAATGATGTTCCTCTAATATCAAAGGAAAAGGTGAATTTTTTCCTTTTGCCTTCGAAATATTCAACAAGTTCTTCTTCATAGGGTAGTAGCTGACTACTATTTTCGAGTATATGGCTATTTGGAAATTGCTTTTTACACCATTTTACTAGTTCGTCGTAGGAAGAATGGTGTGTACCTAGAAAACAAAGACCGTTATTTGTTGCAGCCAAATTAACTTTCCAATGTTTATATGTAAATGAATCCCAGTAAATTATTGTTTCGGTCATATAAATTCCTCCATAATCACTATTTTAACATGAATTATGAGGAATTTATTTCGACTTCCTCACTTTGTGTTATCATATACCATATTTTGACCAATAATTGTATCACAAGTTTTATTGCTCAATTTATAACGAATAGATATGGATTAGTTTTTAGGAGATATTTATGAACGAAACAGTCAAATCACCTTCGATTTTTAAACAAGCATTATTGGTCGATAAAAAACCTTTCCCTTGGTTAAAAGCTTTTTTAGCGGGGCTTGCTTCCGGGATACCAATATTAGTGTTGCTTTTATTGGGAAATTTAGAATATGGATTAATTGCTGCATTAGGTGGGTTTACTTATCTATATGTTTTTCCGATTCCATATGCTCAACTTGCTAAAAAATTAGCATGGGTTGTACTTGGGATCACCCTTGCAGTATTTTTAGGAACAATTTTAGCTCCTTATCCAATTATCTCTGCCATCACTATGGGGGTGATTGGTGCCACAGCCATTTTTCTATTTGGGGCCTTTCGTTTTATTGGTCCTTCTGCAATCTTTTTTGTATTAATATTTGCGATGACTACGGGTATGCCTATCGCACCCGAAGAAGCTTTTATACGTGCTGGCTTAGTATTAATGAGTGGTGCTTTATCATGGTGTATCGCCATGGTAGGTTGGTTTTTTAATCCTCATGGACCAGAAAAAAGGGCAGTAAAATCAACGTATATCGCTTTAGCACAGCTATTAGAAGTACTAGGCACTGATAAAATGAATGATGCACAACACCAAGTAATGAATAGTATAAAAGATACGAGCCAAACGTTAGCTTCTGCCTATTTATCTTGGCATGAATCAAAATTATATAATCAGCTATATGTATTGAATAATATTGCAAATAAAATGTACGTAAGTATTGTAGAAGGAAACAACATTCAACATTCGAAAGAGTTAGCAAAAACATTGAGGATGATTGCACGAGTATTAGATTCAAAGGATCTTGAAAGTGCATCGAAACTTATTCAATTACCGCAGATAGACAGACCGAATGAACATACATTATTGCTTATTAACGAACTTTCCAATGCAAAAGGGTATTTATCCGATTCTAACACTACTATTAAAGAATTACATTTTGCTACACCGAATGTAAAACGTGTATTAATAGGTGCTTTTGATAAAAATTCGATTATTTTAATCAATGCTTTACGTTTCGGAATTTTTACTTTTATTGCTGCTTTTATTGCCTATGAATTTCATTTTAATCGCTCATTTTGGGTACCGTTGTCTTGTGCAGCGGTTATGTCAGGTATAACCGTAGTTGCAACATTCCATCGCGCCATTCAAAGAAGTTTGGGTACAATCTTTGGAATTCTCTTTGCCAGTGTTATTTTAGCTTTTCATCCATCAGGTTATTTTATTGCACTTTTTGTGGCATTATTTACCTTTGTGACGGAGTTGTTTATTGTAAAAAATTATGGCTTAGCTGCATTATTTTTTACTCCGAATGCATTAATTATGGCTGAAGCTGGTACTGTAGGAGATTATTCTTTTTCCTATTTTGCCACTACACGATTAATTGATGTTTTTATTGGCGTTGCAATTGGACTTATTGGAGTTTGGGTAATAGGCAGAAAATCTGCATCAAGTAGATTACCACATCTCATTTCGAAAACACTAAGAAGTCAAGCTCAAGTTTTTTATGTAGTATTTTCTAATAAAAAAATCTATAAAGAATACGGGAAAAATATTGAGTTTAATAAAATGGATACAAATATTAAGAATCTGAAAACGGTTTATGATGCTGCAACCGGTGAAATTCCAAAGGATAAAAAAGCTTCGGAATATTACTGGCCAATTATTCATTCAATACAAGAAATATCATTTTTATTAGAAAAAAGTTCTCGATCTAAGACGCATAAAATAGAAGAAGAACAACTAGCGAAAATATTATTAGCAATTGAAGGGATGGCCTATGCCGCAGAGCGAAAAGAAAATATACCTATTTGCGACATCCCTTTAGTCAATAGTGCTCCTGGTATAAAAGAAACGTTAGAACAATTACAGAAAAATTTAATCAAAAAAAGTACAAGTCCTCTTTCTAAATAGGAAAGAGGATTTTTTTATGAATGTTTTTATTTTATTTTCAAATAATTAAAAAATATTAACTATGTTGTATTAAAATAGTTAGTAGTAAGGGGGAGTAAAAATGTTGATAGAGAATAGTCTTGTAAAGCTAAGACCGATGCAATTAGAAGATGTTGATGCGATTTATGAAGTAGCAAAATATCCTGAAATTTGGACGCATATGTCTATTAATGTGAATGGTAAAGAAGATGTTTTAAAGTATGTTGAAAGTGCATTAAAAACAAAAGAAACTGGTACCGAAATCCCACTTGTCATTATTGATGGTCAAACTAATAAAATTATTGGTTCTACAAAATTAATGGATATTGATAAAAAACATAAGCGAGGAGAAATTGGCTTCACTTGGTTAACACCTAGTTATTGGAGAACTGCAATCAATACAAATTGTAAGTATTTACTACTAAGTTATTGTTTTGAAGTTTTAGAATGGAATAGAGTTCAAATTAAGACAGATCATGAAAATTTCCGTTCTCAAAAGGCAATTGAACGAATTGGTGCCAAGAAGGAAGGAATTTTACGAAATCATATGGTTCGCAAAGATGGTACGATTCGACATACGGTGATGTATAGTATCATAAAAGATGAGTGGCCAGAGACGAAACAATATATTGAACAATTATTAAAATAGTAGGTGTAAAAATGATCTCAATACAAAATGTACGTTATTATCGAAATCAAAAAGATATTTTAAAAAATGTAAGCTGGAAAGTTGAAAAAGGTCAGCACTGGTCCATTCTTGGATTAAATGGTTCTGGTAAGACGACAATTTTAGATATTATCAATGGTTACATTTTCCCTCAATATGGGACTGTAGAAGTACTAGGAAATGTTTTTGGTAAATCTTATATTCCGGATGTTCGAAAAGAAATTGGGTTGGTTAGTAGTTCGTTACAACATAAAATTAAAGATTATGAGACAGGTTTGAGTGTAGTATTAAGTGGAAAGTTTGCTTCCATTGGATTATGGCAGGCTGTTGAACAAGAAGAGGTTCAACAAGCGTTAAATTTCATGCAATTATTAGGTTGTGAACATTTAGAAGATGAAGAATATGGTGTTTTATCCCAGGGAGAGCGCCAACGATTACTAATTGCAAGGGCATTAATGGCAAATCCTAAAATTCTAATTTTAGACGAACCTTGTAACGGATTAGACCTTCTTGCTCGCGAAGAATTACTAGAAATAATTAATACACTTTCGGCTAAAGCAGATTGCCCAACTTTAATTTATGTCACTCATCATGTTGAAGAGATATTGCCATGTTTTACTCATACGCTTTTATTAAGGAAAGGTGAAGTTTTTGCTCAAGGTCCATCGAAAGATTTATTAACAGAAGCGACCTTATCTAAATTTTACAATCACCCTGTATCAGTTCAAGTAGAACAAAATAGAACATGGCTTGCATTAAAAGCTAAAGAACAAATAAAATAACAGGATTCATATTTGAGTAGGCGAAATAATAGATTTATACTAATTTGTTAAAGTTGGAAAAAATATCTTTTGTTACAAATAGAATACATTTGCATTAAAATTTTCTGACAATATTTCTTTTTATTAACGCTTTATTATAAAATATTAATAATTGGTACAAATGAGGGGGGAAATTATATGCAGTCTAGACCAAAAAGTGAATTTCAATCATGGTTAGTGGCAATATTTTTTGGCATAATCATTGCATTTTTTTGCCGAGAGTTTGTTGTATCTCCCCTTGTTGTTAAAGGTGCCTCAATGATGCCTACATACGAAAATCAAGATGTAATTATTATTAGTAAAATAAGTGATATCGACCGTTTTGATCATGTCGTTTTTAAAGCACCCTATGAAGATGAATACTACATAAAGCGAGTAATTGGTCTTCCTGGTGATACAGTAGAAATGAAGGATGACATATTGATTATAAATGGGATTGAATATGAAGAACCTTATGTAAATCGAAGCACGGATAATCCATTTCAAAAAAGAATTACAGAAAACTTTACTTTAGAAGAATTAACGGGTGAGAGTAAAGTTCCTGAAAATTATCTATTTGTTTTAGGAGATAACCGTTTAAGAAGCTCTGATAGCCGCCATTTTGGTTTAATTTCAATGGATGCGATATTAGGAGAATCGAAATTTCGAATATATCCGATTCGTGAATTAAAAGTATTTTGGGGTGCTGAGGAAAAAAGAATCAACTAGAATTTTCCTAACAAATAAAAATGCTTCATTACATACTTTAATGTGACAGGTGATTACCAACAAATCATCTGTCCGTTTTTTGTTAAGGGGCAATTGTAGAATCTCTTATAAGGTATTTAAAAGGACTTAGTTTACTTGGATTAACTAAGTCCTTTTACTTTTTGAAAATAATTGATTTAGCGATTTTATTATTTTACTTAAAGAAGGGATGATGAAACTTCTTGCATATTTAATTGCTCTCTCCGTTTTAATTCCTTTCGTATCTCTTGTGTCCATACTCCTTCCTCTAGGTGATTTGCAATTTCGATTAATCTTTCAATGTCTAAAAAAGAATATTTTCGTATACCTGTTTTTGATCTTTCTGGAAAAATGAGTTTTCTCGTTTCGTAATAGCGTATTTGTCTTTCAGAAAGTCCTGTTAATTCACTTACCGTTCCAATAGATATAACTTTTTTACTACGATAATCGCTGTTCGGCATTTGCAAACACCTTCTTTTCGAAAGATTCTGATAACTTTTTCTATCATTTTACATTTATTTGAAGGCTGTGACAATATATTAATAGGCAAACATGTAAATTTTCTTAACATAATGATTGTCAAAATCTAATTTTAGATACTATTTTTGTATAAAAGTGTCGAAATAAAAAAATCATGTTAGAACTTCTGACAAACTTGATGTGTTAAATTACTTCCAAAACTATACTTAAATAGAACTAGTGCGAATTTAGTACTAGAAAATAGAAAAAGAAATAGGGGGTTTACTATGAAATTGAACAAAACATTTGGTGTTCTTCTCTCAGGTGTATTATCGATTGGTATTTTAGCAGCATGTTCATCAGATTCAGGATCGAGTAGTTCATCATCTTCTACGACACCAACGAATACCGAGCCAGCTGAAGGTACAAAAGTTATAAAAATTGCGACTCAATCCCCATTATCTGGTGGATCAGCAATCATTGGTGAGGCAATCAAACTTGGTGCTCAATTAAAGTTAGAAGAAGAACAAGCGAAATTTGAAGAACTGGGCTATACGCTTCAACTAGAGCCATATGATGATCAAGGTGACCCGAAAAAAGGTGTATCTAATGCTAACTTAATAGGTGCCGATGAACAAATTTACGGTGTTATTGGTCACTATAACTCAGGTGTAGCAATCCCATCTTCAGAAGTTTATGAGAAATATAGCATTGCAATGGTTTCTCCAGCAAATACAGCTGTGGAAATTACTGAGCGCGGCTTAAAAACAGTAAACCGTATCGTTGGTCGCGATGATTTCCAAGGTCCTGCTGGTGCTAATTATGCAATTAATGAATTAGGTGCAAAGAAAATCTTTGTAATTCAAGATAAAACGGCTTATGGTACAGGTTTAGCTGATGCCTTTATTGCTGCGGCTGAAGAAGCAGGTGCTGAAATTGTAGGTTATGAAGGTATTACAATTGGTGAGAAAGACTTTAATGGTGTAGTAAACCAAATTTTGAATAAAAAACCGGACTTAGTATTCTTCGGTGGTCTATATTCTGAAGGTGGTATTATCATCAAACAAGCTCGTGATAAAGGAATCGATGTTCCGTTCATGGGTGGAGATGGTATGGACTCATCTGGATTAGTAGATATTGCAGGTGAAGCAGTGAAAAATACGTATATTACATCTGTAGCAGGGGATAGCACAGCAACAGAATCTGGTAAAAAATTCGTAGAAGACTATAAAGCGAAATTTAATAAAGACCCTGAAGGCTTCTCTGTTTATGGATACGACTCAATGGGTGTATTTTTAACAGGTTTGGAAAGTGCAATCAAAGCGAATAATGGTGAACTTCCATCAAAAGATAAAGTAGCAGAAGCTGTTCGAGCTGTAAAAGATTATAAAGGTGCACTAACAGACGTTTCCTTTGACGAAAAAGGTGATAATGTGAACGCGAAAATCTTCCTTTATAAATTTGAAGAAGCTAGCTACCCTCCAGTTCAAGTAGGAGAAGTAGGCCAATAGTGAGTGAAAGGGTGTTGGGATTAGCTCTCAACACTTTTTCTATACCTAGAGTATTCATGCATTATATTAGGGAGGGATTATATGCTTCAAGAAGTATTACAGAGTTTACCTCAAGTATTAGTAGACGGACTCACGCTCGGTGCTGTTTATGCGGTAGTTGCTCTTGGCTATACAATGGTATACGGAATTTTACAGCTAATCAATTTTGCCCATGGCGAAGTTTTTATGTCCGGTGCATTTATTGGTACAGCCTTCTTTATATTAATTATGGGAATGGGATGGGCTGCTGAAATCCCACAATTCATTCTATTAATTATTGTTTTAGTATTAACAGCAAGTATTACTGGATTAGTAGGCGTTGGATTGGAAAGGGTTGCATACCGACCATTACGTAATGCTCCTCGACTAATCCCATTAATTACTGCCATTGGTATTTCATTTATTTTGCAAGACGTTGTACGTTTTATTGCGGAACTATTTAACGGAAACTATATTGTTACAGGACCATCTCTTTTTTCTGAGCAAATCACATTAAAAGCTTCTTCTATTTCAAGCATTTTCTTTGATGCTAGAATCAAAACTTCTTTTCTAATTGTACTAGGTGTTGCAATTGTTCTAATGGTTGCACTAGATTATTTTGTTAATAAAACAAAATGGGGAACAGCAATGAGGGCCGTTGCACTTGATCGTGAAACTGCTTCCTTGATGTCAATTAATGTAAATAAAGTTATTTCCATTACATTCTTTATCGGTTCAGCATTAGGTGGAGCAACAGGTGTTCTATTTGCTGTACAATACGGAACAATTGACCCTTATATTGGATTTATTTTAGGATTAAAAGCATTTATCGCTGCGGTATTGGGTGGTATCGGAAATATTCGTGGTGCCATGTTAGGTGGTATGTTATTAGGATTAATGGAAATGTTTGCTTCTGCTAATCTATCACTATTAACAGGCGGCGTATTTGGAGCGGAATACAAAGATGTATTTGCCTTTGCCATTCTTATATTAGTACTAATATTCAAGCCAGAAGGTTTACTTGGGAAACCTACTGCAGAGAAAGTGTAGGTGGCGAATATGAAAGCAAAATTAGCATCGTATTTTTCAAATAAATGGTTGCAAGTAATTTTATTTTCATTATTTATCATTGTCACTTCTGCAGCACTCTATTTTTCTCAAAAATCAGTTGTTTCGTTTTTACTTTTACTTTCGTCATTATTAATTCTTCATTATATGTCTTTAAAGAATGTGACGAAGTGGATTACAGCTCTTGGTTTGCTATTTATTCTTATTCCGTTCGCATCTAGCGGTGGACCTGCCTTCCAATCGTATATGGAAGTTGCAACGATGGTTGGCATTTATATTTCAATGGCATTAGGTTTAAACATTGTAGTTGGTATGGCGGGATTACTAGATTTAGGATTTGTTGCTTTCTTCGCAGTGGGAGCATATAGTTATAGTATTTTTGCAACGAAACAAGCAAGTAATTTTATGCCTTTTGGAAATTTCCCTCTAGGAGGAGAAAGTTTCTGGGGATTCTTAATCATTGGTGGAATTATGGCGGCTATCGCAGGAGTTCTTATTGGTGTACCAGTGTTGCGTGTTAAGGGAGATTATTTAGCAATTGTAACGTTAGGATTTGGTGAAATTATCCGAATTATCTTTAATAATGCCGATCGTCCAATCAATATTACGAATGGTGCAATGGGTATTGCATCTGTTACTCCGCCAGAAATATTTGGAATAACTCTATCATTTCCAAATCAATTCTACTTTGTCACGTTATTTATTTTAATGTTTACGATTTTTGCAGTGTTACGTTTGGAGCATTCAAAACTAGGAAGGTCATGGAAAGCGGTTCGTGAAAATGAAATTGCAGCTCAAGCTATGGGAATTCCATTAGTAAAGACAAAATTGCTAGCTTTTGCACTTGGGGCTTCATTTTCAGGGATTATGGGAGTCGTCTTTGCAGCAAAACAAGCGTTTATCGATCCAACTAGTTTTACATTAATGGAGTCATTTACAATTTTAGTAATGGTTGTATTAGGTGGAATGGGAAGTGTGCCTGGAGTTATTCTTGGTGCAGCTGTTATCACAATCTTAAATCTACAAGTATTAACAGAACTAACAAACTGGTTAAATCAATTAAGTTTATCTGGTGCTTTATCCATTCCGGATGCGTTGAGCCCAGCAAAAATGCAAAAATTTATTTTTGGAGCTTTACTTGTTGTGTTTGCCCTTTATCGACCTAAAGGATTAATTCCAGCAAAAAACAAAATTTTTGATGTGAAAAAATTGAAAGATCACCGTCCAGATCATTTGAACAATGATACAGAAAAAGATTCAGTTCCAATTGATAAGGTTCAAGTATAGGGGGGATCACAATGACGATTTTAGAAGTAAATAGCTTAACGAAACAGTTTGGCGGATTAACAGCTAATAAAGATATTACGATGACCGTTGAAGAAGGTAAAATTACAGCAGTTATTGGACCTAACGGAGCAGGGAAAACGACTTTTTTTAATATGATTACAGGAGTTTATCAACCTACTTCTGGTGATATAAAATTAGACGGGAAATCGATCGTAGGTTTAAAACCAGACGAAGTAGCAAAAAAGGGGATTTCACGAACGTTTCAAAACATACGACTTTTTGGCGAAATGTCTGTTATTGAAAATGTGTTAGTTGGAATGCATACCCACTTAAAAACAAATTTACTCGGTATTCTATTAAACTTACCTTTTACGAAAAAAGAAGAAGCTTCAGCTGAAAAGGAAGCCTATCGATTATTAGAATATTTTGAGTTGGATCATTTACTAAATGAAAAAGCAAACAATTTGAGTTATGGAGCTCAACGAAAATTGGAAATCGCCCGTGCACTCGCAACAAAGCCCAAATTACTTTTACTTGATGAACCTGCTGCCGGGATGAATCCAAAGGAAACAAGAGAATTAACAGAAGTAATTAAGAGAATGGGTCAAGAATTTAATGTAACGGTGATATTAATCGAACATGATATGAAACTCGTAATGGAAATTTCAGAACATATCGTTGTGCTTGACCATGGAGAAAAAATTGCTGAAGGAAATCCGGAAGAAATTCGGACAAACCCAAAAGTAATTGAAGCTTACTTAGGTTCTGCAGCAGTTCATTAAGACGGGAGTGAAGGAGAATGACAGTACTTCAAGTAAACAATATTGAAACATACTACGGAGCAATTCAGGCATTAAGAGGAATCAGTCTTCACGTTGATGAAGGGGAGATTGTGACCTTAATTGGAAGTAATGGTGCTGGAAAATCGACAACTCTCAAATCGATTAGTGGTTTAGCAAAAGTTAAAACAGGGACAATTCAATATAAAGGAAAAGAAATTACGAATAAACCTCCGCACCAAACTACATTACTGGGGATGGCTCATGTACCAGAAGGGAGAAGAATTTTCTCCAATTTAACCGTTAAAGAAAACTTGTTAATGGGCGCTTTCTCAGTGAAAGGGAAAGATGTCATTCAAGAGCGAATGGAACAAGTTTTTACTCACTTTCCTAAATTAAAGGAACGGTTAAACCAAAAAGGTGGAACTATGAGTGGTGGGGAACAACAAATGCTTGCTATTGGACGAGCCCTTATGATGAATCCGGAACTTTTAATGTTAGATGAACCATCCATGGGACTAGCCCCAATTATAGTAGAACAGATTTTTGATATTATCTTACAATTGAATTCTTCCGGCATAACAATTTTATTAGTTGAACAAAATGCCTACCAAGCGTTAAGTATTGCTCATCGAGGATATGTAATTCAAAATGGTGAAATTGTTTTAAGTGGCAAAGGGTCAGAATTAGTTGAAAATGAAGAAATTAAAGAAGCATATTTAGCTTAATGAAAACGTGGACGGTTATCTTTTTGATAACCGTCTTATTTTGTTTTCTGTCCCAAATATGTGTAAAATAAGGTTCTATATTAATTGTTGGGGTTTGCCTACAATTTATGAAAAACAAAATGCACAACATCACCTATTTTTCTATACTTGAGTTGACTAGAAACAAGCAGAAAAAGGTGAGTTGTGCATT
>NZ_RBZN01000025.1 GCF_003628435.1 Ureibacillus endophyticus | reverse complement strand
CGAGGTGTTTTGCCTGCTAAATATTCATCTATAAATTTACTTTTAAATGCATCTGCGTAAGTAATGGTACGTTCGCTTACCTTTAATACATGTGGATTCTTTTGTAGTTGTTCAATCTGTTCTGGTGAAAATAATTGTTTACTCATCGCTGTCTTCTGTCCGTCCTTATTCCTCTTGAAAGTCTAGTATATAAAAAATACCTGTGAATAGCACACTCTTTTTCAAGTGTCCTATCCACAGGTACCATATTAGATAAACAATTCCTCTTTTGTTTTTCATCGTTGTTCGCGGATTTTTTTCATTAGGAACGATATTAGAACAAGCACACATCCTACACCAAACATACCATACTCACCTAATTCGATTGCGCGGCCAAATGCTGGCATCTTGTTGGCAAGTAGAGCAATCGCTATGGAACCTATCATAAATGTTAGCCCTGTAAAGACATAGAATTTCTTGGACTTTGATGGATTAAAGGAATCTTCCTTTAGCATTTTCATGAATATCCAAATCACCAACGCTAACAAAGCCATGAACGCACCGATAATGAACAAGGCATTTCCTGCATAGATGGTTTTTGACTGTCCCATAAAAATATCCATTATTCCAATTACAACCGTAAAGCTAGCCAATAACGTGGTCATTAACTCTACACCAAATACAAAGATATTTCGGAAAGGTTCAGTCGGTAGATTCTCTACGACATCATCCGCCAGTTCTTTCGGATTTTTTCCAAACACCTCTTCTGCTGATTTTCCTTCTTCCTGTGCTAACAATAAATGATCCACAATCTCTAGTAACACTTCTTCTGTCGCACGCTCATCCTTAAATAAATGAGATCGTATATACGTTAGAAAATTTTCATAATAGGTTACATTTTCTTCATTTAGTAATTTTCGCTTTTTATTATTTTCTGCTATGAGTGTTTTAATTGGTTTCTTCATTTTGATTCCCCCCTAATAACACCGTAATCGGTTGCGCAATGGCAGCCCATTGTTCCTTAATTTCTTGTAAAGCTTCTTTCCCAAGTGGCGTAATTTCATAATATTTGCGGTCTGGACCAGCAGGAGATGGGCGCATTTCTCCTTTTATATAGCCATTCTTCTGCAAGCGTAGTAACACCGGATAAATCGTTCCTTCGCTAACATCCTTAAGTCCTGCTTGCTGTAGCTTTTGAGATAATACATACCCATACACAACCTCTTTTTCAATAACTGATAACACACAACCATCTAAAATCCCCTTTAATAATTGCGTACGAATGGACATTTAAACACTCCCTTGTAATACAAGATAGCGACCTAAAAATATTACTACCTTGTAAAACAAAGTAGCCTTTGTTAATACTATATTGCATTACCAAATAGTTGTCAAAGTTAAAGCTGTGTTTCATAATCATAAATTCATTTGTGGAAAATTAAGTTGTTATGCAAAAAGGGAAATTAGTAGCAGTTTTTTTTGTTGTCTCTCATTATATGCAAAGAATTTAAGGCGCATAGTGAAGAAGGGTGGTGAAGGAAAAGAAAGATTTTATAAGAATCACTACGAATTCGATTGTTAATAATATATTAATGTTTTACCGTGCGGATTGAAATTTGTTCTTAGTTAAACAATGTGATATAATTGAATAATAATTGATGAGCGAACGCATTTTAATTTTTTCTGTACGTGGTCAGAGGAAATTAAAATGCTTTTTTTTTCTTCATCGAATGAGTTTGGACGGTTATACACGGTTAAAAGTAAAAGAAAATAGCTAAACTGAGCTATTCGAATGGAGGAAAATAAATAATGAATTTAATTGATAAAAAAGTTACACATAAGCAATTTGGTGAAGGTGTAATTGTTTCAATAACTGATTTTAGTGTGAAGGTGCAATTTAGTGTGGAAGAAAAAAAGTTTATGTATCCAGAAGGTTTTTCTAAATACTTAACATTGCATGATAAGACGGAAGCAAAAGTTTTACATGAAATTCTACAAGTAAAAGAGGTTGAAAAAAAAGCTGCTGAGCTACTTAAAGAGCAGGATATTTTGAAACATCGAAAAAAACAAAAACAACAATTAGAATACGATAAGTTAACTAATAATCATAAGTTACATCCAGAATCTCAAGTTGTTTTTTGGTGTGACGAAGAAGAGAGCCATAGAGTGTTTGAAAAAGGTCAAGTTTTTGTTGGTGAGGTTAAAAGCGGTGTCAATAAAGGCAAACCAGTAAAAATGAATCGCGTACATGAAAATAGCGCAGTTTTATTAACAAGCAAAGAACCTGGTACTCAGGAAGAGGATCGCCTTATTCATGGAGTGTTTATGGTGAAAAAAGGTTATATCGGGAAGTTAAATGAAAGCGGGTTTATTCCAGCGCATTCTAATTATAACATCCAATTGTCAGAGGAAGAATCGAAGCAAATGCCTTTTTGGAAATACTATAAAAATAAAAAATCACCTAATAAAATTTCTTGGAATACTGGAAAATATAAATATTTTGATAATGAATGGATGGCTCAAATTATCTTATATATTTACTCAATTAAAAAAGATCCAATGGAAAAACAAATGGTCCAACAATTTTTATTCCATTTTTGTAAAATGAATAATATTTCAGTGGACGATATAACACTTCCGAAAGGTTTATTAACTTTAAATAAGTAATATTGGAGTTAAAGCAAGTCAAAGAAAACGGGGTTGGGACAAAACTAAAAAGACACTATTTTTCTAACTTGAAAAATGGTGTCTTTTTGATCTGAAGAACGTTGATTTCCATTCCGTGTGGACGCTTTCCGCGGGCATGGCCTCAACTAATTTTTGCCGTCAATGGCCGGCAAAAATGGATTTTCGGCTCATGCTATTCCCGCAGGAAGCTGTGCTCTGTAGCGAAAGGCGAATGCCGTCAGCTACACTCAGCCACACTCCATTCCAATCAACTTTTTCTTAATAGCAGATTTTCATCACTATATTTTTTAATAAATTTTAAAAACCACCTTTTGTTCCAAACTCGTTTCTCATTTTCTAATTCTATTATAAAAACATCTTCTCTAATTCAAGAGGCTCAATGTATTCTCCGTCTTTGTAAGCACGCATGTTGCCGCCTGAAATTTCGTCGATTAGAACGATTTGTTTGTCCTCTCCAACTCGTCCGAATTCGAATTTGATGTCGTATAGTTCGATACCTTTTTTCGCAAG
The DNA here is from genome assembly GCF_003628435.1 of Ureibacillus endophyticus. Classification (GTDB taxonomy): domain Bacteria; phylum Bacillota; class Bacilli; order Bacillales_A; family Planococcaceae; genus Ureibacillus; species Ureibacillus endophyticus. Next base: position 45,141 of record NZ_RBZN01000025.1, on the reverse strand, counting down.
TTCTTCTTTTACGACATTTCCGATTTGTTGAGTCAGTGATTTTAGTTGTTGGTATTCAGCTTTAGTTAAGATGCCTAGCATATCTAATGCGTCTTCGCTAATTGGTGGGTCTTCGCGTAAGTCGTCTTTTAATGTTACTTCCACGAATGCGTCAAGAGGTTGTCCTTCTTTTGCATATAATCCATAGCGGCGTAAGAAGCTTCCTACTGCACGGTAACGGCAAATGACTTCAAGACCTTTCCCAAACACTTCGGCAGGCTTAACTGTCATAGTCGCGTCTTCGATATTTGCATCAATATAATGCGTTGGAATGCCTTTTTCATTTAAAATTTCAAAAAAGTATTTTGTTAAACGTAATCCTGCGCGGCCAGCACCTTCTAATGTTAACCCAACTGAGTTTGCGCCTGGATCAAACACGCCATCCACACCTGTTACATCATCTTTGAATTGTAATAAATAATTACCATCTTCTAATTTGTATACATTTTTCGTTTTACCTGTATATTTAAGTTCCATTTTCATTCTCCTTACATGTTATGTTACATCCATTATTATAATATAAAGTTGGCAGTTGATGTCGGAAAATTCGAACTAACTAGAAAACTCCCTAAAAAAGTAGGATTCTAGTGATTTATGTCGAATGATAAAGGAGAGGAGGTATTTACCTTGAATTTCTTTAGTTCATTGTTGGTTTTATTCTGTTTTCTATTTGTATTAGCACCTGTATCGTTCATGTTTTTATTAGCTGGTCAACTGCACTATATTCCGCTAATTTTAGTCGTTGCTGTGATTCTTTATCTATTAATAGTTTTCAATATTTATAAATTCTTCAAAACGAAAAAACGGAAAATGGTATTTGGGATTGTCAGTGGAGTGGCGCTGGCCATTGCTTGCATTTCACCAATAAAACAATTGTATTTAAATTCAATTCCTACTGTTGATGCAGAAGTGGACATTTATCAATATCGCCCATTTTCTGAAGAATCCATTGTGGTGGAGCTAGAGGAAGAAGCTACGTTGAAGCTTACGGAAGATTTGCCAAAAATTGATGGAGCAACAGCGTTATACCCGCTCTATTCAGCCATTGTGCAAGCAACTTATCCGGAAAAGGATTATTACCCATACGATAGTGAAGTGATGGTCAATACAACACCGGATGCCTATGATAATTTAATCAAAGGCAAGGTGGATATGATTTTTGCAGCGGGTCCATCTGATTCGCAACAAAACTATGCGAAGCGTTTAGGGAAGGAACTGAAACTTACGCCAATTGGAAGAGAAGCATTTGTTTTCTTTGTGAATCAGAAAAATAAAGTGGATGGATTAACTCTAGATCAGATTAAAGGGATATATTCTGGTGAGATTACGAATTGGAAGGATGTTGGCGGAAATAATGACGAAATCCGTGCATTCCAACGTCCTGAAGAAAGTGGCTCTCAAACGGCATTACAAAAGTTAATGGGGGATACGCCAATTAAAGAGGCTCCTACAGAACAAATTGCTACTGGGATGGGAGAGATCATTCGTGAAGTATCTCAATATAAAAATTTTAAAAATGCTATTGGGTATACCTTTAGATATTACTCAAATGAAATGGTGAAAAATGATCAAATTAAATTGTTGGAGGTAAACGGGGTAGCACCGACAAAAGAAAATATTCGAAATGATAGTTACCCGATATCTTCGGAGTTTTATATTGTCACAGCTGGCTCGACAAACCCGAATGTTGAAAAATTGATTGATTGGGTATTATCTGAGCAAGGTCAACAATTAGTAGAAAAAGTTGGATATGTACCATTAGAACCCTAATTTTTTAGGGTTTTTTTATTCGCCCATAAATTGTTGGAAAGCGCCCATAAACCCATTAAAACCGCCCATAAAACCTCAATAAAAAAAACCAGCCCAAGATCGACTGGTACCCTTACCTTATAGTTTAATGACGTTTAAAGCTTGGGGACCGCGATTTCCTTCCACGATATCAAATGTTACATCTTGTCCCTCTTCTAACGTTCGAAATCCTTCTTCCTTTATGCCAGTGAAGTGAACGAAAACGTCCTCACCATTGGAGCATTCAATAAAGCCGTAACCCTTTTCATTATTGAACCACTTTACTTTGCCTTGGTGCATAGAGTCGTTCTCCCCCTTAGAAATAGTTAATGGCAACATTAAGAAAATTATGATTATTACGAATAAAATATACATGATTCCAAGATAGGTGTCAACATTTCGACATTTTTCGAAAAATATGAAAGGTTTTCCTGTTAAATGGTAAGCTAACATATAGAATGAACATATGAAAGTAGGTTAGTACGTTATGACTGTGTCAAAACCATTATCAGACTTACAAATTGCAACATCCGCAAAAATGAAGCCGATTACTGAAATTGCGGAGGCCGCGAATATTCCCCTTGAAGCAATTGAACCGTACGGAAAATATAAAGCAAAAATTAACACAAACCTCATTCAAGGTACACCATCTGGAAAAGTTGTGTTAGTAACAGCAACAAGCCCAACACCTGCAGGAGAAGGAAAATCTACTGTAACAGTTGGTTTAGCAGACGCATTAAAACAGCTAAATCAAAACGTGATGGTGGCATTACGTGAGCCGTCATTAGGTCCAGTAATGGGTATCAAAGGTGGAGCAACTGGTGGTGGATATGCGCAAGTTGTGCCAATGGAAGATATCAATTTGCACTTCACTGGCGACCTACACGCGATTACTACGGCGAACAATGCATTAGCAGCGTTTATCGATAACCATATTCATCAAGGAAATGTACTTCAAATTGACCCACGACGTATTATTTGGAAACGTGCATTAGATATGAATGACCGCGCTTTACGTAAAGTAGTCGTTGGCCTTGGTGGACCTGGTCAAGGTATTCCGCGAGAAGATGGCTTTGACATTACCGTGGCATCTGAAATTATGGCGGTGTTCTGCTTAGCAACAAGTCTCGAAAATTTAAAAGAGCGTTTGGGAAATATCGTTATAGGATATACGTATGCAAAGGAGCCCGTTTTTGTGCGTGATTTAGGTGTGGAAGGTGCATTAACTTTATTATTAAAAGATGCATTCCAACCAAACCTTGTGCAAACATTAGAAGGAACACCTGCGATTATCCATGGTGGGCCATTTGCAAACATTGCCCATGGTTGTAACTCCATAGTTGCAACACAAACAGCTCGTAAGTTAGCGGATATCGTCATTACAGAAGCTGGTTTTGGGGCAGATCTTGGAGCAGAAAAGTTTATGAACATTAAAGCGCGACAAGGCGAATTTGCACCAAGCGCGGTAATTGTTGTAACAACTATTCGTGCTTTGAAAATGCATGGTGGGGTAGCAAAATCCCAATTATCAGAAGAAAATGTAGAAGCAGTTCAAAATGGGTTACCAAATTTAGCGAAGCATGTGGATACAGTTCGTGCATTTGGCGTGGAGCCAATCGTATCTCTAAACCGTTTTATTACCGATACTGAGGAAGAACTAGCTGTTGTGTTAAATTGGGCAAAATCAATAAACCTTCGCATCGCTCGCACAAATGTATGGGAAGAGGGAGGAAAAGGTGGTCTAGAATTAGCACGGGAAGTTTTAGAAGTACTAGACCAACCGAATAATTTTTCTCCAATTTATGAGATTTCTGATTCCATTGAACAAAAAATCACTGCCATTGTGCAAAAAGTGTATGGTGGAATTGGTGTACAATTTACAGATGAGGCAAAAAAACAAATGGCACAAATCGAATCATTTGGATGGGATATGTTACCGGTTTGTATGGCGAAAACACAATATTCTTTGTCGGATCAACCGAAATTATTAGGCCGTCCAATAGGGTTCACAATTACTGTTCGTGAAATTATCCCGAAACTCGGTGCTGGATTCCTAGTTTGTTTAACAGGAGATATTATGACAATGCCAGGACTTCCTAAAACACCTGCTGCACTTCGCATGGATGTTGATGAAAATGGGGAAGCAGTAGGGCTATTCTAGTAAAAACAAAACATCTTAACGAGACCAAATCGTTAAGATGTTTTTTATTGATAATAGATTTGTTTTTTTCTTCCAAAAAAATGATAATAAAAAATAGGGAGGGAAAATGATATGAAGAAGCCGATGATAGGTGTTTTACCCTTATATGATTCTGAAAAAGAAAGTTACTGGATGTTGCCTGGATACATGAAAGGGATTGAGGATGCAGGTGGAATCCCGATTATGTTGCCGTTAACAACGGATGAGGAGATTATCTTAAGATTAGCAGAATCCTTTGATGGATTTTTATTTACAGGTGGTCAAGATATCAATCCAGCGTTATACGGTGAAGAAAAAGAAGAGTTATGTGGGGAACTGTGTAGTGAACGAGATATGATGGAGACCATTCTTTTTAAAAGAGTACTAGAATTAGATAAACCTGCATTTGGTATTTGTCGTGGTCTGCAAGTATTTAACGTGTTGTTAGGAGGAACATTATATCAAGATATTCCAACTCAGGTTAGTCAAAGTCAGATTCAACATAAACAAAACCCACCATATACAGAACCTATTCACAGTGTGTATATAAGAGAAGGGTCCATGCTACATAAAATTCTCCAAATAGATTCTATGAAAGTAAATAGTTATCACCATCAGGGGATAAAAACTATTTCTGAACAGCTAGTCCCTATGGCAACTGCTGATGATGGATTGATAGAGGCAGTTTCGATGCCAAATAAAAAATTCGTATTAGCCGTTCAATGGCATCCGGAGTTCAACTATAAATTAGACGATAATAACTTTAGGTTGTTTTTAGAATTCATAAGAGCGTGTCAATAATTGAACAATAGGATAGGTACCACTTGTGCATCTATCCTTTTCTTATAGTTTAAACTGATTCATCCATCGATTTAGTTGTGAGTTAATAAAATAACATTACGGCATCACCTTCCTTTAACATTATGAATTAACAATGCTAATTGAAAGCTTTGTTTAAAGTTCAGAAAATATACTATTTTTTTAAAAAAAGAATAATTTTTTTAAGTATAGCTTAATCTCGCTAATTGTGACATACTGTAAAAAGTTTGTGTCATTGTGGAACCGATTACACATTTGATACGTTTTGTGTAACCGGTACCACAATGATAAAAATGATGAAATGAGAGAGAAAAAATGGCGAACATTAGTGATGTGGCAAAGCTAGCGAATGTATCTGTCGCAACGGTCTCGAGATACTTAAATAACAGTGGATATGTTGGGAAGAAGTCTCGGGCTCAGATTGAAGAAGCAATTAAACAATTAAATTATACTCCGAGCGAAGTGGCACGTACGTTAACAACGAAACAATCGGATTTGATTGGTTTAATCATCCCGGATATTAACAACCCCTTTTTCCCGGAGTTGGCTCGAGCAGTTGAAGATACTGCTTTTCGTCATGGTTATACGGTCATACTGTGTAATTCCGATGAAGATATAGAGAAAGAACAACATTATATTAAAGCACTATCTAAGAAATATGTTGCGGGTCTAATTCTAACAACGATATTAGATCAAGATAACTATAGCAATAATTTGTCCATACCAATTGTTGCGCTTGACCGTCCGTTAAACGTCAATATCCCAACAGTTACAACTGATAACGAAAAGGGTGCAAAAATTGGAACACAATATTTAATCGAAAATGGTGTCTCAAATATTCTTTGCATTAGTGGACCGAAATCAGTTACGTCTACAAATTTACGATTAAAAGGATTTTTCAAAGCTGTAGAAGGTAATAATGTTGAAATACATATGGTTGAAAGTAAGCATGATTTCCAAACGGCTGAACAATTAACTTACGAAACCTTACAAGCACATCCTGAAATTGACGGTATCTTTGCCTTTAGTGATGCCTCTGCAATCGGTGCATTAAAAGCGGCCCACCGTTTAGGATTGAAAGTTCCAGAACAGCTTCAAATAGTTGGTTTTGATGGAATTCAAATGGGAAAAGTGGTAACGCCAAGTTTAACAACAGTGGCGCAAGATATTTATAAGCTTGGAGAACGAGCAACTCAGATTTTAATCGAGCAAATTGAAGGAAAATCAACTAACAGCTTCAGTGAACAGATTGAACCACAATTGCTCATACGTGAAACAACAAAAGAGAGGGGTCCATTATGATTACAGTAATCGGAAGTATCAATATGGATATCGTCGTTAAGACAGACATCTTCCCGAAACAAGGTGAAACGGTATTAGGAAATTTATTCACAACTATCCCAGGTGGCAAAGGAGCAAATCAAGCTGTGGCAGCAGCAAGACTTGGAAGCCCAGTACAAATGATTGGTGCTGTAGGGGAAGACAGTTTCGGTAAGGAATTATATAGCAATTTAAAAAATGAAAACATCGATGTGGAGGCCATTGCAAAAACAACTAATTCTACTGGGATAGCAAATATATTACTGCACGATAATGATAACCGAATTATCGTTGTTCCAGGGGCAAACTTTGATGTCACAAAAGAAGTAGTTGATGCGAACTTAGAGCGTATTAAAAAAAGTTCACTTGTTATGATACAGCTTGAAATTCCTGTTGAAACGATTGAATACGTATTAGATCTTTGTCAGCAGTTGAACATCCCAGTCCTTCTAAATCCAGCACCTGCTGGGAACTTCAAAAAAGAATGGATCGAAAAAGTAACGTATTTAACGCCAAATGAAACGGAATGTGAGTACTTATTTGGAGCCGATGTGGAAGCGATTTTAAGCAAATACCCAAATAAAATGATTGTTACTTTAGGTGGGGATGGTGCTGCTTTCCATAATGGCGAGAAGATCGTAAAAATTACTGGCTATAAAACAACACCAGTCGATACAACGGGTGCAGGGGATACATTTAATGGAGCCTTTGCCCATGCGATTATTAGTGGTTATTCAATCGATAAAGCCGTGCAGTTTGCCAATATCGCAGCTTCTCTTTCTGTAGAAAAGTTTGGAGCGCAAGGTGGCATGCCATCGAATGAAGCTGTTTTGGCACGTATGGAGGAATTGAAATGAAAAAGCACGGAATCTTAAATCGCGAATTAGCAGGACACTTTGCGAAATTAGGTCATACTGATCAAATCGTTATTGCGGATTGCGGTTTGCCAATCCCAGATGGTGTACCGTGTATCGACTTATCTTATAAATTAGGGGAACCGGGATTTATCACAATTTTAAACGTTGTGTTAGATGATTTAGTAGTAGAATCGGCAATTGTTGCAGAAGAAGTGAAGCAAGTGAATGAAAAGGTTTCTAATGAACTGACGAGTCTTTTGCCGGAAATTACTTATGTAACACACGAACAATTTAAACTACAAACAAAAAATGCAAAATTAATTATCCGAACAGGTGAAATATCACCTTATGCAAATGTGATTTTACAATGCGGCGTTATATTTTAAAAAACTTCTAAAGAGTGGGTGAACCTATGATTGAAATGAGAGGGATATCAAAATCCTTTAGTGGCAATGCCGTGTTAAAAGATGTGCAATTCGACTTAGCCAATGGTGAAATTCATGCTTTGATGGGTGAAAACGGTGCCGGTAAATCCACAATGATGAAAATTTTAAGCGGCATTTATACGAAGGACCAAGGTGAAATTAAAGTTGATGGCCAAGTTGTCAATTTTAAATCTCCAAAAGATGCTGAAAAACTTGGAATCATCGTAATCCATCAAGAATTAAACATTTTACCGGATTTGACTGTTGCACAAAATCTATTTTTGGGAAAAGAGCTTACATACGGTAAAACGGGTATTTTAAAAACGAAGCAAATGGAAAAAGAAGCAGCAGAACTTCTTAAAAAACTTGGGTTAGATGTGAATCCTCGTACTCGTACAGGTGATTTATCTGTAGGGAAACAACAAATTATTGAAATTGCGAAGGCTATTGCAAGTGACGCAAAATATATTGTCATGGACGAACCAACTGCCGCGCTGACAGATCGTGAAATTGAAACATTATTTAAAACAATACGCGAGTTAAAAGCAAAAGGCATTTCCTTTGTGTATATCTCACATCGTATGGAAGAAATTTTTGCAATTTGTGATCGCATTACGATTTTACGAGATGGTCAATACGTAGGTGTTCGAAAAATTCCTAAAACTACTTTTGATGAAATTGTAGCGATGATGGTTGGTCGTGAATTAGGGGAGCGTTTCCCAGAGCGCAACTGTCCAATTGGCGAAACGAAATTAGAAGTTCGTAATTTAACGGTAAACGGTGTATTCAAAGATGTATCTTTCTCTGTTCGCAAAGGGGAAGTGCTTGGTGTTGCTGGTTTGATGGGTGCTGGACGTACAGAAGTTGCCCAAACTATTTTCGGCTACAGAAAAGCTAATAGTGGTGAAATTCTTATCGATGGCAAACCAGTTTCTATTAAATCTCCAATTGATGCGATGAAACACAGAATCGGTTTTGTAACGGAAGATCGCAAGACACAAGGATTAGTATTAGACTTTTCGATTCAAGAAAATATCTCGTTAGCGAACCTTGAAAAATGTTCATCTTCCGGCATTATGAACAAACAAAAAGAATTATCCATGGTTCATCAATATATTGAAGATTTGAAAATCCGTACTTCAGGGCCAGAACAAAGTGCAAAATCATTAAGTGGTGGGAATCAGCAAAAGGTTGTCATTGCAAAATGGTTAGGTACAAATCCTGAAATTTTGATTTTAGATGAACCAACGCGCGGTGTTGATATCGGTGCGAAAAAAGAAATTTATCATATTATTAACAAATTAGCAGAATCAGGTGTTGCGATTATCGTGATCTCTTCTGAATTGCCTGAAGTCATCGGTATTTCAGATCGAGTGATTGTCATGCGAGAAGGATTGTTAACTGGAGAAGTAACGAAAGAACAGATGACACAAGAAAACATCATGCATTTTGCAACAGGAGGAGAGTAACTTGTCGAATCAAAATAAAGAGTGGTTATCTAAGCTTGGCCCACTATTTGGGTTAATCTTACTAATCATCGTGGTATCTATATTAAATCCAAGCTTCTTATCAATTGCCAATATTTTTAACGTACTACGACAAGTTTCGATTAGTGCAATTATCGCATTTGGTATGACGTTTGTAATTTTAACGGGCGGAATTGACTTATCCGTTGGGTCGACCCTTGCCTTAACAGGTGCTGTTGCTGCAAGTTTATTAGCAGGTGGTATGGATCCATTCTTAACAATGGGAATTGCTCTATTATTAGGTTTAATTTTAGGTATGGTGAATGGTGTCATCATTACAAAAGGGAAAGTCGCACCATTTATCGCGACTCTTGCTACGATGACAATTTATCGTGGTTTAACATTAGTGTATACAGAAGGACGTCCAATTTCTGGATTAGGTGATCATTATTCATTCCAATTGTTCGGGAAAGGGTACTTTTTAGGTTTCCCAGTTCCAGTTGTAACAATGGTCATTGCGTTTATTATTCTTTGGTTTATTTTACAAAAAACAACTTTTGGCCGCCGCGTGTATGCTGTTGGTGGTAATGAAGAAGCTGCAAAATTATCAGGTATCAATGCAGACCGCGTGAAAATTGCCGTTTACGCAATTACTGGTTTTTTAGCAGCATTATCTGCACTGATTTTAACTTCACGTTTAAACTCTGCCCAACCAACAGCAGGGGAATCATATGAGTTAGATGCCATTGCTGCTGTTGTATTAGGTGGGACAAGCTTAAACGGTGGTAAAGGTTGGATCTTTGGTACGTTAATTGGTGCATTAATTATCGGTGTTTTAAATAATGGTATGAACTTAATCGGAGTTTCTTCATTCTGGCAACAAGTTGTAAAGGGTATCGTAATTTTACTAGCTGTCTTAATGGACCGAAAGAAATCAGCATAAGGAGCACAACTATGAAAAAGTTTCATTTTTTACTTTTAGCCGTTGTATCGATTATTTTGGCCGCATGTTCTATGGAATCGCCATTTTTAGAAAATGCCAATGAAGGCACAACTGGTGAAACCTATAAAATTGGATTTTCTATTTCAACTTTAAATAATCCTTTCTTTGTAACCTTGAGTGAAGGGGCAAAGGAAAATGCATCAAAACAAGGTGCGGAAATTTCAGTAATTGATGCCCAAGACGATGCATCAAAACAAGCAGCCGATGTGGAAGACTTAATTCAACAAGGTGTAGATTTAATCTTAATCAATCCTGTCGACTCTTCTGCAATAGGTTCTGCAGTGGAATCAGCCAATGCAGCAGGAATCCCTGTTATTACGGTTGACCGTTCAACTGAAAGCGGTAAAGTGGTGGCGCACATTGCTTCGGATAACGTCGCTGGTGGAGTATTAGCAGGTGAATATTTACTAGAACAAGCAGGAGAAGGCGCAAAAGTAGCGATGCTTGAAGGGATTGCTGGCTCTTCTGCGGCGCGCGACCGTGGAGAAGGTTTCTTAAAAGCTGTTGACGGCAAAGTGGAGTTAGTATCAAGCTTAACAGCGAATTTTGACCGCGGTGAAGGGTTAACGGTAATGGAAAATATGTTACAAGCAAACCCTGGTATTGAAGCGGTATTTGCACAAAACGATGAAATGGCTTTAGGGGCACTTGAAGCAATTAAAGCTGCAAACAAAAAAATCGTGGTGATCGGGTTTGATGCTACAGACGATGCACTAGCGAAAATCGAAGCAGGTGAAATGGCGGCATCCGTTGCCCAAAAACCTGAAGAAATCGGAAAAGCTGCCATCGAAACGGCAGTGAAATACTTAAACGGTGAAACAGTTGAAGAGTTCGTACCGGTTGATTTAGAGTTAGTGAAGAAATAATTAAAGTGAGAAAGAGATTGCATTGGGCAATCTCTTTTTTTGATTTGAGGAGACGAAAAAAAGAGACACCAATTCGGAATTGTGTCTCACTGTTTCTATATTTTTTAATAGCTTCGTTTAAATTCAATTCGAGCTTTTTTCTTCGGTTCGCTCGTAAAAAGCTTGTCCAATGCGAGTAATCGACTACCTGCCACTAATAAGTAAGAGGCCATCGCAATTAACGCAACATTAAACTCATATCCATTTAAAAAGCCAGCTTCCAACTTCACTTTCATAATGGCGCCAACCATAACCGCGATGAGTAAGGCAGAAACAAAACGCACGGAAAAACCAATAATTAAGAAGAACCCACCAAGAAGCTCGATGCCCCCAACTCCATATGCAACATATTGGGCATATGGAATTCCGTACTCTGCAAATCTCGTGACGGTCTCATTAATGCCTTCTTGAAACTTCGTTAACCCATGGACAAAAAAGATAACCCCCAAAACAACCCGAATAATTAATGCCCCAATTTCATATTTAGCCAGAATACTTTCTCCTCTCACAATATTTCTTTTTTACTATCTTATTTCGGCTAGTCCCAATATAATACTATCTATCAAAAGAAGATTTCGTGAAATTTTGCGGTGAAACGTGTATTGTATTGTTCAGGAGTTGATACTGATGGAAAATTTGATACAACAAGTAAAAGCGATTTATGACCAGTTCGATGCAAGTCATGATTTTCAACATATTGAACGGGTGCTACAAAATGCGGAAAGTATTTTAGAGGCTGAGCCGGATGCGGATAAGGAAATTGTTCGAATCGCCGTATTGTTGCATGATGTGAGCGATAAAAAGTATACAGATAGTAAAGAAGCAGAAGAACGTTTGTTGAACTCTATAAATTTATCTGATGAAAAAAAACAGCATATTCGTGAAGTTATTGCCAGCGTCTCGTTTAATGGGGGCAATGAACTTCCAGCAAAAACGTTAGAAGCCAAAATCGTCCGAGATGCCGATCGTCTTGATGCAATTGGCGCAGTCGGCATTGCCCGCACCTTTGCCTATGGGGGAGCAAAAGGCCGCAAACTGTATGATGACGAAGAAGTAGCAAGAATGTCGATGACGGAAGAAGAATATCGTTCGAAAAATACCTCATCTGTTACTCACTTTTATGAGAAGTTATTATTGTTGAAAGATAAAATGACTACGGAAAAAGGGAAGCAAATGGCTGAGGGACGTCATGCGTTTATGGTGACGTTTTTGGAGCAGTTGCAGAATGAGAAGGAAGGGAAAGCGTAAGTAGAGACCATTCTCGTGCTAAGTGGACGAAAAGGGGTGCTATATGGACGAAACGCAGTGGCATGTGGACGAAAGCTAATGCTATCTGGACGAAACGGAATGCTATGCGGACGAAAGTAAATTTTATCTTGACGATACCTAATTCTGTGCGAGTAAATTAATGAAAGGGGGAAATCAAATGAACTACTTTCCAATCATGTTAAATATTGATCATAAAAAAGTTGTGGTTGTAGGTGGTGGGCAGGTGGCAAGACAGAAAATCCAAGCGCTCCTACCTACAAAAGCCAAAATTACGGTTGTTAGCCCAACTGTAACTGATGAAATTGAAACTTATGTATATGAAGGTAAAGTCAAATGGATAAATCGTTACTTTGAACCAACTGATTTAGAGGGCGCAACATTAATTTTTGCAGTAACGGATCAAAAAGAAGTAAATGATGCAGTTGAACAAGCTACGCAACCTTGGCAATTGTTAAGCCGTGCAGATGCAAAAGGACGCGTGGATTTTATAAACCCAGCTGTTGTACGTAGAGGGGACCTTACGTTAACTGTTGCTACGTCTGGTGCCCATCCCGGATTAACTCGTAAATTAAAAGAAGACCTTGCCGAGCAATTTGATGAAACGTACAGCGATTATATAGAATTTTTAAAAAAGGCAAGACGCGAAATTATTGAAACAGTATCAGATAAACAGAAAAAACGAGAACTGATTGCATCCCTTTTAGATCCACAGTTAGAACAGTGGGCAAAAGAGCAGAACTGGGAAAAGTGTAATGAGTATTTACATAAAATGATGGAAGATCAAGACAAGGTTTGATGCCTTGTCTTTTTTATTGTTAATGTGCACAAGACGAGATGCTAAATGCACAAAATCAGCTTTCAAGTGCACAAGTTGTCAAGTTAGGTGCACAAGAAGTGATTTCAAATGCACAAGATGGTACTTTATCCGCACAAGAGCGAGTGGGCGAAACGTGGTCTTATCTGGACGAAACGTGATGCCTAGTCGACGAAGCAAACTCTATCTGGACAAAACGTAATGACGAGTGGACGAAATGAAACTTTATCCAGACGAAACTCGATTCAGAGTAAATTAAGATAAACGCACAAAACCTGTTTTCAAATGCACAAGTTATCAGATTAAGTGAACGAGATGTGATTCCAAATGCACAAGATGGTACTTTATCCGCACAAGAGCGAGTGGGCGAAACGTGGTGTTATGTGGACGAAGACACTTGCTATCTGGACGAAACGCGATGACTAGTGGACGAAAGCAATAGCTATCCGGACGAAACCCAATCCCAAGTGGACGAAAGCAATAGCTATCCGGACGAAACCCAATCCCAAATGGACGAAAGCAATGGCTAACCGGACGAAACCCGATACCAAGTGGCCAAAACCAATCCGAACCGATCGAAATTCCACACCTTGAGCATCAAGCAAGTTAGTTTAATGCTTTCTCTTCTATTATTCGATATAATTAAATAAAAGTAGAATTTTCTAAGTGAAAGAGAAGAGATGTTATGAGTCATTTAATCGTATCGAATTTAACGAAAACAGTTGGCGATAAAACGCTATTTAAAGATATTGAATTTACTATTTATGAAGGGGAACGCGTGGGGTTAATCGGGATTAACGGTACGGGAAAATCGACATTATTATCGATTTTAGCAGGTACGCAAGACGCGGATTCTATCACTCTTGATCACCCGAATAAATACCGCATTGCCTATTTACCGCAAGAGCCTCAATTCCAAGAGGGCGAAACGGTATTACAAGCGGTGTTCTCTGGGGATTCACCGATTTTACAATTAAACCGAAAATATGAAGATACTGTTACAAAACTAGCTCAAAATCCACAATCTGAAGCATTGCAAAACGAATTGTTCCGCTTGCAACAACAAATGGACAATGAAAAAGCATGGGATGTCAATGCATTGGCTAAACAAGCATTAACGAAGCTCGGCATTGATATGTACGATCAAATCGTTACAAATTTATCAGGTGGCCAGCAAAAACGTGTAGCTTTAGCGAAAGTTTTAATTGAACCAGCTGACCTTTATTTACTTGACGAGCCGACCAACCATTTAGATGTGCAATCGACAGAATGGTTACAGGAAATGGTGTTGCGATTAAAAGGCGCTGTTATTTTCATTACCCATGACCGTTATTTTTTAGATGAATTATCAACGCATATTTATGAATTGGCGGATCAAACATTGTATCGCCATACAGGAAACTATGCAGACTATTTAGAATCCCGCGCAATTCGTGAAGAAATGCATGCCGCAACCCAAGCAAAATTACGAAACCGTTACCGTTCTGAATTGAAATGGATTCGCCGTGGTGCAAAAGCCCGAACTACAAAGCAAAAAGCGAGAATTGACCGTTTTGAAGATTTGGATTCAAAAATTGAACGCGGATCAAATGATGCAAATCTTGAAATGAACCTTGCTACAACTCGTCTTGGGAAAAAAGTTATTGAAGGGGAACATTTAACGAAAGCTTTTGGAGAACGTACCATTGTAAGTGACTTCAACTTCTTACTTCAACAAGGCGACCGTATCGGTATTATTGGTGCAAATGGTTACGGGAAATCGACATTACTGAATATGTTGGCAGGGGAACTTGAGCCTGACGCTGGGGAAGTAATCGTTGGGTCAACGGTAAAACGCGCTCACTTTAAGCAAGTGCTCCCACCGATGAACGAAAATGAACGAATGATTGAATATATACGAGAAGCTTCAAACGACATAACGGATGCAGAAGGAGTGCGTTATTCAGCAGCCCAAATGCTAGAACGTTTCTTATTCCCATTACATACCCATGGAACACCAATTGGTAAATTATCTGGTGGGGAGCGTAAACGACTTCATTTATTGCGTTTATTAATGGAGCAGCCGAACGTTTTACTATTGGACGAGCCGACCAACGATTTAGATATCGAAACATTAGGAGTACTGGAAGACTTTATTGAGCATTTCCCTGGCGTTGTCATTACCATTTCCCACGATCGTTTCTTCCTTGATCGTATCGCGAAAAAGCTTTGGATTTTAGATGGCAAAGGAAATGTGGAAGAAAGTTTAGATATTTATAGTGACTATCTAGTAAAACAATCTGCCCTACAAAAAGAAGAAGCAAAAGAAGTGAAAGTGGAAAAACCAAAGCCACAGAAGCCAAAAACTGAAAAGAAAAAGCTTTCCTTTAAAGAACAAAAAGAATGGGAAACGATTTCTGATACTATCGCGCAAGTAGAAGAAGACATTACAACGACAGAAGAAGAAATTGCAACAGCAGGCAGTGACTATACAAAATTACAAGCGTTAACGGAGAAGCTTGATCAATTAAATCAGGAATACGAACGTTTAATTGAAAGATGGTCGTATTTAGATGAAATTGTAAATGGATAAGGAGAGAAAAGCATGAAAATCATAACAATCGAACCAACACCGAGTCCGAATTCCATGAAGGTGGTAGTGGATGAGGAGCTACCCTTTGGTAAAAGTTTTAACTATACAAAAGAAAATGCTTCCGAGGCACCAGAACAAATTCAAGCAATATTAGCTATTGATGGGGTAAAAGGCGTTTATCGCGTTGCAGACTTTTTAGCAATTGAACGTAATGCAAAATATAATTGGGAAACGATTTTATCTAGTGTTCGCGTAGCGCTAGGGGAAGAAGCTTCTGAAGTTGCGCAAGGTGAGCAAGCGGTTGACCATTATGGTGAAGTGTTTGTACATGTCCAAATGTTCCGAGGAATCCCATTGCAAATCAAAGTGTTTGATTCGTCTTCAGAACACCGCATTTCAACGGGTGACCGTTTTGTGAAAGCATTTGAAAATGTTCAAATAAGTAAATTCGATGATAACTATATCCTTGAACGTAAATGGGTTGATTTTGGTGTACGTTATGGCGATAAAGAAGAAATTGCGCAAAATGTATACAGTGAAATTGAGGCTACATATCCTGAAAGTCGACTTGCTGAAATTATAGAAGCTGCAAATACGAAAAATACGGTAACAGTTGAGCGTGAAAAAGTAACGTTAGAGCAATTTGAAGCAGCAGAAGACTGGCAAAAACGTTACCAGCTGCTTGATCAAATGCCAGATCCAGAAGTAGAAGACTTACCATTATTAGAAAAAGCCCTTGAAGATGAGCAAATGTCCATTCGTCGATTAGCAACTGTTTATTTAGGCATGATTGAGGATGTGGCAGTTGTTCCAGCGTTAAGTCGCGCATTAAAGGATAAAAGTGCCGCAGTAAGAAGAACAGCTGGTGATTGCATGAGCGATTTAGGCCTTGTCGAGTTTGAACCAGCGATGATCGAAGCGTTAAAAGATAAAAATAAACTCGTACGTTGGCGCGCGGCTATGTATTTATACGAGTCCGGAACAGAAAACAGTTTATCAGCCTTACATGAAGCGGAAAATGATCCAGAATTTGAAGTAAAACTCCAAGTCAAAATGGCCATTGCCCGCATTGAACAAGGTGAAGAAGCAAAAGGCTCGGTATGGAAGCAAATGACGGAAACGAGTACACAAAATTCTAAACAATAAGGGGAGAATTTTTATTCCCATTGATACTAGTCTTTGATAATATAGATGCAACATGAATCGATGAAAGGCTGGTGTCTAATTGGAAGAACTGTTAAAGCAATTGTTGACGGAAATTCAAGGTTTCAAGGCAGAAGTCTCAAACCGATTTGATCAGGTGGATAATCGGTTTAATCAAGTTGAAGAAAGATTTGATGAAGTAGATAGTCAATTTAATCAAGTTGAAGAAAGATTTGATCAGGTGGATAATCGGTTTAATCAAGTGGATGAAAGATTTGATGAGATAGATAATCGATTTAGTCAAGTTGAAGAAAGATTTAATGAAGTAGATAATCGATTTAGTCAAGTTGATAAAAGGTTTGATGAGGTAGACAATCGGTTAATTCAGATGGACATGCGTTTAGGCAACCTTGAAAATGGTCAGGAAGAATTGAAGGGTTTAATTAAACAGAACACTGAAATTATGAATGATCACTTCATAGAATTTCGACGAGAATTGCGTGAAAGAAGATAAATATTAATATTAACACCCAAGCAAATCAAACTTTGCTTGGGTTTCCTTCTTTCTTCGGTTTTACAATCGTCAATATAATCCCGCCAAACACGAGTAGGATCCCAATGCTTTGGAATATAGAAGGGCTAAAGTCTAGTAATATCGTGTCTAATAGAATTGCCACGACTGGGTCCACAAAAGTCAATACGGAAACAACAATGGTTGGCAAGTTCCGGATGCTATCAAAGAATAAATAATACACAAAACCAGTATGGATAACACCTGTCCCAATTATGTATAGCCAATTGGTTGTGGTTAACCCTTGAAAAACAGAAAAATTACATAATGGCAATAACATCACAATCCCAACAATGGTTTGTAAAAAAGTTGTCGCATAAGGGGATAGACTATGTAACGTTTTACTTGTAAACATGGTTAATGCGTAACAAATCGCTGAAAGCAACGCCCATACAAATCCAGAATCGATAAATTGATCAATCGATTGAAAATTTTCGATTCCCACAATAAAGATACTTCCGATAAAACAAATCGCAATCGCCAGCACACCACGAATTGTGAGACGTTCTTTTAAAAATAAGGTCCCCAATATTAAAACAAAAATCGGTGCTAGATTATAAATGGAGATAGTAATCGAAATTGCCATTTCTTCAAAGGCTTTAAATAAAAACACCCAGTTTAATACGAGGAATACGCCACAAAGTAGTGTTTGGAGAACTTCTTTTTTGTTCCATGCTTCTGTTTTATGTCCCCCTGTAAAGTACCACATTAATCCTAAAAAGAGAGTGGCACAAATGCATCGAACAAATACGAGTTCTAGCGCGGGAATTCCTGTATTAATCGTGAAAAATCCTATGGAGCCGAATATGGCCATGGATACCGTTAGTTTAATCATCGCCGAAACATTCATTTTTGTACCTACCTTATATCTTTCTTATCTTAATATACCAAAATATTAGAAAGTTTTTTGAATTTTATGAGCGAAATCAAAAAAAGTGACCCAACAACGTGAGCCACCTTCCATCAATTATTTAGAAACAACCATATTTAAAAACTGATCTCGATCCTCTTCAGATTGTTGAACACCATCTAGCAACAATGCGCCAACTTTATAGCCCTTTTGATTATCTTCCACGACAAATTGTAAATTTACGTCATTTACATCGCCATCAACTGGGCATGCCCCTTTGAACTCTACCACATTATGATTCTTCTGAGTTCTGAAAAATACCCATTTTCCTTCTTCACAATAATTCGAAAATGCTTTTTCCAACGTTGGTTCACCTGTGTCGGTAACAGAAGTTTCTTTTATATATGATATGTATTCATTATCTGTAATTTCTTTTTGCGGACCGTAGAAATACCAAAAAACCGCAATGATTATGATTGGTACAATCCATAAAATTGTTCGCTTTGAAACATTCTGCATAATTACTCCCCCTTACCCTTTGTAAAAATATTATATCAATCATAATACTATTTTTCTATAAAATGTTGATTTTTACTGCAACAATACAAATATTTCATTTGTTTTAAGAAAAATAGAAATACTGAAAAAGTATCTACCATTTTTACAAACGACACAAATCTCTATATACTTTAGGAAGGAAAAAGGGGGTTCTTCATTTGAAAAGAGCATTATTAATCGCTGAAAAACCGTCTCTCATGCGCGATATTCAAAAAGTATATAAAACAATGAAATTACCCTATGAGATAGATTTTGCTTCATTTGTCGGACATGTCGTGGAATTGAAAGAACCACATGAATATAAAAAAGAGTGGAAAAAATGGGATTTATCTTTGCTGCCCATGATGCCAGAACGTTACGAGTTTCGAGTGAAAAAGACGTCTTATAAAGTGTATAAAGAACTTGAGCAAATACTTAAAACAAACCGTTATGACTTCATAATCAACGCTTGTGATGCTGGGATGGAAGGGGAAAATATTTTTTATTCCTTTTATAAACGAGTAGGATGCAAACTTCCAGTAAAGCGATTTTGGACTTCCCAAACGACAGACCCTGCCATTCGCAAAGCTCTTACGGATTTAATTGATGAACAAGATCCTTTAATTCGAAATCTGCGTAATGCAGCGATGTATCGAGCGGTATTTGATTGGTTAATTGGGTTGAACTTAACAAGAGCCGCTACGATAAAAGGTGGACGAATTATTAAAATTGGCCGAGTAATGACTCCAACATTAGCCATTGTGGTAAAACGAGAATTAGAAATTCGTAACTTTATACCACAAAACTATTTTCAAATAGAACTAGATTTAGGGAAATTTAAAGCGCTATGGTTTGACCCAAAAACAAATGAAAATAAAATACCAACGTTGCAACAAGCCGAAGAGATTCAAACAACTTTGGCGTATACGGCAACGGTAGTCGATTTAAAAACGGAACGAAAAACGATGTATGCGCCATCGCTTCATTCCTTACTTGAATTGCAAAAGGAAGCGAATAAATTTTACGGTTTCACTTCATCAGAAACGTTAAAAATTGCGCAAACTTTATATGAAAAGAAACTGATCACCTATCCAAGAACGGAATCAAAACATTTACCGACCAACCTTGCAAACACCATCGAAGGGCATATTCAGGCGCTTGCCAGTTTGCCAGATTATAAGGACATTGCTTCGAACATATTATGTAACCAACAAAAACTCAATTCGATTAAGCGATCCAAAAAATACGTGGACGATAAAAAATTAACGGATCACCATGCCATTACAGTGACGGATGTTCCAATTGGACGAAAAAAACTTTCAACGAATGAACTGAAAATCTATCATTTAATTGCAAAGCGGTTGTTAGCGATTTTTATGCCGCCCTATGTCATTGATAAAACAGCCGCCATTTTACAATCGAACACGCAATACTTTAAGGCTACTGGAAATATTGTCATCGATAAAGGCTATACCATTCTCTATGAAACTTTTAAGAAAAAACAAGAACAGCCACTGCCAACTTTAGTAGTAAATCAAACATTGCCAATCGTGCAATCAGATATTTTATCGAAAATGACAGAACCACCTGCACGTTATACGGATAGTACGTTGTTAGATGCAATGTTTCATGCTGGGCGATTTGTAGACAATCCCGAGCTGCAAAAAATATTAAAAGATGCTGAAGGGATTGGCACATCTGCTACTCGAGCAGAGATTATCGAAAAGTTGATTTCCATTGGCATGATTGCGAGGGAAGGGAAAAGTTTTGTTGCGACTCAGTTTGGCATCGATGTCATTATGAGTGTGAAGCAACATGATATTGTTTCGCCTGTACTGACGGCGGTTTGGAGTAAGAAGTTGAAAGATATTGTGGACGGCAATTTAAGCTCAGGTCAATTTTATCGCGATATGTTGCAGTATGTGCAAGAAACGACTGCGCGGTTTATTCAATTAGAAATGAACGTAGCTGAAAAACAAGTTGTGACGATAGGGAAATGTATCGAATGTGGACAACCTGTAGTCGAAGGTTTTAAAGGGTATGCTTGTACAAACAAAGCATGCAAATTCTTCATTAGTAAAACGATCATGAAGGGGAAAATTACCGCCACTGATGCCAAAAAACTCATTTCGGGTAAAGAAACGAGAGAAATCCGTTTTACTTGGAAAAGTGGGAAAAAGGGAAAAGCGAAATTAAAACTAGTTGGCGGAAAGATTGAGTTTGTTTTTTCAAATAAGCAATCGTAATCCCGAAGATTGGTTCTAAAAACCGCAAAAAATTAATAAATAGAATAGGTAGATTTTCGATTAAAAGCAATCGTTATTATTCCATTGTTATAATATTTTGAAAATTGTTTCTACCTATACTTATATTAATGTAGTAAAAAAGAAAATCATTTTATAGAATGTTAGAAAATTTGCAGTCCGTCATAAATATTACATTAATTTCTATCTTGCGTATAGGAAATCTTGTTATATAATTAGCTTACGAAATAGGAAGTATGCATCTTTTTTAATACTTTTCGTGTACATCTGACTAAGGTGTACACTGTTTTATTTGGTTCATTTTTTACTATGGCTGAAATAGGCAAACATGCTACCGTCAAATTGAAATGTACATATAATAAAGTGATTTGTAAACATGCGTATTTCACTGACGAGTTGGTTATACTTTCTGCTTATAGCCTTAGTACTTTTACTAATATTATTGATATGAAAGTTAAGCGAATCTAGGAAGTATCGTCTATAACCGCATTTTGGTAAAAATATTGTCTTTTTAGATAAATAGACTTGACGTGTGTTTATAAAATTTGTACACTGTGAACAATCAAATGTTTTTTCGGAAAATACAATTAAATTTGAATAGTAAGGATTTGGTGAAATGATAGTATGTAAATTTGGTGGTACATCCGTTGCAAGCGCCGAACAAATAAAAAAAGTTGCAAACATTGTAAAATCTAATCCTGATAGAAAGATTGTTGCAGTTTCTGCACCAGGTAAACGTTACAGCGAAGATATTAAAGTAACGGATCTGTTAATTGATTTAGCAAATAGTGCATTAAACAATGGGGATGTAGCAGGCAAGCTTGCAAACGTAGTAAACCGTTATAAAGATATTACTGATGAGCTTGGTCTTGATCAAACAATTTGTGATGTTATTGCAAAAGATTTGCAAGAACGTGTCAACTCAGATAAATCAAATAAAGTATTATTCATTGATAATTTAAAAGCGAGTGGAGAAGATAATAACGCAAAATTGATTGCGGCTTATTTCAACTCTATTGGCATGAAAGCGAAATATGTAAGTCCAAAAGATGGGCTAGTTGTTAACGATCTACCAGAACGAACAATGGCTCTACCTGAAGCTTATGAAAACTTAAAAGATTTAGGTAAAGGTGATGAAATCGTAGTATTCCCAGGTTTCTTCGGTTATACAAAATCGGGAACTTTAAGAACGTTTGACCGTGGTGGTTCTGATATCACTGGTTCGATTTTAGCTGCTGCAGTAAAAGCAGACCTTTACGAAAACTTTACGGATGTAGACTGTGTATTTTCAGCAAATCCAACAGTAGTTAATGATCCAGTGGGGATTACTGAACTTACGTATCGTGAAATGCGCGAATTATCATATTCAGGATTCTCTGTATTCCATGACGAAGCATTAATGCCTGTATATCGTCTTGGAATTCCTGTAACAATTAAAAATACAAACAATCCTTCTGCACCAGGTACAAAAATCGTACCAACTCGTCCATTAAATGGTCGTCCTGTAACTGGTATTTCTGCAGATAGTGGATTCTCGATTCTTTATGTATCGAAATATTTAATGAACCGCGAAATCGGCTTTGGTCGTAAGCTTCTTCAAATTATTGAAGAAGAACACATTTCATACGAACATACGCCATCTGGTTTAGATGATATTTCTGTTATCATTCGTTCAAACCAACTTACACCGGAAGCTGAAGATCGTATTATCAAACGCGTAAAAGATGAGTTACATGCGGACGATGTACACTTCCGTCACGGATTTACATTAATTGTAATCGTTGGTGAAGGTATGCGAAACAATACAGGTCTTGCTGCACGCGCAACTTCTGCAATTTCAAGAACTGGTGCCAACATCGAAATGATCAACCAAGGTTCTTCAGAAGTAAGCTTAGTCTTTGGGGTAATGCAACATAGCGAAAACCAAATTTTACGTGCCCTTTATGAAGAGTTTTTTGCTCCGATAACTGTGTAATAGCGTACCCGGTACACAAACAATTCTGACAATTTTATACAATTTGAAAAGGTTCTATATGGATTTTTCCTGTAGAACCTTTTATTTTTTTCAAATTGGTGAACGAAGTGGGGAGAAATTAATATTAAAACTGTAAAACTTATGGAAAAGTAGTTTACTTGACTTATAATATTGGAAAAGGAGGGAAATTTATGGCGCAAAAAGATACAATTTTTATGAAAGAAAACCCAATTTCACGTTTTTTATTAAATGATACACGCTCAGGCTGGCTATGGTTAGTAATCCGGCTATATGTTGGATACGTCTGGTTAAAAGCCGGTTGGGGTAAAATACATAACGATGCATGGGTTGGTGAAAATGGAGGTGCCGCTGTAGCAGGCTTTGTACAAGGTGCCATCGCCAAGTCATTGGAAACAAATGATGTAACAGGTTGGTACGCAGCATTTTTAGAAAATATGGTCCTACCAAATGCAAAAGTTTTTGCCTTTGTGGTGGCATATGGGGAGATATTAGTTGGCCTTGGGTTAATCTTAGGCTTACTAACAGGCATTGCCGCATTCTTCGGATCGATGATGAATGTGAGTTTCCTATTTGCAGGGACAATTAGTACAAATCCTATTTTATTTATCTTAGCAACTTGGTTAGTGTTAGCTTGGAAAGTTGCAGGCTGGTATGGGCTAGATCGTTGGGCATTACCGAAATTAGGTACTCCTTGGAGTAAGCTGGATTATGATGAATAGGAATTTGAAAAGCTTTGCACGTTTTTGGCGTGTGGAAGCTTTTTTATTTTTGGGGATGGTAGGTCAAGGGGTATACTGATGAATGCCAACATTATGTGGGAAATTGAGTGGAATGACCTTCACAAGCGGGGTGAAGGTCAAATTAACGAAGAAATGGGAAGCTAGTTATCTTCATGAGTAGAATGAAGGTCAAAAGTCCGAAAAAATTAAATCTAGTGACGTTCATAAGCGGGCTGAAGGACAAAACTCGGAGGAAAAGGGAAGCTAGTGACGTTCATAAGCGGGCTGAAGGACAAAACTCGGAGGAAAAGGGAAGCTAGTGACGTTCATAAGCGGGCTGAAGGACAAAACTCGGAGGAAAAGGGAAGCTAGTGACGTTCATATGCGGGATGAAGGACAAAACTTGGAGGAAAAGGGAAGCTAATGACCTTCATAAGCAGAATGAGGTTAAAATAACGAGGGAACTAGTATGAATTGAACCTTTATAAGAAAAATCACATGAAAATCTGAACAAATAGTATTCGTTAAGCCAACGTATCACAAAACTCCAGCAGAATACCTCTACAGGTTCCATAACCTACCCCAGATTTCCGTCCACTCAGCAATCTCCAAAATCATGTATAATAAAGGATAAGAGAAATTTATCGCACTAAGGAGTAAGAATGCATACCTACCAATATATTCATCCAAAAGAAATCGAATCTACAGAAGAAGTTGCGATAACAAATGAAGCAGGAGAATTTGTCGCTATTTCCAAACGGGTTTATGATAATATCTTGAAGAAAAAAATGGATATCATGTTTGATTTTCGTTATTTTCTTAAGTACAACATTTACAATCCAACTGGTGATCTCCTTTTCACAGTGAAGAAAATTAGCCGAAGAGGGAGACTTTGGTTTGAGGGACAAGACGCCAAATCCAATACAAAATATATCATTTCCTATGAAAATTGGCGTTTGGGGGTTCCAGAATTATATATCACAGAGGGCAATATCAAAATTCAATTGAATAAAGAGATGGAAGATTGGTCACAATTTCTCTTCAACAATGAAGTCATTGCACAATGGAAAGCGGATTATATCAACGATCAATTCCATATGACGCTAACAATCAATGAAAAAAGCCCGATTCAAAATGTTGCAGTTTTTGTTGGCATTTGCCAAGCAACTCTTTTTGTAGGGGCTTAAAAAGGAGTATTAAAAATGAACGTAATTTTTGTCCTAACAAAAACAGGTGAGGAAGTACTTGAAATGGTATCCAATGATGTGGCCGGATTACTTGCTGCAGTCAAAGGAGAAAATGTAACTTTCCCATTTGGTAGTTTCAAATATGACTTTCATACATTAGACCATTATTTAGTGGATAATGTGTATCGTCAAGAACTGGTAATTTACTTAAAAGAAGAAAGCGAAACTATTCCTACATTACCTACTATTTAATTAAGTCACACTTCCCATTACGGGGAGTGTGAATCCCCTCATATCAATGAATTTTCCCGAATATACTAATCTATTACAAGTTCATCTGCTATATACGATATTTTCCAATAATGTGATAAAATAGAATTTTAGACATTCACAATAGGGAGGTGATTTCGAATGATCACGGTATTTGGAGGAATTGGCATTTTCCTATTAGGGATGTCAATGCTGACAAATGGCTTGAAAGAAATCGCAGGGGAAGCGTTAAAAAGATGGCTGAATAACTTTACGAAAGGGACTTTTTCGTCTCTTTTCACAGGGTTAATTATGACTATCCTTATGCAATCCTCCACTGCCACAACACTGTTAACAGTCGGGTTTGTGAGTGCGGGGTTAATCTCCTTTAGTCAATCCATCGGGGTAATTATTGGAGCGAATATTGGAAGTACAAGTACTGGATGGATCATTTCGTTGCTTGGATTTAAAATCAGTTTGCAAGCCATGTCATTGCCAATCATTGGTATTGGTGCATTTATGCAATTCATTGCGCCGGTCAACATCAAAAAATATGGTGGAGTTCTAGTCGGCTTTGGTCTTTTATTTTTAGGAATCGATTTCCTCCAACAAGGGATGAATTCAGCTCATGATATTATTTCCTTTGAATCTTTAAATACAAATTCCTTCTTTTCAAGTTTTCTATTAA
The DNA here is from genome assembly GCF_003628435.1 of Ureibacillus endophyticus. Classification (GTDB taxonomy): domain Bacteria; phylum Bacillota; class Bacilli; order Bacillales_A; family Planococcaceae; genus Ureibacillus; species Ureibacillus endophyticus. Next base: position 19,481 of record NZ_RBZN01000025.1, on the reverse strand, counting down.
TTCTCATCGGGATTATCATGACGATTATTATGCAGGCATCCAGTGCATCGATGGCGGCAACGTTAGCAGCACTTTTTTCTGGGGCAATTGATTATGAACAAGCTGCCTATTTAGTCATTGGTCAAAATATCGGAACAACAGCTACTGCTTTGTTTGCATCCATTGGGTCATCCATTGCCGCAAAACGAACGGCCATTACCCATCTGTTGTTTAACATTATTACTGCAATCATTATTACGATTTTCTTCAAATACATATTAATTATTACGGAAGCGATCACGGTAAGTATTTCAGGAAACTTTGACGAAACGCTTGGCTTAGCGATATTCCATACATTATTTAGCGTCATTGGTGCGATTCTATTTGTACCGTTTATTAAACCGTTTGCAAGATTCCTAGAAAAACTATTGCCTGAAAAAGAAAACGCATTAACAAAGGACCTTGATTCGAATTTAGTGTCTGTCCCTTCAGCAGCGTTAGAAGTTTCCTATAAAACATTAATTCAAATGATGAAACAATTAACGCGGTTATTGCTGGAATTAATTCAAACGAAAAAGGTACCGCCGTATTTTGATAAAAAATTAGATGAAGTGGAAGAGGCAATCGAAATTACACGGAAGTTTTTAGATTCCGTCCAATCCAGTTCCACAAAAATCCGAAATAAACATATTGATATTATTCATGCCCTGGACCATTTACATCGATTGGTGAATGTATTTCGGGAAAAGCAACGGCTTGAAGCAATTAATCTGCATGGGGCCATTATGAATCAATTGCATGAGACGATGTTTTTGGTGGATGGGTATTTTGAAGAAAATGAAATATTTGAGATTGAAAAATTACTCGAACAAGACTCGCAAAAAATGGCTGAAGAGCGCCGGAGAAGACGGAATGAATATTTAGAACGATCCGTTGTGAATGAGACGCAAATTGATGTTGCAGTTTCTAAGGTGCAATCCATTCTTTGGATCGACCGACTCGTCTACCATTACTGGCGGGCATCTGCGCGGTTAGCTAGTTATCAGGATGATGAGAGATAAATAGATAAAGGTTATGGTGTATCTGCACTATAACCTTTTTTCTGTTCTTAATAGTGAATACATATTTAAATCAATAAAACGACCCTTCGATTTTTCACTTTGCCTTAATGTTCCTTCATAGATAAAATGTAATTTTTCTAGAACTTTAATAGAATTGATATTTTCAGGTTCAACTTTTGCTTCAATTCGATTGAGCTTGAGGGTATTAAAAGCGTAGTCTAATAAACCATCAATGGCTTCTGGTGCATAGCCTTTACCCCAGTGAGATTTGGCAAGTTCGTATCCAATTTCGGCTTTTTCATTGTCAAAATCTAAAGAATTGAAGCCGCACGAACCGATAATATCACCAGAAGTTGATTCGATGATTGAATAGCGAATTGCTTTTTCGTCTTCAGCTAGTTCATTTAAATAACTAATAATTTCTTTTGCTTGGCTTTCATTTTTGAAGTTGTCAATATTCATAAATTTGGTCACATCCGGATCAGACCAAATTTTAAAAAGACTCGGTGAATCATTAATGTGCATTTTTCTTAAATGCAATCTTTCAGTATAAATATCCGTTACCAAAATTATCCCTCCTTTATCATCATTATATATGAAAAAATTCAAGACAGAGCAGAAAAGAAGAATGTTGTTAGTATCTTGTGCCAAACTAATATACAATTTCAGATATAACCAAATTATCAAACGAGGTGGAAATCATGGCAGATATCAAATATGAAGTGGTTGAACATATTGGTGTGTTATCGGAGTCAGCAAGAGGTTGGAAGAAGGAATTGAATCGCATTAGCTGGAATGGCGCAGCACCGAAATATGATATTCGAGAATGGGCGCCGAACCGTGAAAAGATGGGAAAGGGTGTTACATTATCGGTCGATGAGGTTGAAAAATTAAAGGAACTTTTAAACAAATAATAAGTATGAGCAGTAATTGCCGTTAAGCAATTACTGCTTTTTTATTCAAGAATTCACTCTACTAAACTAGTCATCTGTTCGGGATAACTTGCAAGAAAATCAATTGTAGCTTCATCTAAATCTGCATGAAAAAGTTCAATGAATTTAGGATCACGGTAAAACGTATGAATCAGCATTCGGTTTAACATGAAAGAGTAAGATTCAACTTTAGCTGAATCATCGTTTAAGTTAATGGCGATTGACGGCCCATTTGAAAAATTATGATATTAGGAAATTAGGAATTGATTTACTTGAATCGTTACGTACATAGAAATTAATATCAATTGCTTTCGGAGCAGAATCACTGATTATCTCAAAACGATCATCCAATGAACTTTCAGGAAGAAATGCAATTCCTTTCTGAGAAGAAACCATTGCTAAAATGATGTTCAACGAATCGATTTCAACCACTTGTGAATTCAATAAAGCATTGTCTTGTATATATTGAAGTGTATGTTGTCTAAAGGGACAACTGTTGTCTCTACTTACAAAAAAAGTTTCAGTTTGTAAATTAATATCTTTTTTGTGTATTGATTTTAATAAGATGATATTTTCTTTCATTTGATGGACTTTTTTTATGGAATGGACATTAAATAAATGATAAGTAATTACCATATCAATTTCATTATTTTCAAGTAATTTTTTCAAAGTCGAATTTGACTCAACATATAATGAACAGATTGTATCATTTTCAGCAAACTTTTTTTCCAAATAGTTTTTAGCTATTGATTGAGTGGTTCCAATATTATAAATCTCTATCTCAGATTGGACTTTCCCCTTCATCTCTTCAATTAGGCTAATTAATTTTTTTCCATAGTTTTGTACGATTTCTCCCGCCGGTAATATTTCCACCCCTCTATTATTTCGGATAAATAATGGTACACCTAATTCTTCTTCTAATTTTTTTACCCTCTCTGAAACATTCGGTTGAACATATCCGAGTTCTTCAGCTGCCTTACTAATGGAACTACACTCTGCTACTTTCAAGAAAATTTGTAAATCGTTTATCTCCAAAAATACCACCCCTCGATATCATTAATAATGATAGCCAATATAATTTATAACTTTTTTACATTGGAAAAGAAAAGAAATATACTCAAAATATACTAGAAAAATAGATGGTAATGAAAATGGTGATTAATTTATTAGGGGAGAAACCAGTTAATTGGTGGATTTTTAAAATGTTAACAACTCGTACAAATAAAGACTATGGAAAACTGATAACTGTATAGCATCATTAGAAAGCTGGTGGCTAGATGAATGGCAAATTGAAATCGATTCATCCAATTGGGTGGAATATTATTATCGGGACCTTATTTGCAAGATTGGCAAGTTCTATGAGCATGCCTTTTTTAGCAATCTATTTAACAATGACAAAAGGTGTCTCTCCAGGAATGACAGGAATAATCATTGCAGTAAGTGCATTGGTGGGGGTTTTTACCAGTTACATAGGTGGAAACTTATCCGATCAGTTTGGTCGTAAGTGGATTATGATGGGGTCTATCATCGTATGGACTTTTGTGTTTCTTGGTTTTGCATTTGCAGACCATGTGGCATGGTTCTTCATCTTAAATGCATTAAACGGTATTTGCAAATCATTTTTTGAACCGACATCTCGTGCATTATTGTCTGATATGACAAAACCGGAAAATAAACTGATGATTTTTAATTTACGATATGCTGCAATCAACGTCGGAGTAGCAATTGGACCACTAATTGGTTTGCAGCTAGGAAGTTCAAAATCATCATTACCGTTTATCATAACAGCATTTGTCTACATGATTTACACAATCTCTTTGCTAATACAATTTAAGAAATATAACTTAGAAGAGAAAGTAGCAATAAAAAAAGAACGAGTAACGATGAAACAATCCCTTCAAGTATTGGGGAAAGACACGATATTCTTGTTAGCGCTCATTGGCATTATTTTAGGAAATGCAGGTTATTCACAATTTTCATCAACGTTATCTCAATACTTTGCAAATGCCCCCGTCTTTCTAGATGGTGTGAAACTATTTTCATATGTCCTTGTGTTAAATGCGATTACAGTACTAATAGTGCAATATCCCGTAACCCGTATCGGAAAAAAATACTCTCCACTAGTTTCAATCATGTTTGGAACGATGACGTTGAGCCTCTCACTACTTGGATTTGGCATGCTAAAATCCGTACCCCTCATGTTTGCTTGTGCGGTATTGTTTACAGTTGGAGAAGTATTGATGTTTTCGATGACGGATGTTTTTATCGATCAAATTGCTGTACAGAACCTAAAAGGAACATATTTTGGTGCAATGGGATTTTCAGGGCTAGGTGGAGTAATCGGGCCGTGGCTGGGAGGTTTCCTTCTTGACTATTATGGATATGGGAACGGGGCAATTGTTTTTGCTTATTTAGCAGCTTTGTGTTCTTTAGGGTTTCCGATATTACTTTATGTGAAAATCATGATAAATAAGAGAGATATACTTTTTGAAAATAAGAAATTACACATATAGAAATAGCGTTGCACATAATTTTTTAAGTTAACTAGGGATATTTAGGAAGGAGAAAATATGATAGCCTCCCAATATAAAATCATTTTACCAAGTAATTATGATATGAACATTATAAGAAAAAGAGTTGAGGATAATGGTTTTAAAACAGATGGACTTAGTGGTTTAAAGTTTAAATTTTATCTAATAACTGAAAAGGGGATAAATCATAACATTCAAAATAGCTATTCCCCTTTATATGTGTGGAAAGATAGCGAAGGGTTAAACCGTTTTTTATTTAATGGATTATATGACTATATTATATCGTCATTTGGTTGGCAAAAGGTGAATATTGGAATACCATTAATTGATACAACAACAGAGAGAATTATAGAAAGTAAATATTTATTTGAAATCGTTGGAGAAATTGAACCACAAGAAAGTTTAAATAATTTGAAAAATAAAATAGAAAAAGACATACCGAAAATAGAAAATGCAGAGTATGTAATCATTTATAATCCAGATAAATGGAAATATCATGTATGTTATTTTATTAAAGATTTAAGTACAATAAAATCAGAAAAAGGTATAATTTACACAATTCTTCATATTTCACAATAATATTTCCCGTTTGGATGAAAATGTGGATTACGGGGAACAGCAAGGCTTAAGTATTTTGGTTTCTCCTTGTAAGGAAAATGAATAATAAACTAGTAGATTTGAAGAGTAATCTTTTGAATCTACTTTTTTATTGGAGAATACTCTCCAAAGTTAAACATCCATCAACTTTTAACCTTTTTACCGTACATCTCGTAAATTATATAGATGAAAAACGGGGGAGAAGGCTTTCCTAGTTAAAAAAGGTAAAAAGGGGACTGAATATAATGGTTATTGATAAATCCAAATTCAAAAGCATAGGGGAAAATGTTCAAATCGAGAAAGGGACATTTTATTTGTACAAAAATATAGAAATTGGTGACAATGTGTACATTGGACCGGAAGCTTATATTTTTGCACAAGGTGGAGTATCAATTGGAAATGGAACGATATTAGGTCCTCGGGTGACAATTTTAACGAATAATCATAACTACGATAGTCCTGATTTAAGAAGCATTCCTTACGATGGTAAAAATATATTAAAGAAAGTAACAATTGGCGAGAATGTATGGATTGGCGCAAATGTTTCCATAGCACCAGGAGTCACAATTGGTGAGGGCGCGGTTATTGCCATGGGAGCCGTTGTAACAAAGGACGTTCCACCTTTTGCAGTCGTTGGTGGTAATCCTGCAAAGGTCATTAAATATCGAGACACGGAACGATATCTTAAATTGAAGCAAGAAGGAAAAATTTATTTAAAAATGAAACAACAAAAAGAAATTCCTATTTATTTTACACGAGAATAATCTTTCTGGAGTGCAGTGTTTTAAAATAAAATATGAGCTATTTTAGTAGATTGAAATGTCTAAAATAGCTCATTCTATTTACATTTTTTGATGCAATTGTTGAGTTCGCACATCATACCAAATAAGGCTCGCAATTTCTTTTACTACTTGTTCTAATTCAGAGCCTCTAAATTCGTCAATGAATACTTTTAGGAAAGCATTGAGTATAACCTTGCGAGTGGACTCACGGTTCAATTCCTCAATGATTGCCATCACAATTTCCTCTTGTGAGTTTGTGATATTTTGTGCAACAAGATTTTCAAGTCTTATTATGATTTCGGAAATATCCACTTGATATCGTTTTTTCGAAACGGATAATAATACATTAACTTTATCAGTATTAAAAATCGCCGTATTTTCGTGAAGCATAAGATAAATAATTTTTTCTAAGTAAATTAATGAGGTAGAAGCAATTTCTTCAATCGTCGTCGAATTTTGGTTTAAAATTTTACATGCAATGCTGAAATGTTGCATCATTCCATAAAATAACACAGCGGCTTCAAACCCATTGTTACGCATTTCATCGCCAAAAATTTCACATAAACGTAAACTGAACCATTCAAACTCTCTTAAACGGTGGCGTAATACCAATTCTTTTAATTCGTCTTCCCCCGAATGAAAAATTTCTTCATATATAACATTTAAACCTGTGATTTGATTAATATTCCATAGTACAGCAATCTGATTTGCAAATACATTTAAATCAGTAGGATCTTTTCCTATCATGATTTCTGAACGTAAAAGTGCAGCATCATATCTCGCTTGTTCTAAAATGGCTTCAATACATTCCGTTTTAGAGGAAAAGTAATTATAAAATGTACCTTTCGAGATCCCCGCACTTTGAATGATTTGTTGAATCGATGTTTTCATCACACCATTTTCCACAAATAATTGTAAAGCATGATCAATTACTGCTTTTTTTCTTTTATTCATTTTAACCTCCTCTATAAAAATAGTGGTCTAAATCATTATACACAAATAATTGAAAATAAAAATATTTTTAGACTGATAGATTATTTTATTGAAAAAAATAGACTATGGGTATAAAATGTTTAAGTCGAAGAAATAAAAGAAATAGAAATGAGGAAAACAGAATATATGACATTAGATAATCAAGAGAAAAAACCGCCATATTTAGTAATAGCCATTTTATTCTTTGGTGCGTTTGTTTCATTCTTAAATAACTCTTTGTTAAACGTCGCGTTACCAACGATTATGACGGATTTTGAGAAAGATTATGCAACGGTTCAGTGGTTAGCTACAGGCTATATGCTAGTTAGTGGTGTATTAATCCCTGTATCCGCATTTTTAATCACACGTTTTAAAAACCGCCATTTATTTATTACATCCATGGCACTCTTTACAATAGGTACTGCATTAGCAGCTTTTGCTCCTAATTTTGGACTTCTTTTAGCTGGTCGTATGGTACAAGCAGCAGGTTCATCAGTAATGGGGCCATTATTAATGAATATCATGCTAGTTAGCTTCCCTCGTGAAAAACGTGGTGCAGCAATGGGGATTTTTGGTTTAGTAATGATTACAGCTCCAGCAATTGGACCAACGTTATCAGGCTATATCGTTGAGTATTGGGACTGGCGCTTATTATTCGAAATGATTTTACCTTTCGCAGTCATCAGCTTAGTACTAGCTATTTGGAAACTAGAAAATATTATGGAGACACGTAATTCATCACTTGACTACTTCTCTGTAGCATTATCGATCATTGGTTTCGGTGGCTTATTATACGGCTGTTCAACAGCAAGTTCAGATGGTTGGGATAGTGCACAAACATTAGTACCATTAATTGTAGGTGCAATCGGTATTATTTGGTTTGGCATTCGTCAATTCCGACTAGAACAACCTTTATTAGATTTACGAGTTTATAAATATCCAATGTTCGCATTAGGTTCTATCATCTCAATGGTAAATGCTGCGGCAATGTTCTCAGGTATGATTTTAACACCTGCCTATGTACAAAGTGTTCGACACATTTCACCACTTGATTCAGGTTTAATGATGTTACCTGGTGCAGTTGTAATGGGTCTTATGTCACCAATTACAGGTAAATTATTCGATAAATTTGGACCTCGTGTGTTAGCATTTATCGGCTTAGCAATTACAGCATATTCAACATATTTATTAGCAGGTGTAGATTTAGAAACAACGAAAATGACAATTATCGTCATTTATACTCTTCGTATGTTCGGTATGTCCATGGTCATGATGCCAATTATGACAAACGGATTAAACCAATTACCAACACGTTTAAACCCACATGGTACAGCAGTAAACAACACAGTACAACAAGTGGTTGGTTCAATCGGTACAGCGTTATTCGTAACATTAATGAACTCTGTAGCGACAAGTAAAGGTAAAGAATTAGCGGAAGCGGCAGATCCGGCAAATTTACAAGACCAAACATTTATGCTAGGTCTTCAACAACAAGCTTTACTTGAAGGGATTCAAGTTTCATTCTTAGTTGCAACAGGCGTAACGGGTCTAGCGTTAATCTTAACGTTATTCTTAAAACGAGTTGACGTAAGTAAAGTTATCTCTGAAAACATGGAGAAATAATATTTCAATTAAGCTATTTATCTTCTGAAATAAAGGGAGATAAGTAGCTTAATTTTTTTCATGTCCTAAATAGGTGAGATCATACATACTTTTACATACATGAGGTGTCAAAAAAATCTGAAATTTTTTATTGACATTTCTACAGGTTGTAATTATCATTAATTACAATATTATGAATATTAAGCTGACTATTCTGAATAGAGGCTCTCTTATCAATTTGGATAGGGGAGTCTCTTATTTGTTTTAAATAGTCTAGCAATTACTTTTAAATAAATACCAACTAAAAAGATTTGTATAGTTTGTTATGGGAAGGGATTAAAAACATTAAATTAAAGAGAGGAAGAGAGTTTATGTCAAAAGAAGTTGCTCAACAAATATTTAAAGAAGTATTGGGGAATTATCCTACAGGGGTAACAATTGTAACAACTGTCGATGCGGAAGGAACACCAGTCGGTTTAACGGTGAATTCATTTGCTTCGGTTTCATTAGATCCGCTACTTGTATTATGGTCAATTGATCATAAAGTATCATCTATAAAAGCATTTACAGAAGGTGGTAAGTTTGCGATTCATATTTTAGCAGGGGAACAGCAAGAATTATGTAAAACATTTGCGAGTAAAGTGGATCGCTTTGCTTCATGTGATTGGAAGCTGTCTGAAAATAATTTGCCAGTGATTGATGGTGTGTTTGCTGTATTGGAGTGTAAAACATTTCAGACCGTTGAAGCAGGAGATCATACAATTTTAATAGGTGAAGTAATTAATATAGAAAAATTCGAGAAGAATCCGATGTTATATCATCGAAGAGAGTTCGGTCCAATTCCGGAATCGTTCTATTCATTAGTAAAATAGCTTAAAGGGGTGTGAACTTTCATGAAAAAATTAGATAAAGAAATTCTGTTTAAGGGTATAGTTGTTCACGGTTTGAAAGTCGGGAGAAAACTAGGATTTCCCACAGCTAATATTTTAGTAGATAATATTGATCAGTTAAATGTATCGAATGGTGTTTATGTGGGAAAAGTTTATTACGATAATAAAAGCTATGATGGTCTAGTGAATATTGGAATAAAACCTACCTTTAACTTGAATGAAAAGAAAAGAACAATTGAAGTGCATATTCTTAATTTCAATGAAAACATTTACGGAGATCACTTAACTTTACATTTATCTCACTTTTTAAGATCTGAAAAAGCTTTTAGTACACAAGAAAGTTTAATCGATCAAATTCAAGAGGATATCAAATTAGCAAAATCTATAACAGAGCAAAGTATTTTAGTATAATCTTGTTTAGTAGTGTAAATCTGACTATGGTTTGCACTACTTTTTTATTGATTGAGTAAGTTTTTAGAACTCCTGCTTCATATTGGCATATAACAATATAAAGAGAATAGAGTAATATCTATTCTGCTGTTTTACTGTATTCGTTCGGCCGATATGATTATTTCGTTGGGGGCGAAAATAATGAGTTCGATGAATAAGCTTGATGTATTGATCACCTGTATTAATGAGAATATCGCCTACTTTGAGAAAAGGAAAGTGATTAATCGAAAGAGGGCGTATTTATTAAATTTGGCTTCCATTATTTCATCTGCACTCATTACATTGTTATTAGGTTTAAAGGCTGTCAATGTAAATCTCTTCACCAACATTGCATTATTTTTTGCATCTTTCCTGACGATAGTTAATGGGATAGAGAGTTTCTTTAATCACAAGGGTTTATGGTATAAGGATGCTAGAACCTTAGCCAATTTAAAGGAATTAAAACGGGATATTGATTTTAAAATAGCAGGGGAGCCAATCGATAATATTTCAATGAAAATACTGAATGAGTATAAAAACAGGCTACAAAATATCTTATCGGAAGATATCAATACTTGGTCAAAAATGAGAGAAGAATTAGATCAGACGCAGCATGTTGAGAAGAATTAATGAATTGAAGTCTATTCTTCAAATCTCAAAAAGAAATGGTTAATAACCATTAAAAAAAGCATAAGTAGAGTCTTTAATGAAATGGGGGAGTTCATTGAAAACTACTTATGCTAAACATGATTTAGCAAGATTATTTGAGTCTTAATGGGCTCAAATAATTTTCATACGGGGGGATGAAAAATTACAAGTATCTCTTGCTAAACCAATTGCTATTTTTCATTTTACGATTTTTAGTTTCCATAATTGATAAATAGTTAAAGTCTTATTTTTTACTCTATAAAAATATAACTCTTTTAAGTTATATGGAAACTAACAAACTATTGAGCGATGTAATCAGTAACAATCGCTATTTTCCTATACTTCACACAATTCATCAGTTTGAAACTGATTCTAAGGCGATGGCCATCCCTTGACCGCCACCAATACATAATGTAGCTAAACCGAAATGTGACTGCCTAGCGATCATTTCGTGAACTAGCTTTGTCACAATAATTGCACCTGTTGCTCCTAAAGGGTGCCCAAGTGCAATGGCACCACCGTTAACATTCACTTTTTCAATATCTAAATTTAATTCGCGAATAACCGCTAGTGATTGAGAGGCGAATGCTTCATTTAATTCTATTAAATCAAAATCATTTAATTGTAGTTTTGTTTGTGCTATTAATTTTTTGATCGCTGAAATAGGCCCAACGCCCATATATTCAGGTTCAATGGCAGAAACAGCCCAGCTATGAATCTTAGCAAGTGGTTTTATCCCGAGTTCATGAGCTTTTTCTCTTGTCATAATGATTAATGCGCTTGCACCATCATTTCTACCGCATGCGTTACCAGCAGTGACCGTACCATCTTTTTTAAATACTGGCTTTAAACTATTTAATTGTTCGAGCGTTGTTTCGCGCATATGCTCATCTTTGTTAAAAATGGTAGAAGATTTTTTGCTTTTAATTTCTACAGGAGTAATTTGAGTGTCAAAGCGGTTCGCATCCCATGCACGTTTTGCACGCAACTGACTTTCTAGTGCAAATTTATCTTGATCTGCGCGGCTTACACCATATTTTTCCGCTACATTTTCTGCTGTAATGCCCATACCTAACTTATCGCCGTATATTTCAATAGGTTGCTGGCCATTTTCTAAATTTGAATCTACTATATAAGGATTGCCTTCTCCGTGACGAGCATTTCTAAGATAAATAGGGGCACGGCTCATATTTTCTGTCCCACCAGCAATGACCACTTCGTCTGGATTGAATGCTAAATGTTGAACGGCTGAAACGATTGCTTGAATTCCTGAAGCACAGAGGCGATTAACCGTATAGGCACTTGTAGTTACCGGTAAACCAGCTCTTAAACTAGCAACTCTGGCAACATTTGACGATTCCGTAGATTGCCTTACTTCACCTAAGATGACCTCATTGATTAAATTTCCATCTAAATTCGTTTCTGCTAACACATCTTTAATAACGATTGAAGCTAAATCACCTGAATTGAAGTCTTTCAATGTACCTCCAAAGCGTCCAATAGCTGTTCGTTTAGCAGCAACAATTACATATTCGTGTGTCATAATTTTCTCCTTTACTTTTGCAACATTTTTAAAGATTGAGAGATTGTATAATTAGCAGGTGTAATGGCTTTTATTTGTTGAAGCGTCATTGTGTCATCCAAAATTTCTTCTAATATCATTTGATTGTTTTCAAATTTGAACACAGCGTACTCAGTAATGAGTAGTTTTACGACACCTTTAGCAGTAATTGGATAGTTACAACTAGGTAGAATTTTAGGTTCTCCATTTTTAGTACAATGCTGAGTTGTGACAATTACTTTTTTTGCACCAGCTACAAGATCCATCGCACCACCAACGCCTAAAATATTTTCTCCTGGAATAGCCCAGTTTGCAATATCTCCATTTTCTGCCACTTGTAGAGCACCAAGAATAGCGACATCTATATGGCCGCCACGAATCATACCAAATGATTCCGATGAAGAAAAGTATGATGCTCCAATTAACGCGGTTACAGGTAATTTCCCTGCGTTAATAATTTCGGGATCGATTTCTTCTGGGAGTGGGGTAGGACCAACGCCTAACAATCCGTTCTCCGTATGTAAGAAAACCGATTTATTTTTAGGGATGTAGTCAGCTACCAGTGTAGGAATACCAATACCTAAGTTAACAATATCTCCATCATTGATTTCTTGAGCCGCACGCATGGCGATTTTTTCTTTAAGTCCCATTTAATTGCCTCCGTTCACTACATAATTGACAAAAAGGTGAGGTACTACAATTTCCTCTGGATTCAGTTGACCAACTTCAACAATTTCTTCCGCTTCCACAATTGTAATTTTTGCAGCCTTTGCCATATCCGGATTAAAGTTTCGAGCTGTTTTTGAAAAAATTAAGTTTCCATACGTATCTGCCTTTTTAGCTTTTATTAATGCTACGTCAGGTATTAATGGAGATTCAAAAATATATTCTTCACCTTCAATTATTCTAGATTCCTTTCCTTTAGCTAATAATGTACCAGCTGCAGTTTTAGTGAAGAAACCGCCAATCCCTGCACCACCAGCACGCAATCTTTCAGCCAATGTCCCTTGAGGCACTAGCTCGACTTCTAATTTGCCTTCATTTGCATATTTAACAGCGTCAATATTGCTCGTGAAAAATGATCCGATGGCTTTGGAAATTTTGTTTTGATGTAGAATTTTTCCTAATCCTAGACCACCTGGTTCACCTAAGTTGTTGCTAATAATCGTTAATCTTGAAACAGGTCTCTCACTAAGACCATCAACTAGTTTAATTGGGCAACCTACTAAACCAAATCCACCTACTGCAATTGTGTCACCATCTTTAATATGAGTAAGTGCTTCTTCGATTGAGACAACTTTTGACATAATTAACCCCCTATATATCTATTAAATTTTATTAAAATGAGATAAAATAAAGTTGTACGGTATACGTACATTAGTACGGATAAAGTAACGTTTCTTCAATTATATGATTTTTCAGAAAATAATCAACTGCTTTTTAGTAAAAATTAATTTGAATGGATTAATATTGAATTTGAAGGAGTGAAAACAGTTGGACACAACGAACTCAAGTTATTTTGTAAATTCTGTTGCAAAAGGTTTATCCGTATTAATGGCATTTGATTCGCAAGACAGACAAATGACGATTACTGAATTGGAAAAGAAAACAAATATTAACAAGGCAACTGTAAGACGTTTTGCACTGACGTTAGTTGATTTAGGCTATTTAACAATTACGGATAACAACAAATTTGAATTGACGCCAAAAGTGTTGGATTTGGCTGCTCGTTATTTAGAATCATTAAATTTACCAGATATTGCACATCCAATCTTAGAGAGAATTTCTTCAGTCGTGAAGGAATCGACAAATTTAGCAGTACTAGATGAGGCAGAAATCGTTTATGTAGTGCGGGTAAATGCAGCTGAACGAATAATTGGGACAAATTTAAGAGTAGGTTCACGTTTACCGTATTACGCAACTTCTCTAGGGAAAGCGATTTCTGCATGGTTACCAGAAGACAAAAGAAAAGAAATATGGGAACAGGCAAATATCGTAGCATTTACAAACAATACGATTACAGATTTTGAGGAATTTGAAAAAGAATTAGAGGAGATTCGACTTAATGGGTATGCAAATGGAAACAACGAATTAGAAATTGGCCTTCGATCGATTGCTGTCCCAATTTTTAATAAAAAGGGTGAAGTAATTGCGTCAATTAATGTATCTAGTAATTCAATTCGTACATCGGAAGAAAAACTAAAAAATGAGTTTTTGCCTTTAATTATTCAGGGGGCAGAGGAAATAAATCAGTTGATTAAAACGTTTAGTTAGCTATAGCTAGGTAAAGAGATATACAAGGTTTTAATAAGGCTATATTCAATAGTATAAGGCTCTTCAGCAATAATAAAAAAGCAGATTCAAGAAATGACAACTTGAATCTGCTTTTAAGAAGGAAAGACGGTCAACTCAAATTACTTCATCGTTTTAAATAAAATACCTAATGTATTCGGACCGCAATGGGCTGAAATTGTACATCCTGCTGTCGTTTCTAATATTTGTTCAAAATGTTCATAGCTTTCAAGGTGTTGGCGTACTTTTTGAACCGTTTCAGAGGAACAATGAGAGTGCGTGATAAATACACGGCTCGGATCAATTTCTTCTAGTTTCATTAATTGATCTTCTATATACTTTTCTAAAACTTTATCAAAATTGCCCCGATATTTTTTTCCAACAACCATCTGACCGTCTTTCACTTCTATCGATGGTTTGATTTTTAAGAGTGTCGCTCCAAAAGCCTCTAAGCTTGAGCAACGACCGCCTTTTTTTAAGTAGTCCATTTTATCAATAACAAATGATGCCCGAACATTACTCTTTATTCGTTCAATTTCTGCGATAATTTCGCGAGCCGTTAGACCTTGCTGAGCAAGCATGGCCGCCTCGTAGACTAAGTGACCACTTCCCGTTGAAAGGTTTAATGAATCAATCACATAAACGTTTTTGAAACTTTGAGCTGCCAACTTTGCATTTTGATAGCAAGAAGACAAATGTTGGCTTAAGTTAATATGTATGACTGCCTCATATTTTTCAGCAAAGGGTTTAAAAAATTGCTCGTACTCAAATACATTAATCGCTGCTGTTGAACAAGTTTTCCCCTGATTCCCAACAAATTCAAAAATATCCTTTGGTTGAATTGCCACACCATCTAAATAATCTTGATCGTCTATTAGCACGTGTAATGGAGCTAAAGAAATTTGAAATTGTTCAATTATTTCTTTGCTTAAGTCACATGTACTATCCGCTGTAATTTTAATCATCATATTGCCACCTTTTGTTTCACATTACAATTTTACTAAAATAACATCTACACCATAATTCTAACAGTAGAAGTAAAAAAGAAACAAGGACAGAGGATAATAAATAGGTAAAGCGATAGCTCAGTTGCCAAGGTGGGAACATCTTTTATTAAAAAATTCGTATCATTAGCAATTGCGATACGAATTAGCTTTCTCAATGGATGGAGGTGTCCAAAAAGTAATAATTTTTTGGACACCTCTTTTCTTTCTTGATAAATATCTCTTATGAATTATTGTTCCTGCGGTGGTTGTCACCATCCTCGTCACAGTAAAAATGTTCCTGCGGTGGTTGTCACCATCCTCGTCGCAAAGGAGTTGTCTCAAAATGACTTTTCAGACAACTCCTTGCAGTCACAGTTTTAGGCGAAGTAATCTGGGTCAATAATTGAATTTTTTGTATAAATTGATAGTGTAGCGGGAATAGGCATTGTATAATAATGGATTAAAGTGAAGTGAAATCGGAGGACCTTGTGTGATATTTTTAATCTTCATCGTTATTGCGCTCTTTATCATTGAACCACGTTGGTATAATAATATCTATTTTTTAGCAATTATTTTGTTAGTAGAATTGCTTTATTACACGGAAAAAATATTCTTTAATCAAGATTTTAGCGAGCAAGTTGTCAACATTACGGGTTATGTGTTTGTTTTTGCCTTCATACCGCTAGTAATGGCGACGATGTCTGTTTTAACCTATTTCAATAGTAAAGTGTTACTGGAAAAGGAAGGTCGCAAAAAGTCAAATTTATTTATTGGTTTGATTGGTGTTGCAGTGAATATTGTGCTTGTCTACTATATTTACTCGATGCATCCGAATAACGGTAATAAGTATAGTGAAGCCGGATTTTTTTATGTGTTTGGTTTATTTGTTTATTTTACAACGATGTATTCGGCCACGGCCATTTACTTAGTACTGTATAATTGGCGACCTATTTTTTATAAACCGGAATACATTATTATTCTGGGTTCTGGCTTAATTGGTGACCAAGTACCACCACTCCTTGCAAGTCGAATTGAAAAGGGCGTTCAGCAATATAAAAAATATAAGGGACAACCATTAATAATCACATCTGGTGGCCAAGGTAGTGACGAGAAAGTAGCGGAAAGCTATGCGATGAAGTGTTATATTCATGAGCATTACCCTGAAATTCCTGATCAAGCGGTAGTCATGGAAGATCAATCGACAACAACATTTGAGAATATGCTATTTTCTAGAAAAATCATTTTAGAACGGTTTGGCGCGAAGGCACGGGGTATTTTTGTGTCGAATAACTATCATATTTTACGAGCTAGTTATTATGCAAAACGAGCGAAATTAAGAGCAAATGGTGTCGGCTCAAAAACTGCCTTTTACTATGTGCCAAACGCATTTACACGGGAGTTTATTGGATTACTCGAAATGTTTAAATGGCGTCATATAGCCCTTATTATA
The DNA here is from genome assembly GCF_003628435.1 of Ureibacillus endophyticus. Lineage (GTDB taxonomy): Bacteria > Bacillota > Bacilli > Bacillales_A > Planococcaceae > Ureibacillus > Ureibacillus endophyticus. Next base: position 2,769 of record NZ_RBZN01000025.1, on the reverse strand, counting down.
TTGTTTACTATTTTTTCAATTTTAGTATTTCGAGGGATGTAAATGTAATATTTTACGAAAAAGAAAACGACAAACGTTGAATTTACAGCGTTTGTCGTTTTTATTAGAAATTCTATTTTTTTTAAATTCCATTATTTATCTGCTCCACTTGCGAACATTTTTAATAAGCTATGCAAAAAGGCTCGAGGTAAAAATATGATTTAATCAATCATTACGAGTGATGAATATATCCAAACTTTTTAGGAACACTTTCTATATGCTAAAGCTTTTAAAAAAATAATGAAATTGGTGGGATAAATGCGATTTGTTATAACAGCCATTCTTTTAATGATTACCTTGTTCATTAACTGTTCCAATGTTTTAGCAAAGGATGAAAGTTTGGGCGTTCCAATTCAAATGCTCCATTGGGAAGAAGTAGATAAGATTTTGCCGAAGTACAGCAAGTTTACAATTATGGATATGGAAACAGGGAAAATGTTCCAAGTGCAGCGACGTGCAGGAAATCGCCATGCGGACGTTCAACCCATGACATCGAAAGATACAAAAATTATGAAAGAGATTTATGGCGATAAATGGAGCTGGAAAAGAAGAGCTATTTTTATCATGCATCACAATCAATGGATTGCAGCTTCAATGCATGGGATGCCGCATGGTGCCGGTGCATTAGATAATGATTTTCCTGGTCATTTTTGCATTCATTTTTATGGAAGTATGACCCATAGAACAAATTCTATGGATTTATCACATAACCTAATGATTTTTAAAGCAGCAGGCAAACTTGAAGAGTATGTTACAAGCGCAGACCCATTTGAATTAATTAATGCATATGTAACGGGAATTAAGCAACAGGATCCCCGAATTATCTCAACGATGTCCCTTCAGCAAATTGACTGGAAAAACCATATTGAATCGATAGAAAATATAAAATTGAAACGTATTTCTACATTGCCTGTTGAAGACGTAGTAAATAAATTAAGTCTGCAAATACCAGTTGAAATCGAATGGATAAGTAATTCAGAGAAAAATTATTTTAAAGGGGATATTTATTTATTCCGTTTTTCCCCAGCAGATGCATGGAAAATAGATAGTAGCCGTTTTTTAAAGGATAGTGGTATATAAAGGATAAAAAACTTTTTGGAGTAATCATCAAAAATAATTCTGCGGATAAAAGAGTAAACAGGTAATCTGTATTACTCTTTTTTTGTTTTCCTGTTATATCTTTATTGAAATACCTTTGTTTGAATAGGTAGGGTCTTTGTATCAGCTATTAATATTTCTACAACTATCTGATCATCATTTACTTCCATATATGGTTAGATTTTTATTTTATTCTCTGATTATTAATAAAGGACTTTTTAAGATCTTAACGGAATAATAGTTTTTAAGCATTAAATTCAAAAAAAGTTAATGATGTGATTTTAAATAAAATAAATTTTCAGAAAAATGAAATTATATTATCATGTGTATAGGGGGTGTTTGTAAGAATGGTTCAAAATATACTAGAGGACGAGCTTAAGCGGCTGACTGATAGAATAATTGAATTAGAAGAATTAAATAAAGTTTACAAAGGGCTGTTTGAAAATTCATTTGACGTAATGATTGTTACAGATGGAAGTGGAAAAGTATTATTTGCAAATCCTGCATTTGAGAGATTATTTGATGATAAATTGGAGGAAGTGATTGGGTATCCAATTGCTGATATGGAGAAACAAACAACTGCTACATCAAAGGTATTAGAATCTGGAAAAATGGAAACTGTTATTTATACTACTTACAAGGGTAAGCAGATTTTAAGTACTGGTGTACCTGTTTATGACGAAAACGGTGAATTATCTAGAATATACATTAACTCAAGGGATATTAGTGAATTAAATTCCTTGCGAGAAAAGTATCAAGAATCACAAGTGCTTGCTTCAAAATATTATGTAGAATTGCTTGAATTGAAGAAACAAAATACAAAAAATTTTATTAGTCATAGTAAAGAAATGAACCAAATATTGGAGACTGTCTATCAGATAGCCAATGTAGATAGTACAGTTTTATTATTGGGTGAATCTGGAGTTGGCAAAGACCGCATCGCCAACATCATTCATGAAGAAAGCTTACGTAGTGATAAAGGTTCGTTTGTTAAAATTAATTGTGGTGCCATACCCCCAGAGTTACTAGAATCAGAACTTTTTGGTTATGAAAAGGGTGCATTTACAGGAGCAAATAAAGATGGGAAGGCAGGATACTTTGAGTTCGCTGATAAAGGCACTATTTTTTTAGATGAAATAGGAGAGCTTCCAAAAAATCTTCAAGTTAAACTATTAAGAGTAATTCAAGATCAAACAGTTACGAGAGTAGGGGGATTAAAAGAAAAACAAATTGATGTTCGAATTATTGCAGCGACTAATAGAGATTTAGAAATGATGGTTAAACAAGGTGATTTTAGAGAAGATTTGTTTTATAGATTGAATGTAGTACCTATCGTTATTCCACCATTACGAAAACGCAGAGAGGATATCCCTTTTTTAATTTCGTATTATTTAGAGCAATTTAATAGTAAGTATAGTAAAAATATTAATCTGGATACTGAAACACTTGAGAAACTTTACAAGTATAATTGGCCGGGCAATATTAGAGAACTTTCTAATGTAATTGAAAGATGTAACCGTCAAGTAGTTTTTTACACTTTACGCTAAGATGCCTTTTACATTTCCGCCTCGAAAAGCTGTTGACGATTTTTCATCCGATAACTTTCTCCATCCATATGAACAACTTCTACTC
>NZ_RBZN01000024.1 GCF_003628435.1 Ureibacillus endophyticus | reverse complement strand
TTAGCGGTAGTCGGAAACGTAGTGCGGTTGGCAGACCATTCAGCGCGTCTTTAGACGTGGGCCAGTAACCCAGCGTTTCACGCGCAGAGAAAACCACCAGTTCGACTGGTGGTTTTTATTAATACAATAACCAATCGAAATTATTGAACATTTGATGGCAAATGTATCTAATAACTGGATAATAATTATCGAAAAAACATATGTTATTTTTCCTAACATCACATTGCAATGAGACATAACATATATTAATATAAAAACATGAAAGGGAGGAGATACTAATGAGTCGAGAGTTTCGAAGAGCCATGCCGTTACTCCCTATAAGCATGGTAATGAAATTAACGGAGTTGAGTGCGCGGCAAATTCGCTACTACGAGGAACATAAACTTATAGAACCGGCAAAATCAGAAGGTAATAGAAGGATGTTTTCGTTAAATGATGTCGATGCACTGTTAGAAATTCGAGACCTCCTCAACCAAGGAATTAACATAGCTGGGGTCAAGAAGGTATTTGACATGAGAAGTACTGGTGGTGTCAAAACAGCTGACAAAGTATCGATTTCGGATGCACAACTTCGTTCAATATTGCGTGAGGAAATACAACAAGCGCAAATATTGGAAAAGGTTTCTTTAAGAAATGGGGATTTACCTCGCATTAAGGATGAATTTTAATTAATTAGGAGAGTGGATGTAATGGCTAAGTACACAAAAGAGCAAATTAAACAAATCGTAAGTGAAAAAGAAGTTAAGTATATTCGTCTACAATTCACGGATATCTTAGGAACAATTAAAAACGTTGAAATTCCAGTAAGTCAATTAGATAAAGCGTTAGACAATAAAATGATGTTTGATGGATCATCAATCGAAGGATTTGTACGTATCGAAGAATCAGATATGTATTTAAAACCAGATTTAGATACTTTTGTAATCTTCCCATGGACAAATGAAAAAGGTAAAGTAGCACGTTTCATTTGTGACATTGCAAACCCAGATGGCACACCATTTGCTGGTGACCCACGTTCAAACTTAAAACGCATCTTAGCTAACATGGAAGAGTTAGGCTTCACTAGCTTTAACTTAGGGCCAGAACCAGAATTCTTCTTATTCAAACTAGATGAAAAAGGGAACCCTACTTTAGAGTTAAATGATGATGGTGGTTATTTCGACTTAGCACCAACAGACCTTGGTGAAAATTGCCGTCGTGACATCGTGTTAGAATTAGAAGAAATGGGCTTTGAAATTGAAGCATCTCACCACGAAGTAGCACCTGGACAACACGAAATTGACTTTAAATATGCAAATGCAGTTGAAGCGTGTGATAACATTCAAACGTTTAAACTAGTAGTAAAAACAATTGCACGTAAACACGGCTTACATGCAACATTTATGCCAAAACCATTATTTGGTGTGAATGGTTCAGGAATGCACGCAAACCTTTCTCTATTCAGCGGTGATAAAAACGTATTCTTTGATGAAACTGCTAATTTACAATTATCAGATACAGCTCGTCAATTTATGGCTGGTATCATTAAACATGCTAAAGGATTCACAGCAGTTACAAATCCATTAGTAAACTCATATAAACGTTTAGTACCTGGCTATGAAGCACCTTGTTACATCGCATGGTCAGCTCAAAACCGTTCACCTTTAATTCGTATCCCAGCATCTCGTGGTCTTTCAACTCGTATTGAGTTACGTTCTGTAGACCCAGCTGCAAACCCATACTTAGCATTAGCTGTATTATTAGAAGCTGGTTTAGATGGAGTTCGTAACGGTTTAACACCACCAGCACCAGTTGACCGTAATATTTATGTAATGAATTCTTCTGAACTAAAAGAAAATGGTATCGAAAGCTTACCAGGTTCTCTATTAGAAGCATTAGCAGAATTAGAGAAAGATGAAGTAATCAAAGCTGCTCTTGGAGAACATATCTATTCTAACTTTAAAGAAGCAAAAGAAATTGAGTATGATATGTTTAGAACTGCTGTTCACCCTTGGGAGCGCGAACAATATATTAGAATGTATTAATATTTTCAAAGAGACATCCTTAGTGGTGTCTCTTTTTTCATAGACTCATATTTTCTTCATAAACTATAAAAGAAAAGGAGAGAAATATGGGTAAAAAAATATTATCGATTAGTTTATTACTAGTAATCTGTTTTGCGCTTATCTATTCTATATATTCACATATAAATGAACGGCAAATAACGGAATCGGAATATATGGATGAAGAATTGTTTATGAAATTATTACAAGAGCCTCCGAATGAACAGGATCAAGAACAGATAGAAAATCAACAAGTGGAATTACGTTACATTGATGAGGAAATATATGTTGAGGAGGGTGATCATGACCATATTCATTCTCATGAAGAAAGTGAACCAGATGTCATTGCGGCAAAGGGTAAAGCGATTAATTTTAATTTAACAACATTAGATGGGGAAAAGGTTAAGTTAAGTGATTACCTAGGTAAAAAAGTATTGATTAATTTTTGGGCAACATGGTGTCCCCCTTGTAAAGATGAAATGCCACATATAGAGGAATATTATGAAAAATATGCTGAGAAACATAACGTAGTCATACTCGGAATAAATACAACAGACCTCGAGAGTAACGTGAAAACGGTACAAAAATTTGTACAAGACCACGAAGTTACTTTTCCAATTTTGCTAGATGAAGAGGGAGAAGTTTCAACGAAATATGAAATTTTAACTCTCCCAACAAGTTTCATAATTGATGAGAATGGAAATTTGGTGGAACAGATTATTGGACCTGTTACGGATGAAATGCTTGTAGAGAAGTTCGGGTAAACAATAAAAAGGAGGTGTCCAAAAAGTAATAATTTTTGGACACCTCTTTTCTTTCTTGATAAATATCTCTTATGAATTATTGTTCCTGCGGTGGTTGTCACCATCCTCGTCACAAAGGAGTTGTCTCAAAATGAATTTTCAGACAACTCCTTCATTTTTTATCCCATAATATTGTAACCACAATCTACATAAATTGTTTCACCTGTAACACCACGAGATAGGCTACTTAACATAACAATTGTCATATCAGCAACTTCTTCTTGGTTTGTGTTGCGTTTTAATGGTGAATTTTCTTCAATTTGACGAAGGATTGTATTAAAGCTTGGTACACCTTTCGCAGCTAATGTACGAATTGCACCAGCAGAAATTGCATTAACTCGAATATTCTCAGCACCTAAATCAGAAGCTAAGTAACGCATAGCTGCTTCAAGTGCAGCTTTGGCAACACCCATTACGTTATAACCTTCAAGAACGCGTTCAGCACCTAAGTAACTCATTGTTACAATCGAACCGCCCTCTGTCATGTATGGACGAGCTGCATTTGCAACTGCTACTAATGAATAAGCACTTGTATCTTGTGCAAAGGCATAACCTTCACGAGTTGTTTCAACAAATCGATTTTTTAAATCTTCTGCGTGGGCAAAAGCAACGGAATGTACAATTCCGTGAATGACACCAAATTGTTCTCCAATTTGTGAGAATGCTTGTTGAATGCTTTCGTCACTATTTACATCACATTCGACAACAGCAGTTTTATATTCTGTATAATCAGCTAATACTTTTTCAATTTTACTTTTTGAACGTTCTTTTCGGTATGTGAAAATGACGTTTGCTCCTACTTCTAAAAGACGTTTTGCTACTCCCCAAGCAATACTACGTTCATTTGCAACGCCCATTACGACAATGTTTTTATCTTTTAATTGTAAAATGTCCATGTCATTCGTCCCCTTTTATATCAGTTATTAGTACCAACTACTAAATAAAAGTTTAACAGTAATTCCTGTAAAAATCAATCTTAATAGAAAACTGCGAAAGTTGTTTTTTGGGTGGTTGGCAAATAACTTGAGTAGAACGACAAATAATTGTTGTAGAAAGGCAAATAACCTTTCTGGAAGAGCAAATAGTTATTGAATCCAGGCAAATAACTTTCGGTAATACATCATACTTCATCAGTTTAAATAAGATTTTTCAAGGTGCACTTTTAAGTAGAAATTCATTTTTCTAATTTTGCAAATTTCCCTTGAAATTATGTACAGTGTTTTCAAGGAGGCGGAAAAATGATTTCGATAGAAAGAAAATATCCAAAGAAATTACTTATACTCGAATCTATACTCAGAAGACTACCTCAAGATAATCCTGAGTACGAAAAATATTTAAGACAATACAAAATTGCTAAACATGGATATGAGGGCGAACTTCGAGTTGATAGAGAATGGAAGGACATACAATTAGAATTGAAACATTTTTTATTACATAGTTATCAAACGATAAATGAACATGGCACCATACATCAGATTGACACGATATTTTTATCATGTCAGTTTGTTTTGTTATTAGAGATAAAAAATATTAGTGGTACTCTTGTATTTGATGAAGATAAATATCAATTTCTTCGTACGCAAGTAGATAATACAATAGAGAGTTTTTATAATCCAATTGATCAAATTGAAAGGCATGCAATACTCATTAAAACTATAATGAATAAAATGGATTTGTACATACCAATTGAAATAGCTATTGTGATTGCTAATTCTGCAACAATTATTGGTGTTAAACCGAGGGATACTTTGATTTTTCATGTAAGTGGGTTGCGTTCAAAAGTAAATAAATTAATCTTAAAACATCCTAAACCCCGAATTACTTTAGAGCAATTGGTAAGCTTCAAAGAAACTTTGCTTGAAATGTATTGTGATGTTGAATTGTTACCCAAGTTTGAGAAAAGTAATCTAGTAAAAGGAGCAATTTGTTCAAATTGCAATTCAAGTGTTCCTATGAAATATACACGGGGTGTTTTTTGTTGTAACCGATGTAATTTTACTAGTAGAAATGCTATTTTTGAAAGTCTTCATGATTATCGTCTATTATTCGATGAGTGGATTACAAATAATAGGGTGCGTCAATTTTTTGGCATAGAGTCCATTTATTCTGCTAATAAATTGTTGAAAAGAGCGAACTTAGTATCGTACGGAAATAATCGAGGAAGAAAATACCTTATACCAAATGATATTTTGGAGAAAAGCAAATAAATTAAATTAAAAAGCAAATAAGTCAACCATAAAAGCAAATAACTCCCATAAAAAAGCAAATAAAAACCCCGTTACTTAAGAACGGGGAATTAAAAAATACATTATTCAAATTTTAGTGGATCGCCATCAAATGATTCATCAGATACTTTGATAGAATCTGTTGGGCAACCTTCAAATGCGTCTTGCATGTCTTCTAATAGATCTTCTGGAACTTCTGCTGTTCCCATGTTATCATCTAAAATAACGAAGGCAATACCTTCATCATCGTAATCGTAAATGTCTGGGGCAGCTGCACCACAAGCGCCGCAAGCAATACATGTATCTTTATCAACAATTGTATATTTTGGCATTTCTTTCTCTCCTTTTTTGACCTGCTACATCAAAGCTTCTTTTTTATTCTAAATCTGTTTAAACTACTTTTCAACATAATACTACGAAATTGGAGGATTTGATATTGATTTTTCAACAAATTATTTGGCAAATTTTCCACAAATTAAAAGAAGAACGGACGATTTCAGCGCCATTCCATTTGCTGCGTGGTAAACGTTCAGGTCAAACAATTCAAGATGTTGGAATTTTTCACCTACATCAATATTTTGGTATTTTACCGAAACTATCTCGAAAAAAATATGATGAAGAGATTAATAAATTAATTGAACAGAATTTTATTACCGTTTTTGAAAATGGCGATTATACATTAGCAAATAACTTTATCAGTGACAACTTGTTACCCTTTGATGGCTGGCATTATCGAGGAAATGAACATCTATTTTTTGCGCGGCTCTCATTAATTGTTCAAAGTCTTTCCCATAAAGAAGCGGGTGTGATGGCATTTATCCCAATACAAAAAGACCCACAAGTTCAAAAATGGGTAAGAAATTTTCTTATTTCGAATGAATATCAAGGGGGGACACTTCAACAGCAATTATTGAATGAAATACTAATCAGTCTTGAACAAGCTGAAGCCGATACAATTGTAAAAGAGGTTTTAATAAAACGGCTTGCAGGTTATAAAATCCCGGGTTACACATGGCAGCAATTAAGTATTTACGAAAATAAAGATGAGATGGATATCCAATTGCTTTATATTTCTTGTTTACATACTTGGTTAAATATTATTACATTGAATGAAAAAGACTTTCCATTATTACATAAGATAGCCGAAGATATACGGATTCATATTCCTTTAAGTGACTCTGCTTTTCAGACAGCACAACTTTTCAAAGAAGGGCACTCGCTAGAGAATATTAGCCAATACCGAAGATTAAAAATGAGTACGATAGAAGACCATATTGTGGAATTAGCAATGAATGATCCACATTTTTCAATTAACCAATTTATTTCTAATGAAGAAATGGAGCAAGTATTAACTGCAGTAGAAGATTATGATACAAGAAAGTTGAAAGTATTGCGTGAAATTTTGCCACATCTATCTTACTTTCAAATTAGATTAGTTCTTGCAAGGGGGGATACGACTAGTGCAACTTGAATCCATATTACAACAACGATTTGGTTATTCCTCTTTCAGATCGGGACAAAAAGAAGTGATAGAACAAATCCTTAACGGAAAAGACGTAATCGCGTTATTGCCTACTGGAATGGGAAAATCATTATGCTATCAACTGCCAGGCTATGTACTAAATAAGACCGTTCTTGTAATTTCTCCTCTATTATCATTAATGCAAGATCAAGTGGACCAAATGAAATTATTTGGAGAAAAGAGAGTAATTGCACTTAACTCATTTTTAAATAAAGAAGAAAAAAACCGTGTAATTAATGGGCTAGAGCAGTACCGTTTTATTTTTATTTCTCCTGAAATGCTTGCACAAAGGCAAGTGCAACAAAAATTAAATCGTATAGAATTGTCTCTAATAGTAGTGGATGAAGCCCATTGCATATCACAATGGGGATTTGATTTTCGACCAGATTATTTACGGATTGGAGAAATGTTCGGAACCTCAAGATCACCAATACTTGCTTTAACTGCAACTGCTACAAATAAAGTGTTAGAAGATATTGAGCTATATTTAAATATGAAAGAACCGTTTAAATACATACATTCTGTAGACCGACCGAATATTCATCTCAGTAAAATGTCTTTTTCGAATCGGGAAGAGAAATTGGAATGGTTATTTCAACATGTGTCCAATACTGCGGGACCAGGGATTATCTATACTCAATCTCGTTCAAAAACACATAGTATAAGTGAAACATTATTGCAAAATGGTATTTCAGCTGCAAGTTATCATGGGGGAATGGACCTTTTAGATAGACAATTTATCCAGCAACAATTTATTGAAGGAACATTGGATTGGATAGTTGCAACGAATGCTTTTGGGATGGGGATACATAAACAAGATGTAAGGCAAATCATCCACGAATCAATTCCAAGTAATATGGCCAATTATATGCAAGAAATTGGACGAGCCGGTCGTGATGGGAATGATGCCGTTGCAATTTTACTTTATTCAGAACATGATGAAGAGCTTGCGAAATTTGTAGGAATAGATGATTTGCCACTGGAACAACATGTTGATATTTTTGAGGAGTATCAGAGAAATGGGCAAGATGCTACACAAATGCTAAAACAAGGAGAAATTTCAGAGACAGCATTCCGAGTATTAAATTATTGGATGGAACAAAAAACTCCAAACGAAGTAAAAACAATTTTTCAAAATATGAAGATTGAAAAGATGCAAAAAGTTGAAGAAGTGATGAAACTTATAACTTCAGATACTTGTATGAGAGAAACGTTAGTTCACTATTTTGGACAAACTTTAAATGACAAGCCAGAGCAATGTTGTATCAATTGTGGTCTTGATTTAGCACAGTTATTAATAGCAAAAGAAGAAAAAAATCTATCTTCTTTTTCTATGACTTGGCAAGAAAGAATTACAAATTTATTAACAAAAAAATCATAAACTTTGTTTAGTTTTCATGAATTGTCGACAAAAATCTATTAAAATATCAATTACCATCATTTACTTTTTCATGAAATTTCGTCATAATTATATAAGAAGTTACTATTTACACGAATATTATTGATACAATTCGGGTTTGAGAATTTTTACTGTTTGTTTTTGCGGGCTTAGATTGTTGGAGGTGGTATTTGTGAGTAAGGAAGATTATCGAGAAAAAATTGAAGAACATCGTCAATTAATCGAAATTGAAGAGAAAAACTCAAGAATGTCTCGTACACGCCGGAAAGTAAAAAAGAAAAAACGTAAAAACCCATTAATGTCTATTCTATTATTTATATTTATTGTTATCCCAGTGATGGTATTAGTTTATGTTACTTTCCTTTATAAACCAGGTGAACAGGAAGTTGCCAAAGTTGATAATGGCGGTTCTATCGTTGAGGTTCAAAAGAATGATTCACTCGCTTCGGGTGGTAAGGAAGATAAAAAGCCAGCCATTGAAGAGAATGAAGATAAAGAAGAAAGCAAAAAACAAACTGATAAAGAAAAAGAAAATGCTAAAACTGAAGATGCAAAACAAGCAGAACTTGAGGCAGCTAAAAAAGCTGAACAAGAAAAACAAAAAGCGTTAGCGAAAGAGAAAGAATTAGCGAAGCAAAAAGAGTTAGCAAAACAAAAAGAGATTGAAAAACAAAAAGAACTTGAAAAGCAAAAACAACAGGAACAGCAAAAAGCGTCTCAGCAAAGAGTACATACGGTTCAATCTAATGAAAATCTATTTAGAATCGCGCTGAAATATTATAACGATCCAAGTGGTGTTGAGAAAATTAAGGCTGCCAATGGGTTAGGTTCAGATAGCATTTCAGTAGGACAAACATTAATTATTCCGGAATAGTGTAAATATTTTCTTTTAAACATAAAATAAATTACAATGATTTCATTCGTTTGTGTGAATGAACCGGTTGAAGACGAAGGTTATTCAAAAAGCCTCGTCTTTTTGTTTTGGAACGGAGGAAATTTATGATTGTTCTACTTTTATTTCTTGTCGTTTGCTTAGGATTCCTTTTATACATGTTCAAGCAAGCGTTCGAAAATCATGTGTTGTATCATGAACTTCAATTATCATCCGGTAAGGAAGAACAAGTCACACTTTTTTTTATATCAGATATACATGTACGAAAAATTAACAGTAAGATGATTAAAAGCATTAACAAAAAGATTGATGCAGTCATTGTTGGAGGCGATTTTGCCGATAAACGTACACCCATTACTCGGATAAAAGAAAATATTGAATTACTTAAAACGTTGGGGCCAGTTTTTTTTGTGTGGGGAAATAACGATCGTGAAGTTGGGGAGGAAACTTTACGCCAAATTTTTGATGAAAAGGAAGTCCAAATTATTGAAAATGATGCGGTAAAGCTCCCTAATATTACAAATCGTTGTTGGCTAAGCGCGGTTGATGATACTTCATCAAGAAATGTACGGATTCATGACGCTTTAAAAAAATGTTCAAATGACGAGCTTGTTATATTTATTTCCCATAATCCAGAACAATTTGTGAAAGTAAAACAAGAAGAAAATATTAAGTTGAAGTTGGGTGGTCATTTTCATGGAGGGCAAATTCGATTTGGTCCCTTTGGAATGCATCAGCCTGGGTCTTTCAAAATAGAAAAAGGTGTGGCCACTTTAATTAGTAATGGGTATGGAACAACAATGATACCATTAAGACTTGGTGCAAAACCCCAGTGTCACATAATTGACTTAAATATTATGTAGTGAAAAAAGCCAATTTCCTATTATCTAGCTGTATAATTGATTTTGTGTAGTCGTTTTTAAGGAGATGTAATTATATATGCAAACTGTAGATGCAATTATTGTTGGTGGAGGTCCATGTGGTCTTTCTGCTGCAATTGAACTACAAAATATTGGTCTAAAACCTATCGTTATTGAAAAGGGGAATGTTGTGAATGCCCTTTACAATTATCCAACACATCAAACCTTTTTTAGTACTAGTGAAAAATTAGCGATTGGTGATGTACCATTTATTATCGAAGAACGTAAACCTAGAAGAAACCAAGCGCTTGTTTATTATCGAGAAGTTGTAAAAATGAAAAATATCCAAGTAAATCGTTTTGAAAAGGTAGAATCCGTTGTAAAAAAACAGGATGGAGCATTTGAAGTTCAAACTGATAAAGCAATTTATTCAACGCCGTACGTGATTGTGGCAACTGGTTATTATGATCAACCAAACTATATGAATATTCCTGGTGAAGATTTACCAAAAGTATATCATTATTTTAAAGAGGCACATCCTTTCTTTGATACTGATGTATTAGTAATTGGTGGCAAGAATTCAGCAGTTGATGCAGCCCTTGAGTTAAATAAAGCTGGAGCGCGCGTAACAGTTGTTTATCGTGGTAGTGAGTATTCTCCAAGCATCAAACCATGGATTCTACCAGAGTTTGTAGCCCTTGTACGTAATGAAGAAATCACGATGCATTTTAATTCCCATGTGAAAGAAATTCGTGAAAAAGAAGTGGTTGTTGAAATAAACGGTGAAGAATCCACTATTAAAAATGACTTTGTTTTTGCGATGACAGGTTACCATCCAGATCATGGTTTTATCCGTGCTATGGGTGTAAACATTGATGAAGAAACGGGAAGACCAACATATGATCTGGAAACAATGGAAACTAATGTAGAAAATTTATATATTGCAGGTGTCCTAGCAGCAGGAAACAATGCCAATGAAATTTTTATTGAGAATGGGAAATTCCATGGTGGATTCATCGCCGCAGATATTTTAAAGAAAATGAAATAATGGTTGTATATGGAGATAATCTCAGGTATGGGGTTATCTCTTTTTATTATCAAGTCTATGAAGGTCACTAGAATCACATTCAAGCAGATTTTGGCTTTCATCAATTCCAAGAAGTTTGCACTATAAAATCACTCTATCCAAGCATCCTAACAAAAAATCGACACGCCTCAACGTGCCGATTTTTCTTCAACATCAATTAAAAAACTCTTTTAAATCTAAACTTTCATTTTGTTGATTTAAGCCAATTAATAATTTAAGTCGTGCTTTTTGGCCACTAATTCCTGTTGCAAAAATAACACCTAAATCTTCTAAACTTTTCCCACCGCCGACATAGCCATATACACCTTCTGCAATTCCATTAAAACAACGGGAAACAAAGATGACAGGTAATCCCGCATCCAACAACTTTTTAATCGCTGGTACAACATCTGGAGGGATGTTTCCTTGACCTAATCCTTCTATCACTACGCCATCATAGTTACAATGTAAAATGGATTCGACTAAATCGCCTTCCATCCCAGCATATGCTTTTAATAACGCTACACGTTTTTCAATAGATTGAACTTCAACGTATCTTCTTCTTATTGGTGTTTGATGGAAATGGACCATTTTCTTTGTGATTAATCCAATAGGCCCGTATTGCGGACTTTGGAAAGTATTTACCGATGAGGTCGATGTTTTTGTACAATTAAATGCCTGATGCACCTCATCATTCATTACAACCAGCACGCCTTTTTCCCTCGCATCTGGATGGATTGCCACTCGGACTGCCTCAACTAAATTGTAGACCCCGTCTGCTCCTAATTCATTCGAAGAGCGCATAGCTCCCGTTAATACAATAGGAAAGTCAAAACGAGTCGTTAAATCTAAAAAATAGGCAGTTTCTTCTAAAGTATCTGTACCATGGGTAATGACAATTCCATCCACTTCATGTTGCTTTACAAACTCAACGATTTCGTTACGTAATATTAACATTTCCTTAGGCGTAATATGAGGGGATGGTAAATTGAATATTTCTTTTTCCGTAATTTTCGCCAATTTTGAAAGGTCATTACTAATTCCGAGGATGGCATTTCTCTCATTCGGGAGTACTGCTCCGGTTTGGTCATTTAAATTCATTGAGATGGTGCCACCTGTATGAAGCAATAATATATGTTTCATCGCTATAATTTCTCCTTAAACAATCAATTTATAAGGTAATTAATGTTATAATATCATTAATCTCTAACGAAAGGAGCGTATTCAAATTGATTTTACTCTTTTCTGCTGCTGTTGCTCCAGGATTAGCATTATTTAGCTACTTTTATTTACGTAACCAAATGGCAACAGAGCCGAGAAAAACATTATTTCAAGCATTTTTATTTGGTGCGCTCATTACGTTCCCGATTATGTTTATTCAATATGTGTTAAAAGAAGAGGCAACAATTACAAACCGTTATTTAACCGAAGTACTCGTATCTAGCGGGTTAGAAGAGTTCTTTAAATGGCTTGTTATCTTGTTAGTAATCTTTCGGCATATTGAATTTGATGACCCCTATGACGGAATACTCTATGGGGCAAGTGTTTCTTTAGGATTTGCAACAGTTGAAAATGTATTATATTTATTATCTTTCGGTATTGATACAGCAATTTTAAGAGCAATCTTACCGGTATCTAGCCACGCACTATTTGGTGTTGTGATGGGCTATTATTTTGGTAAGAGTAAGTTTGCAAAAAATGATAAAGAACGGGAATATTTATTCTTATCTATTTTTGCTCCGCTTATATTACATGTTACGTATAATTCCATTTTAAGATTTGAAGGATATTGGGTTTATTTAATAGCTCCATTTATGTTTTATTTATGGTGGTTAGCACTAAGGAAAGTGAAATTAGCCCACCAACATTTAGTGCAACATTTATATGAACAAAAATATCAATAAACAACTTTTATTTCTTCACTATTTATCGTGAAGAAAATAAAAGTTGTTTTTTTTCTTGAATTTTAGGAAGTCTCTCTAAATTAAAAACGTATAAAAGTTTTTGAATTTTACATGCTATGAGAAAGGAGTGAAATAAATGGTAAGAAGTATCTTTATGACAATCATTTTAACACTTGGTACTTTTGCTATTGTGAAACCAAGCGAAACAAGTGCATTTTCAAGTCAACTTATTGAACGAGGATCATTTGGAGATGATGTAATTGAATTACAGGCGAGGTTACAGTGGTTAGGGTATTACAATGGGAGAATTGATGGGATTTTTGGTTATGGTACTTACTGGGCCGTCCGTAATTTCCAAAAAGAATTTGGTCTTGATATAGATGGTGTAGTTGGTAGTTCAACGAAAAAGAATTTAGTGAATTCTACTGAGTATCATGAAGATTGGGTAAAACAACAAATTGATAGAGGAAATCAATTTACTCACTATGGTGGAACACCACTTTCTCAACAAGTAAAAGGTGGAGGTGGCGGTAGCGGTCAATCCAAAAGTTCGGATATGCAGTTACCAGTTAAGTATTCTGAACGAGACCTTCAACTAATGGCAAATGCAGTTTATGGTGAAGCGCGTGGTGAACCATATGAAGGTCAAGTTGCAGTAGCCGCAGTTATTCTAAATCGACTTGAATCGCCTGATTTCCCAAATACAATTTCAGATATCATCTTCCAACCAGGTGCCTTCACTGCAGTAGCAGATGGTCAGATTTGGTTGACGCCAAATGAACGTGCAAAACAAGCTGTATTGGATGCAATGAATGGGTGGGATCCAACTGAAAATGCTCTCTATTATTTCAATCCTCAAACAGCAACAAGTAAATGGATTTGGTCTAGACCACAAATTAAACAAATCGGTGATCATATATTCTGCTATTAAAGGAGGGAGAACATGAAAAGCGCAATATACTTACTATCCATCGCAGTTTTAGCTTTAGGTTTGTACTCTTATGAAGTAAGGCAAGAAAATACCAACTTACAACAAACAGTACATGCACAATATACAAATGCTCTTACAAATGCATCGGAAAGATTAACGAACCTTCAAGAAGCAATATCTCAATCTTTACTTTTCCAAGACCAAGTAGCATTAGAGGCTCAACTCGATAATATTTGGAGAATGAGTAATGAGTTTCGTTCATCGATTAGTAGTTTACCTTTAAGTACAGAAGTAGCGAACGATTGGTTACGGTATGTTGGAAATATTGGAGAAGAAGCAAAGTATGTTGCAGACAATGGTGATTTTGAAGAATGGCATAAAAAAATGGGTAAAATAAATGAGAATTTAAAAGCATTGTCTGATGAATGGACAGTGGCAACGACTAGATTTTATGAAAATGATGGAGATTTTAAAAAATGGGCTTCCGTTGCTACACAAGAAACAAAGGAATCACCATTTAAAAATGTTTCTGCAAATTTAAAATCCTACACAGAAACAGATTTTCCTTTAACAGCTAGTGAATCGGATTGGAAAAAGAAACAAGAGTTACAAAACTTAACAGATAAAGAATTAACGAAGGAACAAGCAATTGATAAGTTAGAGTTGCTTATCCCTGGAATTAAAGATGCTACGTATACAGTTACAAAGAGTAAAGAGACTGCTCCATACCCGTTCTATCATATTCAATTTGTAAAAGGAAGCAGAATTGGGTATGCAGATATTACTGTAAAGGGTGGGCACATATTATCCTTCTTATCTGAGCGACCTGTTCAAGAGCATACGGGAATTACTCAACAACAAATTAAGGATCGAGTATATCAGTTTTTAGGTAGAGCAGGCTATAAAGATTTACAACTAGTAGAAATGCGTGAAAACCATGAAGCATGGCATATCTCTTTAGCAAGAGTAGTAGGGAAAGATAAAGCCCTAGTATATCCGGATGGTGTTCAATTAAAGGTATCTAAAGACAGTGGTGAGCTGCTTGGCTTTAATGCAATGGAATACGTTCAGAAGGAAACTGTTGATGAAAGCCAACCAGTAAACCCTATCGATTGGGAGACGTTCTTCCGTCCAGGTACAATTGTTGAAGAAGAAAGATTGATTTATACAGAAAACGATGCATTCCAATTAAGAAAATGCTATGAGGTAATTGCACGTTTCGACAATAAATTAAATGAAACATTTAGAGTAGTAGTGGATACAGATAACCACGATGTAATCAAAGTTGAATATATGCCATAATTTTGAAAAAAACCTAGAACCTCCTAGAAAAATCACTCGTTTCGTGCAATAATTATATTATCTTATTGTGCGAGGCGAGGAATATGAAACTAAAAATCGGGACTTCATTAATCTTAGAAGCGACTAACACAGACAAAGATGTTGATAAGTTACGCTGTAGGGTTGTCGAACAGGTTGACAATGTAATTTATATTGATTATCCAGTTAATACAATTACAAATAAAACCGCTTTTTTAGTGGATGGTGCCCAATTCCGAGCGACTTTTACAACGGAAGATAAAGTTAGCTATGCATTTAATACTGAAGTGATAGGAAGAAGAAAATGGCACATTCCTACAATCATGCTTTTGTGTCCTCCCGCTGAGGAATTTGAAAAAATGCAACGCCGTCAATATGTTCGCATACGTACTGCTGCTGATGTTGCTGTCGAATACAATAATATCTTCTATCAATATGTTACAGAAGATATTAGTGCAGGTGGTATGGCTCTTAAATTAACATCTGCTCCACCCTTTGAAGCTGGTGAGCGAATCCATACAACTATTGTCCTTCCATATAACAATGGGGATATAAAATATGTAAAAACAGATGCAAATGTTATAAGAATTTTTGAAAAAAATAATCAAACATTAGCCTCACTTCAATTCACTGATACAGACGATATAGACAAGCAATATATTGTACGTTTTTGCTTTGAACGCCAACTTGCAATGCGTCGAGTAGAAGCGCAAAAAATATGAATTTAAAAAGCCCTATTTTCATAATAGTGGCTTTTTTTGTAGACAAGAAAGATACGATTTCCGTAAACGAATGGGAAAGCATAGAGAAAGAAAATTTATTACTTCCGGTCGGAGCTACGTAAATCAAAAAATCTTCCCATTATGGTACAATGTTGTAGGAAAGTAGGGATTTTATGGCTAAAAAAATTCAAATTGCAATCGATGGTCCTGCTGGGGCTGGGAAAAGTACAATTGCCAAAATTGTTGCTGAAGAATTAGGCTTTACTTATATCGATACAGGGGCAATGTATCGAGCAGTAACGTATAAAGCAATGAAAGAAAACATAGGATTAAGTGATGAAAAATCTTTAGAAAAAATGTTAATGAATACTTCAATTGTATTAAAGCCATCTCCAAATGGACAACTTGTCTTTTTAGATGGGGAGGATGTTTCTCAACAAATTCGTTCGAATGAAGTAACTGCAAATGTTAGTGAAGTGGCAGCACATCCAATTATCCGTGAAATCCTTGTAGCTAAGCAACAAGAGTTAGCAGCTAATGGAGGAATTGTCATGGATGGACGAGACATTGGTACCCACGTTTTGAAAGACGCTGAATTGAAAATTTTTATGTCTGCATCTGTAGAAGAACGTGCGAAAAGACGCTTCATTGATAATGAAAAACGAGGGATTCCTTCATCGATTGAAAGTTTAAAAGAAGAAATTGCAAAACGAGATAAACTGGATAGTGAAAGAGAAGCCTCTCCTTTAATTCAAGCTGAAGACGCAATCTATCTTGATACAACTCATTTAAATATAGAAGAAGCGGCTAATGAAATTTTAAAACTTGCAAATGAAATTATGGGATAGACTTACTTTTATAGGAAATAGTTATATATTTGTTTATATCAGAGGAAAATTTTTGTTTTTATAAACAATTTCGAATAAAATAGAAATTGGAAGATGCGAAGGAGGGTTACATATGTCTGAAGAAATGAACTTAGGATCAAACCAAGAATTTCGTGAAGGAGATATTGTGAAAGGTGTTGCTGCACAAGTAGATGATAAAGCAGTAACCGTATCTATTGAAGGTGCACCTTTTGATGGTATTGTGCCGATAAGCGAACTTTCAAGCTTGCATATCGAAAAAGCTTCTGATGTAGTATCAGTTGGTGACAAGTTAGAGTTAATGATTACTAAAGTGGAAGAAGAAAACTTTGTCTTATCTAAACGCAAAGTGGATGCATTAAAAGCTTGGGATAAACTCGAGGCACAGTTTGCATCAGGTGAAATTTTTGAAGCGGAAGTAAAAGATGTTGTGAAAGGTGGCCTAGTTGTTGATTTAGGCGTACGTGGCTTCGTTCCTGCATCACTAGTAGAAGATTATTTTGTAGAGGACTTCGAAGATTATAAAGGCAAAACATTAACATTTAAAATTACTGAACTTGATAAAGAAAAAGGTAGATTAATTCTTTCTCACCGTGCTGTTTTAGAAGAACAAAAAGCTTCTAAAAAGAAACAAGTAATTGAAAATATTAAGGCAGGAGACGTTCTTGATGGTACAGTTCAACGTTTAGTACCATTTGGAGCTTTCGTAGATATCGGTGGCATTGATGGATTAGTACACATCTCGCAAGTTTCCCATGAACATGTGACTGATGTAAGTACTGTACTTTCAGAAGGGCAACCTGTAAAAGTGAAAGTATTATCTGTTGATCCAGCTAACGAACGAATTTCTTTATCAATTAAAGATACATTACCTGGACCTTGGGCGAATGTTGAAGACAAAGTATCAAAAGGTTCTGTATTAACTGGTACAATTAAGCGACTAGTATCATTTGGTGCTTTTGTTGAAGTATTCCCAGGTGTTGAAGGATTAGTTCATATTTCTCAAATTTCACATAAACATATCAATACACCTCATGAAGTATTAAAAGAAGGTCAAGAAGTTGAGGTAAAAGTATTAGATGTAAATGCGAATGAGAAACGACTTTCTTTAAGTATTAAAGATCTTCAAGAAAATCCTGCAAAAGAAGAAGTAATTGATTACGAACTTCCAGAAGAAACAACAGGTTTTTCATTTAGCGATGTTATTGGAGATCAATTAAAACGTTTTTCTGAAAAATAATATTTAAACACGTAATGAAGTTCATTACGGGGCTGTAGTTGACGTATTCTAGTTGGCTACAGTTTTTTATTTTTATTGAAATTGTCGCTCTACAGATCCCTCTTAATCAATGAATTTCCTCCAAGTCACAATCCAGTCCTTCTGAATGTTCGATTCAAGATTCATAGAAACCAATAGTATACCTAATATGAAATGACTTAATATTGCCACGTTTATATATCCAAATAAATGTGAAAAAATGATATTGGCAATAATTTCGTGTATAATACAAAAGATAAGAATTTGGAAGGATGAAGTACAGATGACAAAACCAGTAATCGCCATCGTAGGTCGTCCGAACGTTGGAAAATCAACAATATTTAATCGTATTGTTGGAGAACGCGTATCAATCGTGGAAGATATTCCAGGTGTAACACGTGACCGCATCTACAGTTCGGCAGATTGGTTAACCCATGAATTTAACATTATTGATACAGGCGGGATTGAAATTGGTGATGAGCCATTTTTAGATCAAATTCGCCAGCAAGCAGAAATTGCAATCGATGAAGCAGATGTCATTATTTTTATGACAAATGGTCGTGAAGGTGTAACGTTAGCAGATGAACAGGTTGCTAAAATTTTATATAAAACGAAAAAACCTGTTGTCCTAGCTGTAAATAAAATTGATAACCCTGATATGAGAGAATTGATGTATGATTTCTATTCCCTTGGGTTTGGAGAACCTTTCCCAATTTCAGGGTCCCACGGTTTAGGACTAGGGGATTTACTTGATGAATGTGCGAAACATTTCCCGAAAGAAGACGAAGAACAATATCCGGACGATACAATCAAATTTAGTTTAATCGGCCGTCCAAATGTAGGGAAATCATCCCTTGTAAATGCCTTTTTAGGACAAGAACGCGTTATCGTAAGTGACGTAGCAGGTACTACTCGCGATGCGATTGATACACCGTATTCATATAATGGACAAGAATATGTGATTATTGATACAGCGGGTATGCGTAAAAAGGGGAAGGTGTACGAATCTACAGAAAAATATTCTGTTTTACGTGCATTAAGAGCAATTGAACGCTCCGATGTTGTGTTAGTTGTTTTAAATGGTGAAGAAGGTATTCAAGAACAAGATAAGAAAATTGCTGGATATGCCCATGAAGCAGGTAAAGCGGTAATCATTGTTGTAAATAAATGGGATGCAGTAGAAAAAGATGAAAAAACAATGAATCATTATACACAACAAATCCGTGAACATTTCTTATTCTTACACTATGCGCCGATTATTTTTGTTTCGGCAAAAACGAAACAACGTGTACATCAAATTTTAGATATCGTACAACGTGTAAGTGAAAACCACGCAATGCGTATTCAATCTTCTATTTTAAATGAAGTCATTGAAGATGCAGTTGCACGTAATCCAGCTCCAGCTGATAAAGGTCGTCGTTTACGTATTTACTACACAACACAAGTAGCTGTAAAGCCACCAACATTCGTTACATTTGTAAATGACCCTGAATTAATGCATTTCTCTTACGAACGTTTCTTAGAAAATCGTATCCGCGAAACGTTTGACTTTGAAGGTACGCCAATTCGTTTAATCGCACGTGCTCGTGAGTAACGAAATGAAGGGGGAATTGAAATGGAAAATGTAACGGTGTTAGGTGCTGGTTCTTGGGGAACTGCTCTTGCCATTGTTTTAGCTGAAAATGGACATCATACGCTTTTATGGACACATCGAGAAGAACAAGCAGTTGAAATTAATGAACACCATACAAACCAAAAATACTTGCCAGAAACAAACCTTCCTAACAATTTAGTTGCAACAAGTCACTTAGAAAAAGCGATTGACCATAGTGATGTTGTGGTAGTCGCTGTACCGACAAAAGCAATCCGTGAAGTTTGTGAAAAGATGATGACGTTTCTAAATAAAAAAGTTTTATTTGTTCATGTCTCTAAAGGGATTGAACCAAATTCATTAATGCGTATTTCGGAAATGTTGCAAGAGTCACTATCGGCTGATGTCATTGAAGAAATTGTGGTTTTATCAGGCCCAAGTCATGCCGAGGAAGTAGTTTTACATCACCCGACAACCATCACAGCAGCAAGTAAAAATTTATCTGCTGCTGAAAAAGTTCAAGATTTATTTATGAACCAATATTTCCGTGTTTATACAACGGATGATGTTGTGGGAGTGGAACTTGGCGGTGCATTAAAGAATGTTATTGCATTAGCTGCTGGGATTTCAGATGGGTTAAATTACGGTGATAATGCAAAAGCAGCCCTCATTACACGTGGTTTAGCTGAAATCACTCGTTTAGGTGTAAAAATGGGTGGTAATCCTTTTACATTTTCAGGTTTAACTGGAATGGGCGATTTAATTGTTACATGTACAAGTGTTCATTCCCGAAACTGGCGTGCTGGAAACATGCTTGGTAAAGGGATGAAATTAGAGCAAGTGCTTGATCAAATGGGAATGGTAGTTGAAGGCGTAAGAACAACCAAGGCCGCTTATCAGCTTTCTCAAGAGTATAAAGTTCCTATGCCGATTACTACTGCTCTCTATGACGTGTTATTTAATGATAAAGAGCCAAAAATTGCAGTGGACGAGTTAATGATTCGCACGAAAAAACGTGAAATAAACGATTTACAATAACAAGTGATAATTGTGGAGGTATGCAAGATTGTACCTCCTATTATTTTGATACTAATTTTTTTGAATACATAAAGTTTATCGAAAGGTGGTTTTCGTCAATGGATTATTTAATGCTTGCTTCAGCAAGAGGACCACTTGCAAGTATGCATGCCCTTGATGTGATGTGGGTTTCCTTTTATTCCATTGGTGCCATGTTAATATCCGTGTTAATCGTTACAGCAGCGCGGAAATGGGTGAATAATGGAGTATTATCATTTATTATTAGACTTTTTGCGTTTGGCTTATTTTCAGTAGGAACAATTTTAATGCTACTCGTTGTTCTTACATGGCCAAATTAATAAATAGAGGTGGAATATCTATGAGTAGAAAATGGAGCATGTTTTTAATGCTCATCGTTGCTTCTGTTTTACTTTCAGCGTGTATGTACCCGGAAGAAGAAAAGGCTGGGGCAAACATTCCATATGAAGACCAATTAGCTGACGTTCAAAGCGCAGTTGAAAAATACCAAGCTGATACAGGTGTTTTACCGATTCAAGACAGAGATATGGATACGGATATCTATATTAAGTACCCAATCGATTTCTCAAAATTAGTTCCGAAATATATGGCGAAACCACCAACGAATTCTTACGAAAAAGGTGGAATATTCCAATATGTTATTTGGGATGCTGAAAATAATCCAACTGTAAAATTAGTAGATTTACGTTCGGCAGAAACGATTCGTGATTTAAATATACGTTTTACAACAACAACATACCCGACTTATAAAGAACCAATTACAAATTATATCTATACAATTGATTTTAAAAAAGTTGGTTATAAAGAAGATGTAACGGTACCAAGTCCATATTCAAACAATCAACTTCCGTTAATCGTGACTACGGCCGGTAAAGTATATGTAGACTATTCAATGGATTTAAATCAATTTATTATGGACAATAACTTAACGCCTAAGCCAGGTGAAGATATTCGAAATCTATTAGTTGAGGCTTATCCGGTTCTTCCTGCTTATTCATTACCTTATACTGTCGATGAAAATAATGAACCTGTTTTTATGTATGAACCTACTAAAAAATAAACATGAACTAAAGCGTTTTCTACTAAGGTAGAGGCGCTTTTTTTACTGTCCAATCCGTAAAACTCAAGATGAGTTTCTCCCTTTTTAAAAGAAAAAATTTTTCTCTTAGTCTTATTATTGTTATATGCACATATACATTAAGAGAAATCTTATTATCTACTTCTTAGTTTTTGTCCATTGGCATTTCATATTTGATGATTTACACACATAAACTTAATTACGTAAAGGAGGAGCTACAATAGGCGAAGAAATCTTTCATCAAATAGCAGAGCGTACGAATGGGGATGTATACATTGGTGTTGTAGGGCCTGTGAGGGTGGGTAAGTCTACGTTAGTGAAGAAAATGATGGAGTCAATTGTACTCCCGAACATCACAAGTGAAGAAGACCGCAAAAGAGCACTGGACGAGCTGCCACAAAGTTCACCTGGTCCTGTTATAATGACAGCTGAACCTAAATTTGTTCCTGCACAAGGAACTGAAATTACAATTGGGGAAAGTGAAATTCCTTTCCGCATTCGTTTCGCAGATTGTGTTGGGTATATTATCGATGGGGTTAAAGGGTATGAAGATGAAAATGGTCCAAAATATGTTCACACACCTTGGCATAATGAAGCGATTCCATTCCAAGAAGCTGCAAAGATTGGAACTGATAAAGTAATTCGTGATCATGCGAACATCGGAATCGTTGTAACAACAGATGGTACTGTAAACGGTATTCATCGCGTAGCTGCTGAAGTGGCAGAGGAACAGATTGTGGATCAATTAAAGGAAATTGGAAAACCGTTTGTCATTGTATTAAACTGTCAAATGCCAAGCCATAGTAATACACAAGCATTGCGCAACCAGTTGCTAGAAAAATACAATGTACCAGTTATTCCAGTAGCAGTTGATCAAATGAATGCGAAGGATATGGAATACATTCTTCAAGAGGCACTTTATGAATTCCCGATTGAAGACATTGAAGTTGAAAAACCAGATTGGCTTGATGTGTTAGATTCTACACATCCATTAAACTTAACTTTAACAGATGCTGTAAGTAATGTATTAAATTCAGTAACAAAAATACGAGACGTTTCCCAAGCAGCAAACGAGCTTCGTGAAATTGATTTTGTTGAAGAAAGTGAAATCGAGCGAGTAGATGCTGGTCTTGGTGTTGCCACTGTTCGCGTTACATTAAAACCAGAAATTTATAAAGCGGTGTGTAATGAATGGCTTGACTCTCCGATTGACACGAAAAAAGACTGGCTGTTATTCATTAAAGAAGCAGCTGAAGCAAAACAAGCGCATAAACGTTTCCGTGAGGCTATTGAGGAAGCTAGTGAGCATGGCTATGGTGTTACTCTACCGACTATGGAAGAGTTCGAACCAAGTGAGCCAGAAATTATTAAACAAAACAACTTCTATGGTGTTCGAATGAAAGCATCGGCACCGTCCTACCACATTATTCGTGTGGATATGGAAACAGAGTTTGCTCCATTAATAGGTACAGAGTTTTATAGCCAACAGTTATTAAAAGATTTACAATATGCTTATAAACATGATCGTGAGCAACTATGGCAAACGCAACTC
The DNA here is from genome assembly GCF_003628435.1 of Ureibacillus endophyticus. Classification (GTDB taxonomy): domain Bacteria; phylum Bacillota; class Bacilli; order Bacillales_A; family Planococcaceae; genus Ureibacillus; species Ureibacillus endophyticus. Next base: position 25,806 of record NZ_RBZN01000024.1, on the reverse strand, counting down.
TTTGGTACAACTTTGCATGAGGTACTAAAAGAAGGTATTCGTTATAAAATGAATGCTGTACCTCTTAATGCGAAGAAAAGAATGCGTCAAACGATCGAAAGAATGGTTAATGAAGGTGAACGTGGTTTAGTAACTTTCATTATCTAAAATTGTATAAATTAACAAATTTTAGGTTAATCTAATAACAGGAACTTTTCATTTTTCGGGTGAAAAGTCCTGTTATTTGTTTTTTGTATGAAAAAATACATTTTTATAGCGAAAAACATGGACAAATACAGTTGCACCAAGGATTTCTATATGTTACTCTTTTTACATGATTTAGCTTCTACCCTTTGAGAGGAGGTGAATGGTGTGAATAAAACAGAATTAGTAAACTCTGTTGCTGAAGCTGCAGGTCTTTCTAAGAAAGACGCTTCTAAAGCAGTTGAAGCTGTATTTGATACAATTCAAGATGCTCTTGCAAAGGGTGACAAAGTACAATTAATCGGTTTTGGTAACTTCGAGGTACGTGAACGTGCAGCTCGTAAAGGACGTAATCCACAATCAGGTGAAGAGATCGAGATAGCTGCAAGTAAAGTACCTGCTTTTAAACCAGGTAAAGCTCTTAAAGATGCTGTAAAATAATTCAGTATTCGCAGTTACATAGGGCAGTCGTCATGGACAAGCATGATGACTGCTCTTTTTAAATGTTATTAGATTTAGTACTTACATAATAAATACATAGTCATCAGAACAAATTATTTACATAACAATTGATTTGAATTTTTCTATTAACTTAATAACCCCTTTTTGCGAATATAGAAGGGATATGCTACGATTCATTTTGACGATCATTGCATCATAGGTTTAGGAGGATATAATAATGTCGAATGTCGATTTAAATAAAATAGAAGAAGCTGTAAAAATGATTTTAGAAGCTGTTGGAGAAGATGTTAATCGTGAAGGATTATTAGATACACCATCACGCGTGGCAAAAATGTATGAGGAAATGTTTAGTGGCTTAAACGAAGATCCAAGAGAATATTTCAGCACAGTATTTAATGAAAATCATGATGAATTAGTACTAGTAAAAGATATCCCATTTTATTCAATGTGTGAACATCATTTAGTCCCTTTTTACGGTAAAGCCCATGTTGCTTATCTACCTAAGGAAGGAAAAGTAGCTGGCTTAAGTAAGCTTGGAAGATGCCTTGAATCCGTTGCACGTAGACCACAACTTCAAGAACGTATCACAGCAACTGTTGCAGATTCAATTATGGAAATGTTAGATCCATATGGTGTGTATGTTGTTGTAGAAGCAGAACACATGTGTATGACAATGCGCGGATTAAAAAAACCTGGTTCTAAAACAGTAACATCTGCGGCGCGTGGTGTTTACGAAACAGACGATGTTTTACGACGCGAAGTGATTTCATTTATTCAAATGTCTTAAAACTAGCTTTTGATTATGTTATGATGTACAAGAATATATTTAATGAGGAGAAAAGAATATGACAAATCCTGATTATATTATTATCGAAGCTGAAGAGGATGGCGTTCACGTTATCGGTTTAACAAGAGGCACAGATACGAAATTCCATCACTCTGAAAAATTAGATGCTGGCGAAGTCATGATAGCACAATTTACAGAGCATACTTCAGCAATGAAAATTCGAGGAAAAGCTAAAATTATTTCGGCTCACGGTATTGTAGAAAGTGGTTCGAAAAAATAATTATTTTATGACCAAGTTTTGATGCAATTGTACTGTTCAATTGCACTTAAAGTAGAATGGAGTAATATCTATGGATGCAACATACATTCAAGAGTCAATCGAACAATTAAAAACAAACATTTTCATGCATGTTCGTCATAGAACATTACTGCAATATACTGGAGAACCAGTTTTAGATGAAAATCAATTGTTTTATTTGTTAATGCCATTTTTAAATGGAGAAAAATGGAATGAACAAATTCATAAAAGTGCGATTACAGTTGGAATTGTACATGCCTCACTTTCTGAGCATGATAAAATAGATGAAACGAATGCAACGAGTAAAGAGCAACAATTAACAGTTCTCTCTGGTGACTATTATAGTGGTCGTTATTACGAGATTTTAGCTCAAGCTGGCAATATACCGCTGATAAAACAGTTATCGGAAGGTATAGCAGTTCGTTGTGAGCATCAAATTAAAGTATATGAAGTTAATTCATTAACTTTAGACAATTGGTACGAATCAATCTCAGTAGTAAAAACAGAGCTAATCAAACGTTTCTATCAAGTTTATGGATTTGAACAATATAGTACATTTATGCATACTAGCCTACTATTGATTCAATTACAAAAAGAACTCCGCAATTTACAACATGGGAATAAGTCTTTGATACTAGAGAAAATGGTAGAAAGTGCAGCAAAAGAAGGGCAACCTCTTGAGTTATTGTTACAGCAAAAAATAGATGTGCTAAATGATTTACTCCATGAATATCTTCGTTCGTCTACCATTAAGGACGAATTAAAGTTATACATAGAGCAACAAATTAGTAGTTGATGTGTAGAAAGGTTCTGAAAAAATGGCTAAATCAAAAGAAGAACACGTACACGAAGTTTTTGAAAGCATTTCCGAAAATTACGATAAAATGAATTCGGTGATAAGTTTTCAACTGCACGTAAAATGGCGTGAAGATACAATGAAAAGAATGAACGTAAAACCTGGTTCAAAATGTTTAGATGTTTGTTGTGGAACAGCAGATTGGACTATTGCTTTAGCACAAGCTACAGGTGAAAAAGGGGTAGTAAAAGGACTTGACTTTAGTAAAAATATGCTAAAAGTTGGAGAAAAGAAAGTTCAGCCATACCCTCAAATTGAGTTAATTCATGGAAATGCAATGGAGCTTCCATTTGAAGATAATACATTTGACTATGTCACAATCGGTTTTGGATTACGTAACGTGCCAGATTATATGCAAGTTTTACGTGAGATGAACCGTGTGTTAAAACCTGGTGGAATGGCGGTTTGTTTAGAAACAAGTCAATCTGAAATTCCAATCTATCGACAACTATTTCGTTTTTACTTTAAATATATCATGCCATTATTTGGTAAGCTAATTGCGAAAAGTTATAGAGAATATTCTTGGTTACAAGAATCTGCAAAAGATTTTCCGGGTATGAGAAAATTAGCGAAAATGTTTGAGGAAGCAGGTTTCCAAAAAGTAAGTTATAAAGGGTATAGTGGTGGCGCTGCGGCTATGCATATGGGCTTTAAAAAAGAAAACTAGGGGGAGAAGGTTTCACGCGTGGAAAAGATGAAGTTAAAATTGCTATATTCCGATTTAAAAGCGGATATAGACATCATCGAAAAAGAATTAGAAATAGCGTTAAACTCGTCTTCGCAATTGATAAATGATGCCTCTCTCCATCTACTACAAGCGGGCGGTAAGCGAATTCGCCCTGTTTTTGTTTTAATTAGTGCAAAATTTGGGCAATATAATATTGATCAAGTCAAAAATATTGCTGTACCGCTTGAATTAATTCATTCAGCGTCTCTAGTACATGATGATGTAATAGATGATTCTGATTTGAGAAGGGGAAGACATACTGTAAAAGCGCAATGGAATAATCGAGTTGCCATGTATACTGGTGACTTTATTTTTGCCCGGGCTTTGGAGTATGTCACATCGATCGAAAACCCACGTGTCCATCAAATTTTAGCCAAAACAATGGTTGAAATTTGTAATGGCGAAGTGATTCAAATAGAAGATAAGTTTCGTAGTAATCAAAACATTAAAGATTATTTCCGACGTATTAAACGAAAAACAGCTTTACTTATCGAATCTAGTTGTGAACTAGGTGCTGTAGTTAGTGGCTTGGATGATAAAAATGTGAGGCATTTAAAACAATTTGGCTATTTTGTTGGAATGAGTTATCAAATTGTTGATGATATTTTAGATTTTACTGCCACGGATAAAGAACTAGGTAAGCCTGCTGGAAGTGATTTATTACAGGGAAATATTACCTTGCCAATATTATTATTAAAGGATCATCCAACTATCTCAAAATTTATTGAGTTGGCAGCAAACGGAGAAGTTACTGAACAACAACGACTTGAAATGCTTTCAATCGTTCGTAAATCAGATGCAATTAAACAATCGATAAATGTTAGTAATCATTATTTGCGTAAAGCTTTGAAAGAAGTTGACGCATTGCCAAATCATCCTATGAAGAAAAAATTAAGAGACATCGCTTTATTTATTGGAAAACGAAAATTTTAATAAATTATGATGGCGTAAATTGTAAATAGTTGATGAATGAATGTTATTCTGGTAATATTTATCGGTAGGTGTAATACCTTATTCAAACTTAAGGAGTGTATATAGAAATGGCAATCGAAAGAACATTTTTAATGATTAAACCAGACGGAGTAAAACGTCAAGTAATCGGAGACATCGTAGACCGCTTTGAACGTCGCGGTTTTGAATTAAAAGGTGCTAAACTTATGGTAGCAACACGCGAAATCGCTGAAGCACACTATGCAGAACATGCTGACAAACCATTCTTTGGTGAATTAGTTGACTTCATCACTTCAGGTCCAGTATTTGCTATGGTATGGGAAGGCGAAAGCGTAATTTCATTAGCTCGTATCATGATGGGTGCTACAAAACCATCTGAATCACAACCTGGTACAATCCGTGGTGACTATGCAGTAACAATCTCTGAAAACGTAATCCATGGTTCAGATTCACCAGCTTCTGCTGAACGTGAAATCAGCTTATGGTTCGCTGGAGAATTAGTTTAATTTTCATTTTCATACAACAACGAGTAGCTATTACGAAAAGTGGTAGTTACTTTTTTTTTGGAAACTTTTAATGAGTTCGTACGTATTAAGGACAAAGGGGGATTCATATGGCAGATTACGTAATATTAGTTTTAGGTATCGTTTCCATTTCTTCATTAATTTCGATTGCTGGAATTGTATCCGCTCACATTAATAAACAGTCAAAACTGAAGTTAGAAGTGTTAAAACAAGAAATCGAGTTAGAAAAAATTCGTAAGGAAAGCTATATTATTGAAACGGAAAAATTACGATTAGAAATCGAACAAACAAGACTTCAATTATCTCTAGATTCACCTACCATTCAATCATCCTCTCAGCATTTTATAGATGATAAAACAAATTAAATTTATATGAAATCTCTCGAAATGATTTATTTAAGATTTCGTAATTTTCAGCTATAATAACATTAGGACAATGCTCTGTAACATATAATGGATGTTGCAATCGAGGGGAAAGATGGAGAATGTCAGACTATGTACAGTTTATCGAAGGTATAAAAAGAAAAACGGGAATTGACCTCGCCCTATACAAAGAAGCACAGATGAAGCGACGTTTAACATCGCTGTATGAGAAAAAAGGGTATCGAAATTTTATTGAGTTTTTACACGCACTTGAAAAAGATAGAGATTTATTAAATGAATTTCTAGATCGTATGACGATTAACGTATCAGAATTTTATAGAAACGGGAAGCGATGGGAAGTATTGCAAAACAAAATTTTCCCTTTACTTCTTCAATCAAATAAAAGACTGAAAATTTGGAGTGCTGCATGTTCTACAGGGGAAGAACCGTATACTATTGCAATGGTTTTATCCCATCATGTGCCACTTTCCCAAGTTCAAGTGTTGGCAACAGATATCGATGAAAATGTCATTCAAAAAGCAAAACTTGGCCTTTATCCTGATCGATCTTTAGCTGAAGTGCCAGTGGATGTGAAAAACAAATATTTTAATAAAGAAGGTCAGTTTTATAAAGTAAAAGATGAAATTAAAAGAACAGTAACATTTAAAAAACATAATTTGTTAAACGATCGCTATGAATCGAATTGTGATTTAATTGTTTGCCGAAATGTGATGATTTACTTTACTGAAGAAGCAAAGGATCAAATCTATCATAATTTTAGTAACTCCTTGCGATCGGGTGGTATTTTATTTGTTGGTTCAACAGAACAAATCTTCAATCCTGCACGTTATGGGTTTGAAGTGGAAGATACATTTTTCTATAGGAAAAAATAGACGAGAAAATACATTTAAATGTACTGACGCTTTTCGTTTACAAACGGGAAGCGTATTTTTTTAAATTCGTCTTTATACCTTAATTTTCTAGAATTTCAGAATATTCGATACTATATTGAATTACTTATCAAAAGACACTGTTTTTTAGGCTATAATATATGTTATGATAAAAAATACATACTTTAGCGAGTTGAAGGGAGAAAGTGTTTTATGCGTTACCTAACAGCAGGAGAGTCTCACGGGCCTCAACTAACAACAATCATTGAGGGATTGCCGTCTCTTTTACCAATAAGTGCAGAAAAAATAAACTATGATTTAAAACGTCGTCAAGGTGGACATGGCCGTGGAAGACGTATGCAAATTGAAACGGACACTGTAGAGATTGTAGGAGGTGTTCGTCACGGGAAAACACTTGGTTCTCCAGTAGCATTGGTTGTAACAAATGATGATTGGAAACATTGGACAAAAATTATGGGTGCAGAACCACTTCCAGAAGATGTGGACCCAAATGAAATTAAACGTCAAATTTCTCGTCCACGTCCTGGACATGCCGATTTAGTAGGTGGTATGAAGTACGGTCACCGTGATTTACGTAATGTACTAGAACGTTCAAGTGCACGTGAAACAACTGTACGTGTTGCGGTAGGTTCTGTAGCAAAAGCTTTACTAAATGAATTAGGTATTTCTGTAGTTGCTCATGTAACAGAAATTGCAGGTATCAAAGCAGATACTTCAAAGGTTGAAGGCAAATCAGCTGATGAAATTCGTGCAATTGTTGAAGAAGATCCATGTTATTGTGTGGACCCAGAGGCTTCAGAAAAAATGGTGCAAATGATTGACGATACAAAAAAAGCAGGAGATTCTATTGGTGGTGTAGTAGAAGTAATAGTAGAAGGACTTCCTGCAGGTATCGGCTCTTATGTTCATTACGACCGTAAATTAGATGGTCGTCTTGCTCAAGCAATGTTATCAATTAATGCTTTTAAAGGTGTAGAGTTCGGAATTGGATTTGAAATGGCTCGTCGTAAAGGGTCTGAAGTTCATGATGAAATATTATGGGATGAAGAAAACGGCTATACACGCGCGACTAACCGTTTAGGTGGATTAGAAGGTGGTATGTCTACTGGTATGCCAATTGTTGTACGTGGTGTAATGAAGCCAATCCCTACTCTATATAAACCATTACAAAGCGTAGACATTGAAACAAAAGAACCGTTTAAAGCAAGTGTAGAACGTTCTGATAGTTGTGCAGTTCCAGCTGCTTCCATTGTTGCGGAAAATGTCATTGCATGGGAGATTGCCAATGCAATTGTTGAACAATATCATAGTGATCAACTTCCTCAATTAAAAGCACAAATCGATGCAATGCGCGAGTACGCAAAGGGGTACTAAAAATGAGAATTCCTGTAAATACAGCATCACATCAATATGAAGTTGTCATTGGAAATGATATTTTAAAATCTGCCGTTCTTTCTTTTGAAGATAAGTTGCAAAAAGCTGACCAATTAGTCGTTTTTACGGATAAAAACGTATGGGAAGCACAAGGGGAGTATTTTAAGCAAAACTTCCCTTATGACTTTAAAGTATTCATTATGCCAGCAGGTGAAGAATGTAAAGGGTTTGAAAATTTCCAAAACTCTCATACATTCTTAATTGAAAACAATTGTACCCGTAAAAGTTTCCTTTTTGCCTTTGGTGGTGGCGCAGTTGGAGATTTAACTGGATTTGTCGCAGCTACTTTCATGCGCGGTATTCCATTTATACAAATTCCAACAACGATTTTAGCTCATGATTCAGCAGTTGGTGGTAAAACAGCGATTAATCATCCACTTGGTAAAAATTTAATCGGCGCTTTCTATCAACCTGAAGGAGTAGTTTATGATACAAATCTTCTACATTCTTTAAGTAAACGTGAGATTCGTTCAGGAATGGCTGAAGTGATTAAACATGCTCTCATTTCCAATGAAAATTGGTTGAAAGAGTTAATGAATACTCCTTCTATTACTGGAATTGATAATGATCAATTAGCCCTTCATTTAAAGGCCGGTATTGAAGTGAAAGCTGATATCGTTTCTAAAGACGAGACAGAACAATCTGTCCGAAAATTCTTGAACTTAGGGCATACGTATGGTCATGCAATTGAAGCTGCAGCAGGTTACGGAGGTTTAGCTCACGGTGAAGCTGTAGTCATTGGTATTGTTTATGCATTACTTTTAAGTGAACGATATGGTCAAATTAATAGACAATTTACAAAAGAATTTTTACAGTTCGCTCATCAAAATGGATATCCATTTGAGAAGCTTGAAGAATTCTCATTTGAAACGCTGGAGCAGTATTTAGTAAAGGATAAAAAGGTAGAATACGGGGAATTACAATTTGTGTTACTAAACAAAATTGGCGAACCATTTATTCAACCAATCGAACTATCAGAATGTAAAGAAGTAGATCGTGAATATCGTTCTCTTCTAATGGAGGTAAGTAAATGATACGTGGTGTTAGAGGGGCAACAACAGTAGAAGAGGATAAACCAGAATTAATATATAATGAAATTACTAGATTAGTATTACAAATTGTGGAGGAAAATAATATCCAACCTGAAGATATCGCTTCAGTACTGATTTCCACTACACCAGATATTACATCTGCCTTTCCTGCAAAAGCAGTCCGTTCTATCGAAGGTTGGCAATATGTACCAACTATGTGTACCCACGAAATGAGTGTTCCTGGGGCACTACCTTTGTGTATTCGAGTATTAATGCACGTGAATACACAAGTTCATCAAAAAGATATTCAACATATCTATTTAAACAATGCAGTTAGTTTACGACCTGACTTAGTCAAATAGCGGTTTAGGAGGAGAAATTTATTATGAAATGGAAACAACAACTTTTTGGCATGAAAGCATATCAGCCAGGTAAGCCAATTGAAGAAGTAAAAAGAGAATTTGGTTTAGATGAAGTAGTAAAATTAGCTTCTAATGAAAATCCATATGGTTTTTCTCCTAAAGTGAAAGCATTTTTAGAAACAGATTCAACAAATCATGCAATTTATCCTGATGGTTATGCTCAAGAATTACGTACAGCGGTAGCAAAACACCTTGGTGTAAAAGAGACTGAACTTTTATTCGGTAATGGTTCGGATGATTTAATCGCGATTTTAACTCGTGCTTTACTATACCCTGGTGTAAATACTGTAATGGCAGACCCATCTTTTTCTCAATACAGCCATAACGCTGAGATTGAAGGAGCAGAAGTACGAAAAGTTCCAACAAAAGATGGTAAACATGATTTACAGGCAATGCTAGCGGCAATTGATGAAAACACTTCAATCGTTTGGGTATGTAACCCAAATAATCCAACAGGAACAATTGTAAGTGATGATGAATTACAAAATTTCTTAAAGCAAGTGCCATCTGATGTGTTAGTAGTTCTTGATGAAGCTTACTTTGAATATATCAATGCACCAGAATTTAAAGATACATTACATTATGTGAAAGAGTATCCTAATGTAATCATCATGCGTACATTCTCTAAAGCATATGGTTTAGCATCATTCCGTGTTGGATATGCCTATGCACAAGAAGATGTAATTGCGAAACTTGATCCAGTACGTGGACCATTTAACAATACAGTTTTAAGTCAAAAAATTGCAGTTGTTGCTCTTGAAGATCAACAATTTATTCAAGAATGTCGCACGAAAAATGAAAATGGCAAAAAACAATTCGTTGAGTTTTGTAATAAACACGGCTTAAACTACTATCCTTCTCAAACAAACTTTATTTTATTTGAAGTAAAAGCGGATAGTGACGTTGTGTTCCAAGAAATGATGAAACGTGGATTTATTATTAGAAGTGGTAACGCACTTGGCACTCCTGGATATATCCGTGTAACATTTGGAACAGAAGAGCAAAACAGCAAGTTTTTAACATTACTTGAAGAAGTGTTAACAGAACAAGGAGTATTTGCATGACACAGAATGTCTTTGTCATAGGTTTAGGTTTAATCGGGGGGTCCATTGCAATGGCCTGTCAAAAGGCCCCCCATACTAAAGTTTACGGGTATGATGTAAGTCAACAAACCCGTGAACTTGCAAAATCTTTGCACGTTGTAAATGAAGTGGTTGATGAAATTATTGAAGGTGCAAAAATTGCAGATATCATCATCTTTGGAACACCAGTAAACGCAACATTAGAATGGTTAGAGGAATTAAAAGACTGGCCATTGAAAGAAAATGTCATTGTTACGGATACTGGTAGTACAAAAGGGTTAATTATGGCAAAAGGAAAAGAACTCCAAGAATGTGGTATTACATTTATTGGGGGACACCCAATGGCAGGTTCGCATAAAAGTGGAGTAAAAGCTGCAAAACCACACCTATTCGAAAATGCATATTACATGTTAACTCCTTTAAAAAACGAAAATGAAGAGAAAGTTCAAGAACTTGAACAGCTCTTAAAATATACGTTAGCGAAAATTGTGAAAGTGGATGCTCAAGAGCATGATCATATGACAGCGGTTGTTAGTCATTTTCCACACATCGTTGCAGCATCACTTGTTCATCAATTGGACGCGGAGCAAAGACATTATCCGATGACAACGCTACTAGCTGCTGGAGGTTTCCGTGATATTACACGTATTGCTTCATCAAATCCATACATGTGGAGAGATATCGTGTTGCAAAACCGCCAAGAGCTAATTAGTCAATTAGATTTATGGTTAGATGAAATGGACCGTGTGAAAAACATCCTTTTAAGCAATGAGCAAGATTCCATTGAAGAATATTTTGCAATTGCGAAACAAGTGCGAGATGATTTACCAATTACTACAGGTGCATTCTATACTACGTACGACTTGTATGTTGATATTCCGGATTACCCGGGGGTTATTTCTGAGGTTACAGGCTATTTAGCAGAAGAACATATCAGTATTACGAATCTTCGAGTTGTTGAAGCACGTGAAGACATTTTCGGTATCTTGGTAATTAGTTTCCAAACTGCTGAAGACCGAGAAAAAGCTGAAAAATGTATTAGTAAAAGAACAAATTTTGAGATATTTGCATCTTAATTACTGAAAGGGGTACTTAAATGTCTTCTACAAAAATTTTAGACTACACAAACCCACAATTGAACGGAACTATAATCGTACCAGGAGATAAGTCAATTTCTCATCGCTCTATTATGTTCGGAGCAATTGCCAAAGGGAAAACAACCGTTAGCGGATTTCTTCTTGGAGAAGATTGTTTAAGTACAATAGATTGTTTTCGTAAACTAGGAGTAGATATTACAGTCGAAGGTACAAATGTTACCATTCAAAGTGATGGAATGGATAATTGGCAAGAACCCAAAGAAGTTTTATATACTGGAAATTCCGGTACTACTACAAGATTAATGTTAGGAATCTTGTCTGGTACAAAATTACATACAGTGATGACAGGAGATGCTTCCATCGCGAAACGTCCTATGCGTCGAGTAGCAGATCCGCTTCGATTAATGGGTGCACAAATAGCTGGTAGAGAGAATGGTCAATATACTCCGTTAGCTATTCAAGGTACTCAACTAAAAGCGATTGACTATACAATGCCAGTTGCAAGTGCACAAGTAAAATCTGCAATTATTCTTGCGGGGTTACGTGCAGAAGGAACAACGATAGTTCGAGAAAAGGAAGTATCTCGTGACCATACAGAACGAATGTTGAGACAATTTGGTGCACAAATTACAGTAGAAGATGGTGTTGTCTATTTTGAGGGTGGGCAACAGTTAAAAGCTACCCATGTTAATGTACCAGGGGATATTTCGTCAGCTGCATTCTTCTTAGTTGCTGGTGCTATCGTACCTAACAGTAACATTGTGATGAAAAATGTTGGGGTAAACCCAACTCGTGCAGGAATCATCGAAGTCCTTGAAAATATGGGTGCTTCAATGAAAGTGGAAGTAGAAGATGAAACAGCAGCAGAACCAACTGCAACGATTACAATTGAAACGTCAAACCTAAAGGCTACTACTATTGAAGGGGACATCATTCCTCGCTTAATTGATGAAATTCCAATTCTTGCGTTACTTGCAACACAAGCAGAAGGAACGACAATTATTCGTGATGCGGAAGAATTAAAAGTTAAAGAAACAGACCGTATTACAGCAGTAGTGAATGAACTGAAAAAATTGGGTGCAAATATCGAAGCAACAGATGATGGTATGATTATTCATGGCCCAACAAAACTTCATGGTGGAAAACTACAATCTTATGGAGATCATCGCATCGGCATGATGGGAGCAATTGCTGCGTTAATAACAAACGAACCGGTAGAGATTGATGATACGGATTGTATTGCAGTTTCTTATCCGACATTTTTTGATCATGTAAACAGTCTTTTAAATAAATAATTTTTCTGTAAAAAATTTGGTCTTTGCCGCTTTCTGGCAAGGCCTTTTTCTTGTTTCTTAAGTTTTCGTCATGTAGCATATAATTACTAAAGGAAAAAAAGGTGAGCGATTTTGACAAATACAACGACTGAAATGTTACAAGCTATTCAAAATGGTGATTTACAACAAATTAATAATTCATTAGAGTCTTTCCTAATCAATGAACAACCAGACGTTCAATATGAATTTGCAGATTTATTTATGCAATATGGCTATTTGAATGAAGCAGATCGTGTATTTGAACATTTACAATTTTTATATCCAAATAATGTCCAACTTACAATAGACAGAGCTTCTGTATTGATTGAATTAGGTGAAGAAGACGAGGCATTGAGTCTACTAATGGAGGTAGATTCAGAAGCGCCAGAATATCCGCAAAGCTTGCTACTACTTGCTGATTATTACCAAATGCAAGGATTATATGAAGTTGCTGAACAACGAATTAATGAAGCATTAGAAATTTTGCCTACTGAGCCGTTATTACAGTTTGCAAAAGCAGAACTGCTATTCGAAACAGGTCGCTTTACTGAAGCGGTACGTATATATGAAGAATTACATGAAAAAGAAAAATCAATTGCGGGCGTTACATTAGCAACACGCTTAGCAGAAGTATACCGAGCTGGAGGAAGCTATGAAACGGCGCTCGATTATTATATGGAAGCCCTTGAAGAAACAGTAACTCCCGATTTATTATTCGGATCTGCCTACTCAGCCTTCCAATCTGAAAAATTTGAAATGGCTATTAAGCAATTAGAAGATTTAAAGGAATTAGATCCTGATTATTTTAGTGGTTATTTACTACTAGCTGAAAGTTATGCGATGGTAGAAGATAATAAAAATGCATATAAAGTAATATTAGAAGGAATTAAACGTGACGAATATGAAAAATCATTTTACTTGTTTGCAGGTAAAATCGCTCTGAAAAATGGATTAGTAAAAGAAGCAATAGACCATTTACAACAGGCAATTGCTTTAGATCCTGAATATATGGAAGCGTTAATTGTTTTAATGTCGATATATGCCAATGAAGAACGTTATGATGATGTCATTGATTTATATGAAAGTCTAAAAGGCGAAGATTTTGATTGGAGTGCTTTATACCCATTAGTTGCAGATGCATATCATCAAGAAGAAAATATGTTGCGCGCATACGAAATTTACAAGCAAGCATATAATGAGTTTAAAGAGGATCCGTCGTTTTTAAGTAAATATTGTTATTTCTTGATAGAGGATGGAAAACGACACGAGGCTCGGAGTATTGTTGAACAATTGATTACGTTGCAGCCTAGCGATCAGCAGTGGTTAGATTTGCTTTATACTCTTGAATAAAAGGAGGGATAGCTAAATGACTTCTTCCGTTCCGATTCTTGACAAGAAAACTTTTGTTCGTTGGTTTCTTAAGAATTTCCAATTAAAAAGGCGAGAGTGTGTGTGGATCTTAAATTATTTGTTAAGCAATGATAATTTACTTGAAAATATCCATTTCGTTGAAGAAGCGCATTATTGTCCAAGGGCAATTGTTATGTCATCTGTAGATTCTAGTGGAGTACCATTCCGATTTTATAAAGGGAATATAATGACTAGCGATGCAGAAAAGTCATTTCATGATTTAAGACTACATCCTAATGAAAGTATGTATATTCAACTTAATTTTCCTAATATACCACCAAGTCAGCAATATTTAGCGGTGTTAGAGGAAAACCCATACATGCCAAAATATCTTCATATTAATGAGAAAGATCGTTTAATAGCTGAAGAGATGTTAAATAATAGTCTGTTAGCATTCCAAAAAGAAAAATTGTTAAAAGAAATCGATGAAGCTTTAGATCAAGGCGATAAAGAGAGATTTTACCAGCTATCCGACTTACTTCAAGCATTGAAACAAACATCTAAAAACGTTTAACCTCAGGATCAGTCGATCAATTCGACTGAAATTGAGGTTATTTTTTTGAATACATACAAATGTCTAATTTTGTATGTTATGCTAAAGTAGTGACTGGACAAGAAGTTATTGTAAATACATAGTTTGATTAAATCCAATTAACTAGTTTTAAAACGAATTTTATTGGGGAATAGTAAATATTGTGTCAGTGGAGGTTGAAGAATGTATTTTAATGTAAAGGATGTGCAGCAATTTGAAGCACAAAAGGATTTTATCGATACAGCGATTGTTCCATTGCTGTCTTTAGATTTCCAAGAGCAATCTATTAAACAAAGCAGTTCAGCAGCTGAGTATTTAATGTCCCTAACAGCATTTATTGAACAGCAATTTAAAGGAAGATTAATGCTTGTCCCGCCGTTTTCTTACACAGAACAAACAAAAAGTGGGCTATTTGTTCCTCTATTAAAAGAGGAGTTGCATAATGCAGGTTTTAAACATGTAATCTTCGTAACTTGTGATCATTCTTGGACAAGCCTACAAGACCAAATAGATGTAATTTGGTTACCTGCGATTCCATTAGAATCAATGGATAAAGAAGTGAAGAAAAAGGTATTAGAAGATCAGTTAAAACAGGTAATTCCTATCCTTTCTTCCAAATGGTCTCAGAGTTAGAAGATTGTTTCATTGTTTCATTAAATGTTCACAAACTTGTCCAATCAATAACAATGCAATATTGACCAACCTATTTTATTGATATATCATAGATATGTCCTAGTAATTACTATTTGTAAAAGTATGTCCGTTGGGGCTGACCTTTTAGTTAGAGGGGGGAAAAGAATGAGTAACAATCGAGTTTCAAGACGCCAATTCTTAAACTACACTTTAACAGGTGTTGGAGGATTCATGGCTGCTGGTATGTTAATGCCGATGATTCGTTTTGCAATTGACCCAGCTTTACAAACTAAAGCTGAAGGGGATTTTGTACAAACAAGCCAAAAAATTGATGAAATCACAGAAGAACCAATTAAAGTTGACTTTACATTTGAACAAGTTGATGCTTGGTACAAATCTGATGTTACAGAAGCTGCTTGGGTTTATAGAGATGGTGATGCTATTATCGCCCTTTCACCAGTATGTAAGCATTTAGGTTGTACTGTTAACTGGGCTGGGGATTCTGCTCACCCAGATCAATACTTCTGTGCATGTCATGGTGGACGATATGAGAAAACTGGTAAAAACGTACCGGGTACACCACCAACTGGTCCATTAGATGAATATGAAGTAGCAGAAAAAGATGGTTTTTTAATGCTTGGGAAGAAAATTCCAAATACTTTAGGTTAATAGTTAGGGGGTAGACAATTGTGCTAAATAAAATTTATGATTGGGTCGATGAACGATTAGATATCACTCCAATTTGGCGTGATATTGCCGACCACGAAGTGCCAGAGCACGTTAACCCTGCACATCACTTTTCAGCATTCGTTTACTGTTTCGGTGGTTTAACATTCTTCATTACAGTAATTCAGATTTTATCCGGTATGTTCTTAACAATGTATTACGTGCCAGACGTAGAGAATGCTTGGAAATCAGTTTATTATTTACAAAACGAAGTAGCTTTTGGTGAAATCGTACGTGGTATGCACCACTGGGGGGCTTCATTAGTTATCGTAATGATGTTCTTACATACGCTTCGTGTATTCTTCACAGGTTCATATAAGAAACCTCGTGAATTAAACTGGATTGTAGGCGTTGGGATTTTTTGTGTAATGTTAGGTTTAGGTTTCACAGGATATTTACTTCCTTGGGACATGAAAGCGGTATTCGCTACTAAAGTAGGTATTCAAATTGCGGCTTCTGTACCATTTATTGGTGAGCTTATTAAAATTTTACTTGCCGGTGATGCAGAAATCCTTGGTGCTCAAACGTTAACACGTTTCTTCGCAATTCATGTATTCTTCTTACCAGCTGTGTTATTCGCTTTACTTGCAGTACACTTTATTATGATTCGCCGTCAAGGTATTTCAGGACCGCTATGATTTAGCGTGTTTTTTATGATTTATTAAAGGAGGGGACACTATGCATCGCGGAAAAGGGATGAAATTCGTAGGTGATTCGCGCGTTAAAATGAATGACCGTATGCCGAATATTCCGAAAGATTATTCCGAGTATCCAGGTAAAACTGAAGCTTTTTGGCCTGATTTCTTATTAAAAGAATGGATGGTTGGTGCGGTTTTCTTAATTGGATATTTACTATTAACTGTCGCTCATCCTTCACCACTTGAAGGTCCGGCAGATCCTACAAATGCTTCATATATTCCATTACCAGACTGGTACTTCTTATTCTTGTACCAATTATTAAAATATACTTATGTATCTGGTCCATATAACGTAATTGGTGCTGTTATTATTCCAGGTTTAGCAGTTGCGGCATTAGCACTTGCGCCATTCTTAGATAAAGGACCAGAACGTCGTCCATCTAAACGCCCATTACCAACAGCATTTATGTTATTAACACTTGCATCAATGGTATACTTAACTTGGGAATCTGTAGCACACCACGATTGGGAAGCTGCAAAAGCTCAAGGTGTTATTACAGATAAAGATTTAGGATTATTACCAGATGTTGAAATTGATGAAACATCACCTGGTTATGAGATTTTCCAATCACAAGCTTCATGTATCGGCTGTCACGGTGGTGACTTAGCAGGTGGTACAGGTGCTCCTATGTTATTAGGTAACGAATTAACTGCAGAAGAGGTTGCAGAAGTTATTAAAAATGGTCGTGGAGCAATGCCAGCTGGAGTATTTGAAGGTACAGATGAAGAACTTCAAATTTTAGCTGAATTCATTGCAAGCTTAAAAGAAAAAGAATAATCTATACTTAAACAAGAGAGTCAGGCAACTGGCTCTCTTCTATTCTTTTAAGAATATTTCTATATTTATTACATATGCTAATTTAATCGAACATAATACATAAAACTTTTATTTTTTTAAAGGAGTAAACAGTATGATGTCTTTTTTGGCTCGAGCTTGGTATCTTTTAACGCACCGATCATTTTTAACACTATTATTTATAATAAATTTTCTTGGTACTGTTTATGGGTATTATTGGTATAAATGGCAGTTAGCTGTAACAGATCCACAGTTTTTAATCTTTGTACCTGATAGTCCAACAGCAAGTTTATTTTTTTGTATCGCAATCATCGGCTGGATTATAGGAAAAAACTTTAAGTTAATTGAAGCTTTAGCGTTAATCACATTAGTAAAATATGGTCTTTGGGCTGTTGTAATGAATTTATTAACATTGGTTGAAAACGGGGCAATTGGACCTGCTGGCTGGATGTTAGTTGCTTCTCATTTTTTAATGGCAGTAGAGGCGATTTTGTATTTTGGAAAATACCGATTTGGCACTATACACATTATTATAGCAGCAATTTGGACATTGCATAATGATGTAATAGATTATGTGTATGGACAAATGCCGACATACCGTAGTATCGAACAATATGCACATCATATAGGCTATTTCACATTTTGGCTTTCAATTGCGTGCATCTTACTAGCATATCTTGTTTATAATAAGCGTGAATATTTGCACAAACTATAATAATTCATTAAAATTATTATTATATTAGATAGTAAAGAGAGGGAGATAGTAAATTGACAACCGGAATGTATATTATTTACTTTCTGATTATTTTAATTTTGCCGATTTATGCCCAAATTAAAGTCAAAAGAACGTATAATAAATTTTCAGATGTTGCGGCAGCAAAAGGTTTGACAGGTGCTCAAGTAGCACGAATGATATTAGATCAACATGGGTTATTTGATGTACGAGTAGTACCAACACAAGGCGTATTATCAGATCACTATAACCCTGCAACGAAAACAGTTGCACTTTCTGAGGCGAATTATTATAATGCTTCAATTGCAGGAACAGCGGTAGCAGCTCACGAAGTTGGTCATGCGATTCAGCATAAAGAAGCTTATTCATTCTTAACATTACGTTCAAAATTAGTTCCAGTAGCAAATATTTCATCAAATGCTTCATGGATTTTTGTTATGATCGGTATTTTTGCTTCTAGTACAGGCTTCTTATTATTAGGTATTCTATTACTAGCAGCGGGAGTTTTATTCCAAATTGTAACTTTACCAGTAGAATTCGATGCATCAAGAAGAGCAATGAATGAAGTTGTTCAGCTAGGAATTATTTCAAATAGCGAAGAGCGCAGTGCAAAAAAAGTATTAAATGCAGCAGCAATGACATACGTTGCAGCAGCAGCAGTTGCTGTACTTGAGCTATTACGTTTAATTCTAATCTACACAAACATGAGCTCGGACGATTAGAAAAGCGGAGAACGCTCGCTCAGCTCCGACAACAACTGGAAGAATCGGCAAAAGGGCGCTTTTTGCCCTTGAAGATGATTCTGAAGTTG
This sequence comes from Ureibacillus endophyticus, assembly GCF_003628435.1. Taxonomy (GTDB): domain Bacteria; phylum Bacillota; class Bacilli; order Bacillales_A; family Planococcaceae; genus Ureibacillus; species Ureibacillus endophyticus. The sequence goes on along the minus strand of NZ_RBZN01000024.1, from coordinate 7,027 downwards.
TCGAGGAGCTAGCGTTCGTAGCTAGACAATAGAAAAGCGAAGCGCGTTCGTTCAGCCGTGAAAGAAACTGGAGACTTCTGACAAGTGTGCTCGCACACGCAGAAGGAAGTCGAAGTTTCCGAACGGCTAACGTGCGTAGCTAGACAATAAGAAAAGCGGAAGCGGCTCACACAGGCTCGACTATGCTTGATTTATTTACACATACAAAAAACTGATCCTATTTTGGGATCAGTTTTTTTATTTTGCAGGAAGGTTAAAAAATATTTTTTTATCAAGAATACTAACTTGCCCATTCAATTAATATGATGTTAAAAATGAACAATTTTATGACAGTTCACTATCACTAACAAGGGGTGGAGAAATGAATCTTAGCTTTTCAAAAATGCTCTTGTTTGGGTTTTTCATCGTTCTGATGCTGGTGTTTTTTGCAGTGTATTCCATTGTCTTAACGAATAACATTATGGATGAGTATTATAATGACAACGTTCAATATGAAAGATATCAAATCGAATAATAGTAATATATTATCTTAAAAAATTGAGTATAGTTAGAATGTTTTTTCATGTTTCTGAATTAAGAAAAAGTACAACTATTAATCAGTTGTACTTTTTTACTTTAAACTGCTTTAATCAATTTTAAATCCTTCACCAACGACATCCTTCACTTCAATAATGGATACGAAAGCTTTCGGGTCGATATGATGGATCATAGATTTTAAACGAACAATTTCTCTACGACCTACGATACAATATAAAACATCCTTAGATTGCTTTGTATAATGGCCGTAAGCATGGAATACGGTTACCCCACGTTCCATTTGTTCTGTGATATATGTTGCAATTTCTTCAGATTGATTCGAAATAATTAGCGCAGCCTTTGCAGAATATGCTCCCTCTTGCACCATGTCAATCACTCTTGCACCGACAAATACAGCAACTAACGTATACATCATTGAGCGTGCATCTAAGAATGTAAGCAATGAAGCTAAAAGAACGGTAACATCAAATAAAAACATTGTGCGGCCCATACTCCAGCCTAAGTATTTATTTGCAACACGGGCAATAATATCTACACCACCAGTTGTCCCACCAAAACGGAAAATAATTCCTAGACCGATACCAACAAACACCCCTGCAAATAATGAAGCTAAAAATAGATCATGTTGCAAGTTTAATTCAATCTCATAGTGTTGAAAAATTCTTAGAAAAATGGAAACGGAAACTGTTCCAATAATTGTATAGATAAATTCTCGTCTAGGAAACTGTTTCCAACCAATAATGAACATAGGAATATTTAAAATAATATTTAAGATTGCGGGATCCCAATTCAAAGTAAAATACAAGATAAGGGTAATTCCACTAAATCCACCTTCACCTAGCTCATTTTGCATATTAAAATGAACAAAGCCAAAACCTAATATTGCTGCACCGAAAATTATTCCTAAAATATTGCGAATTTTTAAATCCTTCAACAAAAAGCCCCCATTTCATGCTGAAAAAATCTTTCTATTTTAGCAACTGTGCTGTACGATTTATTATGTTTTAATTTTCATCTTTTGACAACTCTAGACTAAATTATATACGATAATATAGGAGTGGGAAAAATGTCAAACGAGTTAACGCTGAACCAATTACAGGAAAAAGTCGATCGTTATATAGGACAATTTAAAGAAGGGTATTTTCCTCCTTTTGAATTAATGGCTAGGTTAACTGAAGAGATAGGGGAATTATCGCGAGAAGTACAACATGTCTATGGTCAAAAGAAGAAAAAACAATCCGAAAGTATTAATAGTATTGAGGAAGAATTAGGAGATTTATTCTTTGTAATAGTTTGTTTTGCAAATTCTCAAGGTATCCGCTTAGATGAAACATTATTAAAAGTAATTAATAAGTACGAAACGAGAGATAAAGATCGTTGGACACGAAAGGACGAGTAATATGACAATACGAGTAGCAATCGCAGGCGCGAGAGGTAAAATGGGTTCAGAAGCTGTAAAAACGGTATGTAAACATGAGGGAATGGTCTTAGTGGCTGCATTAGACTACAAACATGTTGGGGAAAGTCTTTCACAGCTTGAAATGTTTCCTCCAAATTTAGATGTACCGATTTATACAAACTTAAGTCAATTAATTACTGAGACTAACCCAGATGTATTAATTGATTTGACAAATCCTCATTCGGTTTATGAACATACGAAAGAAGCCATGTTACATAATGTTCGCACTGTAGTTGGTACTACTGGTTTTACAGATGAACAACTTGAAGAATTAAGTTTGTTAGCAAGAGAGAAAAAATGTGGTTGTATTATTGCACCAAACTTTGCAATTGGAGCTATTTTAATGATGAAATTTGCAAAAGAAGCTGCAAAATACTTACCACATGTTGAAATTATTGAATTGCATCATGATAGAAAACTGGATGCTCCTTCAGGTACAGGTAAGAAAACTGCTCAAATGATTGCAGAAGTTCGTGAAGCAAGTAAACAAGGCCATCCAAATGAGATTGAAACGATGATGGGGGCAAGAGGTGCAGACTTTGAAGGCATGCGTATACACTCAGTTCGCTTACCTGGTCTAGTTGCACACCAAGAGGTCATTTTTGGTGGTGACGGTCAAATGCTGACAATTCGCCATGACTCATTTAACCGTGAATCATTTATGAGTGGTGTAGTATTCTGTGTTGAAACTGTTATGACTATGGAAGAATTAGTTTACGGATTAGAAAACATCCTATAAGAAATGGAATGGTTGAAATGAAAATCGCATTAATAGCCCATGACCGAAAAAAAGACAGTTTAGTTGAATTTGCAATCGCCTATAAAAATATACTACAACAACACCAACTTTTTGCTACAGGTACAACAGGACAACGTATTCAAGAAGAAGTTGGCCTTAAGGTGACACGATTTCGTTCAGGTCCATTAGGTGGAGATCAACAAATCGGTGCAATGATTGCAAATAATGATATGGATATGGTGTTTTTCTTCCGAGATCCATTAACTGCACAACCACATGAACCAGATGTTACGGCATTAGTCCGTCTATGTGATGTGTATCATATTCCACTAGCTACAAATATGGGAACTGCTGAAATTCTGTTAAAAGGTTTACAAGAAGGTTTTGTAGATTGGAGATTAATCCAAGAAAGAAGGAAAGAATAGCTTTTTTAAATCTTCTGACGGGTGTGCGCTTATATTTTGGCAACAACAAAATTGAGTGAAACTTCAAAGAGTAGAGTTTCTTTCCCACTTATATAAGTGGGAGACTACTACCCGATAATACGGGGAAAAGAAGTTATAATTACATTTATTTGATTAATTTAAATCGTTATATTGCTTAAAACAATAAATGAAGTAAATAATTAAATATTTTGTAGAGAAGGGATGAACGTCGGATGAAAAAATTAAAAATTGGTATTACATGCTATCCAACAGTAGGGGGTTCTGGTGTACTTGCAACAGAATTAGGGAAAATGCTTGCAGAACGAGGTCATGAAATTCATTTTATCACCTCGAGTGTACCATTCCGTCTAAATAAATTATATCCGAACGTATTTTTCCACGAAGTACAAGTTAATAATTACTCAGTGTTTCAATACCCGCCGTACGATTTAGCATTAGCAAGTAAAATGGCAGATGTTATTCGAGATGAAAAACTTGACGTATTACATGTACATTATGCTATTCCACATGCAGTTTGTGCAGTTCTTGCTCGTGATATGTGTGGAGAAAATATTGGAATTGTCACAACTTTACACGGAACAGATATTTCAATTTTAGGGCAAGATTCCAACCTTGCTCAAGCAATTAAGTATGGTATAGAAAAGTCAGACATTGTCACAACAGTATCAAATTCTTTAAAAGAGCAAACTTATGAAATCATTGGGACAACGAAAGAAATTGAAACGGTCTATAATTTTGTAGATGAATCCGTATTTAAACCAATCGTTGATACGAATTTAAAAGAGCAACTTGGTATTGCCGAAGATGAGCGTGTGCTAATTCACGTTTCCAATTTCCGTAAAATTAAGAATTTACCGGATGTAGTGGGGACCTTCTTAAAGGTTCGAGAAGAAATGCCAGCGAAACTATTATTAGTTGGTGATGGACCGGAAAAGCAACGTGTGTTAGAACAAATACATTCTTCACCATTTAAAGACGATATTTTATTTTTAGGGAAGCAAGAAAATATAGCGGAATTATTTAGTATAAGTGATTTAAAATTATTACTTTCTGAAACGGAATCATTTGGGTTAGTTCTACTAGAAGCGTTAGCTTGTGGAGTGCCAGGAATTGGTACGAATGTTGGTGGTATTCCTGAAGTAATCGATCACGGTGTAAACGGCTTTGTCGTAAATCTTGGAGATGTGGATGAAGCAGCACAATATGCGATTGAATTATTAAAAGATGAAGAAAAATTGATCCGCTTCCGTCAAGCAGCCATTAATACAGTACAAACAAAATTCCTTGCGAAACCAATTATAGATCACTACGAACAATTATATGAGCGATTGGTGGCGTTACGCGTATGAAGATAAGTGAAGATTGGGACTTTGCCATTAGAGTCATCGAAAAAATTGAAAATGCCGGATTTGAAGCGGTCATTGTCGGTGGTGCTGTTCGAGACCACTTGTTAGGAATAAAAGGTAATGATGTTGATGTGGCAACAAATGCTTTACCTAGTGAAGTAAAACGCATCTTTTCCACCACTGTCGATATTGGCATTGAACATGGCACTGTGCTAGTACTTGATGAAGGTCAACCAGTAGAAGTAACAACATATCGTACGGAAAGCGATTATAGCGATTATCGTCGGCCAGAACAAGTAATATTTGTTCGTACATTGGATAAGGATTTACAAAGACGTGATTTTACCATCAATGCAATGGCCATGACAAAAGATGGTCAAATTATTGATTTATTTGGTGGACAGCAAGATATTGAAAATGGTGTCATCCGTTCAGTAGGCGATGCAACCGTACGATTCCGAGAAGATGCATTACGCATGCTTCGGGCAATTCGATTTAGTGCGCAATTGGATTTCACAATAGAGGAAAAAACATTAAAAGCGATACAACAAGATTGCGATCTAATAGAATTTATTGCCCATGAAAGAATAGCAATGGAATTGTCGAAGTTGTGGAAAGGCAAGAATGTGTATGGTGGCATTCAAGCTTTAGGTGAAAGTCATTTAGATAAATATTTAATTGGTAACTATAAGGCTAACGAACAGCATTGGGAAAAGTTCCATACAACAAAATCCGAAGTTGGTTGGGCATACCTTTGTCTATTAAATCGTGAAGAAATTCAAGATATTTTTGATTTTTACCGACTTTCAAATAAAGACAAAACGTTTATTCGTAATGTCATGAATGCATACAATAGCTTGTTAAAAGAATGGTCTATTATGGATTACTTTACGAATGATTTAACGGTTTTAGAAACTGCCTATGATTTTGCAGTTTGGCAACGACAAAACATTCCTTTTGAGAAAACAGAAATAAAACGAGTGAAGGAAAATTTAAATATTCAATCAGTAGATGAACTCGCAATTAATGGGAACCACTTAATAGAATGGACTTCTAAAAAACGGGGACCTTGGATCAAAGTAGGATTAGATGCAGCAATCATAGCCGTACTGAATGGTTATGTAAAAAATGACGAACAGACGTTGAAGGAATGGTATTTAAATGAATTTACCAATGAAGGATGAAATATTAAAACGTTTTCTACTTGCAAAGGATACGCCAATTTCTGGTCAATCTCTAGCAGATGAACTGGGTATTTCTCGTACTGCAGTTTGGAAACATTTGCAAACTTTACAAGAGGAAGGCTATGTTTTTGAAACAATTAAGAAAAAGGGCTATGTATTAAAAGGTAAACCCGATAAGGTAGACCCAGCGCGGATTACCTCTTTCCTTACGACACAACGCTTTGGACGAAATATTCAATACTTAGATGAAGTGACATCAACACAAAGCGTTGCACACGAGTTAGCTAGGGAAGGCGTACATGATGGGACCGTTGTGATTGCCGAAACGCAAACAATGGGGAAAGGTAGAATGGCCCGGCCATGGGAATCTACAAAAGGAAAGGGCGTTTGGATGACGGTGGTTATTCGTCCAGATGTACCACCATCCCAAGCTCCACAATTTACTTTAGTGGCAGCAGTCGCGATTGTTAATGCAATTAAGTCAGTGTGTAAAAACTTTACACCAACGATTAAGTGGCCAAATGATATCTTAATCAATGGGCGGAAATGTACAGGAATTTTAACGGAAATGCTCGCTGAAATGGATCGTGTGGAAGCATTACTAATCGGAATCGGTATTAACGCAAATCAACAGATGGAAGATTTTCCACCTGAGCTTCAAACGATTGCAACATCATTATCGATAGAAGAGCAAGCTGAAATTAATCGTCCACAACTAGTGGCAGAGTTACTAAATTATTTAGAACTTTATAGTAATCTATACATTAAGGAAGGTTTTAAACCAATCAAAGCGTTATGGGAAGAATCTTCTGGCACAATTGGAAAGCAAATAAAGGCGACTACTTTAAGAGAAGTAATCGAAGGAAAAGCAATTGGCATCACTGAAGAGGGTGTCCTTGAAATTCAGTTAGACAATGGCGAAATCAAGGGTGTTTACTCTGCGGATATTGAGATTATGTAATTTTAGCGAGGATCTTTGATTTTTTAAGATTATAGTTGTTTGAAACTTTAACTTCTACCGGTCTTTGGATGGTAAAAGTTTTTGATTTTTTTGGAGCTGAGCGAGCCGCCTCCGCTTTTCTAGTTGTCTAGCTGCGGCGGCTAGGCTCTCGCGACGCTTCAACTTCTCCTACGAAGGCAAAGAGCGCCTTCTCGTCGAAGTCTCCAGCGCGTGTCGAGCCTGAACGAGCCGCCTCCGCATTTCTAATTGTCTAGCTGCGAACGCTAGCTCTTCGACAACTTCGGGGCAGTCTGCAAGGGCAAAGAGCGCCCTTTTGCCAACCCCTCCAGTTGTTGTCAGAGCTGAGCGAGCGTTC
>NZ_RBZN01000023.1 GCF_003628435.1 Ureibacillus endophyticus | reverse complement strand
CAAAAATATGGGCGCAACCTTTTCGGAATGTTTGTCAAGAGCGATTGTCCCCTCGTTCGGAGAGTACTTATCGCCCAATACCTTGTGTTTTTCAATTTTTCATAGAAGTTTTGACACTACCCAATATGTATGCCGAATAATATCATATCAAAAATTAGTTCAAAGATGTTTGTTAACTTTTAACATTATTGTTCGATGCATAATCGTATAACCATTGTGCAATTTTTCCTGCTTCATGTCTTACTGCACCTGTTTGGATTATTGCAATTTCCTTCTGAATGACTTCAAGCCCCATATTTTTTAATTTATCTATATCAAATTTAACCGGTTCTGCATTCTCTTCTTTATAGTTTTCTTTTATCGGAAGTGGTAGTTCTATATTATTCACTAAAATCGCATCTAAACATGGCATTCCAACATGATCATAGATTGCTTGCACATGATCCGTTGCACGGTAATGAATGGTTTCACCCTTTTGCGTCATTAAGTTACAAATATAGATTCTTCTTCCTTTAGCTTTTACCAATGCCTGACCAATTTCCTGTACTAATAAGTTTGGAATAATACTAGTATATAAACTACCAGGACCTACTAGAATAAAATCTGCATTTGCTATAGCACGAATTGCTTCAGGAAGCGGCTTTACATTGTTTGGTGTTAAATATACTCGCTTTATTGGTAAATGGGAATTCGGGATTTTCGATTCCCCTTCAATAATCGTTCCATCGATTAATTCTGCATGCAATGTCACTTTTTTATTGGCAGCTGGGATTACTTTTCCGTGAACTTTAAGTACTTTACTCATCTCTGCAATCGCATGACTAAAATCTCCAGTAATGTCTGTTAAAGCAGTAAGCATTAAATTGCCTAAGGAATGTCCACCTAAATCAACTGATTGGGAAAAACGATACTGAAACATTTGTTCAACAAGTGGTTCTGTATCGGATAGTGCTGCAATCACATTTCGTATGTCCCCAGGTGGAGGAATATCGTAGTCATCCCGAAGACGTCCAGATGAACCGCCATCATCCGCAACGGTTACAATTGCTGTGATATTAAACGGATATGTTTTTAATCCGCGTAACATCGTTGATAGTCCTGTACCTCCCCCAATGACCACGACATTCGGTTTTCTTTTTTTCATTACTTCAATCCTTTCTACGATTGATGTCACGATGAGTAATAGCAGTTTGATAGTTACTACTTAATAGTTCACCAAAATATTCTGCTAATGTGACAGATCTATGCTGTCCTCCCGTGCAGCCAAAAGCAATTACCAATTGTGATTTCCCTTCATTAATATATTGAGGAATCATAAATTTAAATAAGTCTGTTAGTTTAACAATGAGTTCTTGTGTTTCTTCAGATGCTAACACATATGAAGAGACCTCCATTTGCAAACCTGTTTTAGGACGCAATTCCTCCACATAGTAAGGGTTTGTTAAAAAACGCACATCAAAAACTAAGTCAGCATCAATCGGAATTCCGTTTTTATACCCGAAAGACATAACATTAATTGAAAATTTCGGACTACCGGAATTCGAGAACTCTTTTCCAATTCGTTCTCGTAATTCCCGCGGTTTCATGTTCGAAGTGTTGTACACAAATTTTGCTCGGCCTTTTAATTCCGCAAGCAGTTCTCGTTCTTTTTTAATCCCTTCCAGTGGTAATCCTGTTGGGGCTAGAGGATGTGATCTTCGAGTTTCTTTATATCTTCTTACTAATGTTTCATTGTCAGAATCTAAAAATAGAACACGAGTATGAACATAGGTTTCTTTCTCAAGTAAATCGAGTGCATCGATTAATGAATCAAAAAATTCACCACCACGCATATCCATCACTGCTGCGATACGAGTAATGTGTCTTTCCGATTCTTTCATTAAGGCTAAAAATGTTGTTAATAACGCAGGGGGTAAATTATCGATACAGTAATACCCTAAATCTTCAAAGCTTTGAACAGCAACTGTTTTCCCCGCCCCTGACATTCCTGTTATAATGACTACCTCATGTGTATAGTTTTTACTATTACCCATGATGATCATCTCCTCTATTTTAGTTCGTTTGAATTTTGTATTTTCTGTGCTAATAGTTCAAAATCCTTTGTATAAACAAATGTGCCGTATTGTGTGCCTTCATTTAGTGCTGCAAAAAGCAAGTTTACACGGTCACCTTCAGCCATTGGTAGTTTATGAATACTTTCGATAGGATGCCACTCGAGTACACCTTCTCTTGTTTGCTTAAAAGGTTCTCCTTCTATTCCTTGGGCTACAAAGGTAAACAGCATCCACTCATCCACTTGCTCTTCGCCATCCTTAATGACCATTGTATAGATACCCTTTAAATGAACATTTTTTGGCGTTACATTTGTTTCCTCAAAAAACTCTCGTGTCGCAGCTTCATAAATCGATTCACCGCTCTCCATCTTTCCACCCGGAGCAACATACCAACCTCTTCTTGGTTTCTTTAATAGTAATACTTTTCCGTCTTGAATTGCTAATAAATTTGCGATCCTTTGCATAATAACACCTCAAATCATTGGTTACTCCTATTATTACATTATACCTGTTCAAATAACTCCGTTACAAAATAATACGTTTTTAAATTATTAGACATGCCTAGAAAAGCGGGGATGGAGTTTAGCAACGTTTTGCGTTTTGCTTTTCTTATTGACAAAAGGACGCTTTTTGCCCTTGAAGGCGATTCTTCCAGTTGCTTTCGGAGCTAAACTAACGCGCTTCGCTTTTCTTTTGTCCAGCTGCGGCGGCTAGGCTCTCGCGTCGCTTCAACTCCTCCTACGAAGGCAAAGAGCGCCTTCTTGTCGAAGTCTCCAGCGCGTGTCGAGCCTGGACGAGCCGCCTCCGCTTTTCTTATTGTCTAGCTGCGAACGCTAGCTCTTTCGGACACTTCAACTTCCTCCGACGCGTGTAAACACGCTAGTCGGAAGTCTCCGCAGTACACGGATGTACAAGTGCCGACAATGCCACGTGATGTGGCGTTTTTGTCGGCCAGTGCCGTCAAGAGCTGGACGAGCGTTCTCCGCTTTTCTATTGTCTAGCTACGCGCGTTAGCCGTTCGGAAACTTCGACTTCTTCCTGCGTGTGCGAGCACACTTGTCAGAAGTCTCCAGTTTCTGTCACGGCTAAACGAACGCGCTTCGCTTTTCTAAACAAAAAAAGGGTTGCTTCCAAAGAATGGAGGCAACCAAAATTCTATGTTAATAAAAGGGGGTTATGGTTTCATTTCCCTTATTATACTTGCATATTGTTGCAACGAAGTTACAGAATAATTAAAAGCATATTACTATTGACTAATTTTCTCTTTTAACTCTTCTACATATACTTGTGCTGATTGAGCAGCGATACTTCCATCGCCTGTTGCAGTCACGATTTGACGAAGCATTTTATCACGTACGTCCCCTGCTGCAAAGATACCCTTCACAGAAGTTTGCATCTTCTCATCAGTCACAACATAACCTTGTTCATTTAATATGCCTAAGTTTTTAAATGGTGCAGTTAATGGGTCCATTCCGATATATACGAAAACTCCGTCTGTTTGGAATTCTTGCTCACTGCCATCAACAGTGGATACAAGCGTTACACTTCCTACCTTGCCATCTTTTTCGTTAATTTCTTTTATCGTATGATTCCAAATAAAATCAACTTTTTCATTTGCAAAGGCACGGTCTTGTAAAATTTTCTGTGCACGTAGTTTATCACGACGGTGAACAATTGTTACTTTGTTTGCGAAACGTGTTAAATAAACACCTTCCTCAACAGCAGAGTCTCCGCCACCAATTACGACAAGATTTTTGTTTTTAAAGAATGCACCATCACATACTGCACAATAACTTACACCGCGTCCACCAAGTTCTTTTTCACCCGGTACACCGATTTTTTTGTATTCCGCACCAGTTGAGATAATGATAGAACGTGTTTTATATTCTTTTGAACCAGCTTTAATCACTTTATAGTCTTCGCCGTCAATGATTTCTGCAACATCACCATAAGCGTATTCTGCTCCGAATTTTTTCGCATGTTCAAACATTTTAGTTGATAATTCAGGGCCTAAGATTGTTTCAAAGCCTGGATAGTTTTCAACTTCTTCTGTATTTGCCATTTGTCCACCAGGGATACCGCGCTCGATCATTAATGTAGAAAGATTTGCGCGTGATGTATAAACCGCTGCTGTCATCCCTGCAGGACCTGCTCCGATAATAATTACGTCATAAATTTTTTCTTCTGCCATGAAAAAAGCCTCCCAATTTGAAGATATCCTACGTATTTAACTACATTTACCACTTTAATCCTATGCCAATTAGTTTGTAACTTCAAATAGTTTGCCTAGCCTACTTAGAATCAAAAGGTAAAAATTGAACGAGTTCTTCAATATATTTCGATAAAGTTGAAACGGAAATACTATATTTTTCTGCATAATGTTTTTTAGTAATTTTTTCGCTATTTATCGTAGAGTAAAACATATACTCGACAGATGCAGCCAAAGCTTTAATATTTTTAAATTCATAGCCTTCTTTTAATGCTCTTTCACATAGCACAAACCACATTTGGAATAAATACTGTGATTCGATGGTAATCGATCCACTTTTGTTGTACAGTTCTTCAGCAACTTCCATTGAACGAACAAAGTATTTTTCCAGCTCATTTTTTTTGTTAAATGAATGTTGTAGTGCATAGGCAAGACATAGTTTTTCGATGCCGCTGTATTTTGAAAGATCGATTAATTTAGGATGTGCAATGATTTCCTGTTTATGAGCTGATTTACTTAATAAAAAGAAGCCAAACATTCGATGAGCACTGTATTTACTATTAATTTTTTCAATGATGAATTCACGATTTTGCTCTAAAGAATCGATATTTACTTCTTCTGAAAGATTGCCCCATGGTTCTAACCCTTCCTTAGTAGGATCCATTTCCACGAGAATTCTCCATGCTGCTTTCCCTTCTTCTTCACGACCGCTGAAATAAGCAGATTGTGCTAACCAGAAATAGAAACCTGCATCTCCAGTAAAGCCACGTTTTTTCATACTTTGTAGCCATTTGTATGCCAACTCATATTGACCAACAAGCGCAAGTGTAGCCCCTAATTTATAACGATTTTCCCAATCGTATGGATTGATTTTCTTTAAAATCTCTAGCAATGCTTGTAGTTCTTCTTCATTTTTTTCATAATACGCAACGACTGTTAAATTACAAAGAGCATGCAAATTGCCGTGATTTTCTCTCAAAACGTTATGTAATAGTGCTCTAGATTGCTCTGTTTCGCCAACATAAAAATAAGCCAAAGCTAAATTATTATAGGCTGGCCATAAATCGGGATACGTTTCTATTATTTGTTCTAACACTTCAATCGCTTCAGGAAAATTTCCATCTTCCATTAATCGTCGTGCTTTTTCTTGTGCAATCAATTTTTGCGATTCATCATCGTCTAAAAATTCTACTTCATTTTCTTCAAATTGAACGAATTCTAAAATATCTTCTGCTTCCTGCACATACATTCCATCTGGTTCCATTTGTAAGTACATTTCTGCATATTTTTGAGCGTCTCGCATTAATCCGATGCAACCTGAGATTTCAGCTAAAAAGAAAACATGTTCCGCTTCACTAGGTTCAAGGCTATAAGCAGTATATATAAGTTCATATGCTTTTTCGAAATTTTGCGCTTCCATCTCTAATATGCCGAATTGCATTAACACATGGGCGTCATCTGGACTGAGCTCTGCAGCACGCTTCATATATTTATAAGCTTTATCCATTTGATCTTTATCAATGGCCTTTAATGCTTTATTAAAGTAATATTCGCCATTTGGAATAAATGTAACAACATTATTCGTTTTTTCTTTTTGACGCTTTTTCTCCAAGTTAAATCCTCCGAACATGAAAATAGGAACGTATCTTAGTACGTTCCTTTGACAATTGATTTTATTATAACACAATTATGTTAATAGTCATTATAATCATGTTCGGAATCATCTATTTTCAAACCTATTTTTTCGTACTTGCTCTTTTTTCTTCGTGACGAGTTTTAAGTACGCCAAGAACGTCATAAACATTGATTTTTTGTTCTTGTAATAATACTAATAAGTGGTAGATTAAATCTGCAGCTTCCCATTTCACTTCTTCTGCATCACGATTTTTCGCACCAATGACAACCTCAGTTGCTTCTTCTCCAACTTTTTTACAAATCTTATCGATTCCTTTGTCAAATAAGTATGTAGTGTAAGCTCCTTCTGGCATATCAATTTCACGTTGACGAATAACGTTAACTAGTTCATCAATAATATCAAGTGATCCAACGCGTTCGTTTTCTACAACCGTTTCTGTGAAGCAAGAAGTTGTACCATTGTGACATGCTGGTCCTGCAGGTAAAACTTCTACAACTAATGCATCTTTGTCACAGTCTGTTTTAATTGAAACAACCTTTTGCGTATTGCCACTTGTTTCTCCTTTGTGCCATAGCTCGTTACGAGAACGAGAGTAGAACCAAGTTTCACCTGTTTCAATTGTTTTTTGTAAAGACTCTTCATTCATATAAGCTACAGTTAATACTTCTTTGCTTTGTGCATCTTGTACAACTGCAGTGATTAATCCTTTATCGTCAAACTTTAATCCTTCTATCATCTTACACATACTCCTTTTTCTCTAAGGTGCGCTTTCACTTCTGCAACACTTGTCTCTTTATAATGGAAGATTGAAGCTGCTAATGCTGCATCCGCATCCACGTCTTTTAAAACTTCTACAAAGTGTTCTGCATTCCCTGCACCACCACTTGCGATGACTGGTACAGTTACAGCGTCACGTACTGCTTTTGTTAAAGCTAAATCAAAACCAGACTTTTCACCATCTTGGTTCATACTTGTTAATAAAATTTCACCCGCACCTAAACGAACTGCCTCTTTCGCCCATTCAACTGCTTGCCAATTCGTTTTGTTACGTCCACCATGTGTATAGACCATCCAAGTTCCATCTTCTTCACTGTAACGCGCATCGATAGCAACAACAATACATTGTGCACCAAAGAAGTCAGAACCTTCTTTAATGAGCTCTGGTCTTTCTAAAGCAGAAGTATTAACAGAAACTTTGTCTGCTCCAGCTCTTAGGATTCGTTTCATATCATCTAATGTACGAATACCTCCACCTACTGTAAAAGGAATGGCAAGGGTTGCAGCCGTTTGTCTTACAACATCGACCATCGTTTCACGACCTTCATGGGAAGCGGAAATATCTAAAAATACTAATTCATCTGCACCTTGTTCATCGTAGAATTTTGCTAGTTCAACAGGGTCCCCCGCATCTCGTAGTTCTACAAATTGAATACCTTTTACAACTCGGCCTTCCTTTACATCAAGGCAAGGAATAATACGTTTTGTTAACATGCCAGCACCTCCACACCATTTAGCCATTGTTCAAGTAAAAACACGCCAAATTCTCCTGACTTTTCAGGGTGGAACTGCATGCCACAAACAGAACCTGCTTGTACAACACCTGGAACTTCAACACCGAAGTAATCCGCACTCGCTACTAATTGTTCTCGATCGATATTTGCACCGTAGAAGGAATGTACAAAATAAACATATTTACTTTCAGGTAACGTTTTGTTTTCTAACCAAGTTGGTAATGATTGAAACTCTAACGTATTCCACCCCATATGTGGTACACGATATTTTCCAAACTCGCTTTCACCAGAAAATCTTGTAATTTTCCCTTTAAAGTAGCCAAAGCCTTTTGTAGGCGCCACTTCTTCACTTTCTTCAAACAGTAATTGCATCCCTAAACAAATGCCAAGGAGTGGTTTTTTCGCATCTACTTGCTGGCGAATAAACTGATCTAAACCTGTTTCAGATAAACGTTTCATTGCATCTGGGAAAGCTCCAACGCCTGGTAAAATTAAAGCATCTGTAGCAGCTAATGTACTAGGATCCGCTGAAACAACCACTTCACAATTCAAACGTTTTAATGCTTGTTCAACACTGAATAAATTACCCATTCCATAATCAATTACACCAATTATCATGTTAAAAGTCCTTTCGTTGACGGTACACCTTTCACACGAGGGTCAATTTGCACCGCATCATCTATTGCACGAGCTAACGCTTTAAAAATCGCTTCTATAATATGATGTGTATTATGACCATAAGGGACAATCACGTGAACATTCATACGCGCTTCAAGGGCAAATTTCCATAAAAATTCATGTACTAACTCTGTATCGAATGTGCCAACTTTTTGCGTTAATGCTGGCTCTACGCGATATTCAAGATGTGGACGGTTTGAACAATCAATTACCACTTGAGCTAATGCGTCATCCATTGGCACAAAAGCATTACCATAACGTTTAATGCCTTTTTTATCACCTAACGCTTCACGAATCGCTTGTCCTAATACAATCCCAATATCTTCTGTTGTATGGTGAGCATCGATGTGTGTATCGCCATCTGCAATAATTTTACCGTTAAATAAACCGTGCTTTAAAAACAAATCAAGCATATGGTCCATAAAAGGTACACCTGTATTTACTTCTGCTTGTCCATCACCATCTAAATCGATTTCGACAGCAATTTTTGTTTCGTTTGTTTTACGTTCAATAGTTGCAAATCTACGTTTAAATTCTGTCATTTTACTTATCTCCTTTAGTCCAGCCACGGGATTCTACCGCACGGGCATGTCCTTCTAATCCTTCCATTCGTGCAAGTCGTGCGATTTTCGGTGCACTTTCTTGCCATGTTTGTTCACTATAATAAACGACATTGGAACGTTTAATAAAGTCATCTACATTTAACCCACTTGCAAAACGCGCTGTGCTATTTGTCGGTAAAACGTGATTCGTTCCTGCAAAATAGTCTCCAACTGGTTCAGAGCTATAACGACCCACAAAGATCGCTCCAGCATGGCGGATTTTTTCTGCATCGCTTTCTGCATTTTCAGTAACGACTTCTAAATGTTCAGGTGCTAACGAATTTACTGCTTCAATCGCTTGTTCCATTGACTCTGCAATATAAATATGACCAAAGTTTTCAATCGATTTTCGTGCAATTGCTTCACGTGGTAGTTCGCGTAATTGCTTTTCCACTTCTTCAGCAACTTCATTCGCTAGTTTTTCACTTGTTGTAATTAATACCGCACATGCTAATGCATCGTGCTCTGCTTGTGATAATAGGTCAGCTGCCACTTCATCTGCATATGCTGAATCATCTGCAAGAACGGCAATTTCACTTGGACCTGCAATCATATCAATGGCTACTTCCCCAAATACTTCACGTTTTGCTAATGCAACGTAAATATTTCCTGGGCCTGTAATTTTATCAACCGGTGCAATTGTCTCTGTTCCGTAAGCAAGTGCAGCAATTGCTTGTGCACCACCCACTTTATAAATTTCATTTACACCTAAAATGGATGCAGCCACTAATACTGCAGCTGGTAATTTGCCGTCTTTTCCTGCTGGTGAAGTAATAACGATACGCTCTACTCCTGCCACTTGAGCTGGGATTACATTCATTAATACAGAGGATGGATATGCAGCAGAGCCACCTGGTACATATAATCCAACTGCATCTAATGGAATAATACGTTGCGCTAACCAAGATCCATTCGCTAAAGGTAATTTATAGCCATCTCTTTTTTGTGCTTCATGGTAATATCGGATGTTTGCTGCTGCTTCTTCTAAATCTTGTTTTAATTGTTCGTCGAAGTTTGCTACAGCTTCCTCAATTTCTTCTTGAGAAACGCGGAAGTCGTCAAGTTTAATGCCGTCCCACATTTCACTATATTTTCGAAGAGCTTCATCGCCATTTTCACGTACATCTTGAAGAACGTTGCGAACTGTTTTTAATTGTTCTTCATTTCCACCTTCAAGTTGTCTTTTTAAAGAAATGTTGTTTGTTAATTTTGTTATTTTCACAAGTCGTCCTTCTCTCTAATTAACAAATTTTTTTAAACGAGTTACTAATTCTTGAATCCGCGCACTTTTCATACGGTAGCTTACAGGATTAGCAATTAATCGAGATGAAACATCTGTAATATGTTCATATTCAACAAGGCCATTTTCTTTTAGAGTGCGTCCAGTTGAAACAATATCGACAATGCGATCTGCTAAACCAATCATTGGTGCTAATTCAATCGAACCGTTTAATTCAATGATTTCCACTTGTTCTCCAATTTCTTTATAATAGTTCATCGCAATATTTGGATATTTTGTCGCGATACGTGGAGCAATCTCGTTCATTTTTGTATTTGGTAATCCAGCCGATGCGATATAACATTGGCTAATTTTTAAATCTAGTAATTCATGAACATTTCTTTTTTGTTCTAATAGAGTGTCTTTCCCAGCAATTCCGATGTCTGCTACACCATGTTCTACGTATACTGGTACGTCTGTTGGTTTTGCCAAAATGAATCGAATTTTCTCTTCAGGGATTTCAATCATTAATTTACGAGACATTTCTACTTCTTCTGGTAAATTAAACCCTACATCGATTAACATTTGATATGCTTCTTCAAAAATTCGCCCTTTTGGCATTGCAATAGTTAATTCATCCATTATGCTAAATCCTCCTGGCTAACATAAACAACCTGATCGAATTGTTTCGTAAATGCTTCTTCATTAATTAATCCTTTTTTCGATTGCAACGTAACGCGTTTTCCTTCTTCACGTAAACGATTTGCAACTTGTAGAGCCTTCATATACTCTAAGTCATTGAAAATTACCGCAACTGTTACATCTTCAGCTTCTTGTGAAGGAAGAACCTCTAATAAACGATCAACACGAATACCGAATCCAGTTGCCCCTACTTCACTTCCAAAATGGTGAAGTAAACCGTCATAACGTCCACCGTTTCCTAATTCAAAACCGCTTCCGTCAGCAAACACTTCAAACAACATTCCAGTGTAATAGTTCATATGGCTTGAAAGGGTAAAATCAAGTGCTACATATTCAGATAAATCTGCTGCATTAATTAACTCCACTAATTGTTGCATATATTCTAACGCATCATTTTTACGTACATATTTTTCAATTTCTTCAATCGATGCAAAAGTTGTTGCTTCATTAATAAATTGTAGCAATGCATCTGATTTTGTTTTCGGTAAATGGAATGTCTCTACCGCTTCTTCAAATCCTACGTAATTTCGATCCACTAGTAGTTTTCGTAATGTACTAGCTTGTTCATCGCTTTCTGTATAATCTTTTAAAATGCAGTTTAGTACACCTGCATGTCCAATCGTAATTTTAAATGATTCAATTCCGAATGCTTGAATTAAACGAATTGCAGTGATAATGACTTCTGCATCAGCAAAGACCGTACTATCACCAATAATTTCAATGCCCATTTGTCCAAACTCAGCTGGTCGGCCACCCTCAGTTTGTTGTGCACGGAACACGTTAGCAAAGTATGCAAGACGTAAAGGAATTTTTTCCTTTAATAATTTAGATGTTGCAACACGCGCAATTGGTGTTGTCATATCTGGTCGAAGTACAAGGGTGTTTCCTTGACTATCTACTAATTTAAAAAGAGATGCATCACTAATTGCAGATGCTTTACCAACTGTATCAAAATATTCTAAGCTTGGCGTTTCAATAAAGTCATATCCACGCGCACGCAAAAATTCACGTCCAGTTTGTCGAACCGTTTCGATTTTTTCATATATTACTGGGAATGTATCACGCATCCCAAGTGGTTTTTCAAACATTTTTAACGAAGACATCAAAATCCACATCCTACCATTTTTACTTTAACGTACTAGAGTACTAGAGAATTAGTATATGAAAGTAATTTTAACCAATCCTCATCTATTCGTCAATGATTATGTACTTATTTACAATTGACGGTCTTACTTTATTCAAACTCAATTATACCTTTTATTGAAAGAAAAGATTCAAAATTCAAACAATCTACAAAAAATATTCCTAATAGACTGATATTTTTAATAGAACAATGAACACAATGAAGTCTCTTTAAAATAAAAAAAGACTTAAGAACAATTGCTTTGTCCTTAAGTCGATTCGTTATTTTTTATTTCTTTTTCGTTCTGCCATTTGTTCCGCAGTATAGATAATTTTCATCGGATTGCCTCCTACCATACTACCTGCAGGAACATCACGATGAACGAGGGTTGCAGCAGAAACGATTGCCCCGTCCCCAATTTCTACACCTGGAAGAATGGTTGAATTTGCGCCAATCATTACTTCACTGCCAATTTTCACATCGCCCAAACGATATTCATCTATTAAATATTCGTGGGCAAGGATTGTGGTGTTATAGCCAATAATTGAATTGTTCCCTATCGAAATTCTTTCAGGAAACATAGAATCCGGCATCACCATTAACGCTAAAGAAGTTTTTTCACCAATTTTCATATGTAAAAACGTTCGATAAATCCAATTTTTTAAAGCCATAGATGGAGTAACTCGCCCTATTTGAATAAAAATGAAACATTTAACTACTTTCCAAAAAGAAACAGTTTTATATACTTTCCATAATGAGTTTGCACCTTGTACTGGATATCGCTCCGTTTTCCTCATATATTTATAACTCCTTCACAACCGTTAATAAATCGGACATATTATTCAGCATATAATCAGGGTTAAACTGTCTTAAGAATTCTTCACCTTTTAACGCCCATGCAACACCGGCTGTTTTCACACCCGCATTTTTTCCTGCTTCGATATCATGATAATTGTCACCAATCATAATGACATGTTCTTTATCTACCCCTAATTTTTCAATGGCTAATAAAACTGGTTCAGGGTGTGGTTTAACATGCGGTACATGGTCAATACCAATCCAAAATTCAAAGAAGTGTTTAGCACCCATAAGGTCTAATCCTTTTTCAATCGTATCGCTTCTTTTCGTTGAGACAATCGCCATCTTTATTCCAAGCTCTTTTAACTTTTCTAACGTTGGAAGTACACCATCAAATTCTTTTACAAGTTCATCATGGTGAGCTGCGTTCCATTGTCGATATTTCTCAATCATTTCAGTTACTTCGTTTGGTGTTATTTGTTCAAAAGTTTCTTTTAATGACGGTCCAATAAATTTCATGCAATCTTTTGGCGAATATTGCCCAGGAAATCTTTCCTCTAAAACATGCATAAAAGTTTGAATAATTAACTCATTTGTATCTAGTAATGTCCCATCGAAATCAAAGAGTAATGCCTTCATTGATGATCACTTCCCTATTTTTGTTTCTTTACCTTGTTCTTTTTTGTTTGCTCCTGATCAAGGTATCGAACAATCGGTCTTACTTTCCATCTTCTGTAAATAATTGCTGCTAAACCAATGATGATTGATAGTATTGATACGACTTGTGCCGAACGTAATTCACCAATTAAATATAAGCTATCTGTACGCATTCCTTCGATGAAAAAGCGTCCAATTGAATACCAAATCATGTACGTAAAGAATATTTCCCCTCGATGTAAGTTCACTTTTCGTAGGGAAATTAAAATAATTAATCCAATTACGTTCCATAATGATTCGTATAAAAAAGTTGGATGAACATATGTACCTAATTCTTCAATATACATTTGTTCAATAATCCAGTTTGGTAACATTAAGTTTTCTAAAAACTCTCGCGTAACAGAGCCACCAAAAGCTTCCTGATTCATAAAGTTGCCCCAGCGACCAATAATTTGACCAATTAAAATACTTGGTGCAGCAATATCAGCTACTTTTAGGAAACTAACTCCTCGACTACGAGCAAAGAAGTAAGCTGTAATTACAGCCCCGATTAAAGCTCCATGAATGGCAATTCCACCATTCCAAATTTGAATGATTTTCCCCGGGTTCGCTGAATAATAATCCCATTTCATAATCACATAATAAGCGCGAGCAGATAGTATCGAAATAGGAATTGCCCAAATTAACATGTCGGCTAAAAAGTTTTCAGGTAGACCGCGTTTCACTGCCTCCCTTTGACCAACGAAATAGGCTAACACAATACCTGTCGCAATCAAAATTCCGTACCAACGTACTTGGATTGGTCCTAAAGAAAATGCAACGGGATCAATTGCAAGTAAAATATTCTCCATAATAACTCCTTCCAAAACCTATATTAGTAATCCTCTAACTCGTGAATGGAAATTACCTCATCCAATCTTCGTGAAAATTCTTGAGCTGCATTCACACCCATTTTTTTGAGTCGATAGTTCATTGCCGCAACCTCAATAATTACTGATACATTTCGACCTGGTTGCACCGGAATCGTTAATTTCGTGATTTCCGTATCAATAATTTTCATTTTCTCTTCATCGAGTCCAAGTCGATCATATGTTTTATCTGGATTCCAGTTTTCAAGTTCAATAATAAGGGTTACACGTTTATAAGGTCTTATTGCACTTGCTCCGAAAAGAGTCATAATATCAATAATGCCTATTCCTCGAATTTCTAGTAAATGCTCTAATAAAGGTGGTGGACTTCCAATTAATAAATTTTCCGCTTCTTGGCGAATTTCAACACAATCATCAGCGACTAATCGATGTCCTTTTTTGACTAATTCAAGAGCAGTCTCACTTTTACCTACTCCACTTTTTCCGATGATTAAAACACCAATACCATATACGTCCACTAGTACACCATGAACAGCAGTAACGGGTGCAAGCTTACTTTCAAGGAAATTTGTCAATCTACTTGAAAATCTTGTTGTTTGCATTGTCGTTGTTAACACGGGTACATTATTTTCGTTTGAAGCAACAATTAATTCTTCTGGAACATCTAAATTTCGAGATACGACAATGGCAGGAGTATCTTGAGAACAAAGCTTAAACATACGCTCTTTTTTTAATTCCGTTGGGAGCATTTCAAAAAACGAAAGTTCAGTTTTGCCAATTAATTGAACGCGATTGGCTGGATAATGGGTAAAGTAGCCCGCCATTTCTAATCCCGGTCTTGATATATCACTTGTTGTAATATAACGGCCAACACCATCATGTCCACTAACTAACGTTAAATTAAATTTTTCGATTACGTCTTTTGTTGTGACTTGCATATATTTATACTCCCCTACCTTATTTTACATTTAGTAACTATTTTAACATGTTACCGTTCGAATGTATTAAAATGAGGTACTGTTTGTTTAAAAAATAAAACGAAGCCAGTAGTGTTTCTGGCTTCGTTACATTTACATTATTATTTTTGTTGTGCTAACCAAGCAGCTGCTGCTTCAGCATCTTCACCTTGAATTAAATTAGCTGGCATACCACCACGACCGTTTAAGATAACGTTTAAAATTTCTTCTTCAGATAAACGGCTTCCAACATCAGCTAATGAAGGAGTACTACCCATACCTTCTAAGTTTCCACCATGGCAAGTTGTACAATTGCTTTTTACAATATCTTCGCCTTTAGCAGAAGCTGTATCTGTTCCAGTGTCATTTCCTGTATCGGTAGTTTGTTCAGTTTCAGTATCATTTGTACCTGTGTTTGTGTCGTTTGTTGCTTCATCGTCACCGCCACCACACGCAGCTAAAAAGATTGCAGAGCCGAATACTAGTGCTAATAATGATTTTTTCAATGAGAACCCCTCCAGATTTCATTTGTGTGGATTACATTACCTATTATAACAAAATTATACTCGCTTGAAACCTTCACCAATGACTTCATAAGCGTCTGAAACGATAACAAACGCTGATGTATCAACGGATTTGATGATTTGTTTCAGCTTTGTGAATTCGGTTTGATAGACAACAACCATTAACATTGTACGTTCTTTTCCAGTATAACCTCCAAAGACCGGGAGCTTTGTAACTCCACGATCGATTTCCTTATAAATGGCATCTCGTAATTCAGTTTCTTTACTAGAGATGATATATACCATTTTGGATTGACTGAAACCTAATTGAACGATATCAATGGTTTTCGTTGTTACAAATAAACCAACTAAGGCATATAATCCTTTTTCTAAGTCAAATACTAAGGCAGCACTTATTGCAATGATTCCGTCTATTAAGAGTACACTTGTTCCTAATGTAAGACCGGTATATTTTGTAATGATTTGAGCTAGCAAATCGGTTCCGCCAGTAGAAGCGTTCCCTTTAAATACTAACCCAATACCTAATCCAACAATTATTCCTCCAAATAGTGCAGCCAATAACGGAGTATCTGTCCATGGATCTATATTTTCTGTTAACAGAACAAAAAACGGTAAAGCTAATGTACCGATAAAAGATTTAAGACCAAATTTTTTTCCTAATATTAGAACACCTGCAATAAATAACGGTATATTAAATGCGTATTGAACAATCCCTGCATTCCATCCAAAAAGACCATTTAGAATAGTACTTATTCCACTAACGCCTCCGGAAGCTACTTGGTTAGGAAAAAGGAATGCATTAAATCCAAACGCAATGACCGCTGCTCCAAGAAGTACATAAAAGTATTCCTGTATTGTATTCTTTGTAAAATCTAATACTTTATTCTCGTTTTTTTTACTCATATTTTTCCCCACATACCTATTTTTGTATAATATCTGTCGAAGATTATAACAAAGCCCTATAAAAAAAGAAAAGACAAAAGGTTTTAACCCTTTGCCTTTACATTGATTTTTCTGTCCAAATAGCTGCTTCATTATAGATTGCTTCGGTTTTTTCATTGTCTACACCGAGTTGAGGTTTTAATCGTTCGATATTATCCCAATCCATTTTACTTAAAGCGATGCTAAGCTCCAAATAAGGTGTCATTTCTGTTTCAACACCACTAATGGTATCTGCTACTTCATCTGAAAATGGTAGCTTTTCTAAAATAACATCCATTGGTCTTTTCAATAGACTATCAATAAGTGAAAACAAGCCTACTAAAAAATATTCGGAATAATTTTCTTGTCTATTATTTTTCGCCAGTAGCTCACAAATTTTCGCTCTTAATAAAGAAGTCCTCACAAGCTCATTAAATACATCCGTATGATTTTTCAATTCCCCTTCACGCATTGCTAGTAGGTAGATTAATTTTCGTAATTCTGTTAAACCTAATAATAAAATTGCCTGCTTAATTGATCGAACTTTGGATTTTTGTCGCTTGTTTGTTTCATTAATTATTTGTAAAAGTTTATAAGATAAAGAAATATCTCTCTCAATATTTTCTGCAATTAAGTTTATATCAGGTTCTTCATCCTTCAATAAAGAAATCACTTGGAAATATTGTAGTGTATTTAATGGAATATCTGTTGATTTAATAATTTGTGGTTGTTCAAAAAAGTAGCCCTGGAATAATGAATACCCTGAATGTTTGGCAACATCAAATTGATTTCTTGTTTCAACTTTTTCTGCTAATAATTGAATATGTGGATAAGATTGTTTAATTCGATTTTCAATTTCCATTCGTTCTAATAATGGAGTTGATAAAAAGTCAACTTTAATATAGTCAGTATGTTCAAATATTTCATCGTAATGTACTACATCTTTATTAAGAACAAAATCATCTAAAGCTATTTTAAAGCCTATTTCTTTTAATTCGATTACCCGATCTACCAGTTCTTTTGTAATTGGAACATTTTCTAAAATCTCAATAACAATTTTTGAAGGATTGATAAATTCTATTACATTACTCATTAATAGATTTTCTGTAAAGTTAATAAATCCAGGCTTCCCCTTTGTCACTTCTTTAATGCCCATGGATAAAAAGTAATTAACTAATACATCCACTGTTGCTGCATCAGGTGCTGTATTTGGAAAGGCGTTTATATTCTGGTTACGATATAAAAGCTCATATGCCACAACTTCTTCATCTATATTAAATATCGGTTGTCTTCCAATAAAAACATCCACTCGACATTCCCCGTTCATAGTTTATCTATAGTAATTATACTATGATTATATATCTCCTTCCAAAAAAACCAATAGTTTACTAGAAATTCCTTAATATTTTGTGAAGGCGTTTTCAACAATTTATTATTCTCTTTGATTTTCATAAATTATTTCAATGAAAAAGAGACTGCCCATTCGACAGTCTCTGTGTACGATTACGCGAAAATTGTTGACCATTCATTGCGTTTTTCTAACATTTCTTTTGCTAACTCTTTTGCACCTTCTAAGCTATGGTTAGCAGCCCAACCGCATTGTACTTCATTACATGCAGGAACTTCTGTTGCTTCAAGCACATCTTGTAACGTTTTTTCTAAAATTGTTAGCACTTCTTCATAGTTGTCATGGTTTATCATTGTTAGATAAAAACCTGTTTGACACCCCATAGGACTCATATCAACAACATGGTCAGTATGGTTACGGATATTTTCTGCCATTAGATGTTCAATTGAATGTAGAGCATCCATTTTCATATGTTCTTTGTTCGGCTGTTTAAAACGAACATCGTATTTATGAACGACATCTCCATTTTTACCTTCTTTAATTCCTGCAAGTCTTACATATGGTGCTGCAACTTTTGTATGGTCTAAGTTGAAACTTTCAACATTCATTTTTGTCATTGTTATACCCTCACTCTCTAGGTGTTCACTATTTCATCCTTACCTATTTTACAGCTTACTTTCGTTTCTGTCACTTTGGAAAGGGGATGTCTGAAAAGTCATTTGAGACATCCCCTTTGTGACGAGGATGGTGACAACCACCGCAGGAACAATATTTCGTAAGTAATAATTATCAAGTAAGAAAGGGGTGTCCAAAAAATTTTTACTTTTTGGACACCCCTAAAACATTAATTAGTAATCGGCATTTCTTTTAAAGATCTGCGAAGTATTTTTCCTGTAGAGTTTTTCGGTAACTCGTCCAAGATTTCAATGACTTTTGGAACTTTATATTTTACGATATGTTGTGCACAATACTCTCGCAGGTCATCTGCTGAAATTGTATTATCCTTTAACACAACAAACGCACAAACCGCTTCTCCAAGGTTCGGATCTGGGAATCCAACAACCGCTGCTTCAATCACTTTTGGATGAGAGAATAATACTTCCTCTACTTCCCTTGGATAAACGTTAAATCCACCAACAATGATCATATCTTTTTTACGATCTACTATATAGAAATAGCCATCTTCATCTTGTTTCGCTAAATCCCCAGTATAAAGCCAGCCATCTCGAATAGCATTTTCTGTTTCTTCTGGCATTTTGTAATAGCCCTTCATCACGTTAGGCCCACGTACAATGAGTTCCCCTACTTCTCCGATAGGTACTTCATTTCCGTTTACATCCACTACTTTGTTTTCTACATTAACAATGGATGTGCCAATAGAGCCCGCTTTTCGTTCACGGTCTAATGGGTTAAAACAAGTAACCGGTGAAGCTTCCGATAAACCATACCCTTCTGAAACTCTAACATTAAATTTCTTCTCAAAATCATAAAGGACTTGTACAGGTAAAGGAGCCCCACCTGAAATGGCTAATCTTAAGCTCGAGAAGTTACTGATATCTCCTTCGTGTTGATAAAGGAAATTATACATTGTTGGAACCCCTGCAAAAACAGTAGCTTTTTGACTACCAGCAAGTTCATATATTTCTTGTGGGCTAAATCTTGGTGCAAGTAAAACGGTTGCTCCTTTTAATAAAGGCGCATTTACTACAACGGTTAATGCAAAAACATGGAATACAGGTAATGTCGCAATTACACGGTCGTCTGTATTTATTGTTAAATACTCACTAACATCCCGCGCATTTGAATATAAATTTCGATGAGTTAACATAGCGCCTTTTGGGTAACCAGTTGTCCCAGAAGTATATAAAATAATTGCTACATCCTCATCATTTAAAGGCATTGGATCCACTATTGTTGTTGTTGACGAAAGAAGTTTTGAAAATAGTTGTACTTTATCTTTTGCTGCATCGCTCAATGATGCTAATTTCTCTTTAATATCTGGCATTGTTTCACAAATAATATACTTATCTACCTGTGGGAAAGCCTTTACCCCTAATTCCACTAATGGTAGTAACATATCTAAAGCAATTACTAGTTTTACATCACCATTTTGGATGATGTATGAAATCTCATCCGGTGTATACATTGGATTCACAGGTATCGCCGTTGCGCCAATTCTCATTGTTGCATAAAGCGAAATAAGAAAGTGCGGTGAATTACCAAGTAAAAACGCTACATGATCCCCTTTTTCTACCCCTAGATCTTGTAATGCAGATGCAAATAGACTGACTTGCTGTTCGAACTCACCATATGAAGTATCACGACCTAAAAAGTGATATGCAACTTTTCCTGGTTGTTCAATCGCTGTTTGACGAACTCTTTCAACTAAATTCAAAACACCCATCCCCTTTGCATGTTTTCAACATAACTAGCCCCAATAAGCTACTATGTAGTATGAAATGAATAAGTATTCATTTTCTAATCATTATAAATTAGATATATTAATAAAACAATGAATTTTTGTATTTTATTACACATTTTCCTAAGAAAATGAAATATTATTCTATTTCACATGCATTTTTCTTAATCTCGGACGTGGGCAATATATCGCCATCTTATCAAATAAAAATAGATAACTTGTATCAGTACTAGGAATAAAAGAGCAAAGATTAATTCTTTTACTATGGATATATTTGCCACATTCTTTAATACTTTTTGAATAGCGATAAATGCAAACAAACTGTGACTTAGCGCCACACCCCACGGTAAGAAAAACTGTGGGAATAGATGTTTTGTTACAAGACTTTTCAATTCATTGTCAGAGATACCCATTCGTTTTAACGCATCAAATTTACGTTTTTCATTTTCTAAGTTCGTATGTAGTTTAAAATAAATAAAACTACCTGCTGCAAGTAAAAAGACAGCCGCAACTAAAAGACCTACTAAAGTGAATAATGAGTATGTCGATAATATATAAGAATAATTTAGACCAGCATTTTCAAAATAATATGGTAATAAATACTCGTCTTTTAAATATTCAGCCGAAACGTTTTGTTGGATAGACAAACCAATATCCGTCGTTTCAATCCATTGAGGAATATCAAACGTAAATAGGTGATACCCCGGTTCTACATTTGGATAACCTTTATATGGATTTACCAACTTAGCAAAATCTTCATCACTTATAATGATTGAATTCAAACTAACAATTGAGCCAGGGAAAATAAGTTTCGGGTAAACTTGATCAATTTTTATTGGAATATTATTTTCCACTAATACTGTTTCAATCGTTCTCTTACTTAACTTCTTAATAGACTCCTCTGTATAAGGAATAAACATCCCTTCTCCTTCAGATAAACGTACCATCGGATAGCCATAAGAAAACAGCAAACTATTAATGTCCGACTCCCTAAACACTTCCACTTCATATTGCGTATAAGAGGATGTTTGTTTTTTTACCGTAAATCTAGTGAGATGATACGATAAACCTCTCTCTTCCAATTGTGAAACAAGTGTGGAAACATGAGTTCCTTCATAGGGATTATCTATATGCCCTTTATAAATTAACCCCAAAGGATTCAATTTATCGTATTGAGATGTATAAGAAGAAAGAGTAGATAGTAAACCGACTGATAAAAACGCAAGAGTCGAAACCATTGTTACAACAAAGAACATCTTCCCGTTATTTTTTAAAATAAAGGTTTGCTCTGCTAAAGGTAGCATTCTAGAATTTTTCCAATAGACGATTTTTTTCTTCTTTAAACTTTCAACAATATATTGCGTTGAATCCGAGAAGAAATAAAACGTTCCAAAGGTAATTAATATCGGTATCAGTATTGAGAAGGAGTAAAGACTTGTTCTCGTCATCACTATCGATAGCCAATAGCCTAACAAGATAAGGACAATTCCAAGTAGAGTCCTTGTTTTCGTATAAGTTACAGTATAGTTACCACCTTTTGGCCCTTGCATCAAATCAATAATTTTTCTCTGCGGAGAGAAGTGGACACTAACCATTGAAATGACGATAAATGCGCTTAAATAAACAGCGAAAGTTAAAACAAATGGTTCCCATGAAAGGTAGAGAGGCAATTCATCTAGCATTAAAATTTCTCGAACAATCATAAAGAAAAATTTTGAAAATGAGTAACCAAATATGATTCCTAACACAATGGACATGACACCGATAATGATTGTTTCTAAAAAGACAAGCTTACTAAGCTGTCTTCGTTCCATTCCTAAATGTAACAATATACCGAACTCTTTTGACCTTGCTTCCAAAAAAGCTTTCATGGAGTAAAAGATGAAAAACCATGTAAATAAAACTAATATGATTTCTGCAACAACCATCCAAAGTATTGGTACATTGCCTAAAAAGCCACGGTCAATTTTTGGGTGAAACATGAGCATTGAATAAATAAAGAAAACAAAAACAGAAAAAAAGCTAGCCATAAAGAACGCCGCATAGATGCGAAGATTGCGAATGACGTTACGGTAAGCGAATTGATGAAAGGTCACCTACTTGTCCCCCTCCTAAAAGACTAAGTACATTTAGAATGCGTTGGAAGAATGTTTGGCGTCTGTCATCCCGATAAATTTCGTTAAAAAACTCACCGTCTTTAATAAATAACACACGGTCACAAAAACTGGCTGCTATCGGATCATGGGTTACCATTACAATTGTTGTTTTTCTTTCTTTATTAATTTTGCTTAACAATTCAAGTACTTCACGGGAATTATTTGAATCTAAATTTCCTGTTGGCTCATCGGCTAATATAATTGTTGGTCGATGTATTAGTGCACGAGCAATAGCTACTCTTTGTGCTTGTCCCCCTGAAATTTCATTCGGTCTTTTATATAAAAATGATTTCAAATCTAAACTTTCTACTAATGTATTTAATCGCTCTTCCATTACTTCAACGGGTTGATTGTCCAACGTTAATGGTAAAACGATATTTTCCTCAACTGTTAACATCGGGAGTAAGTTGAAATCTTGAAAAATAAAACCTAATTCTCTTCTTCTAAAAAAGGCAAGTTCTGTTTTATTTAAATTCTGTGGTTTTATGTAGTTAAATATGATTTCACCAGATGTTGGTTTATCAATTGTAGAAATTAAATTTAATAGCGTTGTTTTACCACTACCAGAAGGACCCATTACCGCAAGGAACTCACCCTTTGCAACCTCAAAACTAAGTTGATTGATTGCACGATTCGTTACTTTTCCTTCATATACTTTGGTTACATCTTTTACTTGTAGTATTGGCATATGTACTCCCTCTTCTAAAATGTAAGTGTAATCGTTGTCCCTACCCCAACTTCTGATTCAATCGTTAATTCATGTCCAAGCTTTTCACAAATTTCCTTCGCTAGGTACAACCCCATACCTGTTGATTCCCCAGTTTTCCGTCCATTTTCACCAGTAAAAAATGCTTTTGTTACTCTTGTTAAATCGGATTTTGGGATTCCAATTCCTTCATCTTGAACAATTAATTGGATATGGGAATCTGTGTGTTTTGCTTCAACATAGATTTTTTTATTCGGTTCAAACGTATACTTTACTGCGTTTGTAATAAATTGGCCTAATACAAATTTCAACCATTTTGAATCACTAGCGACAACAATACTTTGGTCAATATCAATTTGTGGAAACACACGATTTGTAATAAATAAACGTTTATTTTCATTTATTGTTGCGGTCACAATATCCTTTAATGATACCTGTTCCACTTGCATATCTTCTTCAAATTTTTCAAGACGCGCATTCATTAATACAATTTCTAGACCTCTTTTAATTCGATCCACTTCTTCTTGTACACTTGTCGGATCAAGTGGTCCTTCTTCTTGTAATAATAATTCCAGTACGGCAACAGGTGTCTTCATTTGATGGATCCATTGATTTAAAAACTTATCTTGGCGATTTTGCGTTGCATACAAAGCTTGTACTTCTTGTTGATATACTCGGTACAACTCATGTAAATAACGTTCTGTTTCAATATATTCAACGGTCTTGGCATTTTTTTGCAAAGCATCTTCCATTGATGTTGGCAATTGCGTAATCTTATTCAAATAACTTTGTCTTAAAAAATAGCGCACTCCTAAAAACGAAATGATCAGTATAAGACTAATCGATATAGTATAAATAGCTGTATCAATGTTTCTAAATCCATCTAAATAAAATAAGAGGAGAATAAATAGCACGAGGATAATTTCAAAAATTATAAATGATAGATGTTCCTTTATAAATATTTTCAATCCCATCTACATTTCCTCCGCGCTTAAAACAAATCGATATCCTGCACCGCGCACTGTCTCAATAACTGACTGCACGCCATAATCTACTAATTTTTTTCGTACCCTCGTCATATTTACATTCAATGTATTTTCATCAACGAATGCTTGATCGTCCCAAAGCTCTTCCAACAGTTTTTCACGTGTTACAACTTTAGGTGCTTGTCCCATTAATAAATCCAAAATAATACACTCTTTCTTTTGGAGAGGAATTACCTCATCTTTTATGACCAATTCCATTCGTTCCAAATAAAGAGTAAGTTGCCCAAGCTTCACTGTTCGTTCTTCCTGCCTCGCTGAATATTCACCATAAGTACGTCTTAGATGGCTTTTAATTTTGGCTAGAACAATCTCATAGTTAAACGGCTTAGTAATAAAATCATCACCACCGTTTTCCAGCGCAAAAATCTGGTCCATTTCCCCGGAACGAGCAGAAATAAAAATAATCGGACATTTAGTATGCTGTCTTAACTGACGACACCAATAGTATCCGTCATAGGATGGTAAATTTATATCAAGCAACACAATATGAGGATTAAACGCTAAACACTCTTCAACAATCTCCTCAAAGTTTTGTACAATTTCCACATCATACTGGTACTTCCTCAACGTATCCGCTAAAAGTGAAGCTATCTTCACATCATCCTCAACAATAAAAATTCGATGCTTCTCCACAATACATCCCTCCTCCAACTTCCTAATCTTTAAGGGTTATGTTTTATTTAATTTAATATAATTTAATTGTACCAAAAAAGGCATCGTCTCACATGATTGAGGCGATGCCTTTTTCTGCGCAGTTAGCGTAAGCGGCAGGTGTAAAAAAACTTTATTAGTCCGATAGCGATTTCGAAAAACACAAAATAGCTATCACATTTGAGAGGGTTGTTTTTTCTCCACGAAAGCAAAGCAACAATTACAAAAATCTTTATGTACTTAAGTAGCTGCGCCGTGCTCTAAACCAATAAATATTAATATATCAACTGTAAGAAATCCTCTTTCGTAATTCCACCAAAGTAATGTGGAATGTCTACTTCCTCAATGGCTTTTGCAATTTCGCTTCGATCATATCTTACACCGATTAGAAGTTTTTCAATTTCTTCTACATCTCCAACACCAAAGAAATCTCCGAAAATCTTTGCTTCTTCAATAATGCCTTTATTTACTTCTAAGCGAATATCAATTCCACCAGATGGGAAGCGGTGTGTTTTTTGAATATTGAAGCGTGGTGATTTTCCGTAGTTCCATTCCCAAGTTTGGTAACGTTCCTTAGAAAGTGTATAGATTT
The DNA here is from genome assembly GCF_003628435.1 of Ureibacillus endophyticus. Taxonomy (GTDB): domain Bacteria; phylum Bacillota; class Bacilli; order Bacillales_A; family Planococcaceae; genus Ureibacillus; species Ureibacillus endophyticus. Next base: position 26,176 of record NZ_RBZN01000023.1, on the reverse strand, counting down.
TCTCCCAATCTTCTTCGGTTAATTCATAATATTGAATATTTTCCTCGCCACCGAAAATCGATTTTAAAATTTCCATACGAAACTCTTCTACAGTCATTGGTTCCTTTAAGAAATCTGAGATATTTCCAACACGAGAACGTACAGACTTAATTCCCTTTGATTCTATTTTATCCTTTTTCACTTTTAATGCAGAGGCAACCGCATCAATGTCTGTCTTGAACAATAATGTTCCGTGACTGAACATACGTCCTCTTGTTGCATATTGTGCATTTCCAGAAACTTTGCGTCCTTCTGCTAAAATATCATTTCTTCCTGACAATTCCGCATCCACACCAAGTTTTTTCAATGCATCTACTACAGGCTGTGTGAATTTTTTATAGTTATGAAAACTGTCCCCATCATCCTTTGTTAAAAAGCTGAAGTTTAAATTGTTCAAGTCATGATATACTGCTCCGCCACCAGATAAACGGCGCACGACAATGATTCCCTTATCTTCAACATAATCTGTGTTAATTTCTTCAATTGTATTTTGATTCTTTCCAATAATGATGGATGGCTGGTTGATATAGAACAGAAGGTAATCATCTTTTTCAATATCCATGTGTTTTAATACGTATTCTTCAATCGCTAAGTTAATGCGTGGGTCTGTAATTCCTTTATTATCAATAAAATACATGTTTTTCACTCCCTTAATTTTTCATTTTTTATTTTACATTATTTTTTGAAATTGGTGTTGACTAACGCAAACTGTTATAGTACAATTCTAAATAAGAAAACAGTGATATAACAGATTGTCCAAAAAGGAGGAGAATATTATGTTAGAAAACGTTGTTGAATTTTTCAAAAACTTACCAGATAAAGTTTGCGTACAGTGTGGTGAAAAAATCGAAGAACAAAGCGAATGCTACAGCAGCACTTGCGACAAATGTAATACTCTTTAATAAATCGCTTATATTAATGTAAATCCCTATTTGTTTTTGAACCTAAAAGTAAATCGCTTAAATAATTAACCCCCACAAGAATCGCTCACTTGTGGGGGTATTTTTTAATGATTGTGTTGTTCTTCTGTACTACTATGTTCTGTTTCACCATGTTCCTCTGTTGTATCATGGTCCATTTCCATTTCCATTGAGTCACTGCTATTATCTTCTTTTACTTTACTCATATCAGGGTTTCCAACAATCAGTTGCTGTTTTGGCATCACGTGTAAACCTCTTGCTGTTGTATGTGCAAACATATAGTACACACCATCATGGTCAAAGGTAATTTCTGCTTTATAAACACCATCACCATCTAGTTTACCATCTATCATTTGACCATTATCTCGATATCCTGATTCCCATACTTCAAACTTAACAGATTCTGCATCATCCACATTTTCATTATTTTGTGTAACATGTGCAGCAAGTTCTACTGGTTCATTTACCGCTACTTCTTCAGGTGTTAAAATATGCACTTTTACCTCGAGCGCTTCTACGTCTACCGGTTCATCATTTGTATCGACTTCTTTGTCGTTTGATGAGCATCCCATTAATAATACAGGTACTGCAACCATACTAAATAACCATTTTTTCATGTTCTATTCCTCCATCAGTGGGATTGAAATTGATACAGTTGTACCTTTCCCTAATTCACTTTTTATTTTGATACTTCCTTGATGTTGCTTAACGAGCTGATCAACAATTGATAAACCTAAACCACTTCCCCCATCAGAACGACTTCTCGCTTTATTTACTCGATAAAAACGTTCTGTTATATGAGGTAAATCTTTTTCAGGAATTCCAATGCCTCTATCAATAATTTCAATGATGGCATTGCCCTTCACTATTTTAGTCAAAATGGAAATCGTTGAATCATTATTAGAATAACGAATTGCATTTTCAATTGTATTAATAAAAATCTGTTTCAACTTTTCTTCATGACCTTCAACAATGATTTCTTCATCAAAGGAAGTAGTGATTTCAATATTTTTTTCTACTGATTTTTGCTCTAACAAGCTAATCGCATCACGTATTGTTTCAGCTAACACAATCGGGTACAATTCAAATTTTTGTTCGTTAGACGTTCTTGCTAATTCCAGTAATTCATTCGTTAGCCTTTCCATTCGATTAGCTTCCCGAGCTATTAGTGAAATGGCTTCTTCTTTCTCTTTTCCATCAATGAAATTTTGGAGAATCGCTTCACTATATCCTTTCATATAGCTAATGGGCGTTCGCAATTCATGGGATACCGTTGCTAAAAAGTTTTTTTGTGCTTCATCTTCCCGTTCAATGCTTGCCGCCATTTCATTAAATGCTTCAGAAAGTTTCCCAATTTCATCCTTTGAAGTAACAGTAACACGGGTTTCGTAATGACCATCAGACATTTTTTCTACAGCCTGTTGCAAATCATTCAAAGGTCGCATGATATGACGAATTCCTTCATAAACAAAAAATCCTAACAGTGCTGAAAAAATGATGGCACATCCAATAATCATAAACACATCTTTATTTGCGAGTTCACTAATCTTAGCTAATGGATAATACAGATAAATGATACCTTCTAATCGATTTTGATCGGTTAAAGGCATAATTACCGAAATGATTTGACGTTCAAATCGTTCTTCATATCCTATTTTGGTAACAGCATTACCAAGTAACAATTCTTTACGTTCATTCGGACCAATTAAGGCATCATAGTCGATTTCAAACGGAACACATGCACTTAATTCTCTCGGATTACGAACTGCAAACACATCAAAATTGGAATATGTATTAAACTCTTCAACCTCTTCAATGAATTGATCTGTTACTTTACCACCTTTATATTTTGTAAGCAGCTTTTCACCAACTTCAATCATCGTTGTTTCAGTATCTTCAACATATAGTTGTTCGTATAAATATTCCGTTAATACATACATGAATGTAATGGTAACGAGCAGAAATAAAACGATTAAACCCCAAATTTTAGTAGAGAGCTTTTTCATTTGTTTTTCTCAAAGCGATATCCAATACCCCAAACCGTTTGGACATATTCGCTTGCTTCCTTCGAATGTTTCGCTAACTTTAGCCTTAATGTTTTAATATGTGTATCTACAGTTCTTGTCCCACCTGCATAATCGATATCCCAAATACGCTCTAACAATTGTTCCCGGGAGTAAACGGTTTTGGGATTTAACATAAATAAATGGAGCAATTCGTATTCTTTTAAAGTTAATGGCACGTTCTCGCTGCCAACATATACTTTTCTAGCAATTTCGTCTAATTTAATGAGTCCATATTGGATGTATTTATAATTAGTAGGTTCAATATGATTTCCTGTTCTTCGTAAAACTGCATGGATGCGCGCAACTAACTCACTGGCTGTAAAAGGTTTAACCATATAGTCATCACCGCCAATTGTTAATCCTTTTACTTTATCTTCATTGGCATCTCGAGCTGTTAAAAAGATAATTGGGATAGAAGAAATTTCCCTAATTCTTTTGCATACTGTAAAACCATCTTCTCCTGGCATCATTACATCTAACAAAATGAGATCAATATCATATTGATTAATATATTGATAAGCCTCTTCACCATTAGAAACCGCGAATGTGTTAATGTTTGAATTTGATAACATGACTTCTATTAAATTGCGCATTTCTAATTCATCATCTACGATTAACACTGTAGTCACTTCACGACCTCCCTCACTAATAACTGAAATGGCCCTTGATTTGTCTCAATCGCCTTTTGAATTTTTTGATCTTCAATAAAATAAAGTTTGTGATCATCGTATCCCGCAACAACTTGGTAATTTTTATAAGTCGTCACAACAAAGGGATTTGCGCCTACTTCAATATTCCAAAGCCTGTCACCTTGGAGATTAAATGCAAATAATTCATTCGATCCGTGATTTACAACAAAAATTGTATCATCATTTCGAGAAAAACCAACTGGCATTAAGGAAACGTTAATTTCACTTTGTAGTTCACCTGATTGTAAATTGTAAACATCTATTGCTTGATTTGATTTACTTCCTTCTCCATGTCCACCAACCCAAGCTACTCCCTCTTCTGGGATAATAATAATGCCATTAGAAGACTTTTCAATTTCCCACTCCGCTTCTACTACAAAGGTATCCATATCAATAACAGATAGGATAGTATCTTTGTAATTGACAACATATAATTTTCCATCATAAGAAGTCATGGACATCGGATAATTTCTTAATTTTAGCTCTTTCAACATTTTCCCTTGATCGTCGTAGCTATATATGGAATTTGTTTTGCTATTTGTTAAATAGATTTTTTCCTGTTCTTCATCATAATAAGCGTTCGTGGTGCCAATACCAGTCTTTATGGTTTGAATTTTTCTTCCGGAAGACAATTCGTAAAGATCTGCCTCATCTAATTGATGACCATATAGTAAGATTCGGTCCTTTTTTATGAGGGATGCACCAGTATATGCTTTATCAAATTCCCATTTAGCGATTTCCTCTGTTCCATCATAGAAGAGGATTGATGGTTCTAAAATATTGACTGACGCTACGAAAGATTGATGTGGATTAATCTTCGTAAATGCTTGCTCATTACAACCTGCTAAAAAGAAAAGAAATAAAAGCATGAACGAGAGCCTTGCATCTTTCATCATGTCCATCACCTCTAGAAATATATTACTTTACATTTGTGAAGTTTGAATGAAATAAATTCGACAAGGGGGTGTCTGAAAAGTCATTTTGAGACACCTCCTTGCGACCACCGCAGGAGCACTAATTCAAAAGAGTTATTTATCAAGAAAGAAAAGAGGTATCCTAAAAGTAAAAACTTTTTGGATACCTCCCTTGAAGCAGCTATATTATGTTAACTGAAGTTGAAACATTTCCTTTAGCATTTCAAGTGCAGCTTCTTTCCCTTGAGAAACACAATCGGGAACACTAATTCCTTCATATGAGCTACCTACTAACTTTACATTTGGAAATTCCATATGCAATTGCTCTTTTATCATTTCTATTCGCTTTTCATGCCCAACCGTATATTGTGGCATCGATTGTTTCCAACGTGTAACAACAGTAAATAATGGTTGTTCCGTTATACCTATTGCCGTTTTCAAATCCTGCAATACGGTTTTTTCAATATCACTATCAGACAACTCTACAATGGCCTCATCACCTACGCGACCGATATAAACACGTAACAAATCATAGCCTTCCGGTGCGACATTATTCCATTTGTGGTTAGTCCATGTGCAAGTAGTAATGGATAAATTGCTATTTCTCGAGACAAAGAAGTTCATTGAATCTTTATATTTCTTTAATTCATCCTGTTTAAATGCCATGTTAACTGTTGCAATTGTGGCATAGTCCATATTTGGTAAATCTTCTAGTAAACCATAAGTATTAAATATACTTTTCGTAACGTTAAAAGGTGTTGTCATTATAACAGCATCACATTTTAACGGTGGAATGTTATTGAAATAAATTTGAACCGTACCATCTTTTGATTTATCAATCGACTCCACTTTCACACCCTTTAAAATGGATGTTGGTGATAAGCTAGACTCGATAGATTCTATTAGCGTTTCTAGACCATTTTTAAAGGTTTGATAGGATTCATTTTGTGAATTTGGCTGATGTGATGATTTCTTCATGCCAAGTATTAGGCTTCGATGCTCTTTCTCCAATTGATAAAATTGAGGGAACATCGATTGAATACTTAAGTGGTCAATATCACCAGCAAAAGTACCTGCCAATAATGGTTCGACTAGGTTTTCTACAACTTCTTTACCAAACCTACGTCTAAAGAAATCCCCAATTGGTTCATCTTCATCATCCCGTGTTTTAGGCAATAATAAATCTCCTACTGCCCGCAATTTACCACTAAGAGAGAATAATCCAGAAGTGATAAATGAGGAGACTTTAAGTGATCCTTGGTATGTTAATAAGCTGGGAATAGGATTTAGTTCACTTCCTACTACAACATAAGTTCGCCCTTGATTGTTCGTAACCATCTCGTGCTCGATGCCTAGTTCTGCCGCTAATTCTCGCACGCTGTTGTTGTAATCTAAAAAAGATTCAGGGCCACGTTCGATAATAAATCCATCTTTTCTTAACGTATGGATTTTACCCCCTAAACGTAAAGATGATTCTATTAATACAACATCTATAGGCAAATTATTCTGTTGTGCTTCCTTTTGTAAATAGAATGCTGCAGTTAATCCAGTGATTCCACCACCAATAATTGCAACCTTTCGTCTACCTAAAGTCACCCTCATCACACTTCCTATATTATTTCGCTAATTTATTATAAATTGCATCAATCATTGCATCAATGAACAAAGGATGCGTATTAGGCATTGGAGGACGTCTATAAGTCGCACCAAGCTCTTCACATACTATCTTACATTCATAATCATTGTCATAAAGTACTTCTAAATGCTCTGTTACAAATCCAACAGGTGCATATACAAAAGAGCGGAAACCTTTCTTTTCGTAAAGTTCACGCGTTAAATCTTGTACATCTGGCCCAAGCCAAGGTTCAGGTGTTTGTCCAGCAGATTGCCAACCCACCTCGACATTTTCAATACCCGTTGCTTCTTGAATTAAACGCGCAGTTTCAATTAATTGATCTTCGTACGGATCTCCTGCTTGTTTAATCTTCTCTGGTAATGAGTGATTCGAAACGATTAAACATGCCTTTTCACGTTCTTCTTCGCTCATTTTATCGAATTCGGCATTAATTGCTAGCTTCCAGTACTCAATAAATTTCGGTTCATTATACCATGACTCAACCGAAGTAATTTTCATATTGCTTCCTAGTTTTTCTGCAGCCTCTTTTACGCGACCATTGTATGATTTAATGGAAAATGTTGAGAAGTGAGGAGCAAGTACAATCGTAACCGCTTCTTCAATTCCATCTTTCACCATTGCTTCAACTGCATCTTCAATAAATGGTTCAATATGTTTTAAACCAACGTAAAGTTTGTATTCCACTTCACTTTGAACTTCATTTAAACGCTTTTCAAGGGTTTCAGCTTGCTTTTGTGTCATTTTTGCTAAAGGGGAAATACCACCAATTGCTTTATATCGGCTTTTCAAATCTTCTAAATGTTCCTCAGAAGGTTTACGCCCATGACGAATATGTGTGTAATATCTTTCAATATCTTCTTCTTTGTATGGCGTTCCATATGCCATTACAAGTAGCCCACGTACAGGTTTCATTTTTTCACCTCAAAAGTTTTTCTACTGGATGATTCTACTTACTATAGTTTAGTTACTTGTTCACGACTATACTCATGAATTAAAGTTGTTAATCGTTTTAATACATCTGGGTTTACTTCTGGGAAAACACCATGGCCCAAGTTAAAGATGTGACCTGGAACTTCTAATCCTTGATCGATAATATCTTTTGTACGTTGCTCAATAACAGACCAATCTGCAAGTAACAACGATGGATCTAGATTTCCTTGCACAGCTTTATTTACACCTAATTCGCGCGCTTTGCGAATCGGCATACGCCAATCAAGTCCAACAACATCAATCGGAAGGTCATTCCATTCGTTTACTAAATGACTTGCACCAACACCAAATTGAATAAGGGGAACATTTTCTTTACGAAGTTCTGCAAAAATTCTTGTCATTACCGGTTTAATGAAGATGCGGTAATCTTCTACGTTTAGAGCACCTACCCAAGAATCAAATACTTGAATTGCTTTCGCACCAGCTTCAATTTGTGCAGTAACGTCTGCAATAATCATATCCGCTAATTTGTCCATTAATGCAAACCAAGCTTTTGGCTCTGATACCATAAATGATTTGGTTTTGTTGTAATTGCGTGATGGTCCACCTTCAATCATATAGCTAGCTAATGTGAAAGGTGCGCCCGCAAAACCGATTAGCGGAACATTTAATTGTTCTTCAGTTAAAATTTTGATTGTCTCTAAGACGAATGGTGTATGTTCTTTTGCGTTAAATTCACCTAATTTTTCTACATCTTCAACAGTTCGAATTGGGTTAGAAATAACAGGACCTACACCCGCTTTAATTTTTACATCAACGCCGATTCCAGGTAGAGGAGTGACAATATCTTTATATAAAATTGCAGCATCTACATCGTAGTTTTCGACAGGTAATCTTGTTACATATGCACATAATTCAGGTTGATGTGTAATTTCTTCTAATGAATATGTTTCTTTAATTTTACGATATTCCGGTTGAGATCGACCTGCTTGACGCATATACCATACAGGAGTATATTCTGTACGCTCCCCCCTCGCCGCGCGTAATAATGTATCATTAAAAGCTTTCATTATTATACCTTCCCCTCAATTTAGTAACTTGGTAAAATTGATAAAATATTACACCCAAGTTTGTTTAATTCAGTAAAAGAGTTTTATACTGAAATAAGTAAAATGATAATTTTCTCATTGATATCCGTTTTCCAATATATACTGTTACTATGACATTGTATAGTTTTCTACACCAAATGTCATAAAATTGTTCGTTAACTACCTTTTTTTATGATTATTTTTTGTATTTAAATAGCATTTTAATCTGTTTTAAATTAAAATCATTCTCATTTTGAAAGGGGATTTAAAATGTTCCTCTATTTGACATCTGGAACCCCAGATTTTATGGAAAAAGTTCGTAAAAAACATAAAAAAGAAGACATGGTTGTGTTACATGGTTCTGGCAATTCCCTTCTCCTACATGAAACAGAAGGAAAAACAAAATTTGCAACACCACGTAAGTTCGAAGTGATTGATGGAATTAATTCAATAGAACAAAGAGGGTATTTTGTATTAAACAACATACCTGTTACAGACGAAGGTAGACCAATTTTTGAAAAACGCTTTTTGAACCGCTCCTCTGCTTTTACGGATGAACCAGGTTTTATTGCCTATCGTTTACTACGTCCAATAAAATCAGATATTTATATCGTGTTAACACAATGGACAGGGCCAAACTCCTTTGAAGCATGGAAAAATTCAAAAAAATTTATTGAAGCTTACAGCAAACAGGAAGCAATACCTGGGGTGGATAAACAAAATATATTTAATGCCGCGAGTTACATTACGACTTACTCAGGCAAATTGTTAGAGGAGAATTAAGTTGGTTTAGCTTCGGAGCGGGTCGGGTTATTTGCTTTTCGTCTCGAGTTATTTGCTTTTGATTAGGAGTTATTTGCTCTTTGACTAGATTTATTTGCTTTTCATCCAAACTTATTTGCTCTTACCGCGCACATAAACAAAAAAAGTGTTTTAAAAGCTCTATGTGGCTTTTAAAACACTTTTTTGATTGCGAGCGTTATCCGCTTTTCTATTGTCTAGATACGGCGGCTAGGCTCTCGTGTCACTTCGACTGCTCCGACGAAGGCAAAAAGCGCCTTCTTGTCGCAGTCTCCAGTGCGTTTCGAGCCTGAACGAGCCGCCTTCGCTTTTCTAATATCTAGCTGCGAAACGTTCTCCGCTTTTAATTTGTCTAGCTATGCGCGTTAGCCGTTCGGAAACTTCGACTTCCTCCAGCGTGTGCGAGCACACTTGTCAGAAGTCTCCAGTTTCTATCACGGCTGAACGAACGCGCTCCGCTTTTCTATTTGTCTAGCTATGCGCGTTAGCCGTTCGGAAACTTCGACTTCCTCCAGCGTGTGCGAGCACACTTGTCAGAAGTCTCCAGTTTCTATCACGGCTGAACGAACGCGCTCCGCTTTTCTATTGTCTAGCTGCGAACGCTAGCTCCTCAACAACTTCAGAATCGTCTGCAAGGACAAAAAGCGTCCTTTTGTCGATTCTTCCAGTTGTTGTCGGAGCTGGGCGAGCGTTCTCCGCTTTTAATTTGTCTAGCTATGCGCGTTAGCCGTTCGGAAACTTCAACTTCCTCCAGCGTGTGCGAGCACACTTGTCAGAAGTCTCCAGTTTCTATCACGGCTGAACGAACGCGCTCCGCTTTTCTATTGTCTAGCTGCGAACGCTAGCTCCTCAACAACTTCAGAATCGTCTGCAAGGACAAAAAGCGTCCTTTTGTCGATTCTTCCAGTTGTTGTCGGAGCTGGGCGAGCGTTCTCCGCTTTTAATAAGAATAATCATGTTTTGAAGGATCTTTCGAGACTCTGAATGTAATTTCATTTAGGACTATTACAATAATCGCTGGTACGAAGAATAGTGGTTGTCCCACTGAACATAGTAATACGATGATTGCTTGAACGACCATAAATAGACGTAATACTTTTTGTACCGCTTCTTTTCTTTGTGATTCTTTAACAGGATACAGTCTGTCCATTCGGAAATCCTTTGATGATAGCAAGGCATATTTTAATTGTAATGTTGTTGCAAATGCCAATGCCCCAGCTACAATCCACGTTACAACAGGAATATTCACTACGAATGCAATAATTCCTGAAATCAAAGTTAAACGAACCCATAAGTAAAAATGGTCATCGGTACGGATAAACGTTCTATATACTAAGTAGTTTTGTGTACTCTTTTTACCATATGGGACAATGTTATAGACAAAGTTTAACCAGCTACGTTGTTTGATAGATCCCTTTAAATGCGGGACATCTGTAAAATAATTCGCAAAGCGATAAAAACCCATCATTCGATTTTGTTCTAACTTTACAAAATGCTCATAAGGAACCGGTTGTCTCAAAACTTTTTTCTTAAGAGCCATGTTATATACAATTAGTAAAACAACGAAGATGATTGCCATCGTATAATTCATTATCAGCGCAGTTTGAATTGTTATTATAGAAAGTAAAGCTCTTGTAATGCGGTCGATCACTATATTTTCTCCGCGATTTCCATAGCGGTAATTAAATTCAATTTGCACATTTAAAAACTTCAAAACAGCAATAAACAATACCCCAAGCCAAATTTGATTAGTTGATAATTCAGTAACAGCTTTCAATAAAGGGATTGCCACGATATAAATGACTACAGCTAATCCTACTTGAGACCAAAACGTGTAATTTAATGCCTTCTTAAAATATAAAGTCATTTTAGATTCTAAAGATAATAAATAAACTTGATCTGGTTCACGGAATAAAGTTACCGGACGGCTTAATGCTAAAATAACTCCTACTATAATGGATACAATCCATTCTGCCGGAAACGTATCCGGAGCTACTTTTAACCACTCACTATATTGGTACCCCACTGCCCCAACAATGAATACTAAGACGATCGCCAAATGCCCAGTAAAAACAAAGCGCATATATTTTTGCACTTCATTTATATAATGGTTAAATCGCGTTGACCAAACTTCATTCAAACTATTCATGGTCTTGCTCCTTCGTCATTGCGATATATAGATCATCTAATGTTGCAGTTGGCATATTAAAGCTTTTTCGTAAATCATCCATTGTTCCTTGCGCACGAACTCGTCCTTCATGCAACAGAATAATGCGATCACAATGTTTTTCAGCTGTGGATAAAATGTGCGTAGACATTAAGATGGAAGCACCATCTTTTTTCTTTTCATCCATCTGATCAAGTAAAGACTGAATACCAAGTGGGTCAAGTCCCACAAACGGCTCGTCAATAATATATAATTTTGGATTCACTAAAAACGCACACATAATCATTACTTTTTGACGCATCCCTTTTGAGAAGTGGGATGGGAACCAATTAAGGCGTTTTTCCATTCGAAATTCTTTTAATAATGCCTCAGAACGTGACTTTAATGTATGTTCATCTATCCCATACGCCATAGCCGTTAACTCTAAATGTTCCTTTAAAGTTAATTCGTCATAGAGTACTGGTGTTTCTGGAATATAGGAAAAGGATGTACGGTACTGATCAATATCTTCACTTAGAGTGACACCATTTAAACGGATTTCTCCCTTTTGAGGTAAAAGAGTACCAATAATATGTTTAATGGTTGTACTTTTCCCCGCACCATTAAGACCAATTAAACCGACTAGCTCACCTTCACCAATTGAAAAATTCAGGTCTTTAATTACGGGTTTTCTTGTATAACCACCTGTAACATCGCTTAGCTGTAACAATGTCATTTTTTAACTTCACTCCTATTCTTTCTACATTTTAGCAAAAATCGCGATTGGAATCAGTTGTCATATGTTAAAATAAATAGAAAACATATATTTGAAAGGATGCTAACAATGAACGATTGCATTTTTTGTAAAATTATTGATGGTACTATTCCAAGTGTAAAAATCTATGAAGATGAAAACGTCTATGCCTTTATGGATGTTGCACCATTAACAAAAGGACATACATTACTTGTACCAAAACAACACGTGAAAGACCTTTTTGAAATGCCTGAAGAAGTTGCAAAAAATTTATATGCAGTTGCTCCAAAAATTGCAAATGCAATCAAATCAGCATTTAATCCAGCTGGTATGAATACAATCAATAATAATGGTTCATTTGCAGGGCAAACTGTTTTCCATTATCACTTACACTTCATTCCACGTTACGATGAAACAGATGGATTAAAATTCAAATGGGAAACAAAACAAAACGAATTCACACCAGAAGTGTTACAACAAGTTGCTTCACAAATTACAGATAGTTTGAATGCCTAACTGATTACATAACGCGGCCAAATTTTTGGTTGCGTTTTTGTTATGAGGTGGAGAAATTTTTCTATTAGTTTATTAATAATCTCATATCCCTTTTATTCTATTGCACTATATTGCAAATTATTAGTTTTGCCATTAAAATTAAATGTAAGTTTCGCTAACGGCAATAAGCTGCACGTTAGGAGGCGACTAGCATAGAAATGTAGAGGAGAGTTAGCAAATGAATACGAAGAATCTTGTTTTAATGGCGCTTTTAGTCGGTGTAGGGGCAGCACTTTATTTAATTATCCCTGGTTATGGTGAAGGGATGAAACCAGATTTCATGTTAACAATGATGTTTATTGGGATATTACTGTTCCCAACTTTTAAAGAAACATTCTTATTAGCAATCACTACAGGTGTACTTTCTGGTTTATTCTCAACATTCCCTGGTGGATTTGTGCCAAACATTATTGATAAACTTGTAACAGGCATAGTATTTTTTGTAATTGTTTTAGCCTTACGTCAATTAGGACAAAAGGTTGCTGTAGGTGCAGTGCTAGTAGGTTTAGGAACTATTCTTTCAGGAACTACTTTCTTATCAATGGCATTATTACTAGTAGGGTTACCAGGTGGTGCAGCATTTAGCTTCTTATTTATGGCCGTTGTATTACCAGCAGTTGGTCTTAATGCTGTAACATTTATTATCATCTACCCGATTATTACGAATCTATTAAAACGCTCTAAATTTAACACATCAGTATCACAAGCTTAAAATAAGGATAGACAAAGTCTCTATGGCTTTGTCTATCCTTATTTTTTTGCTTATATTTCTGTCATTACATTATATTTAATTTTGTCGATTCATGGTTTAATATGAATAACAATAGGAGAATCATAATAATAGTAACCATTTTTATTCAAAAGGAGATGAACAGAATGCGAGCAAAAACATTTTTAATTGGCTTATCAACTGGCATTGTCGGAGGGATTGCGGCCGTTTTATTTACTACACCTCAAACAGGTGAGCAACTTCGTTCAAATATATTAGAAAATTCTAAAAAGGCGAAAGAAAATTTATTAGAGTTAAAAAAGCAAACAATTAATTTAAAAAACGCAACTTTCTCATTAAAAAATGAAGTCGAAAATAATATACCAAAAATAATTACTGACTTAAGGGATAGTATCTCAAGTTTTAAGCAAGAAATTGAACCGGACGCAATGAAGTTAAAAGAAGAAATAGAAGGTTTACAGAAATCTATCACCGAAATCGAGAATAATTTATCAGAACTAAATAATAAGAAGTCTAATGAACAATAATTTCACTAGTCTTTTTTACCTAAAAAACCGCAATTTTTATAGCGCTTTACCATTATTTTTTTCACATTTATAATATTTTTTAAGCACTTTTCAATTATTTAATTTTTCTAACTTTAAACTTTTTTCTTTTATTGCTATAATATTTTCATATTGTTAATGTTAAGGAAAGAAGAAGGTGATGGTGATGGCTTTGTCGGAAGAAAGTTACACGATGAAAGAAGCTATGCTCTATAGTCAAAGAATTGCACAATTATCCAAAGCACTTTGGAAAGCCGTAGAAAAAGATTGGCAACAGTGGATCAAACCTTATGACTTGAACATCAATGAGCATCATATTTTATGGATTGCCTACCATTTAAAAGGCGCATCAATCTCAGACGTAGCTAGATTCGGTGTTATGCATGTCTCTACAGCATTTAATTTCTCCAAAAAACTTGAGGAACGAGGATTTTTAAAGTTTTCTAAACGTGATGACGACAAACGAAACACGTATGTCGAACTTACGAAAGAAGGGGAAGAATTAATTTTGCTCATGTACGATCATTACTATGATACTGAGCATTCGATTCTTAATGGATCACTTGCATTAAAAGAACTTTATGGACGATTCCCTGAATTTCTAGACGTAATGGCAGTTATTCGAAATATTTACGGGGAAGATTTTATCCAAATTTTCGAGAAATCTTTTAATAACTTTAAAGAGACCCTTGTAGAACAAGATGATAAGCTCATTGTAAAAAGATAGTTTAATAGAATTGATTGAAAACTAATTTGAATGTTAACAATGGATTATGAGTGTAGAGATACACTCTTTTTCTTTTTTATTTTGAAAATTGCCCATTCTTCAAAACAAATGTAGCATTTTTATAATTTATCATTTAAACTATCTTCACTAAAGTTTTAAAGGGGTCTTAGTTGTGCATTGTTGGAAAACGATTAATTTGAAAAATGAATATGGCTCTACTTGGCTTACGATTGTATCCATCACAATATTCATCATTATCTTCTCCTTCACCTTTGTATTATTCGGCCAATTACACCCTTCATTTTACAAAGATGATTGGTTATGGATTTTCTTAATATGGGGTATTTTCCTTTACCCATTGCATAAGCTAACTCATTATTTTTCTTTATTTGGCTATCGAAAATCCGTTAAATTGCGAATTCGCAGGGATTTTTTAATTATTCCAGTACTTATTATGCGAATAAAAAAAGAGATCCCAAAAAATCGTTATATTTTTACTTTATTAGCACCTTTTATCTTTATTAACGGATTCGTTATTTCTCTTATTTTGTTATTCCCGCAATTCACTCATTTTTTATGTATCATACTATCGTATCATTGTAGTATTTGCTTAATAGACATATTATATGTAAAAGATTTAATTTCTGCTCCGAGGGACTCCGTAATAGAGGAAACACCTAAGGGCTATGAAATATTAGTACCTACTAAGTTTTGAGGTACTATTTACTTGTATTTGATTAACATTTTTTGTTATTCTTATTGTTGTAAAGAGAGGGGAGGAATAGACTTGCTACTGTTAGTTGTAGTGCTATTCTCTGTATTTTATTTATTCCAAATAAATCGAATGACCTATGCACTTGTTACTCAAAAAGAAATTCCAGAAGAAAAACATGCAAAAATATTCCGCACAATAAATGTTTTAATCACAATTCTTTTAGTATCTTTCTATGTAGAAGTATCAGTTGCAATGTAGCTTAGAATCTGGGGGTATTCCAGATAGAGTAAAACTCAACGGTATAATATAGAAGAGCTAAAGGCATTACCTTTAGCTCTTCTTAGTCTTTTCATCTGTTTGTTTATATTAGTAGATATATGCTGCACCAACAATAATTAATAAGATGAACAGAACAACTAATAGCGCAAATCCATTTCCATATCCGCCACCGTAGCTATTACCCATCACGACACCCCCTTTCAAAATCTATATTATGCAGGTGCTACCCCTACATCTAGGCTGTTCAACCGAAACCATTTTGTTTTTCAAGCGTTTATGTTATAGTAACTATGGATTTTAATTGAAGTTAGGAGCGTAAATACCCAATGAAAAAAACTTTATTAGCAATAGCACTTTCTTCGTCAGTATTGCTAGCTGCATGTAACTCAGGAGATGAAGTTGTAGTGTCATCAACTTATGGTGATATTACAAAGGATCAATTCTATGATGAAATAAAAAATCTTGCAGGTAATGCACTATTAGAACAAGTAGTTATTGAGCAAATTTTAGAAAATAACTATGAAGTATCAGAAGATGAAGTAAAAGAGCAATTCGAATCTGTAAAATCACAATATGGTGATCAATTCGAAACTGTGCTAGCAGCAAACGGTTTATCAGAAGAAGCGTTTAAACAAAATATCCGTTTCTCTCTTCTACAAGAAAAAGCAACTAAAGATGTAGAAGTAACTGATGAAGAAATTAAAGCATATTATGATCAAGCGAAATACGAATTAAATGCGCGCCATATTTTAGTTGCAGATGAAGAAACAGCTCGTTCTGTTTATGAAAAACTAAAAGCTGGTGGCGACTTCGCAAAATTAGCTAAAGAATATTCAACTGATGGAACTGCTGAAAAAGGTGGAGACCTTGGTTGGTTTACTGTAGGTGCTATGGTACAAGAATTCAATGATGCAGCATACGCTCTTGAATTAAATGAAATCAGCGAACCAGTACAAACTGAGTTCGGTTACCATATCATCCAAGTAACGGACAAACGTGAAGTGAAAGATTACGGTACTTTAGAAGAGAAAAAAGACGAAATCAAAGAAACAATTGCTTCTACTAAAGGTGATTGGAATGCAAAAGTTGCTGAATTAATTAAAGATGCAAAAATCAAAATTAAAGATGAAGACTTAAAAGATGCATTAAAAAACTACCTTGATTCTGAAGAAGACTCAAAAGAAGCAAAAACTGACGATAAAAAAGAAGACAAATAATTTCACAATAAAAGTGCTGTCTAGAAAGAAATCCTTTCTAAACAGCACTTTTTTCATATTAAATCTTTTTAACAAACTCAGATTTTAATTTCATTGCCCCAAAACCATCAATTTTACAATCTATATTGTGGTCACCTTCAACTAATCGGATATTTTTCACTTTTGTTCCGATTTTTAATGTAGATGAGCTGCCTTTTACTTTTAGGTCTTTAATGACAGACACAGTATCTCCATCTGCTAATAGGTTGCCATTTGCATCCTTTACTACTAATCCCTCTTCTTCATGTTGATCATTTTCTGACCACTCATGGGCACATTCAGGACAAATTAAAAGCTCTCCATCCTGGTACGTATATTCTGAATTACATTTTGGACAATTTGGTAAATTCACTCGTAATCTCCTCCATTTTCCATCATTAGGGCATGTCCTAGTATAGTAAACCTTATATTACTTTTCAATCATTTTCACCGATTCCACCATTTAAGTCAATTAAACACAGGAAACATGGCATTATGAATCATTACGAGTTAACTCTTCTATCCTCTTGACCATACCAAAAAGCTGCTCCTATCACTAACGCACCACCAATAATATTCCCTATGGATACTGGTATAAGATTTGCAAAAAATCCACCTATTGTTACAAGCTCACCATGTGGAATCATTAATGCTATGGATAACAAAGTCATATTCGCTACACTATGTTCAAAGCCTGATGTAATAAATGGAAAAATACAACAGAATATCATTCCAAGTTTTGCCGACTCATTTTTTAAGCGAAAAGAACACCAAACCGCTAAACAAACTAAAGTATTACAAAGAATCCCTCTAAACAGAAGTTCCATAAATGGAGCGTTCATTTTGGCGGCTGCTAATTTATCTACGTATGTTGCGATATTTCCTTCATGTAGACCTGTCATATAATACATAAATGCACATAGCACGGATCCAATTAGGTTCCCAATAAAACTAGCAATCCAAATTGTCCATGTATTTGTCCAAGTCGTTCGCTTTTCTAACGTACTGATGGTCATGATAAGATGATTTCCTGTAAATAAATCCGCTCCACCCATTACGACAAAACTTAAGGCAACTCCAAAGGAAATCCCTTGAATAATCCGCATGTAAGGACTTCCTGCTGGATCTAATAAACCGCCAATCGTAATGAGTAATAAAATTCCAAAACCTACAAAAATGCCACCTAACATCGTTAGCATTAAATAGCTTATTTTACTTTTATTTAACGTATTAACCTTTGCTAATCCGGCATTTACAAGCGAATCAATCGTATCTCGCAAACTCGATCACTTCTTTTCTTTACTAGTCTTTTATAATTTCGATTATACCTACTAGACTTGGTAAATAATAGATTTTATATAAAATAAAGACACCCATAAATTGGGTGCCCTTTACAATTATTCAAAAGTTGGTTTATAGAACGAACGGTTATCAAGTGCAAAGATTCTCTCTGTATATTCTCCAGGTTTTGTTTTAGACAATGCTCTCGTTAGCATATTCATTTTCGCGTCAATATTGTCAATGTAATGAAGGATTTCAGCTTCTTGAATCATCGGTTTTTTCGGGCTACCCCATTCTTCTTTCCCGTGATGAGAAAGTACGATATGTTTTAAAACCATAACTTCTTCCCCATCGATCCCTAATTCCTTCGCTGCTTGGGCAATTTCATCTACCATAATTGTAATATGACCTAACAGATTTCCTTCAACAGTATAAGACGTTGCGATTGGTCCTGTTAATTCCTTTACTTTCCCGATATCATGTAAAATAACGCCTGCATAAACTAAGTCACGGTTTAGTGTTGGATAAAGGTCACAGATGGATTTGCCTAATCGAAGCATCGATACAACATGATCTAATAATCCTGAAGCATAATCATGATGATTTTTTGACGCTGCTGGGAAAACAGTTAATTCAGCTTGATACTTCTTCATTAAAAATCTAGTAATTCGAGAGATATTTGGATTTTTAATTTCAAAGAAAAACTGAGTTAACTCCTCATATAGTTGTTCTTTCGGTGTTGTTGAAGATGGTAGTAAATCATTTATTTGAATTCCCTCATCTGGGCGAGCAATGCGAATTTGCTTAATTCGAAGTTGATTCTTTCCACGATAATCATGAATCTCACCGCCAATATGAACAATCACTTCTGGGCGATACATATTTTCATGCTCTTCGTTTGTATCCCAAAGTTTCGCTTCAATATCCCCACTCTTATCTTGTAAGATGAGTGTCATGAAAGGTTTTCCTACTGTTGTAACTCCTTTTATAGCTTGTTTGATTAATAAATATTGACTAACTGGTTCCCCCGCTTGGAGTTGTGTGATTCCTTTCAAATTGAAAACACTCCTTTGTATCATATTGCATTATCTTTATATAAACGATAATTTCATTGTACCACGGGAGTTACTATTTAACGATAAATCACGATGCACTTTTTATGATAATTTGCTATGAATCTCTTATAATTGTATTATCTTTCTACATCAAGGGGGTTGTTGAAATGGGGAATTATCGTTTTACAGCTTTTGAAAAGACAGGGGAAGTTTTATTCGATGAAGTATGGAGTTTTAATGACGATGAAACAGCTAAAGTAGAGGGACAAAAGCAAATTGAAGAAAAAGGTGTTGCGGATAAAACACATCGACTTGTTAATTCTTCTGGCAAATTAATCTTATTCCATGTTTAAATTTGGGAGACTGGGCATATTTGTCTGGTCTTTTTTGTGTTGAGATGAGTATTTTTTTGTGAATACGCTTTTGCAGTGATTTCTTTTGGATTTTGTACTCATCGGCATTATGAATACCGTTTTGTTCGAATTCCTTACCTATTTCCGTCTTCATTAGCTTCATGAATACCGTTTTGTATTAAATTCTCATCAATTTTCGTCTTCATCGGCTTCATGAATACTGTTTTGTTCGAATTTCTCACCGATTTTCGTATTCATTGGCTTCATGAATACCGTTTTGTTCGAATTCCTTACCTATTTCCGTCTTCATCGTCTCTATGAATACCGTTTCGTTCGTATTTCTCACTGATTTTCGTATTCATCGTCTTCATGAATACCGTTTTGTTCGAATTCCTTACCGATCTTCGTATTCATTAGCTTCATGAATACCGTTTTGTATTAATTTCTCATCAATTTTCGTCTTCATCGGCTTCATGAATACCGTTTTGTTCGATTTTCTCATCAATTTTTGTCTTCATCGTCTTTATAAAAACTATTTTCTTCAAATGACACTCTATATCTGTCTTCATCATCATCTCAAAATCCATAAAAAAAAGGTGGCATGCACCCACCACCTTCGACTACCACTATTTGCCTTTAAATTGTTGAGTACGTTTTTCAATAAATGCTTTAATTCCCTCTAGATGGTCTTCTGTTTTTCTCATTCGTTTTTGAGCCTCAGCTTCTAACTTCAACACATTTTGAAGTTCTGAGATCTTTTGCGAATGTAAAATCGCTTTTGTTTCTAATACAGCTAAAATTGGGGATGATAAAAACTTCCCAACTAGTTGATCAACCATGGCTTCCACTTCATTTTCTTCCGCAATATAATCGATTAATCCCGCTTCAAGAGCTTCTGATGGTTCCATAATGGAGCCTTGCCAAATCATTTGCTTAGCCTTTGGAACACCGACTCTTTCTTTCATAAAGAAATGTCCCCCACCATCTGGAACCAATCCGACACCGATAAAATTCATCGCCAATTTACTTTTTTCTTCTGCCACAATGACATCACAACCAAGAGCGATACTAAAGCCTAGTCCCGCAGCTGCTCCATGAATCTGGGCAATCGTAACCATTGGAAGTTGATAAAATGCCAACATCATACGACTTAAATAGCCCATGACAATTTCAAAATCTACTGGATCCGCTGATGTTAACATCATTTTTATATCGCCACCAGCTGAGAAAACTTTTCCTTCCCCTTTGATAACTAAAATTTGAACTTCAGGATTGTCCTTTAAAAACTCAAAACAATCCGCCAATTCTTGCATCATCAGTAAATTTAAAGTATTTGCTGATTCTGGTCTGTTTAAAGTTAAAGTTGCACGACGATCTGCAATTTCTACTTTAATTGTCTCATATGCCATCTATTCCACCCCTATCAATGAATGAGTATTCATTTATACTATTCAATAATTCCCATCATTTCACCTTTATTTTCTTATATCTTTCCCTACTATAAATGACACTATCAAAAGCAATTTCAAAATTTCTAATAATTCGCTTTATTCAAGTAAATCGTCAAATGATAAAAATATTATTTCTCATACATAATTAGTTTAAAATCGCAATAATATTCTGATTTTATAAGCTTTTTTCTTACTTTAAGAACCGTTTTTATCAAAAGAATCCACAATGAAAAAACCGAACATTAACTAAAATATATAAATAAAACGTTCGGTATTTCATGTCGAATTTAAGCGTTTTCATAGCTATAATTAATTTTTTTCTTAAATTCTGTTGACAAAACTGAACGATAAGGATTATGATGTTATCAATTAAATCAACGAAAAAATATTATGACGGAGACATGCTTTATCTCTAGAATCTTAAGAGAGCTGATGGTTGGTGAAAATCAGCGTTTCTACGATAATAGTTCCACTCCTGAATAGATTGGCTGAAATATTAGTATGCCAATCCGTGTTATGCACGTTACGCATACTTTCGAGGTTGTACGAAAAAGACGTTTTCTACAACGAAAAAGGGTGGTACCGCGTAAGATTGATAATAATGCCTTTCGCCCCTTACACAATGTAGGGAGGTGGAAGGCTTTTATATTCTATTTGCAAAAGGAGATTCTATTCACAGTCTCTTAAACAAATAAAAATCACTTATCAATTGGTCCACAAAAATAAATGAAATCAAAATATTCATAAAATAAGGAGAGTTTTTTATCATGGTAACAAAATTAGAAACTGCTACAAATGTAATTAACGTATTTATTGCTGACCCACTAAGCGAAGATGGTATTTTCCCATTACGTCAAGAAACAGAATTAAATTTAAACGTTATTGTTGATACTGGTTTAACTCCTGAACAATTAATCGCAAAAATTGAAGATGTAGATGTATTACTAGTTCGTAGCCAAACTAAAGTAACTCGTGAAATCATCCAAGCTGCAAAAAATTTAAAATTAATCGGACGCGCTGGTGTTGGTGTTGATAACATCGACTTAAATGCTGCAACTGAACACGGTATTATTGTAGTAAATGCTCCAGACGGTAACACAAACTCTGCTGCAGAACATACAATTGCCATGATGACTTCTCTTGCTCGTCATATTCCACAAGCTTATAACGCTTTAAAAAATGGTGTATGGGATCGTAAAACTTATGTAGGTGTTGAACTTAAAAATAAAACTTTAGGTGTTGTTGGTTTCGGTCGTATCGGTGCTGAAGTGGCTTACCGCGCGAAAGGTCAACGTATGGAAGTAATGGCATATGACCCATTCTTAACTGAAGAACGTGCAAAAGAACTTGGCGTAACAAAAGCAACTGTTGAAGAAATTTGTGAAGCTGCTGACTTTATCACAGTTCATACTCCACTTTTACCAGAAACACGTAACCTATTTAACAAAGAAAAATTCGCTATGATGAAACCAGGCGTACGTATTATCAACTGTGCTCGTGGTGGAATCATTAACGAAGATGATTTATATGATGCAATCGTTGAAGGTAAAGTTGCAGGTGCAGCACTTGACGTATTCGTGGAAGAGCCAGCTACTGATAACAAATTATTAACATTACCACAAGTAATTGCAACTCCACACTTAGGTGCATCTACTATTGAAGCACAAGAATCTGTTGCAGTTGACGTTTCAAACGATATTATTAAATTCTATAAAACAGGTACTGTTACAAACCCAGTTAACATGCCATCTATTCCAAAAGAATTACTTGCACAAGTTGAGCCATTCTTTGATTTAGCTGAAAAACTAGGTGCATTCTTATCACAAGTTACAACTGAACCAGTTAAAGAAATCAACCTTTCTTATGCAGGTGAAGTTGCAAACTATGATGTTCGTCCATTAACTTCTAATGCTTTAAAAGGTTTATTAAAGAAAAACCATGGTGAACATGTAAATGACGTTAACGCTCGTTACTTATCTGAACGTATTGGTGTTAAAATCAATGAACATAAAACAACTACTGCAAAAGGCTTCACTAACTTAATTACTGTTGAAATTAAAACAGAAAATGAAGTACACACAGTTGCAGGTACTTTACTAAACGGTTTAGGTGCTCGTATCGTAAAAGTTGAAGGTTATGTAGTTGACGTTGTTCCACAAGGTCACTTATTATACATCAAAAATACTGACAAACCTGGTGCAATCGGCCGTGTAGCAACAAAACTTGCTGAAAAAGAAATCAACATCGCAACAATGCAAGTTGGTCGTGACCAAGTTGGTGGTACTGCAGTAATGATGCTTACAGTTGATAACGAAGTAACAGCTGAAGATTTAGCTTACGTTTCACAACTTGAAAACATCGATGAAGTAAAAGCTATTAACCTATAATTAAACAATTGGGCTGTGCTAATTTGCACAGCCTTTTTCTATACTTTGCTCATGTGGTGATCACATCAATATGTCATCATCTTCCTCACAATTAATGCGCCTCAAAATTACTTTCAGATGCCACATTTTTAATTTATAATAACTTCCTTCAATTCGTTCATACTACTTTTAAGAAAGGGTGTGATCAACATTTTAACTGAACAACAAAAATCAAATTTAAAGAAGATGCTCCTGGAACAAAAAGAGTCATTAGTTCGAGATTCTGATTATGACGATGAATATTTAGAGCGCGGCAGTTTGCGTGATTCTGTCGATGAATTATCCACAGTTGATAATCATCCAGGCGATTTAGGAACAGAACTTTATGAACGTGAAAAAGATATGGCATTGAAAGTACATGATGAAGATGAACTAGCAAAAGTAAATGCCGCATTAGAAAAAATAGAAAACGGTACATATGGAGTTTGTGAAGTATGTCATGAAGATATTCCATATGAACGATTAGAAGCAATTCCTTATACATCTTTTTGTATTGAACATACCGATGCAAAAGATATTCCAAAAGGTCGTCCTGTTGAGGAACAAGTTATACTCCCGGCAGTAGATAATTCATTCTCAGGTCGTGACGATAAAGACGACATCCACGATTATGAAGATACATTCCAACTCGTAGCAAGATACGGTACGTCCGAAACGCCTTCTGACTTCGAAGGGGATTTTGATGACTTCGGGGATTTATACGATGATAATGAAGAAGTTGCAACAAATGATGAATTTGAATCTTTCCATGTTTCTGAGAAAGATATGTTAACGCAACAAGTATCGCGAAGACAAGTTGAACATGCTCGGAAATTTGATTATTTAGAGTAAAGAAAAAGTGTTTGAGACAAAAGTGGTTTTTCAAATTTATTTAGAAATATTAGTGATAAAAATTTGCTGTTTAGAAAAGTTGATTGGAATAGAGTGTGGTAGACTCCTGCGGGATTAGCATGAGCCGAAAATCCATTTTTGCCGGCCATAGTCGGCAAAAATTAGTTGAGGCCATGCCCGCGGAAAGCGTCCACACGGAATGGAAATCAACGTCCTTCATATCAAAAGACCACCATTTTTCTAAAGTGAAAAATGGTGGTTTTTTAGTTTTGTCTCATGCTCTTTTTTAATTATAACTGTTTCAGTAACTCTTTAAATTCCGTTAATGATTTTACTTCATATGTTGGTGTTACTTGTGATTCATTTTTGTTACCTTCTCGGTTAATCCACACGTTTTTCATGCCGATACGAGATGAACCTAAAATATCTGTATTTAAGTTGTCCCCTACCATAATTCCTTCTTCTGCAGTAATGCCTGCTTTTTCCATCATAAATTCAAATAGACTAGCATCTGGCTTCCCTTTACCAAAGTCCCCAGAGATAATAATATGATCAAAATATGGTGGGATTTCAGGTGTAATTTCTAATTTTAGATTTTGTAAACTTGGTGCACCATTTGTAAGTAATACTAATTTATATTGACCTTTTAATTCATCAAGCACTTTATATGTGTCTTCATAAACGAATGGTGATTTTTTACGTTCTTCAACAAAGCGCTCGCCTAATTCCGCACCAAATTGCGCATCTTCAATACCAAGAGCTTTTAAACCATTTGTCCAAGCATCTTTACGATATGTCGGTACAATTTCCTTCATTTTTTGGAAGGAATCAGTTGGATCATCAAATGTTCCCCAAAGTCCTTCAAATGGGTTAATCCCAATTAATACAGTATAATCGTATGTTTCATATCCTTCATAAAGTTTACGAGCTTCAACGCGTACTGCTTCTTCTAACTTTTCAGGGTCCACGTCATACTTTGTTGCTGCATATTCACATGTTTTTTCAAAAGCTGTTTTAATACTTTTTTTGTCCCATAATAATGTATCATCTAAATCGAAAATAATAGTATTAATTGACATATTTAATCTCCTATGTATTAGAATTAAAGCTATCTTTATTTTAACATATTTTCGAAAACTTAAGGGTGCCACTCTGAAAGTTTTAAAACTATTCTGGCATATTGTTGTATTCACATGAATTAAGGTTTATTGTTAAGCATATGTTACACTTATGAGGGACGACCATACATTCGAAGGAGAGGAACTTGCAAATGTTAAAGAAGTTTGCTTCAGATGCACTTGGCCTATCAGATATTGGAAAAGTTATAGACCCGCTTGATTATGATAAAACAGAGGCAGATGATTATGTTTTACATGAAAAAGGAGAGAGAATTTACTTTCTAATCAAAACAAAAGCGGATGAATATTGCTTTACAAATTTAGCACTCATCCATGTTGACGGAGATTCTGCTGTTAGTAAAAAGCGTACTTTGAAACGTTATGATTATAAATATAACCGTATTCGCCATGTATCCCTTGAAACAGCTGGGACAATTGATCTTGACGTGGAAATTAAATTTACAATTGGCGAAACTGCATTAAGCATCGATATCAATAAAAATTATGAGGACAAAATTCGCGATTTATATAAAAGCTTAATTACAATTGAGAAAACAATGAGGGAAAATGATAAGTATCGAAACTACATGTTAGAGAGTCTTGATTATGCTACAAGAACTTTATCTTCCTCAGGACATGGTCATACTTCACCTGCCGATTCGTTTAGAGCCATTACAGAATTTACAAACCAATGGCTAAAAGAGCATTCAAATGCCTATACAAAAGAAGACTTTAGTGATGTCTTTGAACTATTTTTAAAAAATTAATTTTAAGGAGGTGTCCAAAAAGTAATAATTTTTTGGACACCTCTTTTCTTTCTTGATAAATATCTCTTATGAATTATTGTTCCTGCGGTGGTTGTCACCATCCTCGTCGCAATTTATCTGTGACG